>JBGASF010000137.1:0-21378 GCA_044229835.1 Polyangia bacterium | reverse complement strand
GCGTCTTCCCGTCCCCCAGCGCGCCTGCGAGGCTCGCGCGCACCCGGGCGTCGGCGTCGCCGGCGTGGGCGCGCAGGCTGCCATCGAGCTTGGCCATCGCGGCGGCGCGCGCGGCGGCGACGCGCACCGCGGGCGCGGCGTCGTCGAGGCCTCGCTTGATGACGCCGATGGCGAGGCGGCGGGCCGCGGCGGCGTCGGGAGCGGCGCCGCTGGCGCGTCGCTGCTGGTAGGCGGCCAGGGCGTCGGCGGTGCCGGCGGCGGTGCTGGCCATGGTGGCCGCGTCGTCGTGGCGCGCGCTGCCGCCGCAGCCGGCCGCGCCGGCGCCGGAGGCGACCAGGCCGGCGCCGACCAGGGCGGTCATGCCGAGGCCGAGCAGCGTGTGCTGCCCGGCGCGCGCGAAGGATCGATGCAGGGACATGGAGGCTCCTTCGATGGTCGTCAGTATAGGCGACGCCAGGTATGTGCGCCCTGACGCGGCGGCGGTTACGTCCTCGGCCGAGAAAGCTTCCACCTGGCAAACCCGGCTCGGCGGGGTGAAAGTCCGCCGCTCGGGCCGCGTTCAAGGGCCATGAAGATGCTGAAGCGCATGGGTGGAGTGGGGGCGCTCGCGGCCCTGGTCGCGCTGGCGGGCTGCACCGGCGGTCGGGCACCGGCGCCGAACTATCCGACAACTGGCTATGGCGGCGGCAACTATGGTGAGGCCACCGCCAGCGCAGGGGCTCCCAGGAGCACCGCGTCACAGCCCGAGGACGACTCGGGCTCCGACGAGGCCAGCGAGGCGCCGCCGACCAGCAGCGACGGCTGCTGCGCCGGCCCGGCCACCCGCAGCACCCCGGCGCCCGAGCCCGCGCGGCGCGAGCGCCCCGGCCTGGGCACCGTGTTCGGCGAGTCGCGCCGCAGCGAGGTGCGCCAGGTCAGCTTCCAGCGCGCCAGCGACCAGCCCTTCGCGGTGCTCGACGCGCGCTACAACGACGCCGCCGGCACTCGCGCCATGATCGATCGGCTGCTCGGGCGCGGCGCGCGGCCGCAGCCGGCGCCGACGCTGGTCGCCACCGGGGTCGACGTCTCGGTGGTCAACGAGTACGGCCAGCCGCTGGCGGCCTACTTCATCGGCGGCCACATGCAGGTGGTCGGCGAGAACAACCAGCGCTACGCGGTGCGCGTGACCAACCGCAGCGGGCAGCGCTACGAGATCGTCGCCAGCGTCGACGGCCTCGACGTGCTCGACGGCAAGCGCGCCGAGCTGGGCAAGCGCGGCTATGTCCTCGACGGCTACGCGACTCTGATGATCGAGGGCTTCCGCACCAGCTTCAGCGAGGTCGCCGCGTTCCGCTTCGGCAGCGTGGCCAGCTCGTACGCCGGCCGCACCGGCGAGGCGCGCAACGTCGGTGTCATCGCGGTCGCGCTGTTCGCCGAGTACCAGGCGCCGCAGTACGACCAGGATGACCTCGATCTGCGCGAGTCCGCCGAGCCGTTCGCGAAGCCGCCGCCCGGCTGGGTCGCCGAGTAGTCCAGCACCAGGCGACACAGCGACTGGCCCGGCCCTCCCCCGGGCCAGTCGTCTTTTCGGCACCGGTTCGGCTATGGTGCCCGCGTGGCCCTCAGCATCACCCGTCGCAAGCTCAAGTTCGCCGCCGCCATCCTGCTGGTCGGCGGCCTGGTGCTGGTCGGGCTGCAGCTGTTTCGCAAGCGCCCGGTCAGCTTCTCGGTCGGCGTCCGCTACGGCCGCGCCGCCGCCGACCTCGAGGCCGCCACGCTCGAGGTCTTCCGCGTCCGCGACGACGCCCTGGTGCAGCGCAAGGTCTGGCGCTACAGCGCCGCGCACCCCGCGCCCGCCCTCGAGACCACCAAGCTGCGCATGGCCGCCGGCCGCTACCGCTTCCAGGTCCGCCTCGAATACGCCCAGGCCGCCCCCTCCACAGAGCGCGAACTCGAGGTCCACGAAGGCGACGACGTCCTCCTCGACGTCAGCTCCCTCGACGAGCTCCCCCCGACGCCCTGACCCGCCCCCGTCCTCCGTTCCCCGTCCCGTCCCCTGTTGCCTGTCGCCTGTTGCCTGTCGCCTGTTCTTCTGTTCTTCCGTCCGTTCCGTCCGTCCCTACCGCTGCACGCACTCCCTTACCGCGCTGCCATCCGCGAACCGCGCCACATCCCCCGGCATCCGCGTCGCGCCAATCGGCAGCCCGCTCTTCGCCGCGTCGCTGTTCTTGTTGCGCGGGTTCCACAGCTCGGCGCTCGACACCACGCTCAGCGTCGGCGTCCCCGCCGCAGGCTTCTCGTAGTGCAGGCCACCCGTCAGCAGCACGGTGCCGTCCTTCAAGGTCACCGCGCGATGGCCGAACCGCGACACCAGCAGCGTCACCGGCAGCGTGGTCACCGTGATGCCGCCCGAGTCGCGCATGAAGGTGTAGGCGCGATCCATCGAGCACAGCAGCCCATCGAGGCCGGTCGGGCAGTCGTTCAGCGTGCCGGCGATGAACCCCGGGCTGCCACCGCTGATCAGCACCTCGCCGGTGACCACGCGGGTGGCCTCGTGCCAGCCCACCGGCTTGAAGTCGGGCGCCGGGATGTCACTGGTGCTGACGCTGGTCGGGTTGACCTTGACGATCTGCATCGGCCGCGAGGGCGCCGGATTGGTCGCGAAGCCGCCCGCGATCTGGAAGCCGCCGACCACCAGCAGCTCGTCCTCGTCCAGCGCGGTCGCGGTGCCGAACACCGTGGGCACCGGCGCCGGCGTGCCCATCACCGTCATCGAGCGCGGCACCGGCGCGGTCAGCAGGCCCTCCAGCGAGGTCGCGACCTCACCGGCCTCCATGCCGTTCGGCGACAGGAGATTGCCGCCCCACACGATGGCGCGGCTGTCGGACAGCGGCACCACCTGGGCGCCGATGCGCGGCACCACCAGGTTGACCTTGCCCAGGGCCTCACCGTTCTGCGGGTTCAGGACCTCGAAGTTTGCGGTCGGCACCGGCGCCGGGCGGCCCGCGCCCTCCCACTCCGACACGCCACCGACCGACAGCAGCGGCACGTTGCGCCCCGGGAAGATCAGCTCCGACGCCAGCTCGGCGGGCGGCGGGTTGGGCGACGCCGTGGCCAGCATGCGCTGCACCAGCTTGGCGTCGTCGACCGCGATGCGCATCAGCGTCGGCGTGCCACCCGGCGCTGCCGGCGTGTACTCCAGGATCTCGGCGCTGACTGGCGCGGCGCCCGGCCCGGGCACCAGGCGCATGCGCTCCAGGCCCAGCGAGTTGATCATGACCGAGGTGCTGTCGGGCGACATGCCCATGGCCGGCCCGACGCCGCCCACCAGCAGCACCCGATAGGGGCCGCCCGGCGGCGAGTTCAGCAGCACGGCCTGGTGCAGCGCGCGCGGCTTGGCGGCCGACCCGGTGCTGGTCAGCAGGGTGAAGCGCCCGCTGCCGGGGTCGTAGACCTCGACCGCCTCGGTGGCCAGGAAGGCGCGCCCGGCCAGGTCGAAGGTCGTCCGCGGCGGCGACGCCAGCCGGTCCGCGACCAGCCCGCCCGCCAGCAGGACCTGCCCGTTGGGCAGCACGGTCGCGCTGTGGAAGCCACGCGCCACCGCCTGGGTGTCGGCCGTGCACGCGAACTCGCGCGAGGGCGCCAGCAGCACCTTCGGCACGCCCTGCCCGAACACGCCGCCATCATTGACCGAGGCATCCACCAGCGAGGCATCCGGCAGCAGCATTGGCCCGCCGTCCCCGGCGTCCGCGCTGCCACCATCACCGGCGTCGACCAGCGACGAATCCAGCATCATCGCCGCATCGATCGGCCCCGGGCCGCCATCCGGGAACGGGCGCACCACACCGTTGCCGACCAGCACGTCGAAGCTCTGCCCCGAGGCCACCAGGACCTTGCTGGCGCCGACGCCGCTGTAGCCTTCCACCAGCAGATTCACGGCGCTGGCGAAGCGCGGCACGGCCAGCTTGCGGCGCTCGCCGGTGGCCGTCGACAGCACCGAGTCGCACACGAACTGGCCGGTGCGGGCGTCGGTGAAGGTGACGCGCAGCTCGATGATGTCGCTGCGCTTGAGCTTGAGATCGCCCTGACCCTTGGGGCAGCGGTCACCCGCCGGCGCCTGCTCGGCCGACAGCGGCGCGGGCGGCACATGGACGTCGAAGCTGACCCCGAGGCCGTCGTCGCCGCCGCCGCCGCACCCGGCCGCCCAGGAGGCCATCACCAGGCCCGCCACGGCCCCCCGCGCGCGCGCCATCCACACCCCGTCTCGAGTCCGCATGAGTTGCATTAAATGGTCGAAGAAATAGTCATTTTCGGCGACCGGACCCGCGCCGGCCAAGCTTGACACCCCGCGGTTTGGTGGGATAAGACCCGCGAGGTCTTCAATCCTATCAGGAGCCAGCCCCATGCGGGAAGTCGTCATCGTCTCGGCCGCGCGCACGCCGATCGGCAGCTTCCAGGGCGAGCTCGGCGCCGTCCCGGCCACCAAGCTGGGGTCGATCGCCATCAAGGCCGCGCTCGAGCGCGCCGGCCTGCCGGGCGACGCCGTGTCCGAGGTCATCATGGGCTGCGTGCTGCCCGCCGGCACCGGCCAGGCGCCCGCGCGTCAGGCCAGCCTGGGCGCCAGCATCCCCAAGTCGGTCGGCGCCACCACGCTCAACAAGGTGTGCGGCTCGGGCCTCAAGGCCATCCTCAACGCCGCCCAGGCCATCCAGGCCGGTGACGCCGACGTGGTCGTCGCGGGCGGCATGGAGTCGATGTCCAACGCGCCGTATCTGCTGCCCAAGGCGCGTGACGGCTATCGCATGGGCCATCAGCAGGTCATCGACTCGATGATCAACGACGGCCTGTGGGACGTCTACGGCAACGTCCACATGGGCACCTGCGCCGAGCTGTGCGCGCGCGAGCACAAGATCGATCGCGCCGCCCAGGACGCCTTCGCCGCCGAGAGCTACAAGCGCGCGCTGGCCGCCATCCAGTCAGGCGCGTTCAAGAAGGAGATCGCCCCGGTCGAGATCGCCCAGAAGAAGGGCGCCGCCAAGGTCATCGCCAGCGACGAGGAGCCCGGCCGCGGCGACATCGAGAAGCTCGCCGGCCTGCGCCCCGCCTTCGACAAGGACGGCACCGTGACCGCGGGCAACGCCTCGTCGCTCAACGACGGCGCCGCCGCCCTCGTGCTGTGCGGCGCCGACGTCGCCGCCAAGCACAACCTGAAGGTCATGGCGCGCTTCCGTGGCGGCGCCGGGCACGCCCAGGCGCCCGAGTGGTTCACCACCGCGCCCGCCGGGGCCATCGAAACTCTCTACAAGAAGACGGGCGTCAACAAGGACGACGTCGATCTGTGGGAGATCAACGAGGCCTTCGCCGTGGTCTCGCTGGCCAACAACAAGCTGCTCGGGCTCGACCCCGCCAAGGTCAACGTCAATGGTGGCGCGGTCGCGCTGGGCCATCCCATCGGGGCCTCGGGGGCGCGCGTGGTCGTGACCCTGCTGCACGCCCTGGAGGCGCGCGGGCTGAAGCGCGGCGTGGCCTCGCTGTGCATCGGCGGGGGTGAGGGCATCGCAGCGCTGTTCGAGCGGGTCTAGCAAGATTTCAGGCGCAGGTCTTTCCGAAGCCAAGTGAGGTAGCCGAGATGGACGCGAACGCGATCAAGACGATCGGCGTGGTGGGCGCCGGTCAGATGGGGGCGGGGATCGCCCAGGTGGCGGCCCAGTGCGGGCTCGACGTCATCCTGGTCGACTCGTCGCCCGAGCTTGCGGTGCGCGCGCGCGATCGCATCGGCGAGGTGCTGGCCAAGGTCGTCGCCAAGGGCAAGATGCACGCCGGCGACCGCACCGGCATCCTGAACGCCATCAAGCCGACCGGGTCGCGCGCGGATCTCAAGGCCGCCGACCTGGTCATCGAGGCGGCGCCCGAGAACCTCGACCTCAAGCTGTCGATCTTCGCCGAGCTCGACAAGATCTGCGGGCCCGAGACCATCCTGGCCACCAACACGTCGTCGATCTCGATCACCAAGATCGCGGCCTCCACGCGGCGCCCCGAGAAGGTCATCGGGATGCACTTCATGAACCCGCCGCCGCTGATGAAGCTGGTCGAGGTCATCCGCGCGCTGCAGACCGATCAGCCCACCTACGAGGCCACCATCGCCCTGGCCGAGCGCCTGGGCAAGACCACCGTGACCTCCAAGGACGTGCCCGGCTTCATCGTCAACCGGGTGCTCATCCCGCTGCTCAACGAGGCCTGTTTCGCCCTCGATCAGGGGCTGGCCACGCCCGAGGACATCGACAAGGGCGTGCAGCTCGGCCTCAACCACCCGATGGGGCCGCTGGCGCTGGCGGATCTCGTCGGCCTCGACACCTGCCTGTCGATCGCGGAGGTCCTGATGCGCGAGTTCGGTGACGACAAGTACCGTCCGAGTCCGCTGCTGCGCCAGTACGTGGCGGCCGGCTGGCTGGGGCGCAAGAGTGGGCGCGGCTTCTACTTCTATCCAAACTCATGAGCGAGACCCAACCGCTGGTGAAGATCGAGATCGACGGTGCCATCGCCCTGGTCACCATCGATCGTCCCAAGGCCCTCAACGCGCTGAACAGCCAGCTCCTCTCCGAGCTGGACCTCCTGCTCACCGAGCAGGCGGGGGCGGGCCTCTCCGCCCTGGTCCTGACCGGTGCGGGGGACCGGGCCTTCGCGGCCGGGGCCGACATCGCCGAGATGCAGGCCATGCCGCCGCGCGAGGCGCGCGCCTTCGCCGAGACCGGCGCCGCGCTGGGCAGCGCGCTCGAGATGTCGACGCGGCCGTGGATCGCGGCGGTGCACGGCTTCGCGCTGGGCGGCGGCTGCGAGCTGGCGCTGGCGTGCGACTTCATCTACGCCAGCAAGGCGGCAAAGTTCGGTCAGCCCGAGGTCAAGCTGGGCGTCATCCCCGGTTTCGGCGGCACCCAGCGCCTGGCGCGCCGGGTCGGCATCGGCAAGGCCCGCGAGCTGGTGTACACCGGCGACACCATCAACGCCGAGGAGGCGCTGCGCATCGGCCTCGTCGATCGCGTGGTCGAGCAGGCCGAGCTGCTGCCGGCGGCGCGCGCCACCGCGGCCAAGATCGCGGCCAACGGCCCCATCGCCATCGCCGAGGCCAAGCGCGTCATCCTCGAGGGCGCCGATCTGCCGCTGGAGGCCGCCTGCGCGCTGGAGCAGCGCGCCTTCGGCGAGCTGTTCTCGACCGCCGATCAGCGCGAGGGCATGGCCGCCTTCCTGGCCAAGCGCCCCGCCGCCTTCAAGGGCGAATAGGTTCTCGAAAGGACTCTCTCCAAGATGGATCTCGATCTGACCGAAGAGCAGCGCCTGCTGCAGCAGACCGCGCGCGAGTTCGCCGAGCGCGAGGTGGCGCCGATTGCGGCCAAGCTGGACGAGGAACACCGCCACCCCGCCGAGCTGGTCGCGCGCATGGCCGAGCTCGGCTTCATGGGCGTCGGCATCCCCGAGGAGTGGGGCGGCGCCGGCATGGACACCGTGGGCTATGTGCTGGCGATCGAGGAGATCGCGCGCCACTGCGCGTCGACCGCCGTCATCATGAGCGTCAACAACTCGCTGGTGTGCGACCCGCTGAACAAGTTCGGCACCGAGGCGCAGAAGCGCGAGTGGCTGATCCCGCTGGCCTCGGGCAAGAAGCTGGGCTGCTACGCGCTCAGCGAGCCCAACGCCGGCTCGGACGCCGCCGCGCAGAAGACCGTGGCGCATCTCGATCCGGCGACTGGCGAGTTCGAGATCAGCGGCACCAAGAACTTCATCACCAACGCCCCGGTGGCCGACGTCGTCATCCTGTATGCGATGACCGACCAGGCCAAGGGCGTGCGCGGGATCTCGGGCTTCATCATCCCCTTGAAGGGCACTCCCGGGCTGACCCTGGGGCCGGCCGACAAGAAGATGGGCATCCGCGGCTCGCAGTCGTGCCAGATCTTCCTCGACAAGGTGCGCCTGCCCAGGACCGCGCTGCTGGGCGAGATCGGCCAGGGCTTCAAGATCGCCATGAACACCCTGGACGGCGGGCGCATCGGCATCGCGGCGCAGGCGCTGGGGATCGCGCGCGCGGCGCTGGAGGCCTCGGTCAAGTACGCCCTCGAGCGCGAGTCGTTCGGCAAGCCCATTGCGCAGCACCAGGCCATCCAGTGGAAGGTGGCCGACATGGCGACCGAGGTCGACGCCGCGCGCCTGCTGACGCTGCGGGCCGCGACCATGAAGGACAAGGGGCTGCGCCACACCCCGGAGTCGGCCATGGCCAAGCTGTTCGCGTCCGAGGTGGCCAACCGCGCCGCCAAGGAGGCGGTGCAGATCTTCGGTGGTTACGGCTATCTGTCGGACTACCCGGTGGAGCGCAACTACCGCGACGCCAAGATCACCGAGATCTACGAGGGCACCAGCGAGGTGCAGCGCATCGTGATCGCGGCCAATCTTCTCAAGGACTAGGAGGCGGCCATGGGGCTTCGCGCGGGGCGTGGGATGCAGGGGATGCTGCTCGGGCTGGCGCTGCTGGCGCCGGCCTGTGGTGGTGGTGGCGCGGCGCGCAGGCCTCCGGTCGAGGTCGAGGATCAGGGTGACGAGGAGGTCACCGTGGACGACACCGTCGGCGACGACATGCAGTCCGAGACCGACGTGCGGGGGATCTTCGAGCGCAAGCAGAACCAGGTCGCGCGCTGCTACACCAAGCGGCTGGCGCAGAAGCCCGATCTGGCCAAGGGCGAGTTCGAGGTCAAGGGGACGATTGCGAACGAGAAGGCCTCCAACCTCGAGGTCCGTGGCGTCAGCTGGCGCGACAGCGAGATCGAGGCCTGCGTGGTCAAGCTGGTCAAGGACTGGACCTTCCCGGATGTAAGGGGCCCCGAGCCGTTCACGTACTACTACCGGTTCGACAAGTGGTGAGGTGACATGAACATCCGTCGCATGAGCTGGGTCCTGGGTGGCGCGTATGTGCTGCTGCTCGGGTGTGGTGGTGGCGGCGCGGCCGTGAAGAAGCCGGCGCCGACCCCGAAGCCGACCCCCACCGAGGAGCTGCCCACGCGCGATCCCGAGCCCGACGACGGGCTGCAGGTCGAGGGCCTGCTGGGCTCGATCGACATGTACCAGGTCAACCGCGCCATCGAGCGCGTGGGCACCCAGATCAACGACTGCCAGAGCAAGAACATCGGCAAGCTCTGGTACATCGGCGGCACCCTGACCATGAAGTTCCGCATCGCGCGCGACGGCGCGGTCAAGTCGGTGGCCCCGGTCGAGAGTGACGTCGGCAGCTACGCCATCGAGAAGTGCGTGCTCGACCTGGTCAGCGCGCTCGACTATGGCAAGCCGCGCGGCGGCGAGGCCGAGTTCTCGCTGCCGATCCAGTTCGAGGCCCGCACCAGCACCGGCAGCTGGGACGAGGACCGCGTCACCACGGCGCTGCGCGCGGTCAAGACCTTCGCGGCCGACATGGCCGAGTGCCGCAAGGCGACGCCGCCAGGGGTCAAGCTGCCCGCGCACTCGATGACGCTGTATGTCGCGCCGGGTGGCAAGGTGACCTCGGCGGGCTTCTCGGGCGACGGCATCGTGCCCGAGCCGTACGCACTGTGCGTGGTCGAGAAGGCCAAGCTGTGGAAGCTCAGCGACACCGGCGGCGAGATCGTCAAGGCTGCGTGGGTGGTGAACAAGTGAACTTCGAGCTCAGCGAGGAGCAGCGCATGGTGCAGAGCACCGCGCGCGCTTTCGCCGAGCGCGTGCTGGCGCCGCGGGCGGCCGAGCGTGATCGCACCGGGGCCTTCCCGGTCGAGGAGCTGGCCGAGCTCGGGCGCATGGGGCTGCTCGGAGTCAACGTGCCCGCGGAGCTCGGCGGCGCCGAGGCCGGGACGGTGGCCTACTCGCTGGCGATGGAGGCGGTCGCGGGCGGCTGCGCCAGCACCTCGGTGGCGATGGCGGTCACCAACATGGTGGCCGAGGTCATCGTGAAGTACGCGGCCGACGAGGTCTGCCGCGAGGTGGTGCCGCGGCTGACCTCGGGCGCGGCCATCGCGGGCAGCTTCGGGCTGTCGGAGCCGCAGGCGGGGTCGGACCCGGCGGCGATGGCCACGGTGGCGCGGCGCACCGAGCGCGGCTGGGCGCTGTCGGGGTCGAAGCAGTGGATCACCAGCGGCGACCGGGCCGGCGTCATCGTGGTGTGGGCGCGCACCGACGCGGGCGCGGGCGGGCGCGGCATCAGCGCCTTCGTGCTGCCGCGCGGCTGGCAGACGCCGGGGCTGACGGTGGGGCGCCACGAAGACAAGATGGGGCTGCGTGGCAGCTCGACGGTGGCGCTGATGCTGGAGGACTGCGAGGTCGAGCGCGCCTGCATCCTCGGGCAAGAGGGCGAGGGCATGCGGGTGGCGCTGACCGCGCTCGACGGCGGCCGCATCGGCATCGCGTCGCAGGCGCTGGGCATCGGGACGGCGGCGCTGGACGCGGCGGTGCGCTATGCCCGCGAGCGGGTGCAGTTCAAGGTGCCGATCGCGACCCACCAGGCGGTGCAGTTCATGCTGGCCGACGCCGCCACCGAGCTGGAGGCGGCGCGCGTGCTGGTGCGCCGCGCGGCCTGGCTCAAGGAGCAGGGCCGGCCGTTCACGCGCGAGGCCTCGATGGCCAAGCTGTGGGCCACCGAGGCCGCCGGGCGCGCCTGTGACATGGCGGTGCAGGTGCACGGCGGCTACGGCTACACCAAGGACTTCGCGGTCGAGCGCTACCTGCGCGACGTGCGGGTGACGCGGATCTACGAAGGCACCAGCGAGGTCCAGCGCATCGTGATCGCGCGCAAGACCTTCGAGCAGGCCACGCGATGATCGCCATCGCGATGAACAGCGGGAGGAACCACGAGTGAGCAGAAAGATCCGCATCCTGGTCGCCAAGCCGGGGCTGGACGGGCACGATCGGGGCGCCAAGGTGGTGGCGCGAGCGCTCAGCGACGCCGGGTACGAGGTGGTCTACACCGGCCTGCACCAGACGCCCGAGATGATCGCGGCGGCGGCGGTGCAGGAGGACGTCGACGCGGTCGGGCTGTCGATCATGTCGGGCGCGCATCTGACGCTGTTCCCCGCGGTGATTCGCGAGCTCGAGGCCAAGGGTGGCAAGGACATCATGGTCTTCGGCGGCGGCATCATCCCGGATGAGGATCTGCCCGCGCTGAAGCAGCACGGGGTCGCGGCCATCTTCAAGCCGGGCGCGTCGACCAACGAGATCGTGGAGTGGGTCGAGAAGGTGCTGCGCCCGCGCCTCGAGTCGCGCTGATGCGCCTCGCGCACGTCGTCGCTGCGGCCGCTGCGGCGCTGCTGGCTGGCTGCCCCGCCCCCAAGCCCGCCGCCAAACCCATCGCCTCCGCTTCCCCCTCGCCCTCCCCCGTGCCCGTGCCCGTGCCCGCGCCCGTGCCCGATCCGGGTTCTTCTCCCACTCCGACTCCGTCTCCCCCCGACGAGCCCCAGGATCCCGCCAGCGCCGCCATCGCCGCCGCCCTCGGCGACGTCATGCGCGCCCACGCCAGCGAACTGGCCGACTGCCAGCGCGTCGCGCGCGCCGCGAACTACAAGGTCGGCGGTGACGTCATCCTGGCCGTCAAGCTGGGCAAGGACGGCAGGCCCACGGACATCACGGCGGAGCAGAACCACGGCACGCCCGACGAGCTGCTGGCGTGCGCCACCGCGGCGGTCAAGAAGTGGGACCTCGGCAAGGTCGGCAAGTCCGGCGACCTTGTCATGCTGCCAATCATTTTCGGCACTGCGAAAGCGCAATATGCGATCTCCGACGACGACGTCCCGGTGTCCGGCCCCAAGGGCGGCAACATCGCGGCGCGCGTCCTGGTCGACGCCCTGACCACGCCCGACCCCAAGCTGTCGCTGACCCGCCTGTCGATCCGGCCGCGCACGCGCATCCCGTGGCACTCGCGCTCCAGCGCGATGGCGATCTATGTCATGCACGGCCAGCTCAAGCTGTCGCTGCCCGGGCAGGACACCGTGTATGCCGAGGTCGGCCAGGCGGTCTATGTCCCCGCCGGCCAGGTCCACGCGCTGGAGGCGCTGACCGGGCGCACCCCCGGCGAGTTCCTGCAGTTCTTCGCCCCCGCCGGCCCCGAGCACAGCTATCGCGATCCGCAGGATCGCGCCGGCACCATCGTGGTCACCGGCAAGCCCGAGAAGGCGACCGCCCCCGCGGTGCTGGCCAAGAAGGACGACGCCAAGCCGCTGAGCATCGGCGCCGGCAAGGGCCAGGTCCGCCTGATGCTGGAGCAGGGCGGCAAGGGCGAGGGCAAGCTGTCCCTCGAGCACTTCACCGCCGGCCCCGGCATGGTGGTGCCCGAGCACGTGCACGCCGCCGAGTCCGAGGTGCTGTACGTCCTCGAGGGTGAGGGCACCATGACCGTCGGCGGGCAGACCGTGACCGTCAAGCCGGGCACCGCGGTGCACATCCCGGCCGGCGTGAAGCACGGCTTCACCGTCACCAAGGGGCCGGTCTCCGCCATCCAGTCGTACGGGCCCGCCGGGCCCGAGCAGCGCTTCAAGCAGCCACCGCCTGCCGCCCCCGTGGGCGGCGCGAAGTAGAAGAGGGAGTGAGGACACGATGGACTTCGAGCTGAGCGACGAGCAACGCGCCCTGGCCACGTCGGTGCGCGACTTCTGTCGCGCCGAGATCGTGCCCCACGCCAAGCGCTGGGACGACAGCGAGCACTTCCCCATCGAGCTCATCCCCAAGCTGGCCGAGCTCGGCCTGATGGGCATGCAGATCTCGCCCGAGTATGGCGGCGCCGGGATGTCGTTCAGCGACTATGTCCTGGTCATCGAGGAGCTGGCGCGGCACGACGGCTCGGTGTGCCTGACCGTGGCGTCGCACAACTCGCTGTGCAGCGGCCACATCAACGGCTTCGGCTCCGAGGAGCAGAAGCGGCGCTACCTGCCCGATCTGACCTCGGCCAGGAAGCTGGGCGCCTGGTGTCTGACCGAGCCGGGCTCGGGGTCGGACGCCGGCGGGGCGCGCACCCGCGCCATCAAGAAGGGCGATCGCTGGATCATCAATGGCTCGAAGACCTTCATCACCCAGGGCTCGGTCGCGGGCACCTACGTGGTGCTGGCCTCGACCACCCCTGATGCCAAGCAGAAGGGGCTGACCGCCTTCATCGTCGAGAAGGGCTGGAAGGGGCTGCGCGTCGGGCGCCACCTCGAGAAGATGGGGCTGCGCGCGTCGGACACCACCGAGGTCATCTTCGAGGACCTCGAGGTCCCCGACGAGAACCGCATCGGCGAGCTCGATCACGGCTTCACCCAGACGCTGCGCATCCTGGAGAAGGGGCGCGTGGGGATCGCGTCGATGGCCGTCGGCCTGGGGCGCGGCGCGCTGGAGGAGGCCACGATCTACGCCAAGCAGCGCGCGCAGTTCGGCCAGGCCATCGCCAACTTCCAGGCCATCCAGTTCATGCTGGCCAACATGTCGATGGAGCTCGAGGGCGCGCGCCTGCTGGTGCGGCGCGCGGCCTGGCTGCAGGACCAGGGCCGGCGCACCCCGCAGGAGTCGTCGATGGCCAAGCTGTGGGCGGCGCAGGCCGGGCGGCGCGCCTGCATGGACGCGATCCAGATCCTGGGCGGCTATGGCTACACCCGCGAGTTCCCGGTCGAGCGCTACCTGCGCGACGTCAAGCTGTGCGAGATCGGCGAGGGCACCAACGAGGTGCAGCGCATGCTGATCTCGCGCCACCTGTTCGCCGGGGCCTGAGCGTGGCCGAGTCCGGGCTGGCGGCGCGGGTGCTGGCAGGCGAGGTGCGCGCGGCGGCGCGCCTGATGCGCGAGGTCGACGACCACACCCCGGCTGCCGAGCACGAGCTGCGCCAGCTGTATCCACACACCGGGCGCGCGCGCATCATCGGCATCACCGGCAACCCGGGCGCCGGCAAGTCCACGGTGGTCGATCAGCTCATCGAGCGCTACCGCGCGGCCGGCAAGAAGGTCGGCGTGGTGTGCATCGATCCGACCTCGCCGTTCTCGGGCGGCGCCATCCTGGGCGACCGCATCCGCATGCAGCGCCACGCGACCGACCCGGGCGTCTTCATCCGCTCGCTGGCGACGCGCGGCCACCTGGGCGGGCTGTCGCGGTCGACCAGCGACATCGTGGCCGTGCTGGACGCCATGGGCATGGACGTCGTCATCGTCGAGACCGTGGGGGTCGGGCAGGACGAGGTCGAGGTGGTGTCGCTGTCGCACACCGCGGTGGTGGTCACGGTGCCCGGCATGGGTGACGACATCCAGGCCATCAAGGCGGGCATCCTGGAGATCGCCGACGTCCTGGTCATCAACAAGGCCGACCGCGAGGGCGCCGACCGCGCCGAGCGGGATCTGATCGCGATGCTGCACCTGCGCTCGATGGACGCGCCCGAGGTCGAGATTGTGCGCACCGTGGCCAGCAACGGCGGGGGCATCCCCGAGCTGGTGGCGGCCATCGAGCGCTTCGAGGCCCGGGCGACCGCGGCCCATGTACTGGAGGCGCGCGGGCGGGCGCGGGCGCGGGCGCAGCTGGTCGAGCTGGTGACCGCGAAGCTGCTGGAGGCGGCCGAGGCGTCGCTGGCGGGGCAGGGCGGGCTGGACGCGCTGGCCACCCGTGTGGCGCAGCGCACGCAGGACCCCTACGGGGCGGCCGACGAGGTCGTGCGCGCGTTGCTGGCGCGCGGGGGCCAGCCGGCGTAGAATACTGGTTTAGCTGCTTTCACTAGCTTAGGAGGACATGATGCAGGTTCGCTGGCTGGCCGCGGGGGCGGTCTGGGCGCTGGCCTCGGGGATGCTGATGGGCTGCGGGCTCATCGACTCGGACGTGCTGGAGTTCGATCTCGCCCTGCCACCTCAGATGTTTCAATACGATACCTCGCGCGCGGGGCTGCCGACGTCGGGCACCCTGCCGACCGTACCGTGCACCAGCGACGCCATGTGTCAGGTGGTGGCGCGCAACGCGACGCCCAACCCGATGGCGTGCGGGACCACGGGCAGCTGCGAGGCGCGGATCGACATCCAGTCGACGGTGCCCTACGACCTCAAGAACCAGTCCGACTTCGCGGCGCTCAATGACCGCCCCATCGTCGACGTGACGGTATCGAAGATCGAGTACGAGCTGGTCGAGGACACCCTGACCTTCGCGACCCCGCCCATCGGCCTGTATGTCGCGGCGCAGGGCGTGACCGAGCCCGGCCTGGGCATGAAGTTCGGCGTCATCGAGGCGGTCGCGGTCGGCACCAAGCCGGGCCGCTACGCGGTCAAGATCGACGCCGCGGGCAAGAAGGTCCTGGCCGACACCTTCAAGAACTGGAAGACCCCGTTCAACCTGCTGGTCAAGACCGAGACCCCCGCGGTGTTCAAGGCCGGCGACGAGGTCCCGCGCGGCAAGATCAGCGTCATCGTCCACGTCACCGCCACCGCGTCACCGTAGCGCTCTCCCCTGCTGCCTGCCGCTTGGGCCTGACGGCGGTCAAGTCGGGGTTCGCGCCCGGGCTCATGATCGGGGGATGACGACCATGATGCGCTCGCTTGGATTCGTGTCTCTGTGTGCTCTCGCGGCTGCCGTCGCCGGGTGTGGCGATGACGACGACGCCATGACCGTCGATGCCGCCGTCGTGGTCGATGCCCGGCCCGCCGATGCCTCCCAGGGCGCGCTGACGGTGCGCGTGGCGGGGCTGACCGGGCGACAGGGCAAGATCGTCCTGGTCGGCGTCACGCCAGGCGGTGCGGGCGGTGCCACCCTGGGCGGCCTGTGCGTCTCGGTGACCGCGAGTCCGTTCTCGTTCACCGAGGTGGTCAAGGCCCCGGGGGCGACCTCGAACCCGTGCGACCTCGGGGCGGTCAAGAGCTTTGCCGACGGCACCTACAGCGTACGGGCCGGGATCTACACGCCCGGCAACATGACCCCCGAGGCCTGCTCGAACGCCATGGTGACGGTCGCAGGCAGCGGAGATGTCACGCTGCCGGCGTTCGGCACCTGCCCCTGACCGTCGCCTCGCTTTCTTTCGCCCCGCACGCAACAACCGTCCCCGCCCGCCGAAACCCCTGTCGTGAACCGACCAGGCCCAGCCTGGCCCACGACAGAGGCGCCCGATGCACATTCTCCTGGTCGACGACTGTCACGACTCGCTGGTGGCGCTGGCAGCGCTGCTGAAGGGCCGACACCACGAGGTGCTGCTGGCGCACTCGCTGGGCGAGGCGCGCGTGGCGCTGGGCAGGTCGCCGCACATCGATGTGGCCATCGTGGACCTCGTCCTGGGCGATGGCTCCGGCCTGAAATTGATCGAGGAGTTGCACCAGCAGCGCCCCGAGGTGCAGCTGCTGCTGTACACCGCGATGCCCGACACCCGCGCCGTGGCCGACGCGGTGAACCTCGGCGCCCGCACCGTGGTTGAAAAGCCCGCCACGGTCGACGAGCTGCTGGAAGCGCTGGTCAGGCGGCCTTCGACGGCGCTGCCCGACATCAAGCGGCGCTGGCATGATTCGCTGCGGCGGGTCCAGGACCTGACGATCGCCCGCGCCTTCGAGGCCTATCGCGGCAACCGCTCACGCATGGCCCGCCGCCTGGGCATCAGCCTGCCGGCGCTGCGGCGACACCTGGCCCGGGTGGGACTCACCGCCGGAGGGCGGCGCAAGCGCTCGGAATAGCAAGCGGCAACTGGAACAATTCGTTGCATTGCTGTCCGGCCGTCGCTCTGACAACCCTGCCAATCATGATTGGCATGTTCCAGAAGATGGCAATGAAGGTGATTCGGGGGCGCGGCGGGCTGCTGGCGGCGCTCGCGCTGGTGCTGCTGCTGCTGCCGAGCCGACCGGCGAGCGGCGCCGAGATGGGCGGCTTCGCTCCGATGTCGCGCTGCGGCACATGTAGCGAGCCCAAGCTCGAGTGCACTCCGCCCGAGCCTCCGCCCTACGTCGACAACCTGATCCTGCCCCTCCCGGTCGAGCTGATTGGCAACGCCTTGGGTCAGATCTACCTGGGAGGCGGCTTCTACATCCAGACCATCGGTCCGGCCGGCGGCACGGTCTACCAGCCATCAGGCTCGGGCATCGACGGACCTCGCAGGTGCACCTGGGTGTGCCGGCCATTGCCAACCTCGTTCTGCAGCTTCGGCAACATCTGCCAGCCACTCACCGCGAGCCCGCTCAAAGTGATGGAGGAGGACTGCCAGATCGACGGTCCCAGCTGCGGCCTCGACCTCTTCGGCGGTGAACCGCCGGTCTCGAGCAAGCCGGTCCAGCCCGGGGTTCACCCGAACTGCCAGGTGGCGACCACCGCGGCTGATTTCGAGTCGCTGTGCGCGCCGGCCGCTGTCGCGCCCATGCTCGAGAACGCGGGTCGCCTGTTAGGCGGCAGCCTGTGGCCCCCGGTCTGCCAGGGCATGGCCACCAGCGCCACCGCCCCCTGCATCGACAACCGCATCTGCCGCGGCGCCGCGCTTGGCGGTAACGAGTGCATCCAGTGCAGCGAGCGCGGCGACTGCTTCCGCCGCGGCGGGGCAATCGAAGGGCCACCGCCCGCCCTACCGGCGCCCACGGTCCAGCCGTGCAAGAAGGAAGATGGGACACCCTGCGACCCCGTCGTCCCGCCCAGCCCCGCGCCTCACGCCCCTGTGGCCACGCCGAACCTCAGCGAAATCCAGAACGCCAACGCTGACGACAAGGGCAACATCGGTGCTCCAACCACCGGCTCGAACAACCAATACAAGGAGCCTCGCCACCGCACCGCCGAGGCCGAGTGCAGCACCAATCCAGGCGGCGCCTGCCATGCATGGGACTTCGGCTCGCTCGATCCCAGCGGCCCCGGCGAGCAGCTCAAGCCCAAGCGCATCACCATGCGCACGCCCGGCCGCCACGCCACCCGGGGCGCCCGCGCCGGCGATCCCGTCGCCATCGGCTCGGGCCAGTACGTCGACAGCTGGGTCGACCTCGAGATCCAGACCGGCTTCGACCTGCACTTCAAGCTGGAGCGGCGCTACTCGTCCGCGGGGATCTCGCACGGCGTCCTCGGCCGCAACTTCCGCCACTCCTACGAGGACTCCCTGGTCCCCATCACCGAGTACTTCCCCGGCGTCGACGACCTGCCGCCCTACTGCCGCGCCGCCTTCCCGGTGATCCACTGCGTGGCCCACTACAGCGGCCCCAGCGACTACCAGGTCTACGTTCAGGATCCGACCTCCAAGGTCTTCCTGCCCGGACCCGGCACCTATGCGGCTGTGCGCCAGGTGTTCGACGACGACCTCAAGACCGACAAGTGGCTGCTGCGCGAGGCCGACGGCACCATCACCGCGTTCGACAGCCGCGGCCGCATGCGCGCGCGCCGCGATCGCGCCGGCAACTCCATCAACCTCTATTACGGCCCCGATGACGAGGGCCCGCTGACCAAGGTTGTCGACCCGCTGCAGCGCTCCATCGACTTCACTTACTACCCGAACGGCCTGCTGCAGCGCGTGCAGGACTGGACCGGCCGCTCGGTCAATTACGAGTACGAGGATCTCATTCCGCACGACCAGCTCAGCGAGGCGGTCGCGACCCAGACCGGCCTCACCGAGCGACGCATCCCCGGCTTCCTGCGCGAGCAGCATCGTCTCCTCTCCGCTCGGCTCGAGGGCCCGGCGACGCCCGTGGCGCCCGCGCGCAGCTCACTCTGGGAGTACGAGTGGGTGGCCGCGCCCGTGGCAGAGGCCAACGGCTTCGTCCTACCCCCAGCCGAGCCGATCCCCGACGACTGCAGCAAGACGCACCGGGCCTTCGGCGAGTCGATGTACCGCGAACTCAGCATCGACCACCAGCTCGGCGACATCACCACCGTCAGGCTCAACGACGTCGCCATCCTGCTCAACACCTACGAGCCCTCCATCACCAGCCCCAACTTCGACCGGGTCATCCGCCAGAGCTACGGCCGGGCCGCCGAGTCCCCGATCGTCCAGGCCACCTACGAGTATTTCCGCACCGAGGACACCATGCAGCCTGCGCCGGTGCCGGCCGACGTGACCGGCCCCTGGTTGAACAACGGCGGCACCAGCTCCGCCATCGGCTGTGGGGCCATCGCCCTGCAGTTTGCCGGCTACCCCGTCCTCCCGCGCGAGCATGGGCTGCGCGTGGCGTTCCCGACGCAGGCGATCAAGCCGTGGTCGCTGTACTACGACCTCACCCAGTCGATCGCCGAGCTGCACGCGCTCGACGGCGAGGTCGTGTGCGCGCCCGGGCAGGCCTGCAGCGCCTTTGGCGCGCGCCTCGATCTGCTCTCCAGCGCTGTCAACCAGGTCTGCTCCTGGACCCGCTTCGTCGACCAGAACGGCACCACCAGCTGGTTCGGCCTCAACTTCATGGGCCAGGCACTGGTGACCGGGCGCCAGGCCTCGGCCGGCGAAGGCCCTGCGTTCTTCACCACCGTGAACCGGTACAACCTGCACGGCGAGCTCGCGCTGACGGTGTCGCCCGCCGGCCGCCGGCTGGCGCTCGGCTATGACGAGATGAGCCTGAACCCGCTGTCACGCGGGAACCTGCTCTCGATCACCGAGACCGCGAGCGACCTGCAGAGCAGGCAGACCCTGCTCAGCCACGAGCCGCTGTTCAACAAGGTCACCCGCGTCGAGGACGTCGCGATGGGGCGGGTGTCGACCTTCACCTATGACTACCAGGAGCTCGACGCCACCACCGGCGCGGCGACGGTCCTCGGCTACCTGCAGGCGTTCGGCGCCGACGCGACGACCCTGTCCGAGATCGTCCCGGTCGCGGGGCTGTTCTTCGGCGCCGACCTCAACCTCGATGGCCGCACCAGCCGCGAGGCCGGCGACCTCATCCGCGAGATCGAGCCCGTGGTCTCGGGCCCGAACCCCGACCTCGTGCGCACGCACATCTACAACGAGTTCGGCCAGCTCATCCAGACCCGCGAGAGCGGCGGCCGCCAGACCGACTTTGACTACTACGCGGCGGTCTACCCCAACGGGATCGCCGCGGGCACGCCCCCGATGACGGCGACGTACCTCGTGAACTACAACGGGCTGCAGCGCCTCGCGCGCGGCATGACGGGCGGCTATCTGCGCTCGATCCGGCGCCGCCTCGACCAGCCCGCCAGCGAGCCCTACCTGGGCGGCGCCGCCCAGATCGCTGCCCGCTACTTCCAGTACGACGCTGTTGGCAACGTGACAACAGAATCGAACGGCTACGGAAGCCTCCTGACCACCGACTATGACGGCTTCGGTCAGCCGGTCCAGGTCACCGACGAGGACGGCTACCGCCAGACCTACGACTGGGATGACGCGCAGAACCTGGTGCGCATCGCCGAGGGCATCGGCGTGGGCGCTATCGTCAACAACCCGGCTCGGCGTCAGCGCCGCTTCTACAATGTGGCTGGCTCCCTGGAGGCGGTGTGCTCGGAGCTCAGCCTGGGGGCCTGCGACGTCAGCCTCAGTGTGCTGATCGCGACCCGTGGCTCACCCACGTTCACCCTGGTCGAATATGCGTACGACAACGAGGAGCGCCTGGTCGGCGTCACCGACGGCGACGGCCACACCCACTCCATCATCAACAACACGCGCGGCTTGCCCATCACCCGTGCGCTCGGCTCCGGGTCGGCCATGCCCGAGGTCGAGGGCTACGGGTATGACGCCGATGGCAACCTGGTCACCACCACCAGCGGCAACGGCATGGTCACCACGCTGTCGCGCGACGGCTTCGGCCGGGTCGAGTTCGAGCAGCAACCCAACGGCGCCCAGTGTCACTTCGAGTACAACCTCGCCGACGAGGTTCTCGTCGAGCGGGTCGAGGACGGCGTCACCAGCGACGACCTCGAGCGCACCGACTTCGATCGCGACGAGCGCGGGCGCATCCGCGCCATCCGCCGGCGCTGGAGCCAGGCCCCGGCGCCGCTGCCGCCGACCGACTACCAGACCGAGCTGACCACTCAGATCGAGCGCAACGCCCAGGGCCAGCCGACCACGATCACCGATCCGTACGGCAACGTCACCACCATCGAGTACAGCTCCATCGGCAGCGAGATGAAGTCCACCGACGGCCTCGGCAACCGTCGCTACACGTACATCGACCAGCCCCAGCGCCGCCTCTGGCACCGCGAGCTCGGCGAGGGCCGCGACAAGCAGGGCTACCAGGGCTTCAACCGGCGCGGCCAGATCGCCGTCTTCAACAGCTCGCCCTGGCTGAGCCCGGCCACGCAGGAGCTGTTCGTCAACGACGGCCTCGGCAACGTGACCTGGCACAGCAACGCCCAGGGCAACATCGAGCTGTCGACCTACGACCTGCTCGGGCGCCTGAAGACGCACGCGGTGCCGCGGGTGGAGGAGCAGACCGCCGACCTGGTCTCGACCTACAGCTGGAACGGCCGCGGCCTGCTCACCGGGATCGTCGACCCGATGGGCGTCACCACGAC
>JBGASF010000136.1:0-21467 GCA_044229835.1 Polyangia bacterium | reverse complement strand
CCTCGGCGACACCCAGCCGTCTGGCCTCCAGCAGCGCTGCGATCTCCTCGGCCTCGACACCCTGCCGCCGCCGCACCACCGCCTTGACCCTGTCATCGACCCGCTGCAAGAGCTCCGCTCGCTCCATCACCATCCTCCCGTTCGCTTGCGCACGTCCTTCGTACCACGGCACTTTTCGGCCTCACCGCAGCCCCGCCACGCCACACAGTCACGCCGCAGACCGTCGCGAAGCTCCCCTTCCTGGTCCCGTGGCACAGGCGCCAAGCCATGCGCTCTCAGACGCATTCCAGCTTCGTGCCGAACCCGCCGGTCGTCGTGACCTGTTGTGTCTGTCAAGTAAAAACAGCACGAAAATGTGGTGCCGGGTGCTCTCCGTCCGCCGGAGATGTGACGAACGCGAGAGCCGTCCCGCTACTCGAACACCTTGGCGAGGTCGGCGTGGTTGAGGCCGTCCTTGTCCTGGCGCAGCAGCGCGTAGCTGACCGCCTGCGCGATCCCCATGAAGAGCTGGAACACGCCCATGCTGCCCACGAACAGCAGGGCGGGGCGCCTGAGGCCGGTGAGGTCCATGCTGACCTCCTTGAACATCGGCACGATCCACCCGAACAGCATCCCGATCAGCGCCAGGCCGATGAGGAACGTCAGGCCGAAGATGCCCCAGCGCCGCCCGCGGGTCAGCGCCGTGCTGCGGTTGAAGGCCGCCCCCACGCCGAGCTGCTCGGCGACCGCGGCGGGCGCGGCCACGAACCACACGCAGGTCAGCACCGCGCCCACGATGCCGCCGCCCGGGATGCGCTGCAGCACGTTGACCACGATGGCCAGGATCATCGCGGGGATGATGCCGCGCACGCCGAACTTCACGCTGGTCCACATCGGGACCTTGGTGCCGTTGAGATCCTGGATGACCCGGTAGGTCAGCATCGGCGACAGCAGCGTCGAGATCCCGCCCAGCAGGTAGATCGGCCACAGGAACATCTTGTTGAGGAGGTCCTCGGGGCTGCTGGCCTTGGTCGGATCGTAGATGACGATCCAGACCACCACGGGGGCGTAGAGCAGCACGGCCAGCAGGGTGAAGGGGACGAAGTTGCGGAACCAGGACTTGAAGCTCAGCCCCAGCGCGTTGAACATCTTGAAGTCGTTCATCGGGGCGCGACGCTAGCACCTGCCGTCGAGGAGTGGTCGCCTGCCGTCACAGGCGCGGCGTGGTTGCCTGCGCCGGCGCCCGGGTTGACTGGCGCGTCGGTTGCAGCTCGCAGCTGCTGATGACCGAGCAGCCTGGCGTCGGACCACGCTCGTGGGGCACCCTGCAGTGGTGACGACTCCCCACTACGGCTCGCTGCTGGCGCTCGCGGTCGGTCTGGCCATGGACGCCACCGCGGTCTCGGCCGCGCGCGGGCTGGCGGCGCCTCGCCTGCGGCCCGTCCACTTCGTGCTGGTGGCCGGCTTCTTCGGCGGCTTCCAGGCCCTGATGCCGCTGCTGGGCTGGCTGCTGGGCAGCCGCTTCGGCCGCTTCGTCGAGGCCTGGGATCACTGGCTGGCCTTCGGCCTGCTGGGCGCCATCGGGGTCAAGATGATGCTGGAGGCGCGCAGCGCTCCCGCCGGCGAAGGCGAGGAGGTCGTCGCGCAGACCGAGCAGCAGCTGTTCGGCCCGCGCGTGATGCTGCTGCTGGCGATCGCCACCAGCATCGATGCGCTGGCGGCGGGCATCACCTTGCCGATGCTGGGCACGCCGCTCGTGGTCTCCCTGGCCACCATCGGCCTGGTCACCGGGGCGCTGAGCGCGCTCGGCCTGGCCGCGGGCCGTCGCTTCGGCGCCCGGCTGGGGCGCCGGCTCGACCTGGTCGGCGGCGTGGTCCTGATCGGGCTCGGCACCAAGATCCTGATCGAGCACCTGTGGCTCCAGAGTTGACCACCGTCAACCCTCGCCCTGCGCCCTGTGAGCACCCTTCACTCATGCGCACCCGCATCGAGCCCTATCGCGTCAAGGTCGTCGAGCCCATCCCCTTCACCAGCATCGCCGAGCGCGAGCGCGCCCTCGCCGCCGCGCACTGGAACCTCTTCAAGATCCCGGCGAACCTGGTCACCATCGATCTGCTGACCGACAGCGGCATGACCGCCATGAGCGCGCACCAGTGGGCCGGCCTGCTCGACGGCGACGAGGCCTACGCCGGCGCGCGCAGCTTCCTGCGCTTCGAGCAGGTGGTGCGCACGCTGACCGGCTACACCCACGTCATCCCCACCCACCAGGGCCGCGCCGCCGAGCGCCTGCTGTTCGAGGCCATGCTGAAGCCCGGCGACGTGGTCCCCGGCAACACCCACTTCGACACCACGCACGCCAACCTCGAGCGCGCCGGTGCCCGCGCCGTCAACCTGCCCATCGCCGTCGCGCGCAGCCCCGCGGTCGAGCACCCCTTCAAGGGCGACATCGATCTCGACGCCCTGGCCGAGACCCTGGCGCGCGAGCGCGTCCCGCTGGTCATCATCACGGTCACCTCCAACGGCGTCGGCGGCCACCCGGTGTCGCTGGCCAACATGCAGGCGGTGCGCGCGCTGTGCGACAAGCACGGCGCCCGCCTGTTCCTCGACGCCGCGCGCTTCGCCGAGAACGCCTGGCTGGTGCGCGAGCGCGAGGTCGGCCTCGGCGAGCGCAGCCCGCGCGAGCTGGCGCGCGCCTTCTTCGACCTCGCCGACGGCTGCCTGATGAGCGCCAAGAAGGACGGCCTGGTCAACATCGGCGGCTTCCTCGCCCTGCGCGACAGCAGCCTGGCCGACACCCTGCGCCGCGACATGGTCCTCGGCGAGGGCTTCCCGACCTACGGCGGCCTGGCCGGGCGCGACCTCGAGGCCATGGCCAGCGGTCTCGAGGAGGTCACCGATCCGGCCTACCTGGCCGACCGCATCGCGCAGGTGCGCTCGCTGGGCGACCGCCTGCACGCCGCGGGCGTCCCGGTGATGCGACCCACCGGCGGCCACGCGGTCTATCTCGACTCGCGCGCCTTCGCCCCGCACCTCGGGCCGCTCGACCTGCCCGGGCAGGCCATCGTGTGCGCGCTGTACCGCCTGGCCGGCATCCGCTCGTGCGAGATCGGCCAGCTCATGAAGGGCCACAGCGGCCCCGGCGGCACGCCCGAAGGGCCGGTCGACCTCGACCTCGTGCGCCTGGCCATCCCGCGCCGGGTCTACACCTGCTGCCACCTCGACTATGTCGCCGAGGCCGTCGAGCTCCTGTGGGCCGCGCGCAGCGAGCTGACCGCGTTCGAGATCACCGAGCAGCCCCCGGCGCTGCGCCACTTCGGCGCCAAGCTGCGCCCGCGCGCGCCGCGCGCCAGCTGACGTCCCACGCGCAGCGGCCGCGGGTTCGCTGGTACCCTGCGCCCATGCGCGCACCCTGGCTCCTCGTCGTCTCCTGCGTCCTCGCCCTGACGGCCTGTAGCGGCTCGGGCAAGAAGGCCGCCCCTGCCGCCACGCCCCCGGCCTCGCCCCGGCCCGCGCCCACCGCGGCGGCCACACCGGCGCCGTCGGTCACCGGAGTGCCCGCGCCGCCTCCCGGCGCGCTCGGCGCGGCCTGCACCCAGAGCGAGACCAGCATGGCGGGCAGCTGCGGCGCGGGCCTGCTGTGTGCGCCCACGCCGGGCGGCATGTGCGCGGCGTTCTGCGGCCCGACCGCGCCGCCGGGCATGACCTGCGGCGGCACCTGCGCCGAGACCTTGCGCATGGGTCAGGTCTGCCTGGCGCCGTGTGGCGGCGATGCCGACTGTCGCAGCGCCGAGGGCTACCTGTGCGATCCGACCTGGAAGGCGTGCGCCCTGCCCGGCATGCTGGCGCCGCGCCCGCCCAGCTGCCCCGACCTGCCCCGCGCGCGCAAGCTGTTCGCCGCGCCGCGCCAGCTGTCGACCGCGCAGGGGCCAGGCCTCTATCACATCGAGCCCGCCGCGGCCCTGTCGCGCGGCACCCTGGTGGTCGCCTACGGCGCCAACACCGGCACGGGGCGGCCCAACCCGATCGGCCTGGCCTCGCTGGCGCCCGACGGCACCCTGGACATCGACCGCACCCTGCCCGACGCGCGCGAGAACCACTTCGACAACTGGATGGCGTCGGCGGCCGACGGCAGCCTGCACCTGGTCTGGCTCGGCTTCGACGGCGGGCGTGCCCCCGAGAAGAACATGCAGATCGGCTACGCCACCTCGCGCGACGCCGGCAAGAGCTGGACGACCGCCCGCGCCCCGCACACCGAGCTCGATTGCCCGGCTGGGACCCCGGGCTGCCTCGACAAGCCGATGATCGCGATCGGCCCCGCGCGCGGCCAGAAGGGCGAGGCGATGTACGTCGTCTACGAGGCCTCGCTGGCCGAGAAGATGATGCTGGTGCGCTCGCTCGATGGCGGCGCGAGCTTCACCACGACCTCCGTGCCGGTGCTCGAGGCCGGCTACGGCGACCTCGAGGTGTCCTCCGACGGCATCGTCCACGTGGTCGGCGGCACCGGCACGCCGCGCATGGGGCTGGCGTCCACGCCGGAGCACCATGTGCTTTACACCTCGTCAAGTGATGGGGGCCAGACCTTCGCTCCTCCCACGCAGGTCAGCGCCGCCGACGAGCCCATCCCGTTCTTCTTCAAGAACCCCCAGGTCGCGGCCGATCCGAAGCGCAAGCTGCTCTATGCCGTCTACGCCACCGGCGGCGCCGACGCGCGCTGGGACATCCGGCTGGCGACCTCGAAGGACGCCGGTCGCACCTGGTCCCGCATCACCGTCAACGACGACAGCTGCGCCAACCACATGATCCCGACGCTGGCGGTCGACGCCAAGACCGGCCGCGCTCACGTGCTGTACCTCGACAGCCGCGATGGCGGCCGCGCCATGTACGCCGCGTGCGACGCCGGCGGCGCACGCTGCGGTCCGCCCGAGGCGGTCTCGGACCGCTTCAGCCACTACGGCTTCTGTCGGCACTGCTCGACCTGGCTCAGCGAGTATCCCAGCCTCCTCATCGACCCGGCCCGGCGCACCCTGCACGCACTGTGGACCCAGCCTGTGCGCGAGGGCGAGGCCGACATGTCGCGCATCTTCCAGGCCAGCGCCCGCCTGCGCTGACGCCTGACGCCTGACGGCCTGGCGCGCCTCTTGCTCTTCCCCGCGCGCATGACTGCCACCACTGCCAGCTACGAACCCACCGTCACCGGCTATCTGTCCTGGGATCACGACCGGCTCGACGCCCTGCTGGAGCAGGCGACGACGCTGGTGCGCAATGGCGAGATGGTCGCCGCCCTGGCCAAGTACACGGATTTCGCCCACGGTCTGCGCCGCCACATCCGGCTCGAGGAGGAGGTGCTGTTCCCCGCCTTCGAGCAGGCCACCGGCATGACGCAGGGTCCGACCACGGTCATGCGCATGGAGCACCGCGAGATCCTGGAGACCCTGAGCGACATGCAACTCAGCCTGGCGGGCAAGGACGCGGCGGGCTTCGAGGCCGCGCGCAACGACCTGCTGGCAGTGCTGCAGAACCACAACATCAAGGAGGAGCGCATCCTCTATCCCGGCACCGACCGCGCCCTGCGCACCGACCAGCGCAGCGCCCTGGTGCACAAGCTCGAGCACGGCTAGCCAGCAAGGTCGCCGCAGCGCAGCACCCGAACTCCGCGCACGCCCTGCGGCGTCGCCACGGCCTTGCGCAGATAATTCGCGAACCGGTGGGTTCCCATGCGTCCACCGCGCGTGATAGAACCCACCCCAAGCGGAGGGGTTGGTCGATGAGCAAGCACGACGACGACAAGCCGAAAGCGCCTGCCGAACCACCTTCTCCGGAGCGTCGCAGCTTCTTCACCACCGCGGCCAACCTGGCCATGGCCGGCGGCCTGATCGCCAGCTATGGCACCCTGGCCGGCATGGCGGGGCGCTTCCTGTACCCGTCCAAGAACCGGGACCGGGCCTGGATGTACGTGGCCGACCTGGTCTCGATGAAGGTCGGCGACTCGCTGCCCTTCAAGCTGCCCGACGGCTCCGCCATCGTGGTCGCCCGCCAGGGCGAGCGCGGCGACGTGTCCGATTTCGTGGCGCTGTCCTCGGTGTGCCCGCACCTCGGCTGCCACGTGCACTGGGAGGCCAACAACAACCGCTTCTTCTGCCCGTGCCACAACGGCGCCTTCGATCCCAGCGGCCGCGCCACCGCGGGGCCGCCGGCCGCCGCCGGGCAGTCGCTGGGGCGCTACCCGCTGCGCGTCGATCGCGGCCTGCTCTTCATCGAGGTCCCGCTCGAAGACAACCAAGACACGAGCGCGGGCTGATGAGCGTCCGCGCCTGGTTCCGCGAGCGACTGCCGGTCGACGGCGACAAGCTCGCCGAGATGACCAACGAGCCGGTCCCGAACCACATGAAGAAGTGGTGGTTCGCGCTGGGCGGCACGCCGGCCTACCTGTTCGTGGTCCAGATCATCACCGGCATCCTGCTCGCGTTCTACTACGAGCCGTCGCCGCGCACCGCCTACCAGTCGGTGCACTACATCACCCACGACGCGACCTACGGCTGGTTCCTGCGCGGCATGCACAAGTGGGCCGCGACCCTGATGATCGCCGCCGTGATCCTGCACCAGATGCGGGTCTACTTCACCGCCGCCTACCGGCGCCCGCGCGAGCTCAACTGGATCGTCGGCATGGGCCTGCTGGTCACCGTGCTGATCACCGGCTTCACCGGCTACTCGCTGGTGTACGAGCAGCTGTCGTACTGGGGCGCCACCGTGGGCGCCAACATCGCCGAGGGCGTGCCGCTGATCGGCGGCGCCATCAAGCGCATGATGCTGGGCGGCGAGGTCTACGGCGAGCGCACGCTGTCGCGCTTCTTCGTGCTGCACGCCGCGGTGCTGCCGGCCGTCATCGGCCTGCTGGTGGTGGTCCACATCATCATCATCCGCATGCACGGCGTGACCGAGCTGCGCTTCAAGGACGACCCGGTCAAGCCGGGCCACTTCAGCTTCTTCCCCGATCACATGTACACCGAGCTGATCCTCGGCCTGTCGCTGATGATCCTGCTCTGTGTGCTGGCCACGGTCTTGCCAGCCGAGCTGGGCCCGCACGCCGATCCACACTCGACGCCCGAGGTCATCAAGCCGGAGTGGTTCTTCTACGTCGCGTTCCGCTGGCTGAAGCTGTTCTCGCGCACGACCGCCATCCTGTCGATGGGCGCCATCGTGCTCTTGATGTTCCTGTGGCCCTTCATCGACTCGATGATCCACCGCAAGACCAAGGTCGAAGTTCACGTCTACATCGGCATCGCCGCGGTGGCCTGTCTGCTCGGGCTGACCGTATGGGAGGCCGCAGTTGCGCACTGACGGAAGCACGACGGAGAGAGGTGTGACCCCATGAGCCTCAACACCAAGCGCATCATCATCGCCGTCCTCGCCGCAGGCTTCCTGGTCTCGCTGCTGTTCGTGCAGCGCATGGAGGTCGAGCGCAAGAAGGTCGAGTCGGGCGAGAAGAAGCCGCGCCTCGTGGTGCCGGCGGCGTCCAAGGACTGCGTCAAGTGCCACAGCGAGTCGTCGGCCGGCCTGGTCGCGCACTGGTCGGGCTCCAAGCACGCCAGCCGCGGCGTCGGCTGCGTGGAGTGCCATGAGGCCCAGGCCACCGACGCCGATGGCTTCCAGCACTATGGCAAGCGCATCGCCACCGTGGTCACGCCGCGCGACTGCTCGCGCTGCCACCCGGTGCCCTACGAGGAGTTCGAGCGCAGCCACCACGCCAAGGCCGGCAACATCCTGGCCTCGCTCGACAACCTGCTGGCCGAGGTGGTCGAGGGCGCACGCGAGCCGTTCAATCCGCACTCGCCGACCATCGGCCGTGAAGGGCCCGCGATGGTCAACGGTCTGGCCAGCGTCAACAGCGGCTGCAAGCAGTGCCACGGCGCCAAGATCGCGCTCAAGACCAGCGACGGCGGCTGGGTCACCGTGACCGACCTCAAGCCCGACGCCAACGGCAAGCCCACCGATCAGGCCGCGCTGGCGCGCATCGCGCACGACGACAAGGGGCGCCCGATCTACGACCACCAGACCTGGCCCAACACCGGCATCGGTCGCCTCAACCTCGACGGCTCGCTGGGCTCGTGCGCGGCCTGCCACAGCCGGCACGACTTCTCGCCGCGCCGCGCGCGCCAGCCCGAGAACTGCGGCAAGTGCCACCTCGGCCCCGACCACCCGCAGAAGGAGATCTACGACGAGTCCAAGCACGGCGTCGCCTTCCGCGATCTGCGCGAGCAGATGCACCTCGACGGCGACACCTGGGTGCTGGGCAAGGACTACACCCAGGCGCCGACCTGCGCGACCTGTCACATGTCGGGCCACTCGCGCAACGGCGGCAAGGTCACCCACGACGTCGGCGAGCGCATCTCGTGGACCAACCGGCCCCCGGTCAGCCAGGTCCTCGACACCGACAAGGACCACAAGATCGTGACCGAGACCGATCCGGCCAAGCGCGCCGCGCTGATCACCGACACCGCCGCCAGCAAGCGCACCAAGATGACGGAGGTCTGCCTGCACTGCCACTCGGACCAGTACGTGTCGGCCTTCTACGCGCAGTACGACGAGCTGGTCACGCTGTACAACGAGAAGTTCGGCAAGCCCGGGCAGCAGATCATGAACACCCTGCTGGCCGAGGGCCTGCTCACCAAGGCGCAGTTCGACGAAGAGATCGAGTGGACCTGGTACTTCCTGTGGCACCACGAGGGCCGGCGCGCGCGCCACGGCGCCTCGATGATGGCGCCCGACTACACCCACTGGCACGGCATGTTCGAGGTCGCCGACCGCTGGTACACCAAGATGATCCCGCAGGCCCGCGAGCTGGTGCAGCACGCCATCGAGCACGGCAAGGCCGACGCCGGCAAGCGCGCCAGCGCGGTCATCGAGGCCATCATGGCGCGCCCCGAGCATCGCTGGCAGATGGACGCCCTGGCCGGCAAGCCGCCCGCGGGCCCGGCCCCGAACTTCGCCCCGGGTGGCACCACGCCCACTGCGCCAGGCGCGCCGGGCACGACGCCGCCGGCGCCGGCACCCGCGCCCGCGCCGAAGACCCCCTAGTTCCCCGTCGCCTGTTGCCTGTTGCCTGTCACCTGTCGCCTGTTCTCCGTCTCCGTCTCCGCCGCCGCCCTCACTGCGCCACCACCACGATCCGCTGGTTCAGCGCCGCATCCACCCCCAGCAGCCACTTCCTGAACTCCGGATAATCCTTCTTCGCGATCCTCTCCTTCACGATCGACAGCGTGTAGCTGACCACCACCTTGCCCGGCTGGTCACCCACCACGCGCAGCGTGAAGAACCCGAAGTCGCTGTTCAGCTTGCTCTCCTTGGGCAGCGCCCCCGCGCGCGTGCCCAGCGGCAGCCGGAAGGTCAGCTCCTCCTCCTGCTCCCACGGGAAGTCGAGCACCAGATCGTACTGGCGCGACGACAGCCGGGCATAGCCGCGCGCGAACTCGCTCTCGCGCGCGCTGGCGAAGGCCGACCACGCCGTGCCGTCGCGCGTCAGCATGGTCGGCACCACCACCTTGGCGGTGGCGTGGATGGGCTGCTCCAGATCCTCCAGCGTGGGCAGCTCGACCGACTCGGCGCGGCTGCCCGGGTGCCAGGCGTTCCAGACCTGCTCGTAGCGCTCGCGGCGCTCGTCCTTGCTCTGGTAGTAGCTGCGCCAGGTCGCGGCCTGTTGCCCGGTGACGTCGACGGTCTCGGCGACCTCGGCGCTGCCGGCGGCGTCGCCCTCCACCGCCAGCGTGATGTCGAGCTTGCGCGCGGTGCGGTTCTTGTTGGCGCCATACACCGGCGTCTTGGTCAGGCGCGCGCCGCCCTTCTGATCGACCACCAGCACGGTGGCGCCCTGATCCTGCGCCGGCAGCTCGTACGAGCCCGAGAACTCCGCGGTGCCATCCAGGTACAGGTCGAACTTGGGCACATAGGCGATGGCGTGATCGAACACCGCCAGGCTGGCCGGCTCGATGGCGATGTCACCGTTGCGCCGCGTGCGCACGATGACCAGGTGAGCCTCGATGCCGACCTCGCCGAGCAGCGCCACGATCAGCGACGCCTTGTCCTTGCAGTCGCCGAACTTGCGCTGGAACACCTGGGTGACCCGGTACGGCTTCCAGCCGTGGATGCCGAACTCCAGCGCGATGTAGCGCGTCGACTTCACCGCCAGCGAGTGGATGGCCTTCATCTTGGCCAGGTCGTCGCCGGCCGGGATGCCGGCCACCGCGGCGCGCGCCGCCGCGCGCAGGGCGTCGTCGGGGGTCAGCTGGTCCTTGACCAGACCCCACCACCAGCGCCCGACGTCCTCCCAGCTCTTGTAGGTCGACACGTGCAGGTAGGGCGTGATCTCGGTCGCCCCCGGCGCCGCCGGCTCGTCGAGCAGGCGCCCGGTGTCGAAGGCGCGGAAGCGGTAGATCCGCTGCTCGCCCTGGACGTCCACGGTCGCCTGCAGGCCGGGCAGCCGGGGCTGGTTGAAGTAGAAGGTTCGATCGCGCGGCGTCACCAGCACGATGTCGGTCTCGGCGCGGCGCATGCGCTCGGCCAGGTAGGTCACGTCGCCGAAGTAGTCGTTGAACAGGTTGCGGCGCCCGACATCGGACACCACGTACTCCAGCTCGATGACGTCACCGACCTGCAGCGAGCTCCACTCGAACGCCACCGCGCGGTAGTCGTAGTACATGTTGTACCAGGGCTCGCTGATGGTGCGCTCGCCGCGCCCCGAGGCCTCGACGATGGCGCCCGACGGCTTGTGCACGCGCGCCGCCAGGACATCGACACTCTGGGTGTCGGGCGTGAACGAGATCGACTGCTCCATCAGGGCGTCACGCCCGGTGTCGTCGAGCACCTTGATGAGGCGCTGGTGATAGACCTCCGACAGCCCGTTCTCGTGCACCCGCGTGACCTGGGCGTCGAGCAGCACCACGCCAGGCTCGCCGGCCGGCGCCAGCTTGGCGTGCTTCTTGATGATGGCCGCGGGGTCGCGCCCGTACAGCTTCTCGAGCCCCTTGTCCTGGGTCGGATCGATGAGGGCCAGGTACTGGCGCAGCGGCGGGTTCTGCGGCTTGAGCTCCAGCGCGCGCAGGAGGCGCGCGATCCCGGCCGCGCGATCGCCCTTCTGGATGAGCAGGCGCCCGGCGCGCTCGTGCAGGCCGGCGTCCTCGGGCAGCGTCTGCTGGGTGGCATCGACCGCGGCCACGGCGTCGCCCAGCTTGCCGGCGTCCTCCAGCGCGGAGGCCTTGGCCAAGGTCAGCGCGCTCGACCCCGGACGCAGCGCCAGCGCGCGATCCAGCCAGGCCACGCCCTCGGCGACCTCGCCGCGCTCGAAGGCCAGCTCGGAGGCCTGGGCATACAGGTTGACCTCGTCGGCGTGCGCCGGCAGCAGCGCCTCCAGCGCGGTGCGCGCACGCGCCGGCCGGCCCAGATCGCGGGCCAGCTCCAGCACCAGCCGGGTCGGCTCGCTGCGCCCCGCCGGCGCGCTGACCGCCTCCAGCGCCTCGGCCTGCGCCAGCGCGAAGGCCGACAGGCCGTGCGCCGCCACCGCGCGGATCAGCGCCATGCGCGCCCCCAGCACGCTGCCGGCGTCGCTGCCGGCGCGCGCGATCGCGGCCCGCCAGGCGTCCTCGGCCAGGCGGTCGCGCCCCGCGGCCTGGTAGGCGTGGCCGAGCGCGATCTGGGCGCGCACCCAGGTGGCGTCGTCCTTGACCGCGGCGGCGTCATCGGCGGCGTGCTGCAGCTCGCCACGGCGCTGGTTGGCGTCCTCGATGACCCCGGCCAGCGCGATGCGATAGCCGCCGCGCGCGGGGTCGGTCGCCGCCGCCAGCTGCACCGCCTGGGTCAGCGCCGCCCGCGCCGTCTCCGCGGTGCGCTCGTCGGGCGACACCTCGGCCAGGTAGTCACCGAGGTCGGCCCACAGCGCCGCCTGCTTGGCCCCGGCGCCGCGGGTGCGCGCGCGCAGGAGCTCGCCGAGCTCGCGCAGCTTGCCCGCGACCGGCTTGCCGGCGCTCTGCGCCCGCTCCAGGCCCACCACGCCGGCCAGCTCGCTGGCCGGGCGCGCCCCCGCGGGCAGATCATCGATCTGCGTCACGCCGCCCCAGGCCTGCTCCAGCACCAGCGGCGCGCCCTCGGGCGTGGTCAGCCGCAGCCTGAACAGCCAGGCGTCCTCCAGCGCCGAGGCCTTGACCAGGATCGAGTTCCAGCCCTTGTCGAGCTTGGCCAGCCCGGCGTCCTGATCGAACCCCAGCGGCCGGTACACGTCGCGCGAGACCACCAGCGCGCGGTTGACCCACACCTTGAGCGCGCCCGCCGACCCGGTGCGCACCGCGATGGTGCGCGCCTTGTCCGACTTCACATAAGCGCGCGCATAGCCGACCACGTTCTCGTCGGGGCGCAGCGTGGCGTCGAACGACACCAGCCCGTCGATCACGGGCAGGCCATAGCGCCGCCACGCCACCATGCGCTCCTTGCCGCGCTGCTCGGCCTGGCTCTCGTCACCGGCGCGGGTCTCGGGCGCATACGGCGTGTCATGGCCGCCGCGGCCCTCGTTGTCGAAGGGGCCGATGATCGACCACTCGGTGACCAGGCCGAGCGCCTTCTGCAGCGCCGCGCCGCGGGCCCGATCACCCAGCCGCTCGGCCGCGCGCATGAGCGCGACCTCGTCCCACAGATCCAGCGCACCCAGGAGCGCGGTCACCGCCTCGGGCTTGCCGGCGCGGGCGCGCAGCTCGGCCAGGCGCGGCGTCACCGCGTCGGCGGGCACCGGTGCGCTGGCGCGGGCCGCAGCCGGCGCGCTCGCCGAGGCCGAGACCGGTGCCGCGGCGCTCGCGGCGGCCGGGGGCGCGGCGCTGGCCGCCCGCTGCCCCTGCACCAGCCCGAGCAGCAGCGCGATCCACGCGCCCTTCACCACCACACGGAACCACTTCGCTGTCGCCATCGGCCTCGGCCTCTGCATGTGCGGGTTCATCGTAGCCTTTCTCTTCGCGCCGCGCTTCCGGCTTCCCGTTTGACACGTTGGCGAAACGTCCCGTAAGGTCTTGCGCAAGGCACGCCCTCAGCCCTCGCCTCGGAGCCGTCACCCATGGGGATTCGCCACGTCAAGAAGGTCTGTCTGGTGCTGGCTGCCGTCGCCACCGCCACCACCGCTGGTTGCAAGGGGTTCAACGAAGGCATCGCGATCCCCACCACGGCCGGCATCCTCGAGGGCTCCATCGCCCTCAACCAGGAGGCCGACCTCGATCTCATCAGGATGGCCGCGCCGGCCTCGCTGAAGACGGTCGAGTCGTTCCTGATGGCGCGGCCCGATCAGCCCATCCTGCTGCGCCTGGTCGCGCAGGGCTACTGCGAGTACGGCCAGGGCTTCCTCGAGGATGACCTCGAGCAGGCCAACGATCGCGGCGACGAGGCCGCGGCCAAGAACCTGACCCGCCGCGCCACCAACGCCTACATCCGCTGCATGAACTACGGCATGCGCATGATCGGCGAGAAGAAGTGGCGCAAGGCCGTGGCCGGCGACCTGGCCGGCTTCGAGAAGGCCCTCAAGTCGACCAGCAGGGGCGACGTGCCCGGCCTGTTCTTCATGGGCCTCGGCCTGGCCTCGGCCATCAACATCAACCGCGACAACTACGAGCTCTTGACTCACCTGCCCAAGGTCGAGAAGGTGATGCTGCGCATCGTCAAGCTCAACGAGAAGTTCTTCAACGGTGGCGCCCACCTGGTGCTGGGCTCGCTGTACTCGTCGCAGGGCGCCGCGGTCGGTGGCAAGCCCGAGGAGGGGCTCAAGCACCTCCAGGCTGCCATCGCCATCGCGAAGGGCCGATTCCTGCTGCATAAAGTGATCTTGGCCCGCGTCTACGCCGTCACCAAGGGTGACCAGGCACTGTTCGAGAAGACCATCAAGGAAGTCCTACGCGCCAAGCCCGACATCTGGCCTGAGTACAGGCTCGCCAACGAGATCGCCAAGCACAAGGCGCGGCGCTACTGGAAGACGCGGAAGGACCTGTTCTGAGCCCTGTACGTGAGCGAGGCCAGGCCTCGGTCAGCCCCGGTAAAGGAGACTTCGATGCGCGTTTCGAGTTTGCTTCGTGTAGGTGTGGTGGCGTCGGCGCTGGGCCTGCTGGCGAGCGCGGCCTCGGCCGAGGAGGTCACCATCAAGTTCGCGACCCTGGCGCCCGACGGGTCGTCGTGGATGAAGCTGCTCAAGGCGGCGGCCAAGGACCTGGCGACCAAGACGGCCGCCATCGACGGCGGCAAGGTGACCGTCAAGATCAAGTACTTCGCCGGCGGCTCGGCCGGTGACGAGAAGGACGCCATCCGCAAGATCCGTGGCGGCCAGCTCGACGGCGCCGCGGTCACCGCGGTCGGCCTGGGCATGATCCAGCCCGAGGTGCGCGTGCAGGAGCTGCCCGGCGTGCTGACCGCCGGCAACAACAAGCAGCTCGACTGCGTGCGCAACAAGCTGGCGCCCGACTTCGAGAAGAAGTTCTACGAGAAGGGCTACATCCTGCTGGGCTGGGGCGACGTCGGCCCGGTGCACATCTTCACCAACGTCGAGTTCAAGAGCCTGGCCGACCTCAAGAAGGGGAAGTTCTGGGCCTGGACCGACGACGACATCATCCGTGAGTTCATCAAGAAGATGAACCTCAACGGCGAGCCGCTCGGCGTCCCCGGCGTGCTGCCCGCGCTGCAGACCGGCAAGATCGACTCGATCTACGCCTCGCCGCTCGCGACCGTCGCGCTGCAGTGGTACACCAAGGTCAAGTACATGTCGAAGGCGCCCATCGGCGTCGCCATCGGCGCCATGATCATCCGCAAGGAGTCCTTCGAGAAGCTGCCGCCCGACGTCCAGACCGCGATGCGCGAGAACGCCAAGGCGGTCGCGGTCAAGCTCAAGGACACCGTGCGCAAGGACAACGACAAGGCCATCAAGGCCATGGTCAAGGGCGGCATCAAGATGATCGACATCCCGGCCGACATCAGCGCCGCCATCAAGACCGCGGGTGACCAGGTCTCCGGCGCGCTGGTGCCCAAGCTGTTCTCGAAGGACCTGCTCGACAAGGTCAAGGCGACCGCCGCCGGCTGCAAGTAAGGCTCGACCTCACACCAGCACGGCGCCCGCGAGGGGGCCAGAGGGGCGAAGGGCAAGACGCGATGGCCACAACCGACTCGAAGTCGGCAGCACAGTCGTCCCCCCAGTCCAAGCCTGGCCCCATCGAGCCCCTCGAGCGTGTCGACAAGCTGATCGGCCACGGCGAGGCCGTGGTGCTCGTCACCTCGCTGGGCTTCCTCGTGGTGCTCGGCTTCTACCGCAGCCTCTTCGAGTCGACCAAGAAGTGGTTCGGCCACCCGGTCCTGATGGAGCCGCCGGAGTGGACCACGCCGACGATCCTCCTCCTGGTCTTCGTGGTCGGCATGCTGGGGCTGGCGCTGGCCGCCCAGGCCGACAAGCTCATCAACATCGACCTGTTCTCGCGCGTGCTCAGCGCCCGCGCCAAGCTGGTCATCCGCATCGTCGGCAACCTGTTCGGCTGCATCATCAGCTACTTCTTCATCCAGACGGCGCTGCACATGCGCCACGTCCTCGATGACACCTCGACCGCACGCAAGCTGCTGTCCGACAAGACCACGCAGCTGGTCATCCCGCTGACCATCGGCCTCGTCATCCTCCACCTGCTGGTCAAGATCGCGATCGACGCCATCTGGCTGGCCAGCGGCAAGACGCCGCCCGAGAGCGCCCCCGGCGGCGCGCATGGCGGCAGCGCCAAGCCTGACGAGCCGGCGACGCCTGCTGCAGCCGACGACGAGGGCGGAGGTGCGGCATGAATACCGCCCTCGTCATCGTCATGGTCGCGCTGGCGCTGTTCGGCGCCCCGCTGTTCGCGGTCATGCTGGGCTTCGCGATGCTGGGTGCCTCGACCGTCGGGTCGTTCCTGAACCCGGTCGGCTCGCCCATCACCCACATGTTCTATGGCGCCATGGTCAAGATCTGGACCCTGGCCTCGGCGGAGGAGTCGATCACGCTATCGACGATTCCGCTGTTCACGGTGGCCGGCTATGTCATGGCCGAGGCCAAGACGGCCAACCGGCTGGTGCGCGTGGCCGAGGGCTTCTTCGGCTGGGTGCCCGGCGGTCTGGCCATCGTGGCGGTCGTCGCGTGCGCCTTCTTCACCACCTTCACCGGCGCCTCGGGCGTCACCATCGTGGCCATCGGCGGCCTCATCTTCCCGTCGCTGATCAAGGGCAAGTACCCGGAGCGCTTCTCGCTCGGCCTGATGACCGGGTCGGGGTCGATCGGCCTCTTGTTCCCGCCCAGCCTGCCGCTGATCGTCTACGGCATGGTCTACGGCATGACCGCGGGCCAGCTGGCGCGCGACGAGTCGGGCGGCGGCGCGGCGCTGCCGAACTTCGACATCGGCCGCTTCCTGGTCGCGGGGATCTTGCCCGGCATCGTCCTCATCGGCATCGTGTCGCTGTACGCGAGCTACGTCGGCGTCAAGCACAAGGTCCCGCGCACGCCGTTCAAGGGCAAGGACGCCCTCAAGGCGCTGTGGGAGGCCAAGTGGGAGCTGCCCATCCCGTTCTTCCTCATCTACGTGGTCGCCACCATGACCATGCAGATCCCCGACGCCGCCGCCTTCACCGTGGTCTACGTCATCATCGTCGAGTGTCTGGTCTACCGCGACGTGCCGCTGCGCAAGCTGTTCCCGGTGGCGCGCGAGGCCATGACGCTGGTCGGCGCCATCTTCGGCATCATCGTGGCGTCGACCGCGCTGACCGACTACTTCGTGTTCGCCGAGATCCCGCAGAAGCTGAACGCCCTGCTGGCGGCCAACGTGAGCTCGCGCTGGACCTTCCTGCTGGCGCTCAACGGCCTGCTGCTCATCGTCGGCTGTCTGATGGACATCTTCTCGGCCATCCTGGTGGTGGTGCCGCTGATCGTGCTGCCGGCGGCGCACTACGGCGTCGATCCGTACCACCTCGGCGTCATCTTCCTGCTCAACCTGGAGATCGGGTATCTGACCCCGCCGGTCGGCCTCAACCTGTTCATCACGGCGTTCCGCTTCAACCGGCCGGTGCTCGACGTCTACAAGGCGGCGGTGCCCTTCATCCTCCTGATGGTCGGCTCCCTGATGATCGTGACCTACGTGCCGGCGCTGACCGCGCTCAGCCTCAAGATGGGGCCCAAGGCGCGGCCGTCGATCAGCAACGTCGATTCCACGCCGGTGCAAGGCGCCGACGGGGATGGAGGCGTGCCCAAGGGCTGGGACAGCCAGGGCGCGCCGACCGAGATGGGCGTATGCGCGGCCTCGCCGGTGCTGGCCGACGACCGCCTGACCTGCGAGAACGCCGTCAACGATCGCGCCAAGTGCACCGCGATGACCGACACCGAGGAGCAGAAGGACTGCTTCACCGAGCTGGCCAAGGAGTTCGGCAGCGACACCGAGTTCCGCTACTACCCCTTCCCGGCCAGCAAGAGTGGCTGCGCCGCGATGGAGGGCCAGGCCCGCCTCGACTGCGAGAACTATGTCGACGAGGCCGACAAGTGCAACGCCATGGCCGACCCCGACGACAAGGCGACCTGCCTGGAGGCTCCGCGGAAGGAGTACCTGGAGAGCCTCGGGCTGGCCGAGGCCGCCGAAGATGATGGCAGCGGGACGACCGACGAGACCGGGGACGGCTCCGGCGACGGTGACGCCGGCACTGGCGCCGCGGCCGGTGCGGACGGCGGTCTGTGACCGCTTCCTGATCGCGACTTGCCGGGCGTGGTCCCGGTTTTTGCCCTGAATCCTGCCGCGTTTCGGGCATACTCGCCCGGCCTTGCTGGTCCCCATCCTCAAGACGCTGCGCCCGCACCAGTGGGTCAAGAACCTGTTCGTGGCCCTGCCGCTGGTATTCGCCAAGCGGCTGCTCGATCACTCCTCGGCGCTGCGTGCCGGGGCGGCGGTCGGGCTGTTCTGTGCCCTGTCGGGCGCGGTGTACCTGCTCAACGACGTCGCCGACATCGAGAAGGATCGCGCCCACCCCAAGAAGAAGCACCGGCCCATCGCCTCGGGGCGGCTGCCGGTCGGGGTCGCGCTGGCGCTGGCGGGCACGCTGGCGCTGGGCGCGCTGGCGGGCGGGCTGGCGCTGGACTGGCGCTTCGCGGCGGTGGCCGGTGGGTATGTCGTCAACAACCTCTTGTACTCGTTCTGGCTCAAGCACGTGGCCTTCGTCGACGTGCTGTCGATCGCGACCGGCTTCTTCCTGCGCGTGCTGGGCGGCGCCTTCGCCATCGACGTGCCGTCGTCGGGCTGGCTGCTGGCGGTGACCTCGCTGATGGCGGCCTTCCTGGCCTTCGGCAAGCGCACCCACGAGCTGGCCGCCGCCGCGCGCGAGGTCCTGGCCAGCCCGGCCTACAGCGGCCCCTTGACCAACTCGCAGATCGGCAAGACCCGGCGCGTGCTCGAGAAGTACAAGCTCGAGCAGCTGCGCCTGGTGGTCTACGTCTTCGGCGGCCTGACCTCGGCGGCCTATGTGGCCTACACGCTGTCGGGCCACACCCAGCGCTTCTTTCACACCCGCTGGATGTGGCTGTCGGCGCCGTTCTGTCTGGTCGGCATCGGCCGCTTCGTCTGGCTGGTCAGCCACGCCGCCCACGCCGACAGTCCGACCGACGCCATGCTGCGCGACCCGCCCTTCGTCATCAACCTGGTGCTGTGGGCGGCCTGCATCACCGCGCTGATCTATCAAGGCATGCTCGGGTAACTGGGCCCGCGATCACGCGCGTGATACGCTGCCGGCGTGCGCCCGAATAGCGCCCTGGCGGGCCAGCGCGTGCTGGTCATCGACTCCGACCTCGCGCACGCGACGACCACGGTGGAGATCCTGCGCGCCCAGGGCGCCGACGCCGACTGGGTCGCCGATGTGACCGCCGGGCTGCGCGCACTGGCCTCGCGCGAACCGGCGGTGCTGCTGCTGGCGCTGGCGCTGGCCAGCCCGGCCGCCCCGGGCGCGGCACCGCAGGGCGACGGCGGGCTGTGGCTGCTGCGCCGCCTGCGCGATGACTACATGGGGCGCCGCCCGCACGTCATCGTGACCGAGCGCGCCGACCGCGTCGATGCCCGGCTGGCCGACTTCGGGGTCGACGCCGTGATGCTCAAGCCGGCCAGCGCCGAGACCCTGCTGGCCGCGGTGCTGCGCGCGGTCGATCCCGAGGACGCCACCCACGGCCAGGGCTGGTATCGCGAGCTCATCAAGGCCTCGGTGCTGGAGGGCGACACCCAGTTCGCGCTGACCAGCCTGGCCAAGCGGCTGCAGCTGGCGGCGCGCGTGCACGACTGCATCATCACGGCCACCGTCAGCGAGCGCGACTACGCCGCCAGCGCCGGCGGCACCGCGCACGAGGAGTTCGACTCGCCGGTGTGGGAGAGCGCCCGGGTCTCGCTCGACGCCGGCGCCACCGTGCTGGCGCAGGATCCGAGCACCACCAGCTCGCTGGCGGTGCCCATCGAGCAGCCCGGCGGCACCCGCCTCGGGGTCATGGTGCTGCACGACGACAGGGCGCGGACCTGGGCCCCCGACGTGCGCGAGGCCCTGGTCGCGCTGGGGCAGCGGATCTACTCGGAGCTGGCGTGGCGCTCGGTGCAGGAGCGCATCACCGCGGACAACGCGCGGCTGTACGAGATCTCGATGCTGGATCCGATGCTGCCCGGGGTGTGGACGCGGGCCGCGCTGGATCAGGCGCTGGCCGCCGAGGTGGCGGCGCGGCAGCGCAGCGGCGACCCGGTCACGGTCGCCATCCTCGACCTGCGCCGGCTGCGCGCCATCAACGATCGCCACGGCCACGCCGCCGGCGACGCCGCCATGAAGCACGTCGCGCACCTGGTCAGGCAGCAGCTGCGCCCGCACGATCTGCTGGCGCGCTACTCGGGCGACGCGCTGGCCGTCGTCCTGGTGCGCGCCGCCCTGGCCGACGCGCGCCGCGTGGTCGAGCGCCTGCGCGAGGCGGTGGCGCACACCCCGCTGGAGTGGGAGGGCCGCGGCCTCGGCCTCGAGATCGTGGGCGGCCTGGCCTGCTCGCTGAGCGACGACGACACCGCCGAGGTCACCCTGGCGCGCGCCTCGCTGGCGGCCAAGGCGGCCAAGCGCAAGAGCGACGGCATCGTGGTCGCCGACGCCCAGCTCAGCGAGCTCGACGCGCCCGACACCCAGCGCGGCCTGGAGGCCGGCGCCATCCTGGGCGGCATGTACAAGATCATCCACGAGATCGACCGCGGCGCCATGGGCGTGGTGTATCGCGCCGAGGACATGGGCCTGGGGCGCGCGGTGGCGCTGAAGACGCTGCGCCCCGACCTGGCGCGCGATCTCAGCTTCGTGGCGCGCTTCCGCGGCGAGGCCACCACGCTGGCGGCGCTGCGCCACGAGAACCTGGTCCAGGTGCACTCGTTCGGCAGCGACGGCGACGACGTCTACTTCGTGATGGAGCTGGTCGAGGGCGAGCCGCTGGAGGAGCGGCTGACGCGCGCCGAGCAGGACGGCCCGGCCATCCCGCTGCCCGAGGTGGTGGTGGTGCTGGAGCAGATCGCGGGCGCGCTCGACACCATGCACCACGCCGGCATCCTGCATCGCGACGTCAAGCCGGCCAACATCGTGCTCGATCGCGCCAAGAACCGCGCCGTCCTGGTCGACGTCGGCATCGCCAAGCGGCGCGGCGGGCCGACCGACGCCGCCGGCACACCGGGCTTCATCGCGCCCGAGAGCTTCCAGGGCGGCGCCGAGGGGCCCACCGCCGACGTCTACGGCCTGGCCGCGACCGCGTACATGGTGCTGGCCATGGTGCCGCCGTTCGGTGACGGCGACATCACCCAGATCCTGCGCCGCCAGGAGGCCAAGGCCTCGCTGCCGCCGTCGGCGCACCGGCCCGGGCTGCCGCACGCGGTCGACAAGGTGCTGCTGCAGTCGCTGGATCCCGACGCCAGCAAGCGCCACGCGTCGGCCGGCGCGCTGGTGGCGGCGCTGGCCGAGGCGCTGACCAGCGCGGCCCCCGACGTGCAGCGCGGCGACGACTTCCAGCCGCGGCGCAAGCCGGTGGCGGGCGCCGCGCCGGAGACCACGCAGCTGCGGGGCGCGGCCGCGGTGACGCGCGAGCAGAGCCCCTCCGTGGTGGCCGCGGTGGAGGCGCTGGGGCCACCCGCGGTGCCGGGGCCGGCTGCGGCGTTCGATGGCCACGGCGCCGGCCACGCCAGCGGCAGCGCCGGCAACGCTGTCTCTGGCGCAGGGCGGCCGCCGACCGCGGTCGAGGAGCAGGAGGTCCACAAGGGCCGCCCCGTGGAGCCGCGCCCGGTGGTCGCCCCGCCGATGCTGGATCGACCCGACTTCTCGGCCGACAGCGGCGTGGTCAACCTGGCGCTGCCGGATCCCCACGCCACCGATCCCAGCCGCCCGGCCGCCCGCGCCGCCCGCCTGGCCGAGCAGACGCCGTATCCCGAGCGCGGCGCCCGGCT
>JBGASF010000135.1:0-21722 GCA_044229835.1 Polyangia bacterium | reverse complement strand
CGAGACCGAGCACGAGCACGAGCACGAGCACGAGCACGAGCACGAGCACGAGCACGAGCACGAGCACGAGCACGAGTACGGGCCCGACCCCGAGCGGACTAGCGCTCCTTCGCGGGCGGCTCTCCGACCGCGGTGTCCACCGCGGCCGCGCACAGCGCCGTGCTGGCGCTGCCGTGCTGCTCCCAGACCTCGCGGGTGCCGCTCTGCGCCGGGCTGTACCAGGCGATCCGGGTCTGCCCGTCAGCACTCCCGAGCTGGGCGCGGATCGCACCCTTGGGCCCCACCCGCCGCGCGTCCGTCACCGTGAACCCTCGCGGCAGCGCGTTCGTGATCGCGGCCTTGGCATCGGCGCCCGTGCCCAGCTTGACTCCCTTGAGCCAGCGCACGTGCAGCGAGCACACCCCGACCGGCTCCAGCGCCACGCGCAGCGCGAAGGTCCCGTCGGCGTCCTTGCCCGGCACGCCCAGCAGCCCGCGCGGCACCAGCAGCCCGGGCGCCGTCGCCGGCGCCGCCGCGAACGGCGGCACATCGACCGCGGCTGGCTTCAGCACCTGCGCTGCCAGCACCACGCCGCGCATGACCTGCTCCAGGTTGCGCTTGCCCTCGACCGCGGCGCTCTCGCCGACGACATCGACGCGCGCGCCCTCGACCCCGAAGCTGGCGCGCACCGCCCAGCGAAAGCCACCCGGCGCCCCCGGCAGCTTCGCCGTCGCCAGCACCGCGAAGCCGCCGCGGAAGGGCCGCACCTCGCTGCCCAGCAGCTCCGCGCCGGCATCCAGCGCCTGCGCCCACGCCTTCATCTCCGCGCCCAGCACCTCGCCCAGCTCGGGCGTCACCAGCGGCGGCATCGCCTCGACGACCGTGATGGTCACGCGCTGCTTGGGGCTGCCGCCCTCGAAGACCTTCGTCCAGGTGCTGCCCACGGCGGGCGCCGCTGCGACCGGCGCCACGCCCCCATCGCCTCCCGCGGGCGCGGCAGGCGTACCTGGACCCGCCGTCGCAGCCGGCTCCGCCTTCGCGCTCAGATCGCTGGGCAGCTCGAGGATGAAGCGCGGATCCGCCAGCGTCGACGTCAGCTTCTCTTCCGACTCGAAGTCCCGCGGCGTCGGCGTGATGTCGCCCTTGCCGCCCTTGGCGCTCTTGCCCTTGCCCTTGCCGCCCTTGCCGCTGTCGCAGCCCTTGCCCTTGCACGGCTTGCCCTTGCTGGCGGCGGCCGCCTTGCCCTTCACCGGGGTCTTGCCCTTGGCCGGCGCCGCCTTGCTCTTGCTCGCCGCCGTCTTCTCCGCGGCCGCGCTCAGCGCGGTCCAGCCCATGGTCGAACCCAGGGCCAGCCCCAGCACGATGCGGGCGAAGCGACGACGTAGCACGTGACGAAACCTATCCGACCGGAGCGCAGCGCGCACCTTTTCTACTCCGGCATCTTCTCCAGCGTGATCTTCACCGTCATCTGCTTCTTGTCGCGCCAGATCACGACGTCCACGGTGCGCCCGACGCCGCTGGTCGAGGCGATGAAGGGCAGGGTGCGGTCGTCCACGATCTTGCCGTCGAAGGTCAGCACGATGTCGCCACGGGTCAGGCCGGCGCGCGCCGCCGGCGCGTTCTCGACCACGTCGGCGACCAGGGCGCCGCGCTGCTGCGTCAGCCCCGACCGGGTCGCCACGTCCACCGTGACCGGGTGGATGAAGGCGCCCAGGAAGGCGCGCTGGATGCCGCCGGTCTTCTGCAGCATGGGCAGCACCTGCTTGGCCATGTTGATCGGGATGGCGAAGCCGATGCCGGCGCCGCGGGCGTCGATCGCGGTGTTGATGCCGATGACCTCACCCGAGGTGTTGATCAGCGGTCCGCCCGAGTTGCCCGGGTTGATCGACGCGTCGGTCTGGATGAAGTTCCAGTAGTAGTTCTTCATCGGGCCCATCGGCACGTCGCGCGCGCTGCGCCCCTTGGCGCTGACGATGCCCGCGGTCACGGTGTGCTCGAGGCCGAACGGGTTGCCGATCGCGACCACCCACTCGCCGATGTCCAGCTTGTCGGAGTCTCCCATCGTGCACGGCGTCAGGGTGTTGCCCTTGCCGGCCTCGATCTTGATGAGGCCGATGTCCAGCTTCTCGTCGCGCCCGATGATCTTGGCGGGGAAGTCGCGGCCATCGGACAGGTTCACGCGCACCTCGGTGGCGTGCTCGATGACGTGGTTGTTGGTCAGGATGTAGCCGTCGTCCGAGATGATGAAGCCGGAGCCCAGGCTGCTGGCGCCCGAGGGCGGGCCCTCGAAGCCGGGGTACATGTCGGTCGGCCCGCCGGTCACGCCCGAGGTCGACTTGATGGTCACCACCGACGGATCCAGCCGCTTGGCCAGCTCGACGAACGAGCCCGGCGCCGACGGATAGATGATCTTCACCGGCGACGGATCGGGCTGCTTGATCGCGATGGCCGGCGACTCCGACGGGGTCGGCTCGCCGGTCTTGTGCTCCTTGGCCGGCCGGCAACCCGCCAGCGCCGCCGCCATCACGAACGCCGCGCCGGTCAGCCCCAGCGCAGCCGCCACAACTTCACTTCGCCTTTTCGACATAGCGCATCCTCAGGTCGTAGAGCAGTGAGTCGATGAGCCGCGACTCCTCCACCGTCAGGTTGCCACGCGTCTTGTCGCGCAGCATGGCCATGATGTCGATGGTCTGCCGCGCCAGCGGCAGCTGGACCTCGCCAGTCCCCTCGAACCCCGGAGCGTCTGGCTGCTCGCCGAGGTGCACCAGCGCGGACGTCGCCAGGGACAGCGCGAAGGTCGCGAAGTCGACCTCCGGCATCTCGTCCTTGTCGCCAGCCTTGCCGCCGACGGCGCGCATGGCCGCTTCAGCGGTCGCCTGGGCGCGGGTGTCCGGAGGGGACTTGCTCATGATCACCACCTGGTAGCCCACCAGACGGCAGGCTTATTCCTGAGATACGCGCGACGGGGCAGACAATGCCTGCCTGCGAACACGACCGACTACTCGTCGGTGTCGTCGTCCTCGTCGTCGTCGTCGTCACCGTCGCCCATGGCCACACCCTTGTCGGTGGAATCCGGGAGCGCTTTCAGGTGCTTCTCGAGGTCTTTACGATTGACGGTGCCCTTGCGCAGGTGGCGCTCGAGCGTCCGCTTGTCCCACTGCTTCGCGTTGTCTTTGGCGTCCATATTCAGGCAACACATGTAGACGGGAAGCCCCGGGGTGTCAATCGCCACGCCAACCTGCTGGAATGGTGGGCGGCCTCTGGCGGTTGTGGCAAGCGAGGCCGCGTGATAGCACCGGAAGGGGCCCCGCGCGTCCGTACCACCATCCCGGTACCCCCAGAGGAGAACAGCCGACATGGCGACCGCCGCCTTCGACGTCAAGGTCGTGAACGAACTGGTCCAGCGCGAGAGCGCCTTCGTGGACCGCCTGCTCAGTGAGGTCTCTCGCGTCATCGTCGGCCAGCGCTACATGGTCGAGCGCATCATGATTGGCCTGCTGACCGGCGGTCACGTCCTGCTCGAGGGCGTCCCCGGTCTGGCCAAGACGCTGACCGTCAAGACGGTGTCGGACTGTCTGCGCGGCAAGTTCCAGCGCATCCAGTTCACGCCCGACCTCTTGCCGTCCGACATCGTCGGCACCGTCATCTACAACCCGCAGCAGGGCAGCTTCTCGGCCAAGCGCGGCCCGGTGTTCGCCAACCTGGTCCTGGCCGACGAAGTGAACCGCGCGCCCGCCAAGGTGCAGTCGGCGCTGCTCGAGGCCATGCAGGAGCGCCAGGTCACCATCGGCGACGAGACCTTCAAGCTGCCCGAGCCCTTCATGGTCATGGCGACCCAGAACCCCATCGAGCAGGAGGGCACCTACGCGCTGCCCGAAGCCCAGCTCGACCGCTTCATGCTGATGATCAAGGTCGGCTACCCGACCAAGGCCGAGGAGCGCGAGATCATGGATCGCATGACCTCGGGCGTCAGCGCGCGCCCCGAGGCGGTGTGCGGCCCCGACGAGATCCTGGCCGCGCGCGGCGTCATCAACCAGATCTACATCGACGACAAGATCCGCGACTACATCATCAATGTCATCAGCGCGACCCGCGAGCCGCGCCAGTATGGCCTGGCCGAGCTGGCCGACTTCATCGAGTACGGCGGCTCGCCGCGCGCGTCGATCTGCCTCAACCTGGCGGCGCGCGCCCACGCCTTCCTGCGCCACCGCGGCTATGTCACGCCCGAGGACGTCAAGGCGGTCGGCCACGACGTGCTGCGCCACCGCATCATCCTGACCTACGAGGCCGAGGCCGAGGAGATCTCGAGCGAGGACGTCATCCGCCGCCTGTTCGAGCACGTGGAGGTCCCGTAGCCTCCCCGGCGCCCCGGCCATGCTGACCCGCGAGCTCATCAAGAAGATCCGCAAGATCGAGATTCACACCTCGAGGCTGGTCAACGACCGCCTGGCGGGGCAGTACCACTCGGTCTTCAAGGGTCGCGGCATGTCGTTCTCCGAGGTGCGCCAGTACCAGCACGGCGACGACGTGCGACTGATCGACTGGAACGTCACCGCGCGCACCAACGAGGCCTACGTGAAGCTGTTCACGGAGGAGCGCGAGATGACGGTGATGCTGCTGGTCGACATGAGCGCCTCGGGGCGCTTCGGGTCGGCGCAGCGCAAGCGCGACATCGCGGCCGAGGTCGGCGCCATGCTGGCGTTCTCGGCCATCAAGAACAACGACCGCGTCGGCCTCATCATCTTCACCGACAAGGTGGAGATGTTCCTGCCCCCGAAAAAGGGCAAGAAGCACGTCCTGCGCGTGATCTCCGAGATCCTGAGCTACGAGCCGGGCGGGCGGACCACCGATCTGAAGGAGGGGCTGGAGTTCCTCGGGCGGGTCGCGACGCGGCGCTCGGTGGCGTTCCTGGTCTCGGATTTCCTGGCCGGCGGCTACCAGCATGCGCTGCGCGTGGCGCACAAGCGGCACGACCTCGTGCCCATCGTGATCTCGGATCCGGTCGAGGAGAACCTGCCCAAGCTGGGCTTCGTGGCCTTCGAGGACTTCGAGACCGGTGAGCTCCTGGAGTTCGACACCTCGGGGCCGGAGGCGCGCGCCTACGAGAAGGCGGTCAAGCGCCAGCGTGAAGAGCGCGAGACGATGTTCAGGAAGATGAAGATCGACTTCGTCAACGTGCGCACCGACCGCGAGTATGTGAAGCCGCTGGTGCAGTTCTTCGAGGCGCGCGAGAGGCGCATGCGGCGATGAGGACGATGACCGGCGCGGGGCGGAGGGCAGGGTGGGGGAGCGTCGTGCTGCTGGCGGCGGCGGTTGCCAGTGGGCAGGCTTGGGCGGGGCCGGATGGAGGGCCCGGATCGGGCACGGGCGCGGGCACGGGCACGGGCACGGCGGATGCGGGTGTGGCGGGGGCGGTCGATTCGGGGATTGCGGCGCCGTCGCTGCTGGCGCCGGATCCAGATGCGCCCACGCTGACCACGCGGCTGGAGAAGAGCAAGGTCGCGTTCGGTGAGCCGGCCATCCTGGTGCTCGGGGTCATCCATCGCCGCGGCGTCGACATCACGCTGCCGACGGCGCCCGAGCTGGGGCCGTTCATGGTGCTGGGCACCGAAGAGAAGAAGATCGATCTGGCCGATGGCAACGTGAAGCACGAGTTCCGCCTCAAGCTGGTGCCGCTGGACGTGGGTCGCCTGGTGGTGCCGCCGGTCGAGGTGGTCTACCGCAACACCGCGGGGCAGTACCGCACCATGCGCTCCGACGACCTGCCGGTCGACGTCGTCAGCGCCATCGCCAACGAGCCCGAGCCCAAGCTGCGCGACGACACCAAGCCGGTGGTGGTCTACGAGGATGACTACACCCTGCTGTGGATCGGCAGCGGCATCCTGGCGGTCATCGCCATCGCGGGGCTGACGCTGCTGATCGCGCGGTCGATCCGTCGCAAGGCGGCGATGCGCCGACCGGCGGCGCCGCCGCGCCCGGCCGACGTGGTCGCGCTGGAGCGCCTGGCCAAGCTGCGCGCGGAGTGGCGCGCCGCCGGCAGCGCCAAGGACTACCAACTGTACTACCTGGAGCTGTCGGAGATCCTGCGCGGCTACCTGGGTGGACGCTGGGGCTTCGACTCGCTGGAGCTGACCACCACCGAGCTGACCGAGGTCATGAAGCGACACCTGGCCGACGAGGAGCTGCGGCTGCGCCTGCAGGCCTGGCTGGAGGACACCGACCTGGTCAAGTTCGCGAATCTGACGCCGGAGGAGGACGAGGCCGAGCGGGCGTGGGATGACGCCAACGCCTTCGTCATCGTGACCAAGCCGGTGATCGTGGTGGAGGCGGCGACCGCGGCTGGAGCGTCGGGGTCGGCGTCGGCGGGAGGGCCCGGAACGGGCACGGGCACGGGCACGGGCGCGGGCACGGGGGCGAGTGCGAGCGCGAGCGCGAGTGCGGCGGGGGGCGCGGCATGAGCGCCGGCAAGGCCCCGATCCCTCCCGCGCCGCTTGGTCCGGCCGAGCGCCTGGCAGCCAAGGCCGCCGCCGCCAAGCTGCCCGGTGGCGGCAAGCTGCCCAGCAAGCCGGCGCCCAAGCTGCGCGCGCCGCTGCGCTGGCCCATCGGCTATGCGCTGGTGCTGCTGCTCGCGGTGCCCTTCATCATCTATTACGCCAGCCGCTTCGACGCCATCGAGCCGCCGCGCTACTTCCGCTTCGCCAACCCGGGCGCGCTGCTGATGCTGCTGTGCATCCCGCTCTTGGCCTGGGTCGGCTTCCACCTGCGCGCGCGGCGCGGCCCCAGCTTCGCGTTCTCGCGCGTGGCCGACCTCGGCAAGATCCGCCCCGGCACCATGACCTACCTGGCGCCGCTGCCGACCGCGCTGCGCATGCTGGCGCTGGGCCTGTTCGTGTTCGGCCTGGCGCGCCCGCAGGTGTTCCAGGTCGTCGAGACCACCGCCGGTGAAGGCATCGACATCATGATCGTGCTCGACGTGTCGAACTCCATGGAGGAGAGCGACCTCAGACCCAACCGGCTGGCCGCGGCCAAGGCGACCATCGACGACTTCATCGATCGGCGCTCGCGCTACCGCGCCGACCGCATCGGCCTGGTCGTGTTCGGTCGCGAGGCCTACACCGCCTGCCCGCTGACGCTGGACTACAGCGCGCTGCGCCAGCTCCTGGCCGACGTCGAGCTCGGCATCGTCGACGGCCGCGGCACCGCCATCGGCAACGGCCTGGGCAACGCCATCAACCGGCTGCGCCGCTCCAGCGCGCCGTCCAAGGTCATCATCCTGCTCACCGACGGCGACAACAACGCCGGCAACCTCGACCCGCGCGTGGCCGCCGACCTGGCCGCGCAGTACCGGGTCAAGGTCTACACCATCCTGGCCGGCGACATCGGCGGCGACAGCTTCGGCGGCGGCGGCTTCGGGCGCAGCAAGTACCCGGTCAACCCCAAGCTGCTCGAAGAGATCGCCGGCAAGACCGGCGGCCTGCCGTACCTGGCCAGCGACACCGCCGCGCTCGAGCAGCGCTTCCACCAGCTGCTCAAGGAGCTCAAGACCACGACCATGGTCGAGCGTCGCGAGAAGGCCTCCGAGAAGTACGCCCTCTTCATCCTGCCCGCGCTGCTCTTGCTGGCGCTGGAGCTGATGCTGTCGATGACGCGCTTCAGGAGGTTCCCATGAGCGAACTGTCCTGGGTGCAGGGTGACCTGCGCTGGCTGGCCGCGGGCGCGGTGCCGCTTCTGGCTTTGATCTTCTTCGTTGACCACAAACTACGCCAACGTCGCCTGCGCAAGCTGGGCGACCCGCGCCTGATCGCCGAGATGGCGGCCACCACCAGCGGCGCGCGCCGCGGCGTCAAGGCGCTGCTGTTCACGCTGGCCATCGGCCTGGGTGCGCTGGCGCTGGCCGGGCCGCAGCAGCCCGACCGGCGCGCGCCCCCCGAGGCGCGTGGCATCGATCTGGCGCTGGCGCTCGACTTCTCCAAGAGCATGCTGGCGGCCGACATCAAGCCGACCCGGCTGCAGGCCGCCAAGGACGAGCTCGGCGAGCTGCTCGACACCCTGCCGGGCGATCGCATCGCGCTGGTGGCCTTCGCCGGCGAGGCGATCCGCTACCCCTTGACCACCGATCATGCGGCCGTCAAGCTGTTCTGGTCCGAGCTTGGACCGGCGGACATGCCGGTCGGAGGCACCGCCTTGGGGCTGGCCATCAAATCTGGAATCCGCAGCCTGGTCGCCGGTCGCGAGCCGGGCAAGGAGCGCGACCAGGCCATGGTGCTGGTCACCGACGGCGAGGACACCGAGGGCGGTGACCCCATCGCCGCGGCGCGCGAGGCCGCCGCGCTGGGCATCCGCATCTTCACGGTGGGGATCGGCGGCCAGGGCGGCGCCCGCGTGCCCGAGGTCGACGAGCTCGGCCACCCCACGGGGATCAAGCGCAACCCCGACGGCTCCGAGGTCACCAGCGCGCTCGACGACAAGACGCTGATCCAGATCGCGGCCGAGACCGGCGGCGAGTATTACCCCATGGGGCGCGGCCTGGGCGGCCTGGCGGCGCGCCTGTCGCAGCTCAAGAAGGCGGTCACCAAGAAGCAGGCCGCGTTCAAGGTCGACGAGTACAAGCCGCTGTTCATGTGGCTGCTCTTGCCTGCGTTCATTCTGCTCTTGCTGGAATCGGTGCTGCGCGAGCGCAGGCGGGTCAGGGCCCCGCGCGTGCGCGCTGGAGGTGTGAAGTGATGAAGTCCAAGCTGGCCACGATGACGTCGATGATGACGAGGGGCGCGCTGGCCATCGCGCTGGTGGTGGTGTGCGGCGGCTTCGAGCTGTTCCGCAGCGAGAACGAGGATGTCATCAAGGGCAACCGGCTGCTGGAGAGCGGCAGCGAGGCCGACCTGCAGGCGGCCATCGACGCCTACCGGCGCGCGCAGCGCCAGCTGCCCGACGAGCGCGGCATCGACCTCAACCTGGGCATCGCGCTGGGCAAGAAGGGCGACTTCAAGAAGGGCGCCGAGCACCTCGAGATCGCGGCCGGCTCGCACAGCCCGGCGGTGCGTGCGCAGGCGCTGTATGTCGCCGGCAACCTGCACTTCCGCGCCGCCGAGAAGGTCAAGGAGCCCAAGAGCCCCGACGAGGCCAAGCTGCGCATGGAGGAGCTGGCCGCCGCCATGAGCGCGTACCGGCGCTCGCTGGAGACCCAGCTCAAGCACCCGCTGGAGACGCGCCTCGGCACCCTGACCGGCGACACGCGCTGGAACCTCGAGCTGACGCTGCGCGAGATGAAGAAGGACGAGGAGAAGCGCCAGCAGCAGCAGCAGCAGCAGCAGCAGCAGAATGGCCAGAACGGCCAGAACCAGCAGCAGCAGAACGGCCAGAATGGCCAGAACGGCCAGCAGCAGAACGGGCAGAACGGCCAGAACCAGCAGCAGAATGGCCAGAACGGGCAGAACGGCCAGAACCAGCAGCAGAATGGCCAGAACGGGCAGAACGGCCAGAACCAGAACGGGCAGAACGGCCAGCAGCAGAACGGCCAGAATGGCCAGAACGGCCAGCAGAACCAGAACCAGAATGGCCAGAACGGGCAGAACGGCCAGCAGCAGAATGGCCAGAATGGCCAGAACGGCCAGCAGAACGGGCAGCAGCAGCAGAACGGCCAGAACGGGCAGAACCAGCAGAACGGCCAGAATGGCCAGAACGGCCAGAACCAGCAGCAGAACGGCCAGAACGGCACCGGCCAGAATGGGCAGAACGGTCAGGCCGGCGGGCCCTGCGATCCCTCCAAGGAGATCTGCGGCTCGAACCCGGGCGACGCCCTGCTCGACGCCCTGGAGCGCACCGAGAAGAACCTGGCCCTGGAGCGCGCGCGCCAGCGCCCCGGCCTGCGCCGCAAGCCGGTGAAGGACTGGTGATGCCGTGACGCGTCGGCGCAGGCTGACGACGCAGGCCGTGGTCGCGCTGGCGCTGGGTGCGCTGGCCGCGCTGGGCCGCGTCGCGCGTGCGCAGACCATCAGCGTGACCTCGGACGTCACGCCCAAGGTCGGCACCATGGCCGACCGCTATGTCTTCACGGTCGAGATCGCGGTCACCGGGATCTCGGGCTATGACCGCTTCAACCCGCCCAAGTTCAACGACTGGTCGATCGCCGACGTGTCCACGCGGCAGTCGACGCAGTGGCTGTACGACCCGGCGCGCGGGCAGGAGATCAAGAACGTCGAGGTGCGCCGCTACACCCTGGTGCCGCGCCGCGCCGGCAAGCTGAAGATCGAGGAGGCCCTGGTCAGGATCGGCAAGGACGATCACCTGACCAAGCCGCTGGTGGTCGACGTCGACTCGTCGGGGCAGCCCACGCTGCCGTCACCGGGCGCCAGCCCCAGCCCGGGCAGCGTGCAATTGCCGCCGACCGCCAACCCCGACCTCTTCATCGAGGGCAGCGTCGACAAGAAGAAGGTCGTGGTCGGCGAGCAGGTCGTGGTCAGCTGGAAGCTGTTCGTCGCCGGCGGCGAGCTGTCGCAGTGGATGCCCACCCAGGAGCCCACCGCCGACGGCTTCTGGGTCGAGGATCTCACCCGCCCGACGCACTTCACGTACACCGAGGAGACCCGCAACGGGAAGCACTACACGTCGACGACGATCCTGACGCGCGCGCTGTTCCCGCTGCGCGCCGGCGAGCTGCGCGTGGGCAGCCTGGGCGGCCGCGCCGAGGTCTTCGGCGGACCGGCCTCGGGCAACGAGGAGGTGCGCTCGGCGCCCATCGTGCTGGAGGTCGCGCCGGCCCCCGCGCTGGGTCGCCCGGCCGGCTTCGAGCCGCCCAACGTCGGCAAGTTCAGCATCAAGGCCAGCGCCGATCCCACCAGCGTGCAGGGCGGCGACCCCATCATGCTGACGGTCGACATCGAGGGCCAGGGCAACGTGCGCGGCCTCAAGATCCCGATGCTGCTCGAGCTCTCCAAGGTGCTGCCGAAATTCCGCGTGTTTCAGCCCAAGATCGACGAGTCGGTGGCCATCGACGACGACGTCATCGGCGGCAAGCGCAGCTATGTCTTCCGGCTGCAGCCTCTCAGTGACGGCGAGTTCGAGATCCCGCCGCTGGAGCTGGCCTACTTCGATCCCGAGGCGCACGAGTACCAGGTCGCGAAGACGACGGCCATCCCGGTCGCCATCTCGGGCGTGCCCGCGACCCCGGCCACGCCGGGCAACCCCGACGACGCCAACAAGAACATCATCGACGCCCCGCGCATCCACGGGCAGGTCTATGGCAGCACGCTGACCTCGCGCAAGCGGTCGCGCTTCCACCAGCAGCCCATGTTCTGGCTGCTGCTGGTGCTGCCGCCGCTGTGTCTGCTCGGCGTGGTGGCGTTCGACCGCGTGCGCGCGCGCATGCTGCGCGAGACGCCGCGCACCCGGCTGCGTCGCGCCGCCAGCCGGGCGCGCAAGACGCTGCGCCTGTGCGAGCTGCACATCAAGGGCGAGCGCCCGGTGAAGTTCTTCGCCGAGCTGTCGCGCGCGCTGACCGATCACCTGGAGGATCGCCTGGGCATCCCGGTGGCCGGCATGACGCGCGACGAGCTGCGCCGCGTGCTGAGCGACCGCGGCATGCCCGAGGAGACCCTGGCGCAGCTGGCGCGCGAGCTGGAAAACTGCGACTTCGCGCGCTTCGCCCCGTCGGCCTCGGGGCCCGGCGAGATGCGCGCCGCGCTGCGCCGGGGCAAGACGCTGCTGGGTGAGATCGAGCGCGCGCCCCTGAAGAGCGAGAAGGATCTGAAGGGCGATGGCGACGCCTCGGGGGAGGCCGCGTGAACCTGCGCGATCTGGCCGAGCGCGTGCGCCTGGGCACCGTGGCCCTGGTGCTGCTGCTGGTGGTGGGCGTGGGCGCGGCGACCTGGAAGATCTGGGGCTACACGCACCCGCCGGTGCGCGTGCTCGACGCCTCGCACGCCAAGGCCTTCGAGGCCGCCAACCACGCCTATGCGGCGGGCGACTTCGCCGCGGCCATCCGCGGCTACAGCGACCTGACCCGCGACGTCGCGCACGAGGAGCTGTACTACAACCTCGGCAACGCCTACTTCGGCGCCGGCGAGCTGGGCCGCGCCATCTACTGGTACGAGCGCGCGCTCGAGCTCGACCCCAGCTGGGACGCCGCGCGCGCCAACCTGGCCAAGGCCCACGAGTATGTGCGGGCGTCGCTGCCCGAGGACCAGTTCCGCGGCGGCGCGCGCGATCAGTGGCAGGTGCGGCTGGCGCGGCGCTTCACCTCGGAGCAGCTGGAGCTGGTCTTCCTGCTGGCCTATGTCGCGCTGTTCGCGCTGCTCATCGTGGTGCGCTATGTGCCGGGCGGCGCGGGGCGCACCTCGCTGGTGGTCGGCTCGGTGCTGGTGGGCGTGTTCGCGCTGGGCAGCGGCCTCATGCTGGCCAACAAGATCCGGGTCACCGAGCGCTACCACTATGCGATCACGCTGCCGGCCAAGCTGCCGCTGCGGGTCGGGCCGCACGACGACGCCTCCAGCGAGGCCGCCGTGCACGCTGGGTTGCGCGTGCAGGTGCTGCATGTGGACGCCGAGGATTGGGCGAAAATTCGGCTGGAAAATGGCTATGACGCCTATGTGAAGGCGACCGACCTGGGGCTCCTCGACTGAGGCTGGACCGAGGCGCACGGGCGCGGCCCTCGACGGCGAGGCCGGCGAGGGGGTAATGTCGGGGGGCCGCGATGTCTGCGACACCCACCAGAAGCACCCGGACCGAGAAGCCCAGGCTCCTCGTGGTCGACGACGATCCCGCCGCCGCCGATCTCGTCGGGCGCCATCTGCGCGAGCTCGACGTCGAGGTGGTGGGCGCCTCGGGCGGTGAGGCGGGCATCACCGCCGCGCGCGGGCGCCGCTTCGACGTCGCGCTGGTCGACTTCTACATGCCCGACAAGGGCGGCCTCGACGTGCTGGCGGCGCTGCAGGATCTGGCGCCCGACACCCGCGTCATCCTGACCTCGGGCCAGGAGCCCAGCGAGGTCGCCATCGAGGCCATGCGCCACGGCGCCTTCGACTTCATCGGCAAGCCGCTGTCGGGCGGCGAGCTGCGCCTGCGCATCGAACGCGCGCTGCGCGACCGCCACGGCGGGCGCGGCGACATCCGCGGCGCCGCGGTGTCCGCGAAGGTGGCGCAGGTGAAGGCCAACCTGGAGGCGGCGCGGCCGCCGCCCTCGGGCACGCCGGCGGATCTGGCCAAGCCGGCCGCCGGCGAGTCGCGCCGCCCGCGCAAGAGCGACGTCATCATCGGCTCGGGGCCCTGGATCAAGGAGCTCTACGAGCGCATCTCGATGGTGGCGCCGACCGACGTCACGGTGTCCATCTTCGGCGAGAGCGGCACCGGCAAGGAGCTGGTGGCGCGGACGATCCATGCGCTGTCGAACCGCTACGAGCGGCCCTTCGTGGTCATGAACTGCGGCGCCATCCCCGAGGCGCTGCTGGAAGACGAGCTGTTCGGCCACGTGCGCGGGTCGTTCACCGACGCCTCCAAGGATCGCGAGGGCCTGTTCGCGCTGGCCGACGGCGGCACCCTGTTCCTCGACGAGATCGGCGAGATGCCGCCGCAGCTGCAGGTGAAACTGCTGCGTGTGCTGCAGTCGCAGGAGTTCCGCCGCATCGGCGACGATCATGACATCCGCGTCGACGTCCGTGTGGTGACCGCGACCAACCGCGATCTCGAGAAGGCGGTGCGCGACGGCAGCTTCCGCCAGGACCTGTTCTATCGCATCAACGTCTTCCCGCTGACGCTGCCGCCGCTGCGCGACCGGCGCGAGGACATCCCGCTGCTGGCGCACCACTTCCTGCTGAAGCATCGGCAGAAAGTGGGCAAGAAGGTCGAGGGCTTCACGCCCGCGGCGATGCACAAGATCGTCAACTACCCGTGGCCCGGCAACGTGCGCGAGCTGGAGAACCGCGTGCACCACGCCCTGGTGCTGGCCCAGGGCGACCGCCTGCTGCCCGACGACATCCCCATCGACGCCCCCAGCGGCGCCGCCGGCACCGCCATCGACGTGTCACGCCCGTTCCGCGACCTCAAGCGCGAGGTCGTCGACGCCTTCGAGCGCGACTACGCCCGCGAGCTGCTCAAGGCCCACCACGGCAACCTCGCCGCCGCCGCCCGCCAGGCCCGCGTCGACCGCAAGAACCTCTGGGCCCTGCTCAAGAAGCACGGCATCGAGGTCAAGGAGTTCAAGGGCTGACGGTTGGCAGCGCCGCCAACCCGGTTGGCGCCGGGGCGCGCAAGTGTGCGCCGCCGGGCAGGGCAGGCTGGCCCGCCCTGTGCTGAGGCATGCAGCATGACCCGCGTGTGGCCAGTGCTGGCCGGAGCGCTGCTGCTGGCCGGCTGTGCCGACGACGAGCGGCCCCTGAAGCCAGATGCCGCCAACCTCGACGACGGCACCGGCCCCGAGGGCCGCCAGGTCGACGTGCTGTTCCTGATCGACAACTCGGGCAGCACGGCCCAGGTGCAGACCGCGCTGGCGGTGTCGTTCCCCGCATTCCTGGCGCGCCTCGACCGCAGCGGCGAGCGGCCCGATCTCCACATCGGCATCGTGTCGTCGTCGCTCGGCGCCGGCGACTTTCATCTGCCGAGCTGCGAGACCGCCGGTGGCGACCGTGGGGTCTTGCAGAACACGCCCAAGGTTCGGGGCTGCGTGCCACCGCGCGGACGCTTCATCGAGGATGTCGCAGGGCCGACGGGTCGGGTGCGCAACTATGACGGGGACCTGGCCGACACCTTCTCCTGCATCGCGCGCCTGGGCGTCGACGGCTGCGGCTTCGAGCAGCACCTGCAGGCGATGCTGAAGGCGCTCGACGGTTCGGCGCCCGAGAACGCCGGCTTTCTCCGGCCGGGTGCGCTCCTGGTCGTGATCATCCACGCCGACGAGGACGACTGCTCGGCGCGCGACCCCGAATTGTACGACCCCACCCGCCTCGCGCTGGGGCCGACTACGTCGTTCCGCTGCTTCCAGTTCGGCGTTCGGTGTGAACCCGCTGGCCTGGAGCCGAGCACCCTTGGGCCGCGCACCGAGTGCCAATCGAACGAGGCCTCGACCTACGTGCAGTCGGTGCGGTCCTACGTGGAGTTCCTGCTGCGCCTCAAGGGCTCACGCCGCAAGCTGGTGGTCGGGACCATCATCGGAACCGGCCCGGTCGCGGTCGGTAGGGACGGCGTGCCGAACCCCCTGTTGCTCCCCGGCTGTCAGGCCAGCACCGGCACCGCTGCGCCCGGCGTGCGACTGGCCGAGTTCGCGCGCTCGTTCGGCCCCAACGGCTTCGTCGAGAGCATCTGCCGCACCGAGTACGTCCACGTCCTCGAGGTGATCGCCGATCGCATCAACCAGCTCTTGCCGACGCCAGCCCCACGCATCCCTGACGGCGGTGTCGATGCGCTGATCGGGCCGCCGCCGGCAGCGCTCGCCGACGGCGGCCTCGATTGACCCGCGGGGGTCACTCGGCGCTGTGGCAGACGGCTTCGATGTTGTTGCCGTCGGGGTCGAGGATGAAGGCGGCGAAGTAGGTCGGGCTGTAGTCGGCGCGCAGGCCGGCGGGGCCGTTGTCCTTGCCGCCGCTCGCGAGGGCGGCGGCGTGGAACTTCTTCACCGCGGCGCGCGAGGGGGCGCGGAAGGCCAGATGCACGCGGGTGGCGGGGTCGCCCTCGGCGATCCAGAGGTCGATGGCGCCTTCCACCCCGAAGCCGGCGGACTTGCCCTTGTCATCGACGCCCTCGGGGCGGTAGCCGAGGGGGGCCAGGGCCTTGTCATAGAACGTCTTGCTCTTGCTGTAGCTGCGGACCTTCAGGCTGATGTGGTCGATCATGGCGTTGCCTCCTGCTCCAGCGAATAGCAAGGCGCGCGCGGGCAAACTTGGTAACAATTGCTCGATGCCGGCGTGGCGCGAGCTGGGGCGGGACGGGCTGGTCGAGGTGCGCGAGTATCATTGCGCGGCCTGCGAGGGCGCCGGGCCCGAGGACGAGCGCTTCGGCGCCACCACGATCTCGCTGGTGCAGCGCGGCGTGTTCGCCATCCGCACCGACGGCGCGGCCCAGGTGCTGGGCCCCGGCTTCCTGCTGGTGGGCAACGCCGGGCAGCACTTCCAGGCCTCGCACCCGCACGGGGTCGGCGACCGCTGCCTGATCTTCCAGTTCGCGCCGCGCGCGGTCGAGGAGCTGGCCGGGCAGCTGCGCCGCGGCGCCGAGCGCCAGCCGTTCGCGCGCAACGTGCTGCCGCCGCTGCCGCGCGTCGACGCCTTCAGCCACCTGGCCGAGCAGCGCGTGCGCAACGCCAGGACCCTCGCCACCTCGATGGGCCTCGAGCAGCTCGCGCTGGCGCTGGCGCGTCAGGTCCTCGGCCACGCCGGCAGCGGCAGCGCGCGCAGCGACGGCGCCACCACGGTGCGCGACGACGCCCGCACCCGCGACCAGATCTGCGCCGCCATGACGCACATCGAGGACGGCGCCGCCGACGAGCTGTCGCTCGCCGATCTGGCCGCCACGGTTGGCCTCAGCCCGTTCCACTTCGTGCGCCTGTTCAAGCGCCAGACCGGGGTCACGCCGTATCGCTTCCTGGTGCAGACCCGGCTGCGCCACGCCATCGCGCTGCTGCGCGACACCGCGTTGCCGGTCACTGACATCGCCTATGACGTCGGCTTCGGCGACCTGTCGAACTTCATCAACGCCTTCAGGCGCGAGGTCGGCTGCTCACCGGGGCGGTTTCGCCGCCGCGGCCTTTCGACGCCTTAGCGCGCGAGCGGGGCAGTCTCACCATTGCCTCGCGGCGAAAACACCGCGCATCTCCAGTTGCATCAATTGTGAGGCTGGTTGCGACGGCTTGCGCAACCGCTCTCAACTGCTGACACCGTTACGGATGTGACCCCGCGCGTGGTGTTTTCACCCCGCTTATCGTCCCGAAAACAGCCACTTGCGCCGGTCAGACCGGCGCAAACCGCTGAAAACACTGATACGATGGCGATGGCCTGCTGATTGCTCTGGTGAGGCACCCGATGGCGAAGGTGTGTTCTCGCGGCGTTGCTCGTGTGGGATTGGGCCTGATCGCACTCCTGGCTCTGGCTGGGGGCGCTTGTTCGGAGTCCGAGACCACGCGTGTGCCGCGCGATGTGGCCACCTCGGGACCGCGCACCCTGCTGGTCGGCTTCTCGAAGTCGACCTCGACCGCCAAGCTGCAGGCCGCGGTCGGGCGCCATGGCGGCTACCTGGTGCAGCGCTCCAACGCCCTCGACGTTGCGCTGGTCAGCTTCCCCGACGAGACCTCGGCGCGCGCCGCCGCGACCGCGCTGACCGCCGACCGGCTGATCACCTCGGTGCAGGAGAACGCCGCCTGCGGTGGCGCCGGCGTCGGTCCGTCGCCGCTGCTCGATCCCGCGCTGCTGCGCCGGCAGTGGAACCTGCCCGCGATGGGCCTGCCGCCGCTGGGCTGGGCCTTCCTGAACACCGCGCCCAGCGTCACCGTCGCGGTGCTCGACACCGGCGTCGCCTACGAGGACTACGACGTCTACCGCCGCGCGCCCGTGCTGGCCGGCGTCACCTTCGTGCCCGGCTATGACTTCGTCAACCGCGACGACCATCCCAACGACGACCACCAGCACGGCACCCACGTCGCCAGCGTGATCGCGGCCGCGCGCGCCTTCCGCGCGGTGGCGCCGCGGGTGCGCCTGATGGCGGTCAAGGTGCTCGACGACCAGAACCGCGGCAGCGAGCTGACCCTGGCCGAGGGCATCGTCTACGCCACCCAGCACGGCGCCAAGGTCATCAACATGAGCCTGGCCTTCCCGCCCGGCTACATCCCGGGCCGCGTGCTCAACCAGGCCGTCGATTACGCCGCCGCGCATGGCGTCGTGATGGTGGCCGCCGCCGGCAACCATGGCGGCGACGTGGTGACCTACCCGGCGGCCTTCCGCGAGGTCATCGCGGTCGGCGCCTCCAAGCTGCGCAGCGCGCGCGATCTCGAGAAGCGCTGGTGGTCGAACGCCGATCGCCACCTGGAGCCGGCCGACTACTCCAACCTGGGCGCGCGCATCGACGTGCTGGCCCCCGGCGGCATGGTCGACGAGGACCTCGACGGTGACGGCCAGCCCGAGGCCATCCTGGGCCAGACCTTCGAACCCGGCCACTTTGACCGCTTCCGCTACTGGTCGGCCGCGGGCACCTCGCAGGCCGCCGCCGAGGTCTCGGGCCTGGCCGCCCTGATGCTGGACGACAACCCCCGCCTCAAGCCCTACGACCTGCGCGCGCTGCTGGGCGAGACCGCCGAGCTGCGCGGCAGCGGCCCGCTCGACGACCAGCTCGGGCGCGGCTTCGTCGAGGCCTCGCACGCGCTGCTGGGCAACCTGTGGGAGCGCTTCTCGCGCCGGCAGCGGCCCATCTTCTTCGCCAACGTCGCGGTCACCCTGCACGACGGCCCTGGCGGGCTGAAGGCGCGCGCCACCGTCGAGGTGCTCGACAAGAACCAGCGCCCGGCCGCCAAGGTGCGCGTCTCGGGGTCGTTCGCGGGCGGCGGGATCTCGGCGGTCGAGGGCGAGACCAACAACGACGGCATCGTCCGCTTCACGGTGGCGCTGCCGGCGACCACGCACATCACGGCGTTCCAGGTCGACGCCATCGCCACCAAGCGCGGCTCGCGCTACGGCGAGACGGTCGACCGTCCGCGCGGCATCATCCGCATCGGCGCCGGCTCGCTGGATCTGCTGTCGCAGTTCGGGCGCCACCTGATGGCGCAGGGCCAGGGCGTCGGCCCGTCGCCGCTGCTGGTGTCGTACGCCCCGTCGGCGGTGGGCAACGATCCGACCTACCGCCAGACCCTGAACCTGCTCAACTGGAGCTGGAGCCTGGCCACCGTGCCGATGACGGTGGCCGCCGACGAGGCCTGGTATGCCTCGGTGTTCCCCGACACCTTCGCGCGCCGCGCCATCACCAGCCAGCTCGGCGTCGGGCCGTCACCGCTGCGCTTCACCAGCACGTCGTTCCCGGTCGCGCTGTCCACCACGCTGAACGACCGGCTGGCGTTCCTGCTGGCGACCTATGTCAGCGGCAACGACGCCGACCCGCTGGCCGATCTGCACGCGGTGCTGGGCGTCGGCGCCAGCCCGCTGATCCCGGACCTGTACAACTCGCCCGACTGGTTCCCGGGCGGCCCCGGCGGCGGCAACAACGACGACAAGCGCGACGACTTCATCCGCGCCACCGACCTGATGTGGGCCAACGCCATGGGCGTCGGGCCGTCGCCGCTGTTCGACCCGCGCCTGTTCCCGGTGCTGCGGCCGATCGAGTTCGTCGGGCTGCAGACCCTGGTGTCGTCGTACGTGCCCTTCGGCCTGTCCGACGAGGCGCGCCCGGTGCTCGAGCTGCCCGAGGTGCTGAGCGCCGCCGGCGTGACCCTGGTGACCAGCCCGGCCAGCGCGGTCGGCCTCGGGAGCGGCTTCTCGCTGCTGCCCCCCTAGTGAGTTTGCGCCTCGGGCCTCGGGCCTCGGCGGCTGGACGAGCCAGCGCGGTCGAACTCCCCCTCGACCGCCGGTGAGCGTCCCCCGAGGCCCGTAGCCCGAGGCCTTTCGTTTCCCCGCCCGTCAGCGCCCTCAGCGCGGCGCGGCGGCGCGTGGCAGGCGGAAGCTGAAGGTGCTGCCCTGGCCGAGCTCGGACTCGACCCAGATGGTCCCGCCGTGGCGGCGGATGATCTCGCGCGAGATGAACAGGCCCAGCCCGAGGCCGAGCGCCTTGCGCTTGCCCGACTCGCCCTGGGCGAACTTCTCGAACAGGCGGTCGCGGCGCTCGGCGGGGATGCCGGGGCCGGTGTCGGCGACGTCCACCCGCAGCACCATGCGGGCGTCGCCAGCCCCGGGCGCCAGCGGGACCCAGGCGGCCAGGTCGTCGCCGGCGACCGCGCCGGGCCCGCCGGACTCGTCGACCACGGCCAGGGCCTCCTCGCGCACGCGCAGCGTGATGGTGCCGCCGGCCGGGGTGAACTTGAGGGCGTTGGCCAAGAGGTTGGTCAGGACCTGGTAGATCCGGTCGCTGGAGCCCAGCGCCGGGGCCATCACGGGGGCGATCTCGGTGACCAGGCGCACCTCGCGCTTTTCGGCCTGGGGCGCGAACGAGGCCGCCAGATCACGCGCGACCTTGCCGAGGTCGACCGGGGCCATCGACCACTCGACCTTGCCGGCCTCGACGCGCGCCATCTCGAGCACGTTGTCGACCAGGCGGCGCAGGCGCTCGCCGTCGCGGTGGATGCGCTCGATCATGTCGATGATGTCGGGCGGCAGGCTGGCGCGCTCCTCCTCGAGCAGCTCGGTGTTGAGGCCGATCGACGACAGCGGGTTGCGAATCTCGTGCGCCAGCACGGCCATCAGCTCGGTCTTGCGCTGCTCCTCGGCGATCAGGCGGGCGTTCTCGACCGCGATGGCGGCCTGGGCGGCGAGCGCCTCCAGCAGGGCCAGGCCGACGCGCGACTGGCGCTCGTCGTCGACGTCGGCCAGCTTGCGCGAGTCGACATACACGATGCCGATGACGCGGCCGTGGCGACGCATGGGCGCGCACAGCACCGAGCGCAGGCCCAGCGCGATGACCGAGCGCTGCGCGCGCAGGCCGACGTCGGCGTCGATGTCGGTGACCGCCAGGGGCTCGCCGGTCTCGGCCACGCGCTTGACCACGCTGGCGGAGAACTGCGCCTCCTCGGGCTGGAAGCTGTCGGCCTCGCCGGCGCGCACGCGGCGCTTGCGCTCGGTGGGGCGGCCGCGCTCGTCGAGCAGCAGGATGAAGCCGCGGTCGAAGCGGGTCGCCTCCAGGATCTTCTCCAGCACGATCTCGAGCAGGCGGTCGAGCTCGATGCGGCCGGCGGCGCGCGCGATGTCGAGCACGACCTCGAAGCCGGCGCCGCCCAGGGCCGCGCGGCCGCGCTCGTCGGGGCTGGCGCCGCCGGCGCCGCCCGCGGGATCGGTGAGCCAGCGCCGGCGCTCGCGCGCGCGGGCAAGATCCCAGCGCGCGCCCAGCGCGGCGAAGCCCTGCGCGGCGCGGGTGGCGTGGGCCTCGGCGTCCTGGATCTCGGACTTCGCGATCGACAGCTCGGCGGCCTCGAGATCGATGCGCGCCGACTCGTACTTGGCGCCGAGCTCGCTGGCCAGCTCGCGGCCGCGCTGCAGGAACCAGGCGGCGCTGTCGAGATCGCCGCACATGCGCAGGCAGGCGGCGGCGACCCGGTGCAGCGCGGCCTCCTCCAGCTTGGCGCCCTGCTGCTTGGCGTCGCGCGCGGCGTCGAGGGCGCGATCCAGCGCCAGCTCGGCGCGCCCGGCGGCCAGCTCGAGCTCGCACAGGCGGCGCGTGTTCTCCAGGGCGTCCTCGCGGGCGCCGAGGTCGGCGAACAGGCGGGCACAGCGCTCGTAGCAGGCGCGCGCGCCCTCGTGGTCGCCCTGGCGCGCCAGCACCTCGCCGCGGTTGCCCAGGATGGTGGCGCTGAGGTGGGCGTGGCCGACGCGCTCGGCCAGGCGGGCGCCGCGATCGAGGGTGCTCAGGGCGAGGGCGAAGTCGCCCTGGTCCTTGTACAGCTGGCCCAGGTTGTTGAGCGCGTTGACCAGCTCGGTGGCCTCGCCGACGCGCTCGCACAGATCGCGGAAGCGCTCCCAGCTCTCGCGGGCGCGCGCCCACTGGCCCTGGAAGAAGCAGGCGATGCCCAGGTTGTTGAGGATCTTGGCCGACTGCTCGACCAGGCCGAGGCGCTCGTCGATGGGCAGCGCGCGCTC
>JBGASF010000134.1:0-22064 GCA_044229835.1 Polyangia bacterium | reverse complement strand
CGGCTCCTGCGGGCGCGGCTCGGCGGGACGCGCGCCGGTGGCCCGCGGCTCCTGCGGGCGCGGCTCGGCGGGACGCGCGCCGGTCGGCCGCGACTCCTGGCCGCGCGACTCCACCGGGTGCGAGCCGGTGGAGCGGGTCTCCGCCGGGCGCGGCTCGCTGGGGCGCGGCGCGGCCCCGCGCGGGTCGCTGGCCAGCGCGCGCGCACCAGTGGCCGGCGTGCGCGGCGGTGCTGCCGGCAGGGCGGGCTCGGGACGCGCCGGCGGCAGCCGCTCACCCAGCGGCGGCCGCGGCGTCGGCGCCAGCGCGGGCAGGTCGGGATCGGGCGGCGGCGCCACTGACCCCATGCGCCGGGTGCGCCGCTCGCGCCGCGCCGGGGTGTACTCGGCCTCGGACTCGGCCTCGTGGTGCGGCGCCTGCTGGCCCGGCGAGGTGTGCTCGCCGTCGCCGTCAGCGTCGGCCACGCTGACCACCTCGGCGGTCATGGTCTGCAGGCTGCGCGGGCTGGTGTCCTCGCTCCAGTTCTGCCGCGGCGCGAACAGATCCGCCGCCTCCAGCCGGTCGACCTTGTGGGTCTCCATCAGATCCATGTCGTCGCGCCCGCCCAGCGACGGCGGTGACGGCAACGGCAGCGCGGGCGACGACAGCGACGGCGTCGGCAGCGCCGGCAACATCGGCGGCGACGGCAGCGGCAGCGCGGGCGACGACAGCGCCGGCAGCGGCGGCGGCGGCAGCGGCGTCGGCACCACCATCGGCTGCGTCACCGACGGCGGCGGGCTGCTCGCCTGCTGGGCGCTCAGCCTGAGCGGCGGCGGCGGCAGCGGCGTCGGCACCGCCATCGGCTGCGTCACCGACGGCGGCGGGCTGTGTAGCTGCGCCGGCGCCACGTTCAGCGGCGGCGCGCTCAGCGGCAGCCGTTCGCCCAGCGGCGGCAGCGACGACGGCGGCAGCGACGGCGGCGCGCTCAGCGGCAGCGACGACGGCGGCAGCGACGACGGCCCGCTCAGCGGCGAGCGCCGCGACTCCAGCGCGCCGCCCGCGGGACGCAGCGGCGTGACCTCCTGCATGAAGGTCGGCGCGTCCTCCTCCTCCTGCCCTGGCGGCATGCGCTCGACGGCGCCCTGCGGCGGCGCCTGCACACGCTGCGGCCCGCTGGCCGCGCGCAGCTCGGTGGGCTGCTCGATCACACTCTCCAGCCGCTGTGAAGGCGGCGCCGGCAGCTGCGGCCCCGAGAAGGTCGGCTCGCCCGACTGCACCGGCGGCGGCGGCCCGCGCAGGATCAGCGGCTCCGACGGCATGCGCCACAGGCTGCCGGCCGAGGTCGACGGATCATCTTCGCCCAGCGGGAACGGCGCCGGCAGCGGCGTCGGCCCCGGCGTCGGGGTCAGCAGCGGCGGCGGCACCGTGGGGCTCGCGAAGCCGCGCGAGGTCTTGGGCAGCCAGGCGGGACGCGGCGGCATCGCCGGCACCGCGCCCTGCATGGTCCCCGGCAAGAGCGGCAGCGGCAGCCCACTGCCCGCGGGCTCGGCGGCGGCCTCGCTCTCGAGGCGCGACAGCAGCACGCGGGTCTCGCCCTCGCCGGGATCGATCTCCAGGATCCCCCGGCACACCGCGACCGCCTGCGCGCGCCGCCCCTGGGCCTCGTAGGCGTGGGCGACCTCGCGATACAGCTTGATGGCGTCGGTCTTCTGTCCGAGATCACGGTACGCCGCCGCCAGCTTGACCTTGCTGACGAGGTTCCCCGGATCGTCCTTCGCCGCACGCTCCAGCTCTTTGACGAGCTTCTTGAGCTTGCGAGGGTTGTCCTCGGACATCGCGGAACGATCCTAAACTGGATCGCAGATCATTGCGATCATTGCTTATTCGTGCGAGCGGACGGGGCTACTTGTCCTGCGAGGTCAGCGTGATCGGTGCCGACACCCGCATCGACTTCGAGGGCAGCCCGACGAAGCGCCAGCCCTTCATGTTGCCGGTGACGCAATCGTTGAAGGACTTGCCGATCTTGGGCGACACCGTGGCGTTCGAGATCTCGCCCTTGGGCGACACCGTGAAGTCCAGATTGGCCTTCAGGGTCTGGTTGACCAGCGAGTTGTCCTGCTTGAGGGCGCGGTCGTAGCAGGACTGGATGGCGCCGCGGTTGTCGCGGATGACCTTGATGGCGGCGGCATAGACCTGCTGCGCCTCGGCGCTGGTGATGTCGGCCGGGGTGACATGGCCGCCGCTGCCGGTCTTGCGCGCCTCCAGGGTCAGCACGTCGCCGACCACCTTCACGGTCACGGTCGAGGTATCGACCGCGCCCTGCTGGTCGGCCAGCGTCTTCTGGCAGCTATCGACCAGCGTCTTCTGCTTGCTGAGGTCGATGGTGCACTCGTCCAGCTTGGACGCCAGCTCCTGGATCCGCTTGCCGTCGTCGCCGCCCTTCTTCCCGCAGCCCACGCCCAGCACAATCGTCACCAGCACCGCCACCGCACGACCCGTTCGCTGCATGCCTGTCATCGCTCGATCGCCTCTCTCGTGACGGTGGTCAGCCCTCGCTGGGGCCTCTTTTCTTATCATGGTTCTCATTCGACTGTACGAGCGGCGCGCTGCTTGGGTGACCTGGCGCCGGCGCGGGCGGGGTCGCCGCGGCGCGGATGCCCCAGCTTACCAGGTGGCGGTCCAGCAGCCCGGTGGCACGTTCTGGCGTCATGGCGTGGTGCATCGCCGACTTGACGCTGCCGACCAGGGCGGCCATCGCCAGGTGCAGCTTGTCCTCGCGCCCCTTGGCCTCGCGATACAGCACGTTGGGGCCCTTCTGGCACTGGCCGAAACAGCTCTGCCAGTCGAGGATCACGTCGTCGCCCAGGCCGCGCCCGGCGACGTGCCGCGTGAGCTCGGCGTGGATCTTCGCCGAGTCGCGCAGATCCCCGCAGGTGGGACCGCGACAGACGAGCACTCGGATCTTGCGGCCCCCGGACACGGACTCTTCATTTTCCCCGGGAAGCGCGCGAAAGCTACTACGAAGATCCCCTACCCCTTGCCGCCAGCTGCGGAATCCGCAGCCTTGGGCGCCTCGGCCTTGCCGGCATCGCGCTGCTCCAGCACCCGGCGCACATACTCGCGCACCTTGTCCTGGGTGCGCTCGTCATCGGCGACGAAGCGCAGCAGCTCGATGTCACGCGGGCCACCCAGCAGCGCCAGCGACTCGACCGCCCGCGCCAGCGCGCCCGGATCGACCGCGAACATGGGGTCGGAGCGGTAGGTCAGGATGAACTGCGCCAGCGGCGCCGCCGCCGCGGGGGCGCCCAGCTTGCCCAGCGCGCCGGCGATCTCGGCCAGGGTCTCCAGCGGGGTGGCGGGATCCTCGAGGTGCGCCACCAGCGCGGGCACCGCCCCGGCGCCACCGGCCGCCGCGCCCGCCTCGCCCAGCGCACGGGCGATGACGTCGACGCCGAAGGCCTTGGCCCCGGTCACATAGTCGGTGTGGACCTCGAGCTGCTTGAGCAGCGCGGGCACCGCCCCGGCGTCCTTGCGCGCCACCAGGGCGTCGCCGGCCTTCTTGTAGACCTCCGGCTTGATGCCCTCGCGGACCACGATGTGCAGCAGCTCCTCGGCGACCTCGGGCCCGTCCAGCGTGGCCAGCGCCTCGACCGCGAACAGCTTGATGTCGTCGTAGCGACGATCCGGATCCCACACGATCTTGGCCAGCTCGGAGGCCAGCCCCTTGACGGGGTCGCCCTCGGGGGCGCTCCAGGCGCCGATGTCGAAGGTACCGCCGCTGATGCGGGCGTCGACCTTGCCCAGCACGCTGACGCCGCCGGTCTTGCCGTCGAGGCCGCGCAGCTCGCCCTCGGAGGAGACGTAGGCCAGCGCGGTGCCGGTCGACTCGGCGCCGACCACATCGACGCGCGGGTGGGTGTGCGCCCAGCTCAGCTTGCCGGTGGCGGCGTCGAGCGCGAAGAAGAAGCGGTAGAACTGCACCACCGCGATCCCGCCCGCGAAGCTGACGCCGTCGTCGTTGACCGCGCCCTGCCAGATCAGCCGGTTGCGATCCAGCGCGGTGTAGTCGGCGCTGACGGTGGAGTAGGCGTTGGGCTGGTAGCTGGTGTCCTTGAAGTCCTTGGGCAGCGCGACCTGGGTGTTGGTGGCGCCCTTGGCGGTGCCGGTGCACGACTTCTCGTTGAACATGAAGACGCGGCTCGAGCCGTAGAAGACGCCCTGCTCGGTGGCGCGCACGAAGGTGATGGCCTCGTCCTTCTGGCGGATGCGGGCCTCCTCCTTGCCGCTGCGCGCGTCGAGCACGGTCAGGTACTGCGACAGGTAGGGCACGAAGACCTCGCCCGAGCGCGCGGCGGGAGCCCCGACCTTGCCCTTGGCGGCGTTCGACCACCACTCGCTGCCCGACGACGCCGACAGCCCGACCAGGACGGAGTTGCCGCCCGAGGTCTCGGCCGCGTAGAACACGCCGTCACGATCGGCGGCGATGCCGAGCAGCTTGCCCTTGAGGCCGGCGCTCCACAGCTTCTTGCCGCTGCTGACGTCGCGCGCGACCAGGGCGTTGCCCTCACGCGCGAAGACCTGGCCCTTGCCGACCACGACGCGCGAGCTGATGTCGGCCTCGACGTCCCAGACCTTCTGCTTGCTGCCGAGATCGAACGCGATCAGGCGGCGCTTGGGCTGCGGCGTCGACACCAGGAAGCCCATCGGCTTGCCGGTGCTGTTGGCCACCGCGAGCGGCCGCGCCGGCCCCTGCCGGTGCACGCAGGCGCGCACCATGGCGACGTCGTTGTCGCTGCGATCACCGGAGAACGCGCCCGAGCCGCCGCAGCTGGCCAGCAGCGCCACACCGCCCATGGCGGCCAGGGTCTTCATCATCGGAGTGGTCTTCACTGGCGCTCTCCCAGGATCTTCTCGGCCTCGACACGCGACGGGGGCTTCACCTTGCCGGCCGGCTCGGCGATGTACTCGGCCAGCGCGGCCAGCGACATCTCTCCGGGGATCTTGCCCAGCGCACGCACGACCTCGAGCTTGACCTCGTCCTTGAGGTCGTCGCGCATGAGCAGGCCGCCCAGCGCGGTCGACAGCAGGTCGTCACGCACGTCGCCGATGAGGTCACCCAGCTTGGCGGCGAGATCCGGCGTCGCCAGCTTGCCCAGCGCGCTGGCGGCGGAGTCGTCGCCGCGCTTGAGCAGCGCCATCAGGGTCTCGGCGGCGCCCATCTCCTTGCGCTGCGCCAGCGCGTTGGCGGCCACCGCGCGCACCGAGCCGGCGCTGTCGTGCAGCGCGCGCATCAGCAGCGGCACCGCGGCCTTGTCGGGCGTCGCCGCGATGGCGTACAGCGCCTTGACGCGCAGCTCGTCGTTGCGGTTGCGGGCGTAGTGCGACAGCGCCTCCAGGGCGGCGGCGCTCTTGTGGAACGACAGCGCGTCGAGGATGGCCATCGACAGCTTGGGCGAGGTCCCCAGCGCCAGCTGATCGAGCAGGATGTTGACCACGGCCGCCGACGACGCGGTGCCCGAGGCCTTGCCCAGCGCATCCGCCGCGGCGGTCGCCTTGTCGAGCTCACGCGAGGCCAGATCGGCGCGGAACGCCTCCAGCTGCGCGGCGGTCAGCGCGACGCCCAGCTTGGGCTTGGCCGGCGCTGCCGCTGCCGCGGGCGCCTTGCCCTTGCCCTTGGCACCACCCGCTCCCGCCTTGCCCGCCCCCTGCGCCATCGCCTGTGCGAAGGGCATCGCGAGCGCCAGCCCGAACACCAGCACACTCCCTGATTTCTTCATGATCTGGCCGTTCCTCCGCGCCGACACGTAGCGCGAAGCGCGCGCGGGGTCAAGGACCAGGGGAGAACCCGGACACACAGGCCACAGGGCACAGGTTACAGGCCATGAGCAACAGGCAATGGGGTGCGGGGCGGCGAGCTGCGGAAGGGGGGACGGTCAGCGCCTGGAATGCGCGGCGGCGCGAGCGGGAGGCGGATCAGCTCAGGCCATTGCTCATCGCCTGTGGCCTGTGCCCTGTGCCCTGTGGCCTGTTTGTCCGGGTTCTTCTAGTTGCCTTCGCCCTCTTCGAACACGACGTTCCCCGTCACCTTCGGGACCTTGCCGCCCGCCGTGAACGTCGCCTCGGCGATGGGGCCCGACTTCGACGACATCTTCAGGAGGTACTTGCGGTTGGGGCGGATGTCCTGGTCGGGGTGCTTGAGGCTGACGGTCGAGATGTAGCTCTGCTGGCCGCGGCCGCGCAGGTACTGCTCGAAGGTGGAGATCAGGCGCAGCGTGTTGTCGGTGATGTCGTAGACCTTGATGGTGATCTGCGAGTCATCCAGCGCGCGCCCGAAGAAGGCCATGATGTTGAAGTTGTAGGCCCACTCCTTGGTGGCCTCGGGATCGGTCGGCGCGATGTTCTTCTGCGAGGCCTTCTTGGCCGCGGCGCGCAGCGCGTTCTCGCTGGAGGCCTTGGTGGGGAAGCTCTTGCCGCTGATGAAGAGCGCGCCCTTGCCCTTGGCGTGGGCGGCGGTCTCGACCAGGGCGACGGTGGCCAGGGCCACGGACAGCGAGAGGGCGATCGAACGGGCGGTCTTCGACATGGTCAACTCCCCTGGGTAGCAACGAAGCGCGATGGACGGACTAGCCTAGCAAGGGATTCATCCCTTGCCCAGCGCCTCCGCCACCCGGGCCAGGTCGGCCTCGGGGGTGCCGCGCTCGCGGGCCAGGACGATGGTGCGCTGGGCCAGCACCCGGTAGGTGTTGGCGATGGCGGGGTCGGTCAGCGCGGCCAGGTTGCGCGCCACCACGGCGGCGTCGCCGCGCATGATGGGGCCGGTCAGCGCCTTGGGCAGGCCGACCGCGCCCAGGTTGTCGAGCGTGCCCATGGCCAGCGGCAGCAGCGCGGCCAGCGCGCTCTCGCGCGGCAGGCCCAGGCCGCCCAGCACCGCGCTGGCGTCGGCCAGCAGCGCCACCAGGGCGTTGGAGGCCAGCACCGCGGCGGCGTGGTAGGCCGGCAGGTCGTCGGCGGTCAGGCGCAGCGGGCGCGAGCCGATGGCATCCACCAGCTGGGTCGCCACGTCGACCGCGGCGGGATCGCCCTCGACCGCGAAGGTGGTCTCGGGCAGCTTGATGGCGGCCCGGCGCGCGTCGGTGAAGGCGCGCAGCGGGTGCAGCGTGCCCAGGCCGCGCACCCGCCCGGCGAGCGGCGCCAGCGCCTGCGCCGACGGCGTGCCGCCCGAACAGTGCAGCGCCACCGCGCGGGGCGACAGGTGCGGAGAAGCCGCCAGCACGCCTGCCACCTCGGAGATCGCCTCGTCGCGCACCGCGATGATCAGGGCGTCGGCCTCGCTCATCAGATCGGGCAGCGGCCCCGAGTAGCCGGCCACCCCCGACAGCGCGGCGGCGGTGCGCACGGCCTCGGGGCGGCGGGCCCACAGCCCCAGCACGGGGACGCCGGCGTGGCGCAGCGCGCTGGCCAGGGCGCTGGCGACGGTGCCGGCGCCGAACAGGAAGACGTTGGGGGTGGGCGTGGTCACGGGGCTCCTCTGCTCGGCGGCGCCGGTGGCGTCGCGCTCGATGTGTACAGCTCGTGGGCACGGATGTAGTCGATGACCGAGCGCGGGACGAGCTGCGCCACGTCGTCACCGCGCCCCAGGCGGGCGCGAATCTCGGTCGAGCTGATCTCGGGCAGCTCGAGCTCGGCGCCGGGCACCGCGGGGTGGCCGCGGCGTCCGATCACGATGGGCGGGGCGCGCCGCGTGACCTCGTCCCAGCGGTACCACTTGTGCGCCTCGCCCAGGATGTCGGCGCCGACCACCAGGCGGAAGGCCTCGCCTGGCAAGGTCTCAGTCAGGCGCTCCAGCGTCAGCAGGGTGCGCGACTCGCCGCCCAGCTCCTGCTCGACGCGCGAGACCTCGACGCGGCCGGGCGCGAACGCCGCCGCGGCCAGGCGACACATCTCGAAGCGATGCTCGAAGTCCACCAGCTGCTTGTCGAAGGCGTGGCGGTACACCGGCACCATCAGGATGCGATCGACGGCGTGGGTCTCCAGCACGTACAGACACACCATCTGGTGCGCAGCGTGCGGCGGGTTGAAGCTGCCGCCGAACAGCGCCGTGGTCACGGCGCCGCCTCGGGATACAGCAGATGCGGCGCGCGGGCAGCACGGAAGGCCGCCTCGGCCGCGGGCAGCGGAGCGCACAGCGCGGCGAACGAGGCCCCGGCGTCGAGCCCCTCGCGCAGCGCGCTGCTGCCCGCGAGCAGGTCGATGGCCATGCGATCGCGCACGAACTCGTAGGCGTCGGTGTGCCACGAGAACTCGCCGCGGCCGCGCTCGCGGCTCAGGCTGGCGGCGGCCCACAGCGCGGCGATCCCGGTGCGCACCGGCCGGAACGTCGCCGCGTCGTGCACGTGCAGCTGGACGCCGCCGCACAGCTCGCCGGCGTGCTTGTTCCAGGTCGGCCGGAACGAGCACGGCCGGAAGCGCACCCCGGGCAGGCCGAGCCCGCCCAGGCGCGCGGCCAGCAGCTCGGGCTCCAGCCAGGGCGCGCCGAAGAGCTCGAACGGCAGCGTGGTGCCGCGCCCCTCCGACAGCGTGGTGCCCTCGAGCAGGCACATGCCGGGGTACACCAGCGCGGTGGTCGGCGACGGCATGTTGGGCGACGGGATGACCCAGGGCAGGCCAGTGGCCGCCCAGTGGTCGCCGCGCCGCCAGCCGCGCATCGCCAGCACGGTCAGCTTGCAGCCCAGGCCCAGCTCGGCGTCGCACAGCCGCGCGATCTCGCCCGCGGTCAGCCCGTGCCGCGTCGCCACCGAGTGCAGCCCCACGAACGACTCGAAGCCGGGATCGATCCCCGCGCCCTCGACGTCGGCCGCCAGGCCCCCGATCGGGTTCGGTCGATCCAGCACGATGACCTCGAGCCCCGCGCGCGCCGCCGCCTTCATGGCCAGGAGCAGCGTCCACACATAGGTGTAGTAGCGCGCCCCGACATCCTGGATGTCGAACACCAGCGCGTCGAGGTCGGCCAGCATCGCCGGGGTCGGCGTCAGCGACGCCTCGGTGTCGCCATACAGGCTGTACACCGGCAGCCCGGTGCGGGCGTCACGCGCGTCGGCGACCCCGGCCATGTACTGCACGTCGCCGCGCACGCCGTGCTCCGGCCCCAGCAGGGCGCGCACGTCGAGGCCGGCCGCGACCAGCAGATCCGCGGTGTGCGCGAACTCGCTGCCCACCGAGGTCGGGTTGACGATCAGGCCGAGACGACGCCCAGCGAGGCGCGCGCGCTCGTCAGCCAGCGCACGCGTGAGGCCAATCTCGACCATGCTGGTGGTGTATCAGAAAATCGGGACGGGCTTGAGCGTGACCTGCCCGCCGGCGGCGACCACGCGGAAGCGCACCTGGCGGCAGTTGTACTTCTTGATCAGCGACAGCTCGTTGACGCGCAGCTTGGCCACGAAGGCCTCGAAGCTGACGCCGCCGGAGTCGCCGCTGGCCTTCTTGGCCTTGCTGAACTCGTCGAACAGGCGCGCGTAGTAGGTCGGCTCCGACTCCTGAGCCAGCGCCAGGGTCTCGGGATCGGTGGTGGCCTGCTGCGTGGTGGCCTCCATCTCGCCGAGCAGCACCGAGGGGCGCATCTCTCCCCCGCCCTCCTCGTCCTCCTCGCCCGGCTCCGGCCGCCCGGTCAGGCGCGACATCATCACGTTCAGCGCGTTGGCCAGGCCGTCGAAGTCGGCGCCCACCGGCTTGAACACGTAGTCGATGTTGCCATTGATGATCTCGGTGACGCCGAGCTCGATCTCCTCGGACTGGCCGAGCACCGAGCGCGCGGTCAGGAAGATGGCCAGGAGCGCGATCACCAGCGCGCCCAGGCCGAGCAGCGCGATGGCCAGGCGGACCTTGCCGTAGGGCTTGATGGCGGCGTCCTGCGACACCAGCACCACGGCGCCGCTGGTCTTCTCCTCGAAGTTGCGGATGGCCACCGTGGTCGCGTAGTAGGTCTGGCCGCCGAGCGAGATCGACACCACCTGATCGGCGCGCCCCGAGGCCAGCGCCTTGGCCATCAGCCCGGCGCTCTTCAGCTTCTCGGTCAGCTTGTCGTGGGTCGCCTTGTCGACGTTCTGCAGCGACGACACCCGGACGCGGTCCTCGATGAAGTAGGCCACCTGGGCGTCGAGCTCCGAGGCCTCGGCGATGGCGCCCTTGTTGTCGATGACATAGCCGACCAGCAGCGCGCCGACCGGCTTCTCGCCCTGGAACAGCGGCGCCACGCCGACCTTCATGTAGTCCTGGTTGCGATAGCGCCAGATGTCCTTGGAGCCAGCGACCTTGGACGAGCCCAGCACCTCGGCCACCAGCTTGTGACCTTTGGCCCACTCGTCGGTGATGGGCTGGCGCTCGCCCTGGCGCAGCGCGATCTCGCCGTTGGCGTCGAACACCGCCAGCACGTCGGGCTCGGGCACCCCGGGCTCGCGCTCGCCCTTGATCTTGGCGAACACCGCCTCCGACAGGGTGTAGCGCTCGTCCACGCTGTTCTTGGGCACCAGCAGGGCGACCACGAGCTCGTCCTCGTGGGTGGTCGCCATACGTTCCGCCTGCTTGGTGGTGAAGATGGCGTCCAGCGTGGCGTTGCGCTGGACCAGGGCCGCGGCGCGCGCGGTCCGGTCCTTGACCTGGGCTCGCGCCTTGGCCTCGAGACTGGAGGGGACCGTGAAATACACTGCGCCGGTGAGAGCCAGGATCAGGGCCGCGACCCCTACCCCGATGTGCAGACGGGTCATGCCGTTCGCTCCTGTGAGCGGGACTGGTTCGGCGGGATTATAGGCGCCAGGGTTTCGGGCAAGTCAAGGAATGCCGGGAACGGGCCTCGGTCGGGTCGGCTGCACGCTCTTTGGGCAGCGCTGGTTCTCGTGCCCAGAACAGCCTGTTCTTGGCGCCCACCCACAGGTTATCCACAGGTGCCGAATTCCAGCGCTGAAGTTCGCTTACATGCAGGTTGTGTGTGGGTTGACGCCGCTGCGTCAAAGGCAATCCAGTTGCATTTCAGCGCGTTCGCGGGGTGCTGAAGGACATTCGTCAGGAGGGGGGTGAATCAGGGTGGTGTCACCGCGTGCGCCAGCGAGGGCCGGTGTGCGAACCGGTGATAAAACTGTGGATAACGTTTTTCGGGCGAGATTGGGCCGGTTTTTGGGCCTGATTCAGGCAGCGACTGGAGGTCAGAACCACGAACCTCCCGTCGCCAGGCTTGCTGCGGGCCTGCTTCGCGGTGTCGCTCCTCGGTCACGTGCCACCGGCACGCTCCCTCGTCGCTCCTAGCGCAGCAGGCTCCTCGCCGTCGCCTGGCTCGGTCCGGTTCATGGTTCTGACCTCAGTGTTTCGTGGCCTGCTCGCTGTAGCCCTGGGCCAGCCCGGCGCACTCCTTGATGGCGCGCAGCTCGGTGGGCCAGGACTGGTAGCACAGGTGCAGGGCGAAACCATAGGCCAGCTCGTCGTCGAGGTTGGCGTCCTCGGCCACGAACAGGGTGGCCGACTCGGGGATGTAGCGGCTCTCGTAGGTGCGCGAGGGGTCGATGTCGAAGTCGGGGAACAGCGCCTGCTGCGACAGCGTGCGCGTGGGCACCAGGGCCAGCGTCAGCGGCACCGCGCGCAGGGTCTCGGGGCGCGACAGCTCGGCCAGGTACTTGCCGAGCTGCTGCTGGGTGTGCGCGAGGTCGGCGGCCAGCGCGGCGGGATCCACCTTGATCCCCGCGATGACGCGCAGGGGCGCCGGGGTCTCCAGCGTGACGTCGGTGGCCACCTTGCGGCTGAGCGCGACCGGGTGTGGGGCGACCCGACCGGTGGGGCGACCCGGGCGCTTGCTGGGTGACGGGCTGGCGCCGCCGACCAGGGCGGCGTCGGGGGTCGCCGCCTTGCCCTTGCCCTTGCTCTGGCTGCGCATCGCCAGCAGGCCGCCGACGCCGCCCGCGACCACGGCCAGCGCGACACCGATGAAGAGCGCGGGGCCGCGCCGCTTGCCGCGCCGCAGGGTCGGCGACGACAGGCCTGTCGACAGATCTGGTTCCAGCGCCGAGGCCAGGCCGGGCTCGCTGGGCGAGTCGACCGTGGTCGGCGGCGCCACCGGGCGGCGGCGGCCCGGCGTGGTCGGCTCCATCGCCGGCGCGGCCGGGATGGGATCGGCGGCGATGGGGCGATCCAGCGCCGGGCTGGGCTGGGTCGGGTTCTCCTCGGCGGCGCGACCGGCGCCGCGCAGCGCGGCCTCGAAGGCCAGGCGCATGTCGCGCGCGTCCTGGTAGCGCGCCGCGGGATCCTTCTTGAGGCTGCGCAGGAGGACGGCCTCGACCGCGGGCGCCAGCTTGACGCCGTGCTCGCTGGGCGGCCTGGGCGCCTCCTGCAGGTGCTTGGACATGACCTCGAAGTGGGTCTCGCCCTCGAACGGGGTCTCGCCGACCAGCCCTTCATACAGCGTGATGCCCAGCGAGTAGAGGTCGGAGCGCTGATCGACGACCTGGCCGCGCACCTGCTCGGGCGACATGTAGCGCACCGTGCCCATGGTCTGGCCGGTCTCGGTCAGGCGCTGCGAGGTCTGCACCACGCGCGCGATGCCGAAGTCCATGACATAGACCTCGCCCTGCGCGCCGGGGCGGATGAGGACGTTCGAGGGCTTGATGTCGCGGTGCACGATCCCGGCGGCGTGGGCGTACTCCAGCGCCTTGAGGACCTCGATGGTGACGCGGATGGCCTCGGCGGGCTCGACCTGGCCGTGCTTGATGATCTGGCGCTCGAAGGTGTCGCCCTCGACCAGCTGCATGACCAGGCACAGGCGGCCGTGATCCTCGCCGAAGTTGTACAGGCGCACGATGTTGGGGTGCTCGAGCTTGGCCAGCGCGCGGGCCTCCTCGAGGAAGCGCTGCTTGAGCGCGACATGCACCGCGAGCTCGGGCGGCAGCACCTTGATGGCGACCGCCTGCTCGGTCATGACGTGGCGGCCGCGGTAGACCAGCGACATGCCGCCCTGGCCGAGCAGCGAGGTCACCTCGTAGGTGCCGAGCAGCTTCTGGCCCAGCAGCTGCTCGGCGTCGTTGCCGGGCACCGGCTCGCCACAGTGGATGCACAGCGCGTGGGCGGCCTCCAGGGGCTCGCCACACTTGGCGCAGCGTGCCGTGCTGCTGCCGCTTCCGCCGCTCGGCTTCACGGGGCGATGGCGGCGCGGGGCGCGGCGGTGCGCGCGTGGCTGGGGATGCGCGCCAGCAGCGCCTCGAGCGCGGCGTTGACCACGGCGGGGTACTCGACCGGCGTGTAGTGGGTGCCGCCCGGGATCACGGTCAGCGTGGCGCCGGCGATCTGGCGCACCATCTTCTCGGCGGTGAACACCGGGGTCAGCAGATCCTTGTCCCCCGTGATGATGGCGGTCGGGATGCGGATGTGGGGCAGCACCTGGCGGGCGTCGTGGCGACCCAGCGCCTGCATGGTGCGCGCGTAGACGTCGAAGTCCATGCCGGAGAAGCCCTGCGACAGCTCGAGGAAGACCTCGGTGTCGACGGTGGGTGATACCATGCCGAGGCGCTGCAAGGTCGGCAGCAGGCCCGACCAGGCCACCGAGCGCGTGGTCACGCGCGCGATCAGCTTGTGCTGGCGCTGCATCAGGCGCAGCACCGCGGGGATGATGTAGCGCGTCAGGCGCGAGGCCAGCGCGCTGTTGAACGGGCTGCCATAGGTGCCGTTGATGGCGGCCAGGCCGACGAAGCGCTGCGGGCGCAGGCCGTAGTACTCGAAGTTGACCTGCACGCCCATCGACCAGCCCACGAACAGCGCGCGGTCGATCTTCTCGTGCTCGAGCAGGGCGTCGAGATCGCGGGCCTGCTGGGCGATCTCGAGGCTGGCGAGATCGCGCGGGCGCGCCGAGTCATACAGGCCGCGGTAGTCCCAGGACAGGATGCGGTAGCCGGTGCCCAGCGCCTTGTAGATGTGGCGGTAGGCCTCGCAGGTGCCGCCGAGGCCGTTGGACAGCACGACGGCGGGGGCCGAGGCCGGGCCGCGCACCTGGTAGGCCAGGCTGGTACCGTCGGAGGTGACGAAGCGTCGCCGCTCGAGGTCGGGGATCATGCGGCGCCCATTGTCGCACATCTCGGCTCGGCGGTACGCCGAGGCGAGATGCTCCGGCCCGCGGACTAGAAGATCAGCGCGAGGGAGAACGGAGACGGACGGTCTTGCCTTGGTCTAGAAGACCAACGCAAGACCGACGCGCAGCTCGGAGGACTCCTCGGAGTCGGGCAGCAGCGGGATGCTGGTGCCAGCCTTGTCGGTGGCGCTGCCGCTGGCGAGGATCTGGGTATCGTCGGTGCGGTCGAGCTTGTCGCGGCGATTGTAGCGGCCCTCGACGTCGAGGCGCAGGCTGCGCGTCAGGCGGGCCGACAGGCCGACGCCGGCATAGCCGCCGACATAGTCCTCGGAGGTGTCGATCGAGGTGCCGATGCTGACCTTGCTCATGGTGTAGCCGGCGCCCGCCGACAGGTAGGGGCGCAGCTGCTGGCGCTCGCCGGTCAGGAAGAGCAGCAGGCCGACCTGCGGGGTCAGATCGCGACGCTCGAGATCGCGGTCCTTGTCGTCGGTACCAGTGGCGTCGACCGCCAGCTCGACGCCGAGGTTCATGCCGGCGTCGAGGCGCAGATAGGCGCCGAGGCCGCCGAAGTCACCGCCCCGACCGTCGGAGTCGCCGGTGTGGCCGGCGATCACGCGAGCGCCGCCGCTGAGGGTGTTGCGCCGGGCCGGGCGCTCGGCGACCACCGTGGGGTAATAGACCGGGGGCGCCACCGTGCAGCAGGCGACCGGGGGCGGCGGCGGGGCCGGCACCGGGTAGTCACAGCTGGGGCCGGAGTCGACCTGGACGCCGATCCCGATCGAGCCCGAGGCGTAGCCGCCGCCGTACCAGCCCGCGGGCGGGCGCGAGAAGCGCTGCGCACGGTAGGGCATCGGGATGCGCGCCGGGTTGCGATAGCCACGGTAGCCGACGCCGAAACCGGCCCTGAAACCGCCGCCGATGACCACCACGCCGTCAGCGTGGGCCAGGGCGGGAGCCAGGGAGAGGGTGGCGACGGTGGCGAGCGACAGAGCCAGACCTGCACGCATGGGGACCTCGGTGATTGAACGCTTCGGGGCACGGACACTTGCGGTGTTCGCGCGGTTAAGCGGCAAGACGCATCAGGATGCAGTTTGTTCTAAGGAATCTCGCTGGGATGTGCCCTGAGTCACGACCGGCGGGGCCAGCGTCTGGGCCAGCCTGTGGGCGGCCGCGATGACGGCGGCCAGGGCGACCCCGGGGGCCAGGATCAGCCAGGGCGACATGTAGAGGTGGGCCTGGCGCAGAAGCTCGCCCCAGCTGGGATTGGGGGGTGGCGTGCCGGCGCCCAGGAAGGACAGCGTGGCCTCCAGGGCGACGGCGTGGCCGAAGGCCAGCGCGGCCTGCGACAGCGCGGTGGGCAGCAGGGCCGGCAAGGTGTGGCGCAGGGCCAGACGGAGGCGGCTGGCGCCCAGGGCGCGGGTGGCGGTGAGGTGGTCCGAGCTGGCCAGGCGCAGCGCCTCGGCGCGCACCGGGCGGGCGATCTGCGCGGCGCGCAGCAGGCCGATGACCAGCGCGAGGCCGAGCAGGTCGCTGGCGCCGCCGCCGAGGCCGCGCGCGCTGAGCAGCACCAGCAGGGCGGGCAGCGCGATGAGGACCGTGGTGGTGCGCGTCAGCGCGGCGTCGAGCGCGCGACTCGTGGTGGCGAGGAGGCCGAGCAGCACGCCGAGGCTGGCGGCGATGGCGGCGGCCAGCAGGCCCAGCGTGAGGGAGCGCCGCGCGCCGTGCAGCAGGCGGGCGGCGACGTCGCGACCGGCGTCGTCGGTGCCCAGCGGGTGGGTCGTGGACGGCGGGCGCAGGCGGGCCAGGTCGCCGCTGCGGTCGATCGAGGTCGGGCCCTGGCGGATGGGGGGAAACAGGGCCCAGTCGTCGGGGCCCATGGTGGCGGCCAGGGTGCGGTTGTCGACGCCGCGCAGCGCGGCCGGGCGGGTCAGGCAGGGCAGCACATAGGTGTGGCCACGGTGGTGCAGCAGCAGCGGGAGGTCGCTGGCGATGAGATCCGCGGCCAGGGCCAGCGCGGCGAAGGTGCCGAGGACGGCGACGGCGGCGGTGGCGCGGAGGCCGCGGCGGCGGGCGCCGGGGACGGCGGAGGCGAGGCCGCGGCGGGCGCGACGCGCGGTCATGGGGCGACCCGCTGGCGTGGGTCGAGGCGGCGCCGCGCCAGGTCGGCCAGGCCGAGGGCGAGCGCGGCCAGCACCGCGGTGGTCAGCACGGCGCCGAGCAGGACGGGCTCGTCGTGGCTGTCGATGGCGGCCAGGATCAGGCTGCCCAGCCCGGGGAGATCGAAGACGCGCTCGACGATGACGGCGCCGGCGGCGAGCTGGGGCAGCTGCACCGCGGCGAGGGCGCACATGGTGGGGGCGGCCTCGCGCAGGGCGCGCACGAGGATGCGACGCTCGGGCAGGCCCTGGGCGCGCGCGGTGCGGGTATGGTCGGCCGCCAGCACGGCGGCGATGGCGTTGCGCTGCGCGGTGCTGGCCAGGGCGTAGGCGCCGGCGGCCAGGCACAGCGCGGGCAGGATGAGGTGGTGAGCGGCGGAGGCGATGCCGGCCAGGCCGTGGCTGCCCGGGGCGGTCAGGCCGCCGGGCGGGAACAGCGCCAGGCCGCGGGCCGAGGCCAGCGTGCGCAGGGCCAGGCTGGCCAGCACGAACAGCGGCAGCGCGGCGAGCAGGAAGGCGCTGCTGGCCAGCACGCGGGCGCGCAGCGTGCGTGGACGTGCCGCGACCACGGCGCCGGCGGGCAGCGCGGCGGCATAGGCCAGCGTGAGCGCGAGCAGGATGAGCAGCAGCGTGATCGGCAGCGCGGCCGCCAGGTGCTGGCTGACCGGGCGGTGGTCACGCTGCGAGCGGCCGAGCTCGAAGCGGAGCAGCTGGCCGAGCCAGCGCCCCAGGCGCGAGCTGGTCACGGCGTCGAGGCTGGCGCGACCGGGACGGCGGTCGCCCGCGGGCTGGCGCGCCAGGTAGTCGCGCGCGGCCAGGACGGCCGGGGCGTCGCGGTCGTCGGGGACGGCGGCGGCGGCGGGGTTGGCGCTGGTGGCGGTGGGGTCGGCGCTGGTGGCGGTGGGGTCGGCGCTGGGGTCGGTGCTGAAGTCGGGGCCGCCGATGTGGGCCAGGGCGCGGATGGCGCGGGCGCGGGCAGCGGCGCGACCCGCGAGGGCAGCGGCGAGCGCGGCGCGCGGTGAAGGTGGCGATGCCGAGGCGGGGGTCGAGAGGGGCGTCGCGGGTGACATGGTCGCGCACGGCGGCGGCGAGCGCGCCGGGAGCGTAGTGCGCGCGCACGCGGAGGAACCAGGTCGCCAGGGCGGCGCGGGTGAGCGGCGCGGGCGGGAAGTCGGGGTCGCTGTCGAGGTGCAGGCGGGTGGTGAGGGCGACGGCGAGCTCGAGCAGCGGGTCGGTGCTCGGGCTCGTACTCGTACTCGTACTCGTGCTCGTGCTCGTGCTCGTGCTCGTGCTCGTGCTCGTGCTCGCGAGGGCGGCGAAGACTTCGGGCCAGACCTGCTCGGCGACGGCGAGCAGGCGTGCGCGAGCGGCCTCGCGGGGCTCGCCGCTGCGGCCGAGGAAGCTGGCCAGCAGCGCGCGCGCGCGGGCGGCGCGGGTGTCCGCGGGGCCGCTCCACAGCGCGGCGCGGGTTGGCTGCGCTGACGGCGCGCCGGGGCGCTCGTCGTCACCGTCGCCCGACAGGCTGGCGCCGTGGCCCGCGATGAGCAAGGTCACCGCGCCGGCGAGCACGATGGTGGCGACCAGGCCGAGGCCGGCGCGGACGAGTCGCCGCAGCGCGGGCAGCACCCAGCGGGGCAGCCTGCGCGCGGTCTTCATTGCGCGATCCACATGTCGCGCGGCCAGAACCACTCCAGGGTCGGGCGGGCGCCGGCGAGGCGGCGGGCGATCAGCGCGGTGCGCGCGTCGACCGCGAGGTAGCTCAGCGGCACCAGCGTGGCCAGCTGGCCGACCAGGGTGCGCTCGAGCTCGAGGCGCCGCCCGGCGTCGGCCTCGGCGCGGATGGCCTCCAGGGTGGCGTCGACCGCCGGGCTGGAGCAGCCGCCGCGGTTGTCACCGGCGGCGGCCTGGCTGCCGTGCAGCATGGGATAGAGATCGGGCTCGAGGCCGCTCTGCTCGACCAGCAGGGCGGCGTCGAAGTCGCGCGCGGCCAGCGCCGCCAGCAGATCGCCCCACGGCACCTCGCGCAGCGCCAGGCTGACGCCGACCTGGGCCAGATCGTCGCGCAGCAGCGCGGCCACCGGCGGCGCGGTGCGCGAGCCGGCCGGCGTCAGCAGCGTGATGGTGCCGGGCACGCCGGCGTCGGCCAGCAGCGCGCGCGCGGCGGCGGCGTCCACCGCGGGCGCCGGAGTCCACGCCGGGGTGCCAGGCAGGAACGGCCCCGCGGTCGGCCACGCACGCCCCGCCAGCGCGGCGACCACGGCGCTGGCCAGCGCGGGGCGGCGACAGTTCCACACCACCGCGAGCAGCTGCGGTGGAGCATAGCGCTGCAGCCGCAGCGCGCCGCTGTGCACCGCGCTGTCGTCGGCCAGCGCGGCGGCGTCGTCGGCGGGCAGGTGCCAGATGAGATCCAGCTCGCCGGCGCGCGCCAGCTCGACGGCCTGGGCGCGATCCGCGACCACGCGGTAGGTCACCGCGTCCAGCCAGGTCGCGCGGCCCCAGTAGTGCGGGTTGCGCGCGAGGCGGATGCGACCGGGGGTCCACGCTGCCAGCGCGAACGGCCCGGTGCCCACCGGCGCGCGCGCCGACGGGTGCGCCGCGAAGTCGCCGTGCGCGAACAGGTGCGCGGGCAGGATCATGAGGTGCGCCAGGCTGGCCAGGCGCGAGAACTGGGCGCGCGCGAAGCCCAGGCGCAGGCGGCGCGGGCCGAGCTCGGTGATGGTGAGCCCCTCGAGGTCGGCGGCCCAGGCCGCGGCGGGGCCGTCCTTGCGCGCGGCCAGCGTCAGCGTGAAGACGACGTCGCGCAGCGTGAGCGGGCGGCCGTCGTGCCAGCGCACGCCCTCGCGCAGGGTGAGCTCGAGGCTGCGGCCGTCGGGCGACAGCGTGAAGCTGTCGGCCAGACAGGGCGCGATGGCGCCGGTGACCGGATCCTGGCGCAGCAGCGCCTCGTAGATGTTGTGCCAGGTCAGGCGGGCCACGATGCCGTCGGCCAGCAGCGGGTTGAGGTGCGCGGGCTCGACCTCGAGGTACAGCGTGGCCTCACCGCCGGCGTGCGGGGCGCCCTGGTCGGGCGCCGGGGGCAGCGGGGGCAGCGCCGCGGCGCGGGTGCCGGCGTCGGCGTCGGCGTCGGCGCTGCGCGCGGCGGGGCCGGCGTCGGCGGGGGCCGCGCGCTTCTTGCCGCGCTGGAAGCAGGCCGCGGCCGACAGCACCAGCAGCCCCGCCAGCCAGGCGCGCGTGGGCCGCCGCGTGCGGGTCACGGGCCCGGGGCCGGTCGCACGCTGCGCAGCGTGAACCACCCGCCCTCCACCTCGAGGCCCTGGATCCCCTTGCGCACCAGCGCGACCGGGGTCGGCCGCGCCAGGGTCAGGATGGGCACCCGCTCGAGCAGCACGCGCGACAGCCGCTGCGCCTGCTCGACGCGCGCGCCGCCCTCGGCGCGACGCAACGCCTCCAGCGCGGAGTCGATCTCGGCGTCGGCGACGCCGCCATAGTTCTGCGTGCCCTCGCTGCCCAGGATGGCGCCGAGATCTTGATCCGGGATGCCGCCCAGCTCGAGCAGGGCCAGATCGAAGTCGCCCTCGCGCAGCTTGGCCATGATGAAGGCGGGATCGGCGCGCGCCGCGGTCAGCACCATGCCGACGTCGCGCGCCGCCGGCACCAGCTGCTCGGTCACCGCGCGGGTCAGCGGGCCGCTGGCGGCGAGCATGCGCAGCGCGAGGCGGGTGCCCTGGCGCTCGCGGAAGTTGTCGCGGTCGCGATCCCACCAGTCGGAGTACTCGAGCAGCCGGCGCGCCAGGCCGAGGTCGGGGCCCGGCGGCGGCGCCACCGGCGGCCCCGAGATGGGACCGCCTGGCCACACCGGCGTGGCCAGGGCGACGGCGCGGCCCTGGTAGCCGAGCTCGACGGTGGCCTTGCGATCGATGAGGGCGCCGATGGCGCGGCGCATGCGGATGTCCTCGAGCAGGCTGCCCTTGCGGACGTTCATGACCAGGTAGAGGAAGCGCGGCGGGGCCAGATCGCGGCGCTCGAAGGCGGCGCTGATGGCGGGTGACGCGATCTGCTCGGGGATGTACGACGGCGGCACGCGGGCGATGATGTCGATGTCACCCTGCTTGGCGCGGGTCAGCACACGGGCGCCGTCGCCGTCGAACACGAACTCCAGCCAGCGGTAGCCGGGGCCGGGCAGATCGTAGGTGTCGGCGCGCGTCAGCAGCAGCTGCTCGCCGCGCTTCCAGCGCACCAGGCGCCAGGGGCCCGAGCCGACCGGGCGGCGGAAGGTGCGCTGCTGCATGACGTCGGCCGCGGTCAAGAGGTGCTGCGGCAGCACCGGGATCTCGGCCAGGTTGCGCAGCGCATACCAGGTCGCGCGCCGGTACAGCAGGCGGATGCGGCGCGGGCCCGCCAGCTCGACGCGATCGATGTCGGCCAGCAGTGAGCGCAGCTGGGTCGCCTTGGAGTCGCTCGAGCGCAGGGTGTCGAGGGTGAACTGCAGATCGCTGGAGGTGACGGCGCGGCCATCGTGCCAGCGCGCGCCGTCGCGGATCTGCAGCTCGATGCGGCGGCCGCTGACGTCGATGGACCAGTTGTCGCAGACGCCGGGGATGACACCGGCGGTGGCGATCGGCGTGGTGGTGGGATCGGCGGCGGCGGAAGTGGCAGCCGGGGCGCTGGGTGGTGCGGCGCCGGGCGTGGTGGGGCCGGTCGGGCTGGTCGGGCTGGTCGGGGTGCTGCCGGTTGGCGTGGCGGGGGTGGTCGGGCTGGTGTTGATGGTCTGGGCCGGCGCGTCGCTGCGGTAGCGCAGGATGGGTTCGTAGATGGTGCCGAAGGTGACGGCGTTGGCCATCAGGTCAGGCTCGAGGGCGGGGTTGAGGCCGGCGGGCTCGTCGGGCAGCGCGACGACCAGGGTCTCGACGCGCTCGGTCTCGGGGCGCGGCGTGGTGTCGTCGCCCAGCAGCAGGTCGGGATCGGCGAGGCCGCCGTCGCCGCTGCCGCCGGCGTGGCGCTGGGCCTCGCGGCGCGCGGCCAGGTCGGCGAGATAGGCCTCGTGCTTGTCGTCCCAGCGGTCGGTGCGCGGGCGCGGGCGACAGCCTTGTGGGCAGCCTGACAGGGCCACGGCAAGCGTCAGCAGGCCGACACAAACGCCGATCTTGCGCGCAAATTGCGGTGTCGCGCACAGCGCGCGCCGAAGTGCGCCCGACGACTGAACTTTACGGGATTCTTTCGGCGTGATATGAACGCGGGCCATGAAGCGCTCTGCTCGTCTCTTGCTCGGTGGGCTCGCTGGCCTGGGCCTCAGTCTGGGGCTTTCTGCCTGTGAGAAAAAGCAGAAAGTCCAGGAATTGCCAAGCGTCAAGCTCGACCTCCCCGAGCCGCCCGCCTTCGAGGAGGCGCGCGCGACCTTCGAGGATGGTTCGCTCAGCGTGACGGAGCTGCGCCGCCACGGCAAGAAGTACGAGAAGAAGAACCTCACCGTGCGCGGTGTCGTCAGCTGGGTCTACACCTGCCCCAAGGAGATCTGGGAGTGCCGGTCGACCAAGGAGAAGCTGTGCGACCCCTGCGAGCGGCCGCACTACTACCTGGCCGAGAAGGCGGACGATCCGCCCGAGAAGGCCATCTGGATCGTCGACTACTCGCGCAAGCTGCGTGACTGGGAGGAGCCGCCGCCGCCCAATCCGGAGTGCAACCTGACCGCCCTGCCCCCGCCGGTGCAGCCCAACATCGGGGAAGAGGTCGTGGTCAGCGGCCAGTTCGGCTACGACACCATCACCGGCTTCCGCAACAGCCGCGGCCTGCTGGTGTGGTGCGGCCAGAACCTGTTCGGCGCCCCGCCCGCCCC
>JBGASF010000133.1:0-22324 GCA_044229835.1 Polyangia bacterium | reverse complement strand
AGGGCATCGCGGCGGCGGGGTCGCTGGTGGGGATGCGGCGGGGCAGGGGGCGGCGCTGGGTGGTGGCGGGGGTGAGCGTGCTGGCGGTGGCAGCGGCGGTGACGCTGTGGGTGATGAAGCGGGGCGACACTGGCAGCGCTGGCAAGGCGCCGGTGGCCGGCGAGCCGGAGCGCGCTGCGCCGCCGCCCACGGTGGCGCCCGCGCTGAGCCCCGATGAAGAGCTGATGGCGTCCGCGAGCGCCGAGCTGGCGCGCGGGCAGGAGCACTACACGCGCGCCATCGCCGAGCTGAAGACGCTGGCCGCGCGCGAACGGGTGCGCTGGAGCCCCGAGGTCGCGCGCTCGTTCGACGACAGCCTGGCCGAGATCGATCGCGCCGTGGAGCGCACCCGCCAGCTGGCCAGCAGCGCCCCGGCGGATCCCGACAGCCAGGATGCCCTGGTCGCGGCCTATCGCCGCCAGGTCGACTTCCTGGAGGAGATGCTGGTGCGCGGCGCCGTGCGAGGCGGCCCATGACCATGACGCCGACCCCGCGCACGCTGCTGGCCACGCTGCTCGGCCTGCTCGGCGGCGCGCTGGCGCTGGCGCCGGCCCCCGCGCACGCCGACGGCCTGGAGTCGCCGGCCACCGAGTCGGGCGCGGTGCAGAGCCGGACGCGCTGGAACGAGCGCGACGAGGTCCACGTCACGCCGTCGCCCGGCGTCACCGTCGGCGAGGTCGTGATCGACAACCGCCTCGGCGACGTGCGCGTGCGTGGCTGGGATCGCCCCGAGATCCGCATCAGCGTGCGCAAGCAGGCGCCCGACGAGCACACCCTGGATCGCCTCAAGGTGCGCCTGCTGACCATGCCCGACGGCACCATCCGCATCCGCACCACCACCCTGGTCGGCGTCGAGGAGCGCCAGATCCCGCTGGCCAGCGCGCGCATCGACCTCACCATCGAGCTGCCGCGCGACGCCCGGCTGGCCGCGCGCACCTGGAGCGGTGACGTCGATGTCAGCGGCGTGCGCAAGGGCGCCAGCCTGGAGACCGGCGAGGGCACCATCTCGGTGCGCGACGTCACCGGCAAGGTCATCACCCACACCGCCAAGGGGCGGCAGAGCTTCGACGGCGTGCGCGGCGACGTCGCCGCCGCCGGGGTGGCCTCCGACGTCGAGCTCGACGACGTGATCGGCAACGAGCTGTCGGCCAAGGTCTTCGAGGGCAGCGTCACCGCGCACGGCGTGCGCGCCCACAGCGTGGTGCTGCAGACCACGCTGGGCCAGATCATCTTCCGCGGCGTGGTGCTGCCCGGCGGCACCCTCGACCTGCGTAGCTACTCGGGCGACGTCAGCGCGGTGCTGAGCGCCCCGCGCGAGGTCGAGGTGGTCGCGCGCGGCGCCGGCCTCGATCCCCTGGCGCTCGGCCTGCGCGACGTCACCACGACCGCCGGCGTCACCATCGGCCGCCACGGCCCCGCCGGCCCGCGCGCCCGCCGCGGCCACGTCGAGCTGGGCTCCAGCTCCGGCGTGCTGTCGCTGACCTGGGCCAACTGACCTTCCCTGCACCCCCCCGCCATGCGAGGCTGGCGGCATGAAGCGCCTGCATCGCAAGGACCTGTGGTCGTGGTCGACCTTCGCGACCAAGATCAACGCCGACTTCCATGGCCTCGCCTGGGTGCGCGAGGGCGGCAACGTGGTCATCGATCCGGTCGAGATGACCACCCACGATCGCGACCATCTCACCAGCTTGGGCGGAATCCGCACCATCATCATCACCAACAAGGATCACCTGCGCGCGGCGCCCGCCTTGGCGGCGCACTTCGGGGCCGAACTCTGGGGCCCCGCCGCCGAGCGCGACGGCTTCCCGGCCCCCTGCACACGCTGGCTGGCCGACGGCGACGAGCCGCTGCCCGGCCTGCGCGTGCTGGCGCTCGACGGCTCCAAGACCCCCGGCGAACTCGCCCTGGTCCTCGACGACACCACGCTGATCACCGGCGATCTGGTGCGCGCGCACCGCGCCGGGTCGCTCATGCTGCTGCTGCCAGAGCAGGGCCTGCGCGATCCCGCCGCCGCCGCCGCCTCCGTCCGCCGCCTCGCCGCCCTGCCCAACATCGAGGCCGTCCTGGTCGGCGACGGCTGGCAAATCTTCGACCACGGCCACGCCCACCTGCAGCGCCTAGCCAATTCCCTCTAGCCGCCCCGCTCCAACTCCGCAGTCCCCTGTTGCCTGTTGCCTGTTGCCTGTCGCCTGTCGCCTGTTACTCCGACTTCTCCTCTTCTTCCCCCTCCGCTTCCGCCTCTGCCTCCCCCTCCGCCTCTGCGCCCTCATCCCTGTCGGCCGCCTCGTCCTCGGCATCCTGCCGCTTCAGATCCGCCAAAAAATCCACCACCACCACCAGCGCCTCCATCCTCCCGGTCAGCGAGTAGAACTCCTCCTCGGTGACCTCGGGCAGCTCGCCGAGGCGCGTCGCCACCACGCCCTCGTGGCCGGCTGCCGCCAGGGTGGCGTCATAACCCTCGGCGTCGCCCCGCGCGACCGCCTCCGCCGCCATGCCGACCGGCGAGAACGACAGCCCGAACTCCTTGACCTCGACACGCCAGCTGCCCGGCTCGAGCCCACGCATGACCCACGCGCCACCGAGGCGCCGGCGCGCCAGCTCGCCGAAGTAGGCCCCTGCCATCGGGGCCAGCAGATCGATCATCTCGGGCTTGTCGGGCGGCGCCTGCCCGATCCAGTGATCGAGGAGCGCCAGCGACTCCTCCGAATAGTCGAGCTCCATGCCACCCAGCGCGCGCCGGCAGGCGTCGATACAGCGCTCGGCCAGCTCGCGCACGGCCACCGGGGCCACAGGGAACGATGCCTCGTCACTCACGCCCCGTTCATGCCCGCTCGGGGCCCTGCCGTCAATGTCGTTTGAGCCCGGCTCACGCCGCGTGATAAAACAGGGGTTCACCGAAGGAGACCCGTGTCTGCCTATCGAGGGAGCTGGGGCCAGACCCGCACCGAGTCGGTCCACGTGCCGCTGTCCAGCGGAGACATCGCCAGCGTCACCGTGTGGCGCGCGGTCAACGTCGACCGTGACCCCGCGCTGGCGGCCCGCCTCGAGGCCGGCACGCTGAACCGCGTCACGCTGCCCGACGGCAGCCAGACCAGCGTCGATGTCCCGGTCCTCATCCACCACGAGGGCCGCGCGCTCACGCTGCTGCTGTCCCCCGCGCTGCGCCACCGCGAGCTGGCCGAGCGCGCGGCGGTGCTGACCGCGCTGGCCGAGGAGCCCCAGGTCGGCGTGCCCGCCTATGCCCTCAGCCCACGGGTGGCCTACTCGTGGGCCGACGTGCAGGCCATCCTGGTGCGCCCGCCGTCCGCGGTCACCGACGCCGCCCTGGGCGCGCGTGATCACGAGCTGACCCGCCGCGAGGCCGAGCATGGCGCCCGCCAGGCCGACCTGGCCGCGGTGCGCGCCGAGCTGGCCGCGCGCGAGAAGAAGGTGGTCGCGCGCGAGCTCGAGCTGACCGGGCGCGAGCAGGCCCTGCACAGCAAGGGCTCCGACCTGGCCGGCCGCGAGGCCGAGCTGGCGGCCAAGGATCGCGCGGTGGCCACCCGCGAGGGCCGCATCGCGGTGCACGAGAAGGAGCTGGCGCGGCGCGACGTCGAGCTGGCGCGCCGCGAGGCGGACCTGGCCCGTCGCGAGGCCGACCTGAAGCGCCGCGCCGCCGAGCTCGACGCCGCCGATGCCGAGCTCGACGCCAACGCCGCCGCCCTGGAGCCGGCGGGAGACGATGACGACGGGGATGACGACGACGCGCCGGTGCTCGACGCCGAGCCGGACGACGACGACGGCGGTGACGACGAGGAGGAGGACCGCGGTCAGCCGACCATCGCCGTCGCGGTGCCTGGTGCCGCCAGGAGCACGAGCACGAGCACGAAAGCGAGCACGAGCACGAGCACGAGCACGAAGGCGAGCACGAGCACGAGTCCGAGCACGAGCACGAAAGCGAGCACGAGCACGAGCACGAGCACGAGCACGAGCACGAGCACGAAGGCGAGCACGACCACGACCACGAACGCGAACGCGAACGCGAACGCGAGCGCGAGCGCGAGCGACGACGACGACGAACCCGAGGTCATCGCCACCGAGGAGGCCCCCGCCTTCTCGACCAGCAGCAAGCCGGCCGCCGCCCCCACCGGCGACGAGACCGGCCCGTTCCAGCGCGAGGACTTCAGCGAGAGCACCGACCCCGGCGATCGCTCCAGCCCTGGTGGCGTGGTCGAGGTCCAGATCGTCGCCGAGCCGACCGATCGCAACCAGGCCGGCACCCGCCGCCCGGCCTCCGCTGGCGCGCCGCCGCCCGCCGAGGCGCCCTGGCTGGAGAGCTGGCTGCTCTCCGGCGAGCCCAGCTTCCGCGTCACCGAGCCCAGCGGGGTCCGCCTGGTGGTGCGCCTGGGCGCCGCCGAGCTGGAGCCCTTCGTGACTGGCCAGGTCACGCTGACCCCGCGCCTGCACCTGTACCGGCTGCCGACCTACGCCCTCATCGCCATCTCGGTCGCACAGGCGCACCACGCCACCGAGGCCGCCACCCTGGCCATCCCGTTCGACGTCTCGCGCGCCGACGACCACCGCGCCCTGCGCGAGCTGACCAAGGGCTTCCGCTTCACGCTGTCGCTGTACGACAAGGACTACCTGCCGGTGTCGAGCCACCTGTGCGAGGCGCCGCTGGCCGACAACGTCACCCAGGCCCTGGCGGTCGCCGAGGAGCACCTGCGCGCGCTGCCCGCCGAGACCTGGTCGTTCCCCAAGGCGCTGCTGGCCTGGCAGAGTCCCAGCTTCGATCGCTACGGCAAGCGCGCCCACACGCTGACCGAGGACTCGTTCCAGAACCTGCCCACGCCGGGCACCACGCGCTCGGCGCTGGGCATCGTGGCCTACTGGTCGCAGCCCGAGATGCAGGATCAGCTGGTGCTGCAGAAGTCCTTCCCGCTGCTGTGGTGGCGCAAGATCCAGCAGCGCGCCGTGACCCGCGCCGTCGAGCACGGCCTGGCGCTGTCGCCCGAGCTGGCCGACGTCGCGCTGGCCGCCGGCCTGTCGCGCACCCGGCGCGAGCTCGCGCAGCGCCAGCTCGACGCCTTCAGCAAGCTGTGCGGCGGCAGCCACGACCTCAGCGCCGCCGCCGAGCACGACAACTGGCGCGACCTGCTGGCCACCGCCCAGGCCGCCGGCGTGACCCCCGACAAGCGCGCCCAGGAGCTGGCCAGCGCGGCCGAGCGCCGCGCCGCCGAGGCCTCCGAGCGCGAGGCCAGCCGCGGCGCCGCGGTGGCCGGCGAGATCGCGCGCCCGGCGCCGCGCCAGAACAGCCAGGCCCCGCTGCCGCGCCCGACCATGCGCGCCCCGGTCACCGCCGAGCTCCTGCTGCCCACGCTGCCCGAGCGCGCCGACGTGCGCGGCCTGTCGGCCAGCGACCTGCTCGCGCTGCTCGACGACAAGGAGCAGCGCAAGGACGCCGCCCTCGAGCTGTCGCGTCGCGGCGACGCCTCGTGCAGCGGCCCGGTGTTCGCCGCGGTGCGCCGCATGACGCGCGGCGAGGCGGTGCGCGTGCTGCCCGCGGTGGTGTCGTTCGGCGAGTCCGCGACGCCGCACCTGCTCGACGGCCTGCGCAGCCGCAAGGGCTATCTGCGTCACGGCTGCGCGCTGGCGCTCGGCGTGCTGCGCAGCGCCGACGGCATCGAGCCGCTGTGCGACCTCCTGCTCACCGAGCCGACCGACGTCTGGCGCGAGATCGCGCGCGCCCTGGGCGAGGTCGGCTCCGGCGTGGTGATGTCGCTGGCCGCCCGCGTGCGCACCGCCAGCGACGAGGGCCGCGAGCGCATTGCCTGGGCGCTGGCCTGCCTGGCCGCGCGCGGCGGCCGTGGCCATGTCGAGACCCTGGCCCACGGCCGCGACGCCCTGGTCGCCACCGCGGCGCGCAAGGCGCTCGACCAGGCGCCCAGCGCGGCGGCCGGCGACCGCGAGGTCCGCGGCGGCCCCGCGCCGCGCGATCAGACCGTCAACCGCGCCTTCTCGCGTCGCTTCTTCGAGGTCCTGGCCGGCGACGTGGTGGACGACGACGGTGAGGATCTGGTGGAGGAGCCCGACGAGATCCTGCTCGACGACGAGGACATGATGGTGGGCGACGACAGCGCCCGCTCGCGCCGCCCCCAGCGCGAGCCCCACGCCTGAAGCAGGCGCGGCCCGCAAGCGCCCCGCAAACGCCGCAACAATCTCCGCACGCTGCGCGCGACCTGTGCCCGACCACACATGTCTTGGCGACGCTGACCGCGGCGTGTTAGCGTGAATCTCCGCGCATGCGCATTGGCATCTTCTCAGACACCCACGCCAACATCGAGGCGTTGACGGCTGTCATCAAGGCGTTCGAGAGCGAGCGCATCGATCGTCTGGTCTGTCTGGGAGACACCGTCGGCTACGGCGCCAGCCCCAACGAATGCGCCGACATCGTGCGCAAGGTCGCCGCCTTCACCATCCTCGGCAACCACGACGCCGCGGTGGCCGGGCGCATGGACTACTCGTACTACTATGACGCCGCGCGCAACGCGCTCGATCACCACGCCAACGTCCTCAGCAAGGACAACATGGAGTGGCTCAAGGCGCTGCCCTACCAGGTGCGCGAGGGCAACCTGCTCTTCTGTCATGGCTCGCCCATGAACCTGGAGGAGTTCGAGTACATCTTCGCGCCCGAGCAGGCCGCGCGCTGCATCGACATCTGGGATCAGCTCGGCGACCTCACCTTCATCGGCCACTCCCACCTGTGCAAGGCGTTCGCGCTGACCCAGGAGGACGTCTTCGAGGTGGTGGCCGACAAGTTCCAGGTCCGCAAGGGCCACAAGTACATCATCAGCGTGGGCTCGGTCGGCCAGCCGCGCGACTACGACAATCGCGCCAGCTACACCATCTACGACACCGCCGAGACCACCTTCGAGTTCAAGCGCGTGGCCTACGACATCGAGTCGGCGGCGCAGAAGATCTTCGAGAACGCCAAGCTCGAGCGCAACTTCGGCAACCGCCTGTTCATCGGCGTCTAGCTACAGGTAGAGCACCGGCTCGGCCTCGCTGAGCGCGCGCACGCGCCAGCGCACCAGGTCGTGCGAGCCCGCGTGCAGGCGCGCGGTCTCGGCCAGGACCTCCTCGATGGGCCACAGGGTGACGTGGGGATCCCACTTGCTGCTCGGGCGGGTCTGGCCCGGGATGGCCCAGCCGGCCATGAGCTGGTTCTCGCCGGCGTGCAGCGCGCGCACCGCGACGTTGGCCAGCCGGCTGCCCAGCAGGCGATCCAGCGCGGTCGGCGAGCCGCCGCGCACCACGTGGCCGAGCACGGTCACGCGGGTGTCGATCTCGGGGTACTTGTCGGCGATGCGCGCGTCGATGGCGGTCTTGAGGGCGCCCGACTCGAAGCGCACGCCCTCGCTCTTGATGACCAGCACGTGGCGGCGGCCGGCGGGGCGGGTGTAGGCGGAGTCGACCGCGCGCATGACCTGGTCGATGATCTGGTCGTCGGTCTTGTCGCCCTCGCGCGTGAGCACCACGTCGGCGCCGCACGAGATCCCCGCCGTCATGGCCAGGTAGCCGCAGTCGCGCCCCATGACCTCGACGATGAAGATGCGCTGGTGCGCCAGCGCGGTGTCGGCGATGCGGTCGCACGCCTCCATGATGGTGTTCATCGCGGTGTCGACGCCGATGGCCAGCGAGGTGCAGCCGATGTCGTTGTCAATCGAGGCCGGGATGCCGACCACGCCGAAGGGCTTGCCGCCGGCGGTGACCGCCTCGGACAGCACGCGCGCGCCGGTCAGCGAGCCGTTGCCGCCCATGACCACCAGGCCGCTCAGGTTGGCCTTGATGATCTGCTCACGCGCGCGGGCCTGGCCCTCGGCGGTGGGGAACACCTTGGAGCGCGCGGTGCCCAGCACGGTGCCGCCGCGGCGCGCGTTGTCGTCGAGCTCGCGCAGATCGATGGGGCGGAAGCGCCCGTCGATGAGGCCGCGGTAGCCGTCCTGCACGCCGAGCACCTCGAGGCCCAGCGACATGCCGACCTTGGCGGCGGCGCGCAGGGCGGCGTTCATGCCCGGCGCGTCACCGCCCGAGGTCAGCAGCGCGATGCGATCACCCTTGTCGAGACCCGCCATGACCCGAATGTACCTCACGGGCGCCGGGGTATCATCACGGCGTGCTGGAGGGGCTGGACGCGATCGACTGGAAGGCGGTGCGCCAGGCCTTCGGCGATGGCACGCACCTGCCGGGGGCGCTGCGCCGGCTGACCTCGGCCGACGCGCAGGAGCGCTCGGCGGGGTACTGGAAGCTCGACAACTATGTGGTGGTGCAGGGCGCGCTGGCGCCGGCGGCGCTGGTGGTGGTGCCGTTCCTGCTGGAGATCGCCGCAGCGAGCACCAGCACGAGCACGAGCCACGGCGCCGAGGAGGCGCTGGACCTGCTGTACGAGATCGGGACCGGCTATGCCGACGACACCACGCTGGTGGCGACGGCGCGGGCCGCGGTCGCGCAGGGCGCCGACGTCTACTGGCGGGCCCTCGAGACCGGCGCCACGCCCGCAGTCCGCAGCACCGCGGCCTTCCTGCTGGCGTCGCTGGGGCAGCCCGCGCTGGCGTCGCGCCTGCTGGCGGTCGCGCGCACGCAGCCCGACGAGGACCTCGTCGCCACCACGGTGCTGCGCGCCGCCGAGGCGGCCGAGAGCGCGCTGCCCGCGCCGCCCACCTTCGTGGCCGACCTGGAGCGCTTCGCCCGCGAGGCCGACAGCGACTTCCTGGCCGCCGCCGGCGCCGCTGCCCTGGCCACGGTGGCGCGCGCGGCCACCCCCGCGTGGGCGGTCGAGCGCCTGCTGACCTCGATGACCACGACCTGGCCGCCGGCGCAGCCCGGCGCCGGCTACTCCGCGCGCGGCGAGGCCGGCCGCCCGGTGTATGCGCTGCGCTCGGTCGGGCTGTCCGCGCTGCTGCGCGCGCTGGTCCTGGTCGAAGGCGAGCGCGAGGCGCGCCACCTGCTCGAGGTCGCGCTGGAGGTCGCCTGCCCGGCGCTGCGCGTGCGCCACTGCTGGGACCGCCACGACAAGGACGGCCCGCGGCTGCTGGTGCGCCACTACGAGAAGGTCGAGCCGGCCGCGACGGCCGACGTGCCGCTCGAGCTGGTGCGCGCCGCGCTGGCGGCGGCGCCGCTGTGGACGGTGCAGTCGGACCTGCTGGCCTGCTACGGGCTGCCGACCACGCGCGACGCGCTGGCGGCCTGGCTCGACCACCAGAAGGAGGAGACACCCTGATGCGATCATCGATGGCCTGGTTCGCGAGCACGTGGCTCTTGCTGGGCTGCGCCGGTTGTGGCGACGACGACGCCGGCGCGAGCGTCGATGCCGGCGCCAGCTTCGACGCCGGCGCGAGCGTCGACACCGGCGCCCCCGGCCCCGGCTGGTCGACGCTGCCCGCGCTGCCCCGCGGCCCGCGCCAGGAGACCGCGGTGGTCGCCCTGGGGCGGTCGATCTATGTCATCGGCGGCTTCGATCGGGCCTCCGCGGTGGTGCCGACCGTGGAGGCCTTCGACGTCGACAGCAACCTCTGGCGCGACGTCGCTGCGCTGCCCGAACCTTTACACCATGTCAACGCCGCGGTCGTGGACGGCAAGCTGTATGTGCTCGGCGGGCTGCGCACGCTGTCGTTCACGCCGGTCGGGCGCAGCTACGTCTACGATCCCGCCGCCAACAGCTGGACCCCGCGGGCCGCCATGCCCGCCGGCAGCGAGCGCGGCGCCGCCTGCACCGGCGCCATCGCCGGCAAGATCTACCTGGCTGGCGGCTTCGCGGGCGGCGCGGTCAAGACGCTGTCGGCCTATGACGTCGCCGCCGACAGCTGGGAGGTCGGGCTGCCCGAGCTGCCCGAGGTCACCGACCACGGCGCCGGCGTGGCCGTCGGCGTCCCGGGCGGTGTGCTGCTGGCCATCGGCGGTCGCGCCGGAGCCATCGGCTCGCACCGCACCACGGTGTACGCCTACGACCCGGTGCAGCGCGCCTGGTCAGCGCGCCAGGCCATGCCGACCTCGCGCGGTGGCGCCGCCGCGGCGCTGGTCGGCACCCGCGTCATCGTGGCCGGCGGCGAGGGCAACGGCGCGGTCGGCTCGGGCGTGTTCGCCACCGTCGAGGCCTACGACCCGGTGGCCGACCGCTGGAGCGCGCTGCCCGACATGACGACGCCGCGCCATGGCACCGGCGCGGCGTCGCTCGATGGTCGCTTCTACATGCCCGGCGGCGCCGACCGGCAGGCCTTCGCGGCAGTGGCGACGGTCGAGGTGTTCACCCCGTAGCAGTGGAACGGAGCCGGAATTCGCTCCTCGAAGCGTCGCTTCCTGGGCTCAGTGCGGATCTGAAGCGTTCGACTGGCGGCGCTCGTGGCCGACGAAGCTGGTCTGGATGAAGCGGCGGTCGTGGCGCTTGAGGCCGCCGGCGCTGAGGTGGGCGCTGGCCAGGATCTCCTCGCACAGGTCGCCGAACGACAGCCCGGCGCCATGCGCGATCTTGGGCAGCAGGCTGGTCGGCGTCATGCCGGGCAGCGTGTTGACCTCGAGGATGGCCTCGTTGCCCTTCTCGCTGACGATCAGATCGACGCGGGTCGCGCCCGAGCAGCCCAGCGCGCGGTGCGCCGACAGCGCGGTCTCCAGCACGCCGCGGTAGCGCTCCGGGCTGAGGCGCGCCGGGAAGTGGTACTCGGTCTTGCGCGACGAGTACTTCGCGGTGAAGTCGTAGAAGCCGCCGCCGGCGGGCACCACCTCGATGGCGCCCAGCGGCCGATCATTGAGGATGCCGACGCAGATCTCCTTGCCCTCGACGAAGCGCTCGATGAGGACCTCGTCGCCCCAGCGCAGCGCCTCCTCGACCGCGGCCTCGAGCTCGTCCTCGGCGCGCGCGATGGTGACGCCGATCGACGAGCCCTCGCACGCCGGCTTGACCACCACCGGGAAGCCGAACGAGCCATGGCCATCGGCCAGGGACCCCGGGCCCGCGATCTGGTCGCGCGTCAGCGTGTAGTAGGGAGCCGTGGGCAGGTTGCGCAGCCGGAAGATCTCCTTGGCCTTGACCTTGTTCATGGCCAGCGCCGACGACATCACGTCCGACCCGGTGTACGGGATGCCCAGCACCTCGAGCAGCCCCTGCACGCAGCCGTCCTCGCCGTAGCGCCCGTGCAGCGCCAGCACGGCGACCTCGATGCGGGCCTGGCGCAGCACCAGATCGACGTCGCGATCCACGAAGATGCGATAGGCGTCGTGGCCGCGCTCCATCAGGGTCGAAAAGATGGCCTCACCGGTCTTGAGCGAGACCTCGCGCTCGGCGCTCAGGCCGCCCATCAGGACACCAATCTTCTTGCGACGCATGGCGGGACTCCGAAAGGGTTCGAGGGATGGCTATAGCAACCCCGATGCCGCGCAGATCTCGCCGATTTCCTGCGAGATTCGCGACGCTGCGTCGGGCCAGACACGGTGCTTCGTGTCCGTTCCAGGAAACACGCCGGGGCCAGCCGGGGCAACTTTTCGCAAACGCGCTGGCGAGAACCCGTCCTTGACTTCCATTGCCACGACGGGCTACCACTGCTGAAATTTCGCCGGGGCCACGACCTCATGACGTTCGTCGAGGCGGCCATCGAGATCCTCAAGCATGAGGGTCGGCCGCTGCACGTGAAGAAGCTCACCGAGCTCGCCATTGCTCGCAATCTGCTCTCTCTGGTTGGCAAGGATCCAGAGGGTCAGATGCAGGCACGGCTGCTCGCCGAGCTGAAGAAGACCACCGGGGAAACGCCGCTCACGCGTGGCGCCGCCGCGGGTACGTTCGGGCTCAAGATCTATCCGCCTCGTGCGGCGCGATCTGCCGAGCCGAAGGAGACGCCGGTGGCGAAAGAGAAAGAACGCGACAGGGACAGAGAAAAGGACAAGAAGGAGGCCGACGCGCCGGCCAAGAAGAAGAAGCCGGCCGGCAAGGCCGCTGCTGCGGCCGACAAGCCGGCCAAGAAGCCGGCCCGCGCCAAGGCCGCCGCCGCCCCCAAGGGGCGTGGCAAGGCCAAGGCCGCCGCCGCCGAGGCCGAGGTCGCCGCCCCCGTGGAGGCGCCCGAGCCCGAGATGATCGAGCTCGACCTGGGCGATGCCCCGGCGCCCGCCGCGCCTGCCGCCGCCGCGCCGGTGGCCCAGCTGCCCCTGACCGGGGTGCCCGCCGGCAGCGAGGGCGAGCGCACCGGTCGCCGCCGCCGCCGCCGTCGTGGTGGCCGTGGACGGGGCGGCGAGGCCGGCTTGCCCGGCGCTCCCGGCAGCCCCGGTGGCGCGCCGTTCGACGCCGACCAGGGTGACGCCGATGGCGGGCTCGATGTCGATGTCGACGCCGAGCGAGACGACGCCGGCGCGCCCGAGGGGCCCGGCGGCGAGCCGCGCCCGCCCAGCCGTCCGCCCGTGACCATGAGCTTCGACGCCGCGCTCGAGCGGGTGCGTCCGCCCGGCAGCGCGCCGCTGCCGCCGGCCTACGTCACGGTGCCCCGTCCGTCGCTGCCGCCCGAGCCGTCCGCGCCCAGCAGCTATGCCGGCGCGCAGGCGGCCCAGGTCGCCGCGGTGGCCGAGGCCGCGATGTCGGCCCCGCCCGCCGGCTCACGTGAAGACGACGGCGGCCCCGACGACGCCGACGCCGACGCCGGCAGCGACGGGCCGCCCAGCCACGAGCAGCAGCCGCAGCCCGGCGATGCGCCGCGCCGCCAGCCCGAGGTGGTGCACGTCAATCGCCCCGATCCGGGCGGCTTCCGCTCGGTGCCGCTGGCCGACGCCGCCTACGAGGTGCTGCGCACCCAGGGCGACGGTCGCCCGGTGCACTACCGCCAGATCGCCGACATGGCGGTCAAGCGCCGCCTGGTGCGCCCCGACGCGCCCGATGTCTGGCGCGCCCTGCGCGCCGCCATGCTGCAGGAGTCGCGCGATCGCCAGGGCCAGGGGCTGCGTCCGCGCATCCGCCACCACGGCAACGGCCTGTTCGCGCTGGCCACCCGCCGCCTCGAGCCCGAGCTGATGACGGCCGAGAAGGAGCTGACCGGCAAGCACGCCGAGCTGCGCGCGCTGACCCGGATCGCGCTGCGCCGCCGCCTCGGGCGGCTGCCCCCGACCGCCTTCGAGCACCTGGTGCGCGTGCTGCTCGAGCGCGTCGGCTACACCGAGCTGGCCAACATCAAGCGCGGCGAGGGCGTCACCTACTACGGCGCCGTGCTGGCGCGCGGTGCGCTGCCGGTGCGCGTCCTCATCGGCATCCGCGCCGGCGAGGGTGACCTCGGCCGCAAGGCGGTCGGCGAGCTGCGCGTCGGCGTGCGCCTCAAGCAGTTCGAGGAGGGCCTGCTCATCGGCGTCGGCCGGCTGGGGCCGGATGGCCTGGCCGAGGCGCGCCAGGGCCTGGCCGTGGGTGGCGCCGCCATGTCGGTCATCGACGGCGATGCCCTGGCCGATCTGCTGATCCGCCACGGCGTCGGGGTGCTCAAGGTGCAGCTGCCCGTCGAGTACCTCGATCCGGAGCTTTTCGCCGACCTGTCCGAAGGGTAAGCTTCGGGTCGTGACGCACGGGGTCCGCTGGGCTTGGCTGGGGCGGGTGGGCTTTCAGCCCGTGTGGGCGTTGCAGGAGGAGCTGCGGCGGCGCGTGCAGGCGGGAGACGCCGGCGCCGAGGCGGTCCTGCTTTGCGAGCACGACCCGGTCATCACGCTGGGTCGTGGCGCCAACCCCGCCAACGTGCTGCTGTCGCCCGAGGCGCTGGCCGAGCGCGGCGTCGACCTGGTGCCGACCACGCGCGGCGGCGACGTCACCTACCACGGCCCGGGGCAGCTGGTGGTCTACCCGGTGGTGCGCCTGCGCCGGGGCCTGGTGACCACGCTGGAGCTGGTGGCCGGCGTGCTGGTCCGCATCGCGCGCGAGCTCGGGGTCAGCGCCGAGTGGCGCCGCGACCCCGCCGGGGTGTGGACCGAGCGCGGCAAGCTGGCGGCCTGCGGCGTGCACGTGTCGCGCGGCGTGGCCATCCATGGCTTCGCGCTCAACGTCAGCGTGGATCTGTCGCCGGAGGGGCCGTTCGGCCTCATCGTGCCGTGCGGGCTGGCCTGCGCGCGCGTGACCTCGCTGCTCGCCGAGGGCGCCAGCGCGGTGCCCGAGCTGCCGGCGCTGGCGGCGCGGGTCGGCGCCGGCGTCGCCGCCATCGCGGCGGTGTTCGGCGTGTGGGCGGGATCGTGCGCCGGGGTCGGCTATGTGATGCTGTGGGCCAACGGCCGCTCGCAGATCGCGCTGATGTTCGACGGTGAGGCCACCAGCTTCCGCGTCGGCGACTACCAGGACGACGCCTTCTTCACCCAGGCCATCGGCACCGTCGCGGTCAAGGTGCACCTGGGCGAGAAGGTCTGGGTCAAGGGTGGCCTGGGCTTCGCGCAGCTGTCGTACGAGGACAACTTCGGCAGCGCCGAGTCGGAGCCGGGCGGCGCAGTCATGGTGGGCGCCGGGATCGAGCTGTGGCAGCGCCGCAAGATGTCGGTCGATCTGTCGTTCAACGGCGCCGTGGGCTCGTACGACACCGGCAACCGCGACCGCGCCACCGTGACCAACGGGGCGCTGCTGGTCGGCTTCAACTGGTTCTGACCAACTTGTCCTGACCCCGGTCAGGACAAGTTGTCCGGTTCCGCCCGCCTTTTTTCCCTTTCTTTCAGCTGACCGCTACACTGCCCCCGGGATGACACAGGGGCGCGACGCATTCGTCACACGGTGGGGTATCTGGCTCTTCGCCTTCGGATACTTCGCCGCCTACGTGCCCTACTCCGTGCTCAGCAAGATGGCCACCGATGGCCTGCTGCCAGGCATGCACGGGGGCAAGGGGATCCACCCGCTGGCCATCCAGGCCATGATGACGTGCGGCAGCGTGGTCACCGCCTACGCCTTCATCACCGCGATGGGCTGGTGGAAGTACGCCACCCGGGGGCCGTTCGGGCTGCCGCGGCCGCAGTGGTTCACGCTGGTGTCGGGGCTGTGCGCCTCGGTGCAGATCATCACCACCACGCTGGCCTACACCTTCCGCGGCGTCACCATCGCGCTGGTCATGCTGTTCCTGCGCGGCGGCGTGCTGGTGATCGCGCCGATCGTCGACCTCCTGCACAAGAAGCGCAAGGTGCACTGGACCTCGTGGCTCGCCTCGGTGCTCAGCCTGGCCGCGCTGGTGGTCACGGTGGCCGACTCGTTCGGCAAGGGTGACGGCCTGCCCGGCCTGCTCATCCTCAACATCGCGGCCTACCTGACGGTGTACTTCTTCCGCTTGCTGTTCATGAGCGGGCGCGCCAAGAGCGCCGACCCCGACCTCAACAAGCGCTTCTTCGTCGAGGAGCAGATGGTGGCGGCCCCGGGCCTCCTCCTGCTGCTCGTCATCTTCGGCCTGATCGGCTACCAGCTGGGGCCGGGCGCGGTGCTGCACCGGATCTGGGACGGCTTCACCCTGGTGCCGCGCACCGACTTCCTGTGGTGGCTGGTGCTGGCGGGGGCGCTGTCGACCGGGACCGGGATCTTCGGCACGCTGATCTTCCTCGATCAGCGCGAGACCACCTACACGGTGCCCATCAACCGCGCCTCCAGCATCCTGGCGGGCCTGCTGGCCACGCTGTGGCTACACCTGGCCTACGCGCAGAAGTCGATCAAGACGCCCGAGCTCATCGGCGCGGGCCTCATCATCGTGGCCATCGTGGTCCTGATGTTGCGGCCAGCCCCGAAGAAGCCAGCCTAGACGGCGGGGTCGTTCAGAGGCGGGCGATGCTGATGGCGAGGTGGGCGACGGTGACGATGCCCGAGGCGTAGAGGTAGGCGATCACGCCCTCGATCTTGAACCACTTGATCCAGCGGTTGGTCAGGTACAAGAGCACGCCGTTGGCCAGGAACGGCACGATCAGCATGGCCAGGCCGAAGGTGAAGAAGGCCGCCACCGTGGCCGGGATCTTGAGGACGAAGGACAGCAGCCAGTACAGGCCGAAGTTCAGCCCGGCGAAGGCGCCGACCACCAGGGGCCAGGCCCACTTCTTGGTGATGCGCATGCGCCCCTTGGGCACGTACTTGATCGCAAAGAAGAACGCGACCCCGAAGATGAGGATGCGCAGGAGCAACTTCGCCATGAAGACGTTCATCCGACCCTCCGACTAGGTCAGATCGTAGCATGGCGGGGCAGCCGCGCTAGCCAGTGATCTCAGCCACCTCGCTGCGCCACCGCCACCAGGCCCGGCAGCAGCTGCTCCTGGGAGGTGCTGGCAGTGGCGGGCAGCGCGAAGCTGCGCTGCAGGTAGATCACATCGACCCAGCGCCCCAGCTTGAACACCGCGTTGGCCAGCCGGCCGGCCGGGGTGAAGCCGGCGCGCTCGTGCAGGCGCAGGCTGGCGCCGTTGTCGGAGGTGATGACCGCGATGACCGAGTGGTAGCCGCGCCGCGGCACCTCGACCAGCAGCGCCTCGAGCAAGAGCTTGCCGACCCCGTGGCCGCGGTGGCTGTCGGCGACATACACCGAGTCGTCCACGGTGTAGCGATAGCCCGGCCGGGTGTGGAAGCGGTTGAGCGCCGCGAAGCCGACCACGCCGCCGTCCTCGCCGCCGCCGGCCTCGGCCACCAGCACGGGCAGCCCCTGCGCTGCGTGGTCGTCGAACCAGCGCGTGCGCGCCACCAGGGTCTGGGGCTCCTCGTCGGCGGTGGCCGTCGAGCACAGCACCTCGTGGTTGTAGATGGCCAGGATCCGGGGCAGGTCGGCGCGCTGGGCTGGGCGAATCCGCATGTTGCCAGCATGCGGGAGGCCGATTACGCCCAGGTTACGGCAGGTCCGAACTACGTCTGACTTGCGGCACTACTCGGCAACGCGGGCGAAACCGCGATGGAAGGCGGCGCCGAGGTCGGCCACCGGGACGTCCACCACCACCGCGCGCGCGCCCCCGGCCGGCCCCAGCTCGACCGACAGGCTGCTGCCGCCCACGGTGCCCAGCGTCAGCGCCGGCGCCCCCAGGTCGGAGGCCAGCTCGGCCAGGCGTGGCAGGTCGTCGGGCCGCACCGTGACCACGATCCGTGACGCGCCCTCCGAGAACAGCCAGTGGTCGGCGCGCAGCGGGGTCGCGGCCTGGATCTTGGCCCCGATGGGGGCCGGGCCGGTCAGGCAGCACTCGGCGAGGCCGATGGCCAGGCCGCCCTCGGACAGATCGTGCGCGCTCTGCAGGAGGCCGGCGCGGGCGGCGTCGAGGGTCAGCCGCTGCACCGTCAGCTCCAGCTGCTCGTTCAGGCGTGGCACCGCGCCGGCGACCTTGCCGTGCACGACCTCCAGGAACTCCGAGCCGCCGAGCTCGTCGGTCATCAGGCCGAGCAGCACGATGACGTCGCCGGCGCGCTGGAAGCCCTGGGTCAGCGGCGGCCGCGCGGTGACGTCGTCGATGAGGCCGATGATGCCGACGGTCGGCGTCGGGTAGATCGCCTTGCCGTCGGTCTCGTTGTACAGGCTGACGTTGCCCGAGACGACCGGGATGTCGAGCTCGCGGCACATGTCGGCCAGGCCGCGCACGCACTCGACGAACTGCCACATGATCTCGGGCTTCTCGGGGTTGCCGAAATTCAGGCAGTCGGTCACCGCCAGCGGCTGCGCGCCGACGCACACCAGGTTGCGTGCACATTCAGCGATCGTCAGCCGCGCCCCTTCGTAGGGGTCGAGGTAGCACAGGCGGCTCGGGCAATCGACCGCCAGCGCGATCCCCTTCTGGCGACCGTCAGGGGCGACCACGCGGACCACCGCGGCGTCGGCGGCGCCCGGGCGGATCACGGTACCGTCCTGCACCATGTGATCGTACTGGCGATAGACCCACTCCTTGGAGGCCACGGTTGGCGAGCCCAGCACGGCCAGCAGCGCGGCGGCCAGCGCGGGCGGCGCCGGCAGCGTGCGTGGATCGAAGGCCTGCAGCTCGTCGAGGTAGGCCGGCCGGGTGCGCGGGCGATCATACTTGGCGCCCTCGGACAGCGGCTCGATGGGCAGGTCGACATAGGTGGTGTCGTGCGCGCGCAGCACGATCCGCCCCGAGTCGGTGACCCGCCCGATGACGGCGCAGTCGAGGTCCCACTTCTCGAAGATGGCCAGCGCCTCGGCCTCGCGACCGCGCGCCACCACCATGAGCATGCGCTCCTGGCTCTCCGACAGCATGACCTCGTAGGGCACCATGCCGTCCTCGCGCAGCGGCACCTGGTCGAGATCCAGCTCGATCCCGCTGCCCGCGCGCGCCGCCATCTCGACCGACGACGAGGTCAGCCCGGCGGCGCCCATGTCCTGGATGCCGATCAGCAGATCGGGCACCGCCATCAGCTCCAGGCAGGCCTCGAGCAGCAGCTTCTCGGTGAACGGATCGCCGACCTGGACGCGCGGGCGGTTGCCCTCCTTGCCGGCCTCGAACTCCGACGACGCCAGCAGCGAGGCGCCATGGATGCCGTCGCGCCCGGTCTTCGACCCGACATAGAGCACCGGGTTGCCCAGGCCGCTGGCGGTGCCGAGGAAGATCCGATCCGCGCGCGCCAGCCCCAGGGTGAAGGCGTTGACCAGGATGTTGCCGTCATAGGCGGCGTGAAACTGCACCTCGCCGCCCACGGTGGGCACGCCGATGCAGTTGCCATAGTGGCCGATCCCGGCGACCACGCCGTCGACCAGGTGGCGCGTGCGGGGATGATCCGGGCGGCCGAAGCGCAGCGAGTTCAGGTTGGCGATGGGGCGCGCGCCCATGGTGAAGACGTCGCGCAGAATGCCGCCGACCCCGGTGGCGGCGCCCTGGAAGGGCTCCACGAACGAGGGGTGGTTGTGCGACTCCATCTTGAAGACCGCGGCCTGGCCGTCGCCGATGTCGATCACGCCGGCGTTCTCGCCGGGACCCTGGATGACCTTGGTCCGCGCGGTGGTCTTGGTCGGCAGCTTGGCCAGGTGGATGCGCGAGCTCTTGTACGAGCAGTGCTCGGACCACATCACCGAGACGATCCCCAGCTCGGTGTACGACGGGGTGCGGCCGAGGAAGCCGAGGATGCGCTGGTACTCGTCGGCGCTGAGGCCGTGCTCGCGGGCCAGCGCGGGCGTGACCTCGGGCTGCGGGCGCTTGATCAGGGTCTTCCTGGCGATGGCGCTCACGCGCGGCCTCCCGCGGCGAAGGCGCCGAGCACGGTGTCGAACAGCGCGCGGCCGTCGGCCGAGCCGAGCAGGGTCTCGCAGGCGCGCTCGGGGTGCGGCATCAGGCCGACCACGTTGCCGGCGGCGTTGCAGGTGCCGGCGATGGCGGCGCTGGAGCCGTTGGGGTTGGCGGCGTTGTCGTCATCGGCGGGCGCGCCGGCCGCGGAGACATAGCGGAAGATGACGCGCCCGGTGCGCTCGAAGGCGGGCAGATCGGGGTGCACGAAGCGACCCTCGGCGTGCGCGATGGGCATGCGCAGCACGCGCCCGGCGAGGCCGCGCGAGAACGGCGTGCCCTGCCCTTCCACCTTCAGGTGGACGTCCTTGCACACGAACTTCAGCGAGGCGTTGCGCGTCAGGGCGCCCTCGAGCAGGCGCGCCTCGGTCAGGATCTGGTAGCCGTTGCAGATGCCCAGCACCGGGCCGCCGCGCTCGGCGAAGGCGCGCACCGCGGCCATGATGGGGCTCTGCGCGGCCATGGCGCCGGCGCGCAGGTAGTCGCCGTAGGAGAAGCCGCCGGGCACGATGACACAGTCGGTCGCGGGCGGCAGCTCGCGGTCCTTGTGCCAGGCGTAGCCGCCGGGCTGGCCGAGGACATCGACCACCGCGTGCACGGCGTCCTGGTCACAGTTGGAGCCCGGGAAGCGGACCACCGCGAAGTTCACGCGCGGGCCCCGACTTCGATGCGGTAGTCCTCGATGACGGTGTTCGAGAGCAGGCGCTCGCACATCTCGCCGAGCCGCTGCTTGGCGGCGGCCTCGTCGGGGGCGTCGAGCTCGAGCTCGATGAACTTGCCGATGCGGGCGTCGCCGACCTCGTCGAAGCCGAGCCCGCGCAACGACCGCGACACCGCCTGGCCCTGCGGATCGAGCACGCCACGCTTGAGGGTCACATAGACCTTGGCAGACAGCTTCATGGGTTGGCCTCGAGGAAGGCGCGCAGGCTCTTCTCGACGCGCTTCTGTGGATCGGCCCAGTCGGGCACGAAGGGGGTTCCGGTCAGGAGCTCGAAGGCCTGGATGTAGCGCCGCGCGGCCTCGATGCGCACGCCGTCGTCCATCACCGGCGGGTCGCCCTCGCCGCGGTAGCCGTGATCGACGAACCAGCGCCGGACATACTCCTTGTCGAGCGCGCGCGGCTCCTTGCCGGCGGCGGTCAGCGCGGCATAGTCGTCGGCGTACCAGTAGCGCGACGAGTCGGGAGTGTGGATCTCGTCGATGAAGACCAGGCGCCCGTCGCGGGTGCGCCCGAGCTCGTACTTGGTGTCGACCAGGATGAGGCCGCGCGAGGCGGCCCACTTCTGGCCGAAGGCGAACAGCTCGAGCGCCATCTTGGCGGCGGCGTCGAAGTCCTCGGCGGTGACCCAGCCCTCGGAGATGAGCTCCTCGCGCGAGCCGTTCTTGTCGTGCTCGCCCTGGGGCGCCTTGGTGGTCGGCGTGATGATGGGCGCCGGCAGGGCCTGGTTCTTGACCAGGCCATCGGGCAGCTGGTTGCCGCAGAAATTGCGCACGCCGCGCTCGTAGTTGTACCAGATCGACGTCGTGGTCACGCCGGTCATGTAGGCGCGCACGATGATCTCGACGCGCAGCGGGGCGGCCTCGTGGGCCACCGTGACCGCGGGGTCGGGCGAGGCGATGAAGTGGCTGGGCGCGATGGCCGCCGTCTTCTGGAACCACCACGCCGACAGCTGGTTGAGCACCTGGCCCTTGAACGGGATGGTGCCCAGCACGCGATCGAAGGCGCTGATGCGATCGGTCGCGATGATGACGCGGCGGCCGGCGGCGGCGTCGATGTAGCAGTCGCGCACCTTGCCCTGGTAGCGCTCACCGAAGCTGGACGGCAGCTCGACCTTGAACAGGGTGCGATCGAGGTGGCCGCGGATGGCGTCGTTCGGGATCACGCGAGGCTCCTTGGCTGAGGGAGGGCGGACGGGGTGGCAAACGCGCGCGCGAACATGGCGTCCGCGTGGCGCAGGTGGTGCGTCAGGTCGAAGCAGGCGTCGAGGGTGGCGGCGTCGAGGCGCTGCGTGATGTCGGGGTCGGCGCCCAGGCGGGCGCGGAAGGCCGGGCCGGCGGGGTCGGAGTGCGCGGCCATGGCGTTCTTCTGCACCAGCTCGTAGGCCTTCTGGCGCGGCAGGCCGGTGCGCACCAGGGCCAGCATGACGCCCTCGGAGAAGCACAGGCCGCGGGTGTGCTCGAGGTTCTTCCGCATGGCCTCGGGCTTGACCACCAGGCCGTCGACCAGCGCGGTGGTGCGGCGCAGCATGAAGTCGCACAGGATGGTGGCGTCAGGCAGCGCGACGCGCTCGACCGAGGAGTGCGAGATGTCGCGCTCGTGCCACAGGGCGACGTTCTCCAGCGAGGCGAGCGCGCCTGGCAGCTCGAGGGTCCCCGTCGAATGCCACGCGAGACGACGCAGCCTCGTGAGTTTTTCGAGGCTTGTGGGCATGGCCACGTTGGCGTAGTCCACCTCGAGATCCTCGAGCGGCGTGAGCTCGCCGAGGAGGGTGAGGTCGGTCATGGCCGTAGCCCAGAAGCGAAGGCGACGAAGCTTGGGCAGCCGGGCCAGCTCGGGCGGCGCGTCGGGCGCCTCGAGCAGCACCGCCGGCGCCGGCTCGAGCTGCTTCTTGCGCATGACGTCGTCGGGCCGCCCCTCGAACGGCCGCCGCCCGGTCAGCGCCTCGAACAGCATCACGCCGACGGCGTACCAGTCGCTCGCGGCGGTGACGATGCGGCCGGCGGCCTGCTCGGGCGACATGTACGCCGGGGTCCCGAGGATGCCGTCGTCGAGGGTGGCGTCGATCGGCGTCGGACCGCGGTCGCTGACGAGGCCGAAGTCGAGGATGACGACGCGGCCGCTGCGGCTGACCAGGACGTTGGAGGACTTGAGGTCGCGGTGCAGCTTGCCGGCGGCGTGGAGCGCGTGGACGCCGGTGACCAGCTGGGCGAGGGCGTCGCGCAGGCGGGCCTCGTCGAGCTCGGGCGGCGCGGCAGGGCGCGCGTCGTGCTCGGTGACGCTGTCATGATCGTGGACGCCGACGCCGTGCTCGGTGTCGTCGGGCCGCTCGGAGGTGTCCGTGCGGACATAGTGGCCGAAGCGCAC
>JBGASF010000132.1:0-22529 GCA_044229835.1 Polyangia bacterium | reverse complement strand
TGGGCGCGGGCGGCTCCAGGCCGCGCACGTCGAGGTCGACCGGCGGCAGCAGCGTGCTGCGCGCGGCACCCTGGGCTGGCACCGGCGTGGCGGCGGCGTCCTGATAGAACCAGACGTGGAACACGCCGGCGCGCTCCTCGGTGTGGGCCAGACGGCCGGCGGTGCGCATGACGACATACAGCGGGGTGGGCTCGAAGCCGACCACCAGGTGCAAGGCCTCGCCTGGGGCCAGCTCGCCGACCGTGGTCATGATGAGGTCGAAGGGATCGCCGCCCTTGGCCAGCACGGGGCGCACATCGAGCTGGCGCTCGCGATAGCTGCCGGCGGCGGCGACGACCACGGGCAGGGGCGACGATGGCGGCGATGGCGGCGACGATGACGGTGCGGACATGGCGGCTCCTATCGGGTCAAGAGGAAGTCGGCCAGGATCTGCTCCTCGACCGGGGTCAGGTGGTAGCGCGGCATCTTGGTGCCCGGCTTGATGCGGGCCGGGTCGTCGAGCCAGCGGATGATCTCGTCGCGCGTCTTGCGCAGGCGCACACCGTTGAGGACCGGGCCGACCTTGGCGCCGGCGCCGTCGAGGGTGTGGCAGGAGCGGCAGGCGTAGCGCTGGAACAGCGCGGCGCCGCGGCCGCTGGGCAGCGGACCGGGCGGCCGCACCGCGCCCTCGAGCCAGCCGGGCACCGAGGTGGGCCCGCCGCGCCGCCGCGCCTGGGCGGCGAAGTTGACCGCGCCGGCGCCCAGGAACAGCAGCGTGCCGGCGAGGGTCATGAGCGCGATGGCGCGGCGGCCGGTCATGGCATCACCTCGGGAGTCGACCGCGCCTACGCCGGCGGCTTGCCGATGCGCACCCGCCACAGCGCGGGGCCGCTCTCCAGGTACTCCCACTCGAAGTGGCCGGAGTGCTCGGCGGCGAACTGGTAGTACAGCGGCTTGGGGTCGTGATCGTTGTGCAGCGTGAACGACTGACCGGCGGCGAGCGCGTGGTACTTGCCGAAGATGGTGCTGTGCTTGACGCGGCCCGGGAGCGGGCGCACATCGAGGCTGTCGCCGACGTCGGCGCGGGCTGCGGGGGGGCTGGAGTTCGTCTCGGACATGCGGGGTCTCCTGGTGAAGGGCTCAGTGCCGGGGCCAGAACAGGGACAGCAGGAAGGTGCTGTCCTGCAGGGACTCGACGTCGTGGGGCAGCAGGCGATCGACGACCAGCAGCTTGCCGGGTGTGAGTTCGCTCAGCTCGCCGTTGATGCGCACGCGGATGCGGCCTGACAGCGCCTGGATGGTGAAGCGGGCCGCGGTCTGGTGCTCGTGGATGTGGCCACCGGCGCGCATGCAGACGAAGACCACGCGCAGGTCGCCGTCCTTGGCCAGGGTGCGCGCGCTGTGGCCGTTGCGAGTCCACTGCGCATCACCACGGAGCTCGCGCTCGATGGCCTCGAAGTCGAGCACCACTGGCGCACGGGGTTCGACTGCACTGGCTGGACCCATGGCGGCTGCCTCCTCACTGGCGGCGCCCTGTCGCGCCCGCTGCAGTTCGTCATTGCAGCTTCGGTGCCAGCCCGGAAGACAGCGCCGGCGCCGATCAGCGCGTGCGCAGGCGGGCGCGCAGGCGCAGCAGGTTGGAGCGATCGAGCTCGAGGCTGCGCGCGGCGGCGGCCAGGTTGCCTCCGCTGGCTGCCAGCGCGGCGTCGATCATGCTGCGCTGGAAGCGCGCGGTGGCCTGGCGCAGCGGGCCGACCTCGGCCGGCGCAGCTGCCGCGGTGGGGCGCCGCACGCGGCCTGACGTGGTGACCGCACCCAGCCCGAGCGCGCGCGCGGCCTCGGCATCCAGGCGCACCGCCTTGCGACCCAGCGTGCGGGCCCGGACCAGGGCGCGCTCGACGGTGTTCTCGAGCTCGCGCACGTTGCCCGGCCAGTCATAGTCGGCCAGCACCTCGAGGAAGCCGGGCTCGACCTTGACCGAGACGAGGTGCAGGCGGGGCGCCAGCTTGCGCGTGAAGTGATCGACCAGCGGGCCGACATCCTCGCGCCGCTCGCGCAGCGCGGGCACCTGGATGGGGTACACCGCGAGGCGATGGAAGAGGTCGGCGCGGAAGCGGCCAGCGCGCACCTCGGCGGCCAGATCGCGGTTGGTGGCGGCCAGGATGCGCACGTCGAAGCGACGCACCTTGGTCTCGCCGACGCGCTCGATCTCGTGCTCCTGCAGGGCGCGCAGCAGGCGCGGCTGCACCTCGAGGGGCAGCTCGCCGACCTCGTCGATGAACAGCGTGCTGCCGTCGGCGACCTCGAAGCGCCCGGGGCGCGACGCCAGCGCGCCGGTGAAGGCGCCCTTGACGTGGCCGTACAGCTCGGCCTCGACCAGCGCGGGCGCCACCGCCGAGGCGTCGAAGCGGATCAGCGGCCGCTCGCGCCGCGCCGAGGCCGAGTGCAGCCCGCGCGCGACCAGCTCCTTGCCGGTGCCGGTCTCACCCAGGATGAGCACAGTGGTGTCGGTGGCGCCGACCAGGCCGATCTCGTCGCGCAGCGCGCGCACCTGGGCCGATTCGCCCACGATCTCGGTGCCGCCCGAGACGGTGCGGATCTCCTGCGCCAGGGTCTGCACCTCGCCCTGCAGGCGGGCCCGGCTGTGCTCCAGCTCGGTGACCTGGTCGGCGTTGCGGATGGCCACCGCGGCCAGGGCGGCGAACAGCTCGAGCAGCTCGGCGTGGACCTCGTCGAAGCGCGCCTTGTCGTGGGCGTCGGCGGTGATGAGGCCGATGGCGGCGCCGTCGAGCCGCATCGGCGCGGCCATGCACGAGTGCAGGTGGCCGAGCTTGCCCTGGGTCAGGCCGTCGAAGGGATCGGGCTCGTTGGGATCGGTGAAGCGCAGGGTGTCGCGGGCGGCCAGCGCGCGATCCAGGCGCGGGCTCTTGCCGCGCGCGAAGCGCAGCGTGCGGGCATCGGTGTCGCGCCGGAAGCCGCGCCCGGCGACCACGTTGAGCCAGTCGCCGTCGCACAGCATCACCGAGGCGGTGTCGAACGGGACCAGGCGCTCGAGCTCGCCCAGGATGGTGTCCAGCACGGCGTCGCGGTTGTGCCGCGAGGCCAGCTCGACGGCGGAGCGGATCAGGGCGCGCGCGGGCACCTGCGAGGACATGCTGTCAATATGACACATAGGTGTCAAATTGACCACCAGGCTCGTGTCAGTTTGACAGCAGGCTGTGGCGCAAGCCGGCATCCCGGCGGCGGCCCGGGACTTGCTGTAGTCCGGGGCATGACCCGACCCAGCATGCGCCGCCTGCCCATCATCATCATCTCCGCGCTGGTGCTCGCCACCGCCCTGCCCCTGCGCCGCGCCGAGGCCCACTGCGACGGCATCGACGGCCCGGTCGCCAGCGCCGGCAAGCGCGCGCTGGAGACCGGCAACCTCGACCTGGCGCGGATCTGGATCAAGGCCGACAGCGAGCCCGAGCTGGCGGCGGCCTTCACGCGCAGCCTCGAGGTGCGCAAGCTGGGCGGCGCGGCGCAGGAGCTGGCCGAGCGCTGGTTCCTGGAGACCCTGGTGCGCCTGCACCGCGCCGGCGAGGGCGAGCCCTACACCGGCCTCGCGCCGGCCGGGCGCGACCTCGGCCCGGCCATCCCGGCGGCCGACCGCGCCATCGCGACCGGGTCACCCAAGCAGCTCGAGAAGCTGCTGCTGCACGCGGTCAAGCATGGCCTCGAGCAGCGCTTCGCGCGCATCAGCGCGACCCGGCGCTACGCCGCCGCCGACGTCGCGGCCGGGCGCGCCTTCGTCGAGGCCTACGTCGGCCTGCTGCACTTCGCCGAGCACGTCCACGCCACCGCGGCCGCGCACGCGGGACACTGACCGCGCAAGCGGCGCCTTCTAGGCGCCGTCGGCCTTGGCGGGCGGGGCGGCCGGGGCGGCCAGGCGCGGCTGGCCCATCGAGCGGGCGCCGATCCACACGATCATGCGGCGCGGGATGAAGCGCAGGAACCACATGCCGATCTTGTTCGAGATCCCGCTGACCACGTTGCGGCGCCACCCGAACAGGGCGCGCAGGCCGATGCGGGCGCACTTCTCGGCGCTCATGAAGGCCACCGCGCGCATCCAGCCGGGCACGGTCTGGCCGGCGACCTGGTGGAACTCGCTCTCGGTGCCGCCCGGGCACAGGCAGCACACGCGCACCCCGCGCGAGGCCAGCTCGTGGGCGAGGGCCTCGGTGAAGTCGCGCACGTAGGCCTTGCCGGCCGAGTAGGTGGCGTAGGTCGGGCACGGCGTGTAGGCGCCGATCGAGGCCACGTTGAGCAGGTGGCCGCGGCCGCGCCGGGCCATGGCGCCGCCGAAGCGGTGGCTGAGCTCGGTCAGCGAGATCATGTTGAGCTGCAGCTGCTCGCGCACCTTGTCCCAGGGCTGCTCGAGGAAGTACTGGTGAGTGCCGAAACCGGCGTTGTTGATGAGGATGTCGATGGCGGTACCGGCGCCCTCGGTGCGCGCGTAGAGGTCGGCCGGGGCGCTCGGGCTGGACAGGTCGAGCGCGATGACTTCAACCTTCACTTGATGTTTTGCCGTGACCTCGGCGGCCAGCTTGTCGAGCTCGGCCTGGCGGCGCGCCACCACCACCAGGTTGGCGCCGCGCGCGGCCAGCAGCTGGGCGAAGGCGCGGCCGATCCCGCTCGAGGCGCCGGTCACCAGTGCGGTCTTGCCTGCCAGATCCCCAGTCGCCATGTCCGACCTCCCTCGATGTCCTATCTCAGCACAGGTAGCCGGCGCGCGGCAGCCATCGACGCGGACGCGCCGCGGGCCACGCCGGCGGCCTCCTCGAGCAGGCCGAACTCGGCCAGATACAGCGCCACGCGCTGATCCAGCGTCGGCGCCGCGACGCGGGCGCACAGCTCGTCGGGCTGGTAGCCGCGACACACCGCGGGGCGATCGTCATAGACCGCGCACAGGTTGTCGGCCATCAGGTGCACGCAGCGCTGCCCCAGCGGCTTGTCGAGCGCGGCGATGTCGGGCGCGACGCAGCACACCCCGCAGCGCGTGCACTCGAACTGGGGCTCGGCCGCCATCAGCCCCTGAGTACCACGCCGGCCGGTCGCTGGTCGCGCTCAGGGGTTGGCGCGGGCGGCGGGCAGCAGGCGCAGCACCATGCCCTCGCCCCAGGGAACGCCGTGGACACCCGCCACCACCAGACCGCCGGCGGGATCGACGCGCAGCGCGCTGGCGATCCAGAAGTCGCTCCAGGGCAGCATGTCGAGGTTGCGGCGGCGCCGCTCGTGGCCGGCGGCGTCGAGCTCGACCAGGATGGGGAGGCCCGGGCTGCTGCTGTCGCCGTTGTCGAACAGCAGCACGTGCACGGTGCCGTCGGGCGCAGCGGCGACCGCGCTGGCCGAGAACGCCCGCCCGGGCAGCGTGGGCAGGCGGTAGCGCCAGCGCTCGAGACCGCTGGCGTCGTGCGCGATGACGTCGGCGCTGAACAGGTAGGTCAGGAAGCCGCCGTCGGGCGTCGCCACCAGCTCCTCGCCCGAGTAGCGGTCCAGCGCGCGGGTCAGGTCCAGGCGGCCATCGGCGCCATAGTGGCGCAGCCAGATCTTGCCCGGGTGCTGCGAGGTGTCGGAGGAGCCGGCCACGAAGAAGCCGCCGTGGGCGCCGGCCACGATCGAGAACGCCAGATCGTCGCCGCGCGCGCCGTCGTCGAAGTCGTCGATCCAGCCCAGCTGGCCGCCGGGCAGCAGGCTGGCCACGAAGCCGTGGGTGTAGGGATCGGGGGTGAGCGAGTGGCCCGCGACCGCGACCACGCCGGTGGCGTCGATGGCAACGCCGGAGGCGTAGTCGCCATACGGGGCCGGGCGCAGCCACTCCGAGGTGATGGTGCCGGCGCGGTCGTAGCACCGCGCCCACGGATCGGCGTTGGGCGATGGGGGCAGGCCGGCCGCGATGTGCCCGCCGGCGAGGCACAGCTTGCCGTCGGCGCCAGCCGCCAGGCCGCCGACCCAGGTCGCGCCCGGCACGTCGATCGAGCCCAGGCGACGCAGCGGGACGCCGTCGAGATCGTAGCCCTGCACGATGGGGTCGTAGATCTCGAAGCCGGCCTGGGCGTTGGCGATGGTGGCGCCGCCGCCGGCGACCTGGATGTGGCCGTCGCTGTCGATGGCCAGCGCGTTCCAGCCCAGGTTGCCGTCGCGGATGGCCAGCGTGCGCAGCCACCAGCCCGGGCCGCTCGACCAGCCGGCGACGAAGCGGGGATCGACGGCGGCGTCGGGCAGCTGTTCGGGGCGGTCGGGGCCGCGGCTGTCGGGGTCGCCGGCGCCAGCATCCTGGGCAGGGCCAGCGGCGTCGGGCCCACCTTCAGAGGAGGCGCCGCATCCGACGGCGCCCAGAATCACCACCAGCAGGGCCAGCTTGTGCATGGCGCGTCGATACGACGGCCGACACCTACACGGGCGCCAGGTGCCAAACCTGGTACGCCAGTTGCCATGGCGGGATCCTCCAGGGCGGTTCGGCAACGCCTTCGTCAGCCAGATCTTCGCCGAGCGCACCCGCCAGGCCACAATGCTCGAGCCCTTGCTGGCGCTGCGTGACGCCGCCGGCCTGGCCTGGGGCGGCGTCGAGATGTCGGGCAACGAGAACGGCGACTTCATGCACTTCGACTGCCGCAATGATCCGTTCGGCAAGGCGGTCTACGACCACGCGCGCAAGAACAAGAAGGCGGCCAAGGCCGACTGAGCTGGCGAGCTGTCAGGCCGCTGTGCGGACGTCGAAGTCGATGCTGAAGCTGTAGCTGCGCGTCGCGCCGGGCGCCAGGTCGCTGGCACGCGCGGCCGGCGTGTTGATGGTGTCGGGCGCGGCCACGAAGGGCTCCAGGCAGACGAAGGGGCGGCCAGGCAGCGACCACAGCTGCAGGTACTCCAGGGCGGGGCCGAAGCCGAGGGTGACCTGACCCAGGCCGGGCAGCTGGAAGGTGGCGCGGGTGGCCGGGGGCACCGGCATGCCGAAGTCGAACTCGCGCTCGTCGCTGAAGCGGGTGTGATCGAGGCCGGCGACGTCGCTGCTGATGGCGGCCTTGGCGGAGGTGGCGCAGGTGAAGTATGGGTGCCAGCCCGGGGCAAGCGGCAGCGGGGTGTCGCCGCGGTTGTCGACGGCGAGGGTGATCTGGAGGCCGCGCGGCAGCGCCTGGATGGTGTGCCGGGCGCGGAAGTCGTAGGGGTACTGCGCGCGCGTGACGGCGCTGGCCTCGAGCACCATGCTCAGGTGATCGGGGCCGTCCGGGTGGTTCGGCACCGACCAGGCCAGGTTGCGGCCGAAACCATGCTGCTTCATGGTGGTGCCGGCGGGCACGAAGAGATCGCCGGCGAGCCGACCGGCGAACGGGAACAGCAGCGGGATGCCGCCGCGCACGTTCTTGCTGGGGTCCTCGAGGGTGGCGCGGTCGAGATAGAGGACCTCGCGGCCGGCCACGCGGAGGCGGGTCACCAGGGCGCCGCGCGCGGGCACGACCTCGATCAGGGTGTCGCCATCGCGCAAGGTGAAGGTCTCGAGCATGGCGCCAGTGTAGCCCCGGCGCCGATCAGGCGGTGGCGAGGATGCGCGCCGCGCACAGCTGCGCCAGCGTCATGATGGCGATCTGCGGGTTCACGCCCAGGTTCGACGGGAACACGCTGGAGTCGGCGACATACAGGGCGCGCGCGTGGTGGTGCTGGAAGTCGAGGCCGACCACGCTGCTGGCGGCGCGGCTGCCCATGCGCGCGGTGCCGAAGAGGTGCGTCATGGTCGACGCGTAGGCGCGGGGATCCAGCGGGCCGTCGGCGTCGAGCGCCGCCAGGCGCGCGGGGTCGCGCACCACCGGGTCGAAGCCGGCCACGCCGGGGTAGACCTCGCCGGCGCCGGCGGCCAGCAGGACCTCGCCCAGGCGGCGCACGCCGCGGCGCGCGATGCGCACGTCGGCGGGGGTCAGGGCGTAGCGCACCAGAGCGCCGGCGGGGCCAGGGCGCACGGTGCCGCGGGCGCCGGCGCGGATGGCGGCGCCCCACACGGCGTAGCGCTCGGCTTCGGCCAGGCGGCGCGCCAGCTCGCGGCCGGCGCCGGGCAGCCGGCTGGCCAGGATGGCGAGGTCGAAGCCGAGCGCCTCCAGCTTGAGCCCCTCGTGGCGCAGCCCGATGACCTCGTGGCCCTGGGTGGCGCCGACATGGTTGTGCACCGGTTCGTCGAAGCGGCCGGTGACCGAGACCCCGGGGTGCGCCGACAGGTGCTCGCCGACCGGGCCCTGGCCGAGGCCGCTGGCGCGCAGCAAGAGCGGGGTCTGGATCGCGCTGGCGGCCAGCACCACGGCGCGGCGGGCGCGCACCTCGACCGCGCCACCGCCGCGGGCGCGGGCGACCACGCCATAAGCGCCGCGGGCGTCGATGAGCACGCGCTGGGCGCGCACGCCGGCCACGATCCGCGCCCCGTCGGCCACGGCGTCTGGCAACAGGGTGCGATCCATCGACAGCTTGGCGCCGTGCGGGCAGCCCTGCAGGCAGCGGCCCGAGCCCTGACAGCCGCTGACGTTGCGCCGGATGGGGCGGTGCGCGAGGCCCAGGGCGGCGGCGCCGCGCGCCATCAAGAGGTTCTTCTGGCCGGCGATGGCGGGCTCGGTGTCGTGCACCGACAGGCGCGCCTCCAGCGCGGCCTCGGCGGCGGTCAGCGCGTCCCAGGGCAGCGCGTCGGCCAGCGCGGGGTCGTCGGCGCACCAGGCGCTGTGGACCTCGCGCGGGAAGCGCCAGCTGATGGCGCCGTTGACCACCGAGGTGCCGCCCACGGCGACGCCCTGCAGGTACGGGATGGGGCTGGGGCCGAGGGCGACCGAGGTGCCCATCTCGCGATACATGCTGGCCATGGCGCGGATGCCGCTGGGGCCGAACTCGGCCGGCGTCACCTGCAGGCCCTCCTCGAGGACCACGACGCGGGCCCCGTGCGCGGCCAGGTGGCGCGCCACGGTGGCGCCGGCGGGGCCCGAGCCGATGACGGCGACGTCGCACGCCAGCGCCAGCGCGCGGCGCACCTCGCGGCCGTCGACGTGGATCAGCGCGGCGCTCATGGTCGCGGGCCCGGCCCCGGGAAGCGCGCGCGCACCGCGGCGTCGTCGAAGTAGGCGAAGCAGGCCAGGAGCTTCAGCGTCTCCAGGGTCTGGCGCAGCAGGAAGCGTGGGTGGTGGTCGAGCTCGGCGACCACGGCCTGGCGCGCCTCCGGCGCCAGCGCGAAGAAGGGGCGGCGGTAGCGCCGATCGGTCAGCGGCAGGAAGGTGACGGTGTGGATCATCGCGCGCAGCCCGTGGCCGAGCAGCACGCCGGGCGCGCGATCGAGACAGCGCCAGAAGGCGTCACGATCGATCGACTCGAAGGCGGGCAGGCCCGCGGTCTCGGGCGCCAGGATGGCGGCGAAGATGGCCTCGGCCCAGGCGCGCTCGCGCCGGCCCAGGTGAGCGCGCGCCAGCTCGGCCAGCGCGCTCACAGCACCTCGGGCACGAAGTCGATGCGCTGCTCGCGCACCAGCGTGAAGTAGGTCGGGGTCTCGATGCACAGCCCGGCGACCACCGAGTAGCTGACCCCGAGCAGCTCGTCCATGTTGCCGGGCGCCAGCGCCACCAGCGGATCCTTGACCCAGTTGATGGGATCGAAGCGCGGGTTGGTGGCGCGGCCGTAGTCGATGATGAGGCCGCGATCGAAGCCGCGCGGGAAGGCCACGCCGCGCGGCTCGATGACCTCGTAGTGCCACACGCAGCGCGGGCGGCCCCGGTCGTCGAGGATGGGGCGGCTGGGGGCGTCGAGGCCGTCCTGGTGCAGGCGCACGTTCCAGCCCATCAGGCGGCCGGTGCGCGGCTCGCGGTGGAAGGTCTTCTGGAAGGTCTTCCAGGTCAGGCGCTCGACCACGGCGAGGCCCAGGCTGGTGCCGCGGTAGGCCCAGCCCTCGAGGGCGCGCGGCTCGACCGGGTGGCCACCGATGATGCGGGCGCGCAGCTCGCGCAGCGGCGCCCCGACGAGGGATCTGGCCAGGCTCATGAGGGAACCATACGCCATCGGTTTGGCGTTAGGCTCGGGGCATCGACCGGGTCGCTCACTACCGCATCGAACGGCCCCTGGGCACAGGTGGCATGGGCGAGGTGTTCGTCGCCTTCGACGAGAAGCTGGAGCGCCGGGTCGCGGTCAAGCTGGTGCCGCTGGAGCGCTCGGCCGATGTCGGGGCACGGGCGCGCATGCTGCGCGAGGCGCGCGCGGCGTCGGCGCTGCGCCACCCGGGCATCGTGACGGTGCATGAGATCGGCGAGGCCGCGGGGCGCACCTTCATCGTGATGGAGCTGGTCGAGGGCGAGACCTTCGCGCAGCTCCTGGCGCGGCGCGGGCCGCTGCCGCCGGCCGAGGCGCTGGGGCTGGTCGCGCAGGTGGCCGAGGCGCTGGGGGTCGCGCATGGCGCCGGGATCCTGCATCGCGACGTCAAGTGCGCCAACCTGATGGTGGACGACCGCGGCCTGGTCAAGGTGCTCGATTTCGGGCTGTCCAAGCGGGTCGGCGCGCCGGCGTCGGTGCCGCCCGCGGGGCCGCGCAGCGCGGCGGCGGTGGCGCGCAGCGCGCCGGCGCTCGACGTCGAGAGCACCGTCGACCCCGATGCGCCCACGGCGGCGCCGGAGCCCTCGCCTGCCCCGTCGCCCGCGCTGGCGTCGGGTTCGCACGATCCGCTGACCGCGCACGGCGCCCGCATGGGCACGCCGGGCTATGCCGCACCCGAGCTGCTGGCCGGCGAGGACGCCGACGCGCGCAGCGACGTGTTCTCGCTGGGTGTGGTGCTGTACGAGCTCTTGACCGGGGAGCGGCCGTATCCGGCGCGCGACTGGCAGGAGCTGACCGAGGCCATGGCGGGCGAGCGCTTCGTGGCCGCGAGCCAGCGGGTGGCCGGGCTGGCGGTGGCGATCGATGCAGTGCTCGCGCGGGCGCTGCGGCCGCGGCGCGATGACCGCTTCGCGACGCCGGCCGAGCTGGTGGCCGCGGCGCGGGGGGCGCTGACACCGGCGCAGCCGCAGCAGCAGGCGCCGGCCTCGCGCGCGCCGACGCGGGTGCCCCCGGCGCGGAGTTCGCGCCGCACCCTGGGGCTTCTGGCGCTGGCGGCGACGCTGCTGGGCGGGCTGGCGCTCGGCCTCTGGCTGTGGCGGCGCGCCGAGCGACGAGGCGGCGCAGCGGGGGGGACGCCTGGGCTGGTGATCGCGGGCGGCGGGCGTGACGCCGCGGTGGCGGCGGTGCCGGCGCCGCGACGCATCACCAGCATGGGCGGCTGCGTGTACACGCCGACCTTCGCGGGCAACGGCGCGCTGGTCTTCGATCACACGCTGGAGGAGGCCGTCGACCTGTACCGCGTCGAGCCCGACGGCAGCGCGCTGCGCAGGCTGACCGACGCGCCGGCCTGGGAGTGGCGCGCCAGCCCGGGGCGCAGCCGCGACGAGATCGCCTATCTGGCGCACGATCCCACCGGCAAGTTCGGCCTGCCGCAGCGGGTCGGCTTCGTGGACAGCGTCACCGGCCAGGCCACCGGCGCGCTCGAGATCTCGACGCCCTCGGTCGCGATGGCGGCGGGCGACCTGTACTACATCGGGCGCGGCGAGCCCACCATCCGGCGCGTGCACACGGGCCTCGACGAGGTCTTCATCGAGCTCGGGCCGGAGCTCAAGCCCTACGTGCTGGCGGCGGCGCCCGGCGGCGAGCGTCTGGTCCTGATGAGCTCGAATCGCACCCTGGGCAACCGGCTGTGCCTGATCGACCTCGCCACGCGTGCCGTCGACTGCCCCGAGACCGAGAGCCTGATGAACGCGCGGCCCGCCTTCTCGAGCAGCGGCGACGCCGTCTACTACGCCTCGCGCGAGGGGATCCATCGCTTCGAGCTGGCCAGCCGCCGCAGCCAGCTGCTGGTGCCCGGTGTCAGCGCGCCCAGCGGTGTGGCCACCGCGCCCGACGGCAGCGCGCTGGCCTGGTCCGACTGTGCGCCGAGCGGGCCCCTGCTCGACCTCGGGACCACGCCGCCGCGGGTGGTCGCCGACGAGCGGCTGGTCACCGACCCCAGCGTCGGCGCCGATGGCCGCGTGGCCTACCTGCGCCACGACCAGAGCGGCGCCGCCCTGATGCTGCAGGAGGCCGACGGCACGCGCCGGCAGCTGACCAGCGAGCGCCTCGGCGGCGCCTCGTCACCAGCCTTCGACCGCGCCGGCAGCCACCTGGCCTTCACCATCCGTGGCGAGGCACCGGGGATCTACAGCGCGGATCTGGCGCTGGCCCGCCCCGTCTTCGAGCAGGTCACCGACGGCGCGCTCGACGATCAGCCGGTCTGGCTGGCCGATGGCCGGATCGTGTTCCAGCGCATCGGGCCGCGCGGCCTGCCCGAGACCTGGCTGGTGTCGCCGGGCGGCGGCGAGCCGGTGCTGGTCAGCCGCAAGCCGCGCCTGCCGGTGGGCACCGATCCCGGAAGCGGCGAGGTCCTGCTGGCGGCGCCGCAGTTCGCGCACCTGTTCTGGTGGAACCCCGCCACCGGACGCGAGCGCGCCGGGCCGGTGCCCGACGTCGGCGGCGAGGCCATCGTCGGCATGACGCTGTCGCGCGACGCGCGCTGGATGGTGCTGGAGGCCGGCCGCTCGGGCCATCTGCTGTACCGCATGCGCCTCGATCGAGCCGACGCCCGGCCCGAGCTGGTCCTGCGTGTCAGCAGCGCCGCCACCGTCAACGGCGTCGCCATCACCGTGGACGGCCACGTGCTGGCCGCGCCGTCGACCTACGTCGGCGACCTCTGGCTGCTGCGGGCAGCGCCGGGGCGGCGCTTCTAGTGCACCAGGGGGGCAGCGGTTCGGCTCTCTAAGGATGGCCGTCGACGCGGAGCTGGAACAGGAAGTAGGGCGGGATGCAGGCGCCGGCGCCTGACGGGGTGCGCGCGCAGATGTAGTCGTCGCGACACGGGGTGGCGTCGTCGCAGGCGCGCAGGCCGGCGGGGGTGACGTTGTCGGCCAGGCAGCGCGGGAACGGCGTGCGGCGCGCCAGGCAGGCGTTGAAGTCGCGCAGGATGGCGATGGCGCCGCAGGTGGCGCCGGCGGGCAGGCTGCTGCAGTCGGCGGTGCACATGCCGCCGGGGAAGCCGACCGGACTCGTGTTACATACCGAGCCCTCGGCGCAGGCGCTCTGGCGCGCGCCGGACAGGCGGTCGCGACGCGGGTCGGGGCTGGGGCGGATGGCGCCGTGCTCGCAGGCGTCGCCGACCTGGGGGCTGGTCGGGACGCAGACGCCGACGCTGGCGTCATCGGCGGGGGCGTCGTGGGCGGTGCAGGTCAGGCCGGGGTCGCAGGTCCAGCTGGCGAAGCCGGGATCGCCGAGGCCACAGTGTGCGCCAGGGCCGGAGTCGCCACGCGCGGCGCGGTCGGACGGCGGGCGTGACAGGTCGGGGCTGCCGCCGTCGGCGTAGCTGGTGACGATGGCGCGGCGGCGTGCGAGGTCGGCCAGCAAGTGGGGTGACGCCGCGACCGCGAGGGCGTCGGGCTGCGCCGGGGCGTCGACGCCGAGCAGGTGGAAGCCGGCCAGGCCGCGCGACTGGTGGCAGCCCATGCAGGTGAAGTCGTCGAGGCGGCGCAGCAGCGCGGCGGGGGTCGCGATGGTGCTGCGGCCGGCGAGGCCGAGCGCGGGCTGCAGGCGGACCAGCGCGGCGGATGGCAAGAGCTGCAGGAAGGGGCGATTGGCGCGGCGGGCCAGGCCGCGCGGCGAGATCGAGATGGCGCGGGTGGCGGCCAGGTGCGGCGGCAGCACCGCGGTGCCGGCGTCGATGCGCGCCAGGGTGGCGGGGTCGCGCAGCCAGGCGGTCAGCTCGGCGAGCAGCGCGGGCTGCTTGCGCAGGCGGGGCACGTCGGGGGTGTTGGCGAGCGGGCCAGGCACGAAGGTGCCGCCGGGCGCGGGCACGAACGAGCGCAGGGTGTACTCGGCGTGGCCGCCCAGATCGGGGCGCACCGCGGCGGGCCAGCGCATGGACTGCAGGTTGGTCTGCACCTCGGTGAGCTGGGCGGGCCCGAGCAGCGCGGGCGCCAGCGGGCCGCCAGGGCCGCCGAGGTGGGCGGCCAGCGCGGGGCCGGCGAGGCTGGCGGCGACGCGCCAGCGCCGGGCGGCGTCGGCGCACGGGGACGGCTGCGGATAGACCAGGCTGACGGTCATGGGAAGACGCGAGGCCACCGCGGTGTTGGAGATGGTGGCGCTGTAGGCCAGGCGGTAGACCAGGCGCAGGTCGCCACAGCTGCCGGAGGTGAAGGGCACGCGGTCGAGGCGGTTGGAGATGCCGATGAGGTCGAAGCGGGTCGCGGGCCGGCCGGGCGCTGCGGCGAGGTCGAGCCAGCGGCGGTCGAACAGCCGGTGATCGTTGCCGGCGACGCCGACGCCCGCCTTGGGGTCGGCGCGGGCGAACTCGCGTAGATCCTGGTCGAGGACGCGGGTGATCGAGGCGTAGGCGGCGGGGCCACCGAGGCGGGTGACCAGGTCGTGCGCGGGTTCGATGGCGGCGAGGACGGAGGGATCGGTGATGACGACGAGATCGGTGGTGGCAACGGAGGGCGCGGCCGAGGGGCCCGGGGTCGGCTCGTGCTCGTGCTCGTGCTCGTGCTCGTGCTCGTGCTCGTGCTCGTGCTCGGCACGCGGGCTCGGGCTCGGGCTCGAGCTCGGGCTCGGCGCAGCCGGCTTGCTGCGCGGCGAACCACAACCACAGATGACCCACATCACGACGAGCAAGCAGCGCGGCACGGCGCATCGTACCGCGGCCGCGGGCAGACAATCATGACCGCGCGCGTAGCACCCGCCATGCGTGGACCGCACCTGATGATCGGTGTCGCCCTGGCCTCGACCTTGGCCCTGACCAGCCTCGCCAGCGCCTCGGGCACCACCCCACCCGAACCCGACATCAAGCTGCCCCTGGTCGTCCACGTCCTGCACGGCGACGGCGTCCCCATCGCCAGCGCCGAGGACATCGACGCCATGGTCAGCGTGGTCAACCAGATCTATGCCGACGCCGGCATCTGCTTCGGTGTCACCGAGGTGCGCGAGCGCGCCCAGAGCGCCGACTTCACCACCTTCCGCGAGCGGCGCGCGCTCAAGAAGTTCGTCGTCCCGCGCGCCATCAACGTCTTCATCCTGCGCACCATCAAGGACCCCTCGCCCTCCGAGTCGACCATCCGCGCCACCGCGCGCGTCGGGCGCACCCCGTCGGGCTGGCTGCGCGGCGCCGAGATCCCCGCCAAGGGCAAGCGCCCCGACGTGTATCTCCTGGTCAAGCTCGACGCCGGCGCGCCCACGCTGGCGCACGAGCTGGGCCACTTCCTGGGCGCCGGTCACCACCCCGATCCTGACAACCTGATGTCGTATGGCAGCGGCCGGTCCTGGTTCGACGCCAAGCAGCACAGGTCCTTCCGCGCCGCCGCGCGCCGGCAGCTGCGCGCGCGCACCCTGTCGCCCGCCAAGACCTGCGTCGACTAGCGCAATTTGACCCGATCCCGGCCCGGCCCCAAGATACAGAGGCGGTCGTCAGGCGAGGTCGGGAATGGCGCGGTGGTGATCGGGGGGAAATACGAGCTGCTCGAGCTGGCCGGCCAGGGCGGCATGGCCTCGGTGTGGCGCGGCGTCGCGCGCGGCGCCGCCGGCTTCAGCCGCCAGGTCGCGGTCAAGATGATCCGGCCCGAGTTCAAGGCCGACGCCGACTACATCGCCATGTTCGTCGAGGAGGCCCGCGTCGGCGCCGAGCTGATGCACCCCAACATCGTCCAGGTCTTCGACTTCGGTGTCGACGAGCGCCAGGCCCACTACCTGGTCATGGAGTGGATCGACGGCCTCAGCCTGGCCACCTATGTGCACGCCTATGCGCAGCACAAGGTGCCGACGCCCTGGATCATGGTCACCGCGATGGTGCTCGATGCGCTGCGCGGCCTGGGCGCCGCCCACGCGCGCACCCACGTCGGCCAGCCGGCGCCGGTGATCCACCGCGATCTGTCGCCCGAGAACATCCTGGTCGGCCTCAACGGCATCGCCAAGCTGACCGACTTCGGGCTGGCGCGCGCCAAGGATCGGGTGTCGCGCCTGACCCGCCCGGGCACCGTCAAGGGCAAGGTCGGCTACCTGGCGCCCGAGCGCACCATCGGGCAGCCCGGCAGCGTGCGCAGCGACGTGTTCTCGATGGGCGTCGTGCTGTGGGAGGCCCTGGCCGGGCGCTCGCTGTTCAAGGGCGAGACCACGCAGGTGCTGCGCCAGATCATGAATGGCCAGATCGAGTCGCTGCTCGACGTGCGCAGCGATCTGCCGCGCCCGCTGGTCGCCGCGGTGCATCGCGCGCTGCAGCCCGAGCAGCAGCGGCGCTACCCCAGCGCGCAGCACTTCGCCGACGCGCTGACCGCGGTGCTGCGTCAGGTCAAGCAGCTGTCCGAGGTCCGCATCGGTGGCAGCGTGATGGAGGCGCGCATGCGCCTGGCCGGCCTGCCGCCCCCGGCCCACGCCGCCACGACGCCCGCGCTGGGGCTGCCCAAGGCCACGCGCAAGGGCTGAGGCGCCGCACCTCGCGCCGGTTCAGCGGAGGATCCCGCAGTCGGCGGAGACCGAGCGGGCCTGGCTCATGGTCATGGTGCAGGTGGTCTGGCGGGCGGTGCCGCCCGGACAGGTCGCGAACCAGGCCCAGTCGGCGTTGACGTTGGTCATGGTCAGGGTGACCACGGCGGTGGCGGCGAAGTCCTGCGTGCAGTCGGTGCGCCCGCCGTTGCCGCAGCTGATGCCGGTGCCCGTGATGTAGCAGCGCGCCGGGGCCGGGGTCACGGTCAGCAGCTCGGCGCGGTAGGTCCCGGTCACGGTGCGGTTGGCGGTCATGGTCACCGTGCAGCTGGCGCCGCTCGGGGTCTGGCAGGTGGTCCAGGTGAAGCCACCCACGCTCAGCGAGCGCGTCAGCGTCACCGAGGTGCCGTGCACGAAGGTCTGCGTGCAGTCGCCGGTGCTGCCCGCGGCGCACGAGATCCCGGTGCCGCTGATGGTGCCCACCCCGGTGCCGCTGCCGGTCCGTGGCGCGGTCACCGTCAGCGTGCGCACCGGCAGCGTGGCCACCAGCGTCACCGTGGTCGTCGCGGTCATGGTGACGGTGCAGGTGGCGCCGGCGGCGCTGGCGCAGCCGGTCCAGGTCATGGTGGTCACGCCCGGGAAGGCGTCGGCATAGGTCAGCGTCACCGTGGTGCCGTGGTCATAGGCCTGGGTGCAGTCACCGGTGCAGCTGATGCCGGCCGGGCTCGAGACCACGTCGGCGGCGCCCATGGCGTTGCCGCTGGCGCTCACGGTCAAGGTGTAGCGGTTCAGCGTGAAGGTCGCGGTGACGTTGACCGCCGCGGCCAGGCTGACGCTGCAGGTGTTGCCGGTCGCGGTGGCGCAGCCGGTCCAGGCCACCGTCGAGCCGGTGCTCGGCGTCGCGGTCAGGGTCACCGCGGTGCCCTGCACGTAGCTCTCGCTGCAGTCGGCCCCGCAGCTGATGCCGGCGGGCGCCGAGGCCACGCTGCCGGCGCCATTGCCGGCGCGGGTCACCGTCAGCGGCACCAGCGCGCGACCGGTGCCGGTCACCATCAGGGTCACGGTGCCGCCCGGGGTCGCGGCCACCGACACCGTCAGGTTGTGCACCGCGGCCGCGGTCGGGGCGTAGCGCACCACGATGGTGCATGACGCGCCCGCGGCCAGCGCGGCGGTGCAGCTGCTCGTCACGGTGTACTGCGTGGTGGCGCCGGTGCTGGTCAGCGCGGGCACCCCGGTGGGCACGTCGCCGGTGTTGCTCAGGGTCCAGGTGAAGCTGGCGTTGCGGGTCACGTCGATGACGCCGAAATCGTGCGTGCTGGCGTCGCCGACCAGCAGCGCGGGATCCTGGCCGTTGCCGCTCAGGGCCGACGACGCGGTGCCGCCCGGGGTCGCGCTGGCGCTCAGCGACGCCGTCTTGGTGCCCGCGCTGGTGGGCGCGAAGCGCGCGGTGATGCTGCAGGTCGCGGCGGGGGCCAGCGCCGCGGTGCAGGTGTTGGCGGTGATGCCGAACTGGTTGGCGCCCGAGCCGCCCAGCGCCACCGCGACCACGCCGGTGGCGGCGCCGCCGGTGTTGGTCACGGTGAAGACCTGGGTCGCCGAGGTGGCGCCGACCAGCACGTTGCCAAAGGCGCGGCTGGCCGGTGCGATGGACAGCGCGCCGGGGGCCACGGTGTTCGCGGTCAGGGTCGACACCGGGGCGCCGCCCGGCGTCGCGGTCAAGGTCAGCGTCGCCGCCCGCGCCCCCAGGGTGGCGGCGGTGAAGCGCACCGTGATCGAGCAGCGCGCCGCCGGCGCCAGCGCCGCGGTGCAGGTGTTCGCCATGATGGCGTAGTCGCCCGCGGCGGCCCCCGCCAGCGCGGCCACCGGCACGCCGCTGGCCACACCGCCGCTGTTGACCACCGAGAAGGTCGCGGTCGACGTCGCGCCCTGGACCACGGTGCCGAGATCGCTGCTGGCCGGCGTCATCACCAGGGCCGCCGGCGCCAGGCCGCGTCCGGTCAGGGCCGAGGTCGCGGCGCCCCCGGGGCTGGCGCTGACCGCCAGCATGGCGTTGACCACGCCGACCGCGGTGGGGCTGAAGCGCACCGTCATGGTGCAGGTCGCGGCCGGGGCCAGCGTCATGCCCATGCAGCCGTTGCTGACCAGCGTGAAGCGCGCCGCGCCGGTGCCCGACAGCGCCACCGTGATGGCGCCGGTGGCGACCTGGCCGGTGTTCGACGCCGTGAAGGTCACCACGGCGCTGCTGGTCCCGGTGACCACGCCGCCGAAGTCGCTCATCGGCGGCGCCAGCGTCAGCAGGCCCGGGCGCAGCCCGAGGCCCATCAGCGGCACCGACAGCGCGCCGCCGGGCGTGGCCGACACCTCCAGCGTCGCGCTGCGGGCGCCCTCGACGCTGGGCTGGAACAGCACCGTGAGGTCGCAGCTGGCCGCCGGGGCCAGCGCGGCGCCGCTGCAGGTGGTCGCGGGATCGATGGCGAAGGCGGTGGCGTCGGCACCCGCCAGCGCCAGCGCCAGCACGCCGGCCGACTGCTCGCCGACGTTGCGCACGGTGAAGGTGGCCATGGCCTGGCCGCCGATGACCACGCTGCCGAGATCGGCGCTGGTCGGCGTGATCTCCAGCTGGGCCTCGCGCAGGGCGGCGTCGGGCAGCAGGGCGGCGGCGTCGGTGTCGACCCCGGCGTCGACGTCACCGTCGGCGAACTGGCCGAACTGCAGCGTCAGGAGCAGGGTCTCGCCCGGAATGATGGTGCCCCGGGTGCTGCCAGCGCCGACCTCGACGTTGCTGGCGTCGTAGGCGGTGGCGTGCACCAGCACGGCGCCGCGCTGATCGGCCTGCAGCGTGACCGGCTCGAGGTGGGGCAGCACGATCTCGCCGCCGAGGTCGGCCTCGATGGGCAGGCTGAAGGCGGTGCCGTCGTGATCGAGCAGGACCTCGATGCGCGTGATGGCGCCGACGGCGTTGCCGCGCTCGATCTGCAGGTTGAACTGGGTCTTGACCGGGTCGCCCTCGCCACAGCCCGCCGCGGCCAGCGCCGCGCCGCACAGGAGGGCAAGAGAGGCCAGGAACCTGGGTGCGTTGTCGCGTTTCGTCCGCATATGGACCTCCAGGCCAGGGGAAAGCACCCATGGTAGCCCGGCGCCGCCGCCCGATGCATCTGGATTGACGATGCATCGGGGCGGGCCTACCTGTGGAGCATGGCCAAGACGGGCGGCGATCACGCGCTGGCGCTGCGCTTCACCGAGCTGTATTCGCAGGTGTACCTGCGCTTGCACCGGCGGCGCCCGCGCGGCGAGGCGCGCCTGACCTCGCAGCAGTGGTCGGTGCTGCAGCACCTGTCCTTGACCGGGCCGCTGACCATCAGCGAGTGCACCCGCCACCTGGGCCGCGCCCAGTCGGTGGTCAGCGCCATCGTGGATGGCCTGGAGCGCCGCGACCTCTTGGCCCGCATGCGCGACGCGCGCGACCGGCGCCGCGTCCTGGTGTGGCTGACCGCGCACGCCGAGGAGGTGCTGGCGCGCGAGCGCCAGGTGCTCGACGTGGCGCGCCTGACCGAGATCGCCGGCCGCCTGCGCGCGGCCGACAAGCAGGCCCTGCTGACCGGGATGCTCGCGCTGGTGCGAGCCGCCGAGGCCACGGGCCGTCCCGCAGTGAAGGAGAGCAAGCGATGAGCAACACGCCGTGTGAGAGCTGTGGCATGCCGATCGAGACCGGACCGTACTGCCAGCACTGCGTCGATGGCGCCGGCAAGCTGCAGCCGTTCGACGAGCGCTTCGAGCGCATGGTGCAGTGGCAGGCGCGCCGCGCACCGCAGGCGTCGCGCGCCGAGCTCGAGCAGCAGACGCTGGCCTACATGGCGACCATGCCGGCCTGGCGCGAGCACCCCCGGGTCAAGGCCGGCGCCCGCAAGTAGCCCGCGGCTACGGCAGCTGGTGCTGGCGGAAGAAGTCCCACAGCAGGTCGGCGGCCACCAGCGGGTGGTTGATGCCGTTGGGATACTGGTGATGGAGGTCCTCGATGACCAGGAAGTTGAGCTGGTTGCTGGCGGGGCCGCCGCTGGCGCGCTGGTCGTAGCTGAAGCGGATGACCTTCTCGCCCGCGATGGTGCGCTCGTCGTAGCGCGCGCTGTCGGCCAGGCCCAGCGTGGTCAGCATGGGGTCGATCACGCGCAGCTTGATGGACGGCACGTCGGTCAGCAGGGTCGAGGTCAGCGGCAGCGCAGGCAGGCCGAGCGGCGTGAGGACCCGGTCGTCGAGCTCGCCGACGCTGACAGTCACCGGGATGGCGCGCAGCGCGGGTGTCGGCGTCACCTGCAGGGCACCCGAGCCGGCGTGGATGGCGGCGAAGCGATCCGCCATCTCGACCACCAGGCGCGAGGTCAGGCCGGCGCCGTTGGAGAAGCCGCTGGCATAGATCCGCCGCGCGTCGGTGACGTAGTCGCGCGCCAGCACGTCGAGCATGGCGCGCACGAAGGCGACGTCGTCCTGCAGCGGATGGTCGGCCAGGGCGCGGTTGGCCGGCGTCAGCATGGCCAGCTCGGCCGGCGTGCACAGCGGCATGGTCGGGGTGCCGAGCTCGCCGTGGGCCCACTTGGTGGTCAGCTTGTCCTCGCCGGGATCGTCGAAGTCGCCGTCGCCGTTCTCGTCCTCGTGCAGGCAGTAGGTCAGCGCCGACGGGAACACCGCGATCAGCCCCTCGGCGTCGGCCTTCTCGCGCCAGCCCGAGATGTTGAAGAACTTCTCGCCGTCGCCGCTGGTGCCGTGGAACATGAAGACCACCGGGGCGCGGCGCCCGACCGCGAGCGCCGGCACATAGACGATGAACTCGCGCGGCGGCCCGCCCAGGTTCAGGGTGTGGGTGCGCTTGCCGGCGACGTTCGTGGTCGCGGTGCTGGCGTCGGGCAGCGCGGTGGTGGCGTCGGGGGTCGGGGTCGCGGACGCGTCGGGGCTGGTGGTGGCACCGGCGTCGGCCTCGGTGGGGTCGCCGTCTCTGGGCTCGCCATCGCCGTTGCAACCAGCGAGACCGAGCACGGTGATGAGGGCGGAGAGGGTCAGTGTTTTGCGCATGCATGAGCCTTTAGCAAGCGCGTGTCCAGCCCGATGCCCGGTGCTTTCAGGTGGTTACGGTGGCGGTCTTGCAGGGTGCCGCCCGCACTGTAGGGCGCGCCCTGCAGCTCAGAAGCTGGGACGCAGCGGCGAGCGCGGGGTGTGGAGCGCGGTGACCTCGAGCTGCAGCGGCCCCAGGTGGGTACCATCGGGCAGCACCAGCTCGAGACGGTGGCTGCCCGTGCTGGTCGAGATCCGCTTGGGTGCGAAGCCCAGCGAGCGCCCGTCGAGCAGGATCTCGGCGCGGGTGACGCGCTCGCCCCCGATGGCGATGTAGCCCTCGCCCGCCGCTGCCGGGCTGGGGATCGGACTCGGGCTCGGCCTCGGACTCGGACTCAGACTCGCACTCGCACTCGGGCTCTTGCTCGGACTCGGACTCGGGCTCGGACTCCTGCTCGAACTCGGACTCGGGCTCCGCGACGGTGAATGGCTCGGGCTCGGCGTCGGCGACACCTCCGCCAGCAGCGCCGCATCCGCGCGCGGCACCACGGCGACGGCCGCTGCGTCCGCCTCGCTCGCGAACGCCACTGCGCCTGCATCCACCTGAGCCGCCGCCACTGCACTGCCCTTACCGCCCCCGCGGGTCGCCAACCACACCCCTGCCCCACCCAGCAGCAGCACCAGCACGACCACCGCCACGACCGTGCGCCCGCGCCGAGCCGGCGCCGCAGCGCTCGTGCTCGTGCTCGTGCTCGTACTCGTGCTCGTGCTCGTGCTCGTACTCGTGCTCGTGCTCGTGCTCGTGCTCGTGCTCGCGCTCGTGCTTTCCTCCGCCTCCGCCTCCGCCGGCGGCGCCTCCACCGCCATGGTCTGGCTGCTGAACCTCCTGGTCCCATCCCCACCCTGCACCCCCACCAGCGCCAGCCCCAGCAGCCCAT
>JBGASF010000131.1:0-22714 GCA_044229835.1 Polyangia bacterium | reverse complement strand
GGGCGACCTCGCCGATGTGGTCGGGGCGGGCGATCAGCGATGCGATCAGCGCCTCCTCACCGCGGCGCACTGCCGCAGGATCTAACGCGGGGTGCGCTTGCAGGAGCCGGTCCGCGCCCAGCGCCTGCTGGTTGCCTTGCAGAAGGTGCAAGGCGCACAACCGGCCCCCCCGGAAGTGCTGGCCAGCGTCGGCCGCGCCATGCACGGCGGCGGGCGCACCCACCAGCGCGGCCGGCGCAGCGGCAGCGGCGGGCGCACCTGGCGGCGCGGCGGGCGCAGCGGCGGCGGGTGCGCCAGCGGGCGCGGCGGCGGCGGCCGGTGGTCCGGCTGGCGCGGCGGCAGGCGCAGCCTCGCGGGGTGATGTCGGCACCGCGGGCGCGGCGGCCGTGGGCAAGGGTGGCCCCGGCGGCGCGGCAGGCGCGGCGGGTGCGGCGGCAGGTGTCCCCGGTGCGGGAGGCGCTCCGGGCGCAGGCAGCGTGCCCGGCGCAGGTGGCGCCAGCGCGGCGACCGCTGGCGGCGCAGCAGCGGCCGGTGGCGCGGCGGTCGGCGTCTCGGGCAGCCTGGGCACCGGCGGCGTGAAGGTCGACTCCAACATCCCGGATCGCCCGCACGCGCCCGACGCGGCGCGCGACGCCGCCCAGCGCGGCAAGGAAGGCGCCTCCGACGTGCGCGACGCACGCCAGCAGGCGCGCGAAGCCAAGAAGGACGTCGAGGATCCGTCGCGCGTCGCGCGGCGCACCGAGACGGCGCAGGATCTCGAGGGTCGCAAGGCCAAGGCCGAAGGCCGCGTCGATCAGGCCAAGGCCGACGCCGATGTCGAGGCTCGCGCCAAGGCGCGCGCAGACGCCGAGAAGAGCGGCGCGCAGCAGCGCATCGACGACACGAAGCGCGAGCAGGTCGACGACCGCAAGGCCGCGGCCGAGCAGTCGGCCAAGGACAAGTCGGGCGTCAGCGCTGCCGAGCGCAGCCGCGACGACGCCCAGCGCCGCAAGGATCGCGAGGTCGCCGACGCCAAGGACACCGCCGACGTCAAGGGCCGCGCCGAGGCCAAGGTCGACGGCAAGGAGCGCGAGCTCAAGCAGGAGCGCGACCAGCAGCGCCGCGACGTCGATCCGGCCTACCGGGGCGACGAGCAGAAGGCCAAGGACGCCGCCGGCCTCAGCGAGGCGGAGCGCCAGCGCAGCCAGGCCGAGCGCACCCGCGACGTCAACAAGGCCGGGGTCGAGGGCACCAAGGAGAATCTCAAGAGCAGCACCGAGACTCCCAAGGCACCCACCGCGGACGACGCCAAGTCCGGCGTCGAGGCCGATCTCGACGTCGATTTCAAGAAGGACTTCGACACCGAGTAAGCGCCCTTGCGCATCCCGGAACCCTCCTCACCATCCCCCCATGGCGGGAACGGCGTGGAGGTTGGCGGACTGTTGAAGCTGCGCGCCAAACCGCCACGGGGCTTGGTTTTTTCCCCACGAGCCCCGTTGACCACCACACCTCACCTGGGTACACTGCGGCCCCGTTCGGATCAGGGTGGTGAGAGGGCACGTGAGCTCTGAAGACGAAGATCAGATCGTCTGGCAGGACACGCTCGACGAGATCCAAGCAGGGAGACTCCAGTCACTCTCATGCCCGATCTGCGCCGAGGGCAAGCTCGAGGTCACGAGGCGAGGGCAGTTCACCCGCGTGCAGTGCAAGAAGTGCCAGAAGTTCGTGGAAGGGCAGTTCGGTTCGTTCGAGTGAACGGCTGAGCTGGGTGTAGGGAGCAGGATCGTCGGGCCGTCGTAAGGTCGTCCAACCACCAACCATCTCTTCGGCAGGGCATGGCCAAAAAACACCTCGGCAAGGGCTGGCGGTTCGTGGTCGACGTCGACCGGACGGGAGGCGTGTCGCTCTCGCAGTACGACGAGAACATCCGCGAAGCCATCCACGTCATCATCGGCACCGCGCCCGGTGAGCGCGTGATGCGGCCCTACTTCGGCTGCCAGATCCACGATCTCGTCTTCTCGCCCAACAATCCCAACACGGCCGGCCTGGCCTGCCACTACGTCACCGAGGCGCTGCAGAAGTGGGAACCCCGCATCGACGACGTGCAGGTCACCGCCAGCGCCGCGCAGGGTGAACCCAACAAGCTGCTGGTCGACGTCTCGTATCGCGTCATCGCCACCGACACCGAGCGCAACCTGGTCTACCCGTTCTATCTCCGCAAGTCCGAGGACAAACGATGATTCCCGCTCCCAAGCTGGACGACCGGGCCTACGACGACCTGGTCGCCGAGGCGCTTCGCCTCATCCCACGCTACTGCCCGGACTGGACCAACCACAACCCGTCGGATCCGGGCATCACCATCCTCGAGCTCGCGGCATGGATGACCGACGTCATCCTGTACCGCCTCAACCGCGTCCCCGAGAAGAACTACATCGCGTTCCTGAACCTGCTGGGCATCAAGCTGCGCGCGCCGCAGCCGGCGCATGCCCTGCTGCAGTTCGCGCTGGTGGAGGGTGCCGAGAAGGCGCTGGTGCGCGAGGGCACCGCGGTCGCCACCCCGTCGGCCGCCGACGAGGACACCGTGGTGTTCGAGACCGTGCGTGACCTCCTGGTCACCAAGGTCAAGCTCGACCGCTGCTTCTCGTACCAGAACGAGAACTACTCGGACAACTCGCGCTTCCTCATCGGCGGCGCGCCCGACGGCTTCGAGGCCTTCGGCGGCGCCGATCGCGTCGATCGCTACCTCTACCTGGGTGATCCGCGCTTCCAGTCGGTCGGCGACGGCGCCGTGCTGTTCGTGCACCTGGGCTGCCCGGAGACCGGCGCGCGCGATCTGGCCCGCCTGCTCGAGTGGGAGTACTTCGACGGCAAGCGCTGGCGCGAGCTCAACCGCCTGACCCAGCTCGACGTCGAGCGCGGCGAGATCGCCTTCGCGGGCCCGGCCCCGATGCAGCCGACCACGCTGTTCGGCATCGAGGACACCTGGATCCGCGGCCGCCTGGCCGAGGTGCCGCAGAACCCGCAGGAGACCGAGATCGACACCATCCGCACCCGGATGGAGGTCGTGGGCGAGGGCGTGCCGCCCGACGCCGCGTTCGCCAACCTCGACAACAACGCCTACCTGCAGCTCGACCTCGGCAAGAACATGTTCCCCTTCGGCAAGGAGCCGAAGATCGATCACTGCTTCTACGTGGGCTGCACCGAGCTCATGAAGCAGCCCGAGGCCGAGGTCCGCATCGAGGTCGTGCTGTCCGAGGGTGCGGTCGCGCCGCCGCCCAACCCGTCCGAGGACCTGACCATCGTCTTCGAGTACTTCGACGGCAAGAAGTGGCGTCCGCTCGGCGTCACCGGCCCCAAGGGGCCGCGCCCGGGCGCTGGCGAGGAGTTCGGCTTCAACGACGAGACCCGCGCCTTCACCAAGGCCGGCGTGATCTCGTTCCGCCGCCCCAAGGACATGGTCATCAGCGACGTCTCCGGCGTGGCGACCTACTGGGTGCGCGCGCGCATCGAGCTCGGCGACTTCGGCCTGGCGGGCAACTACCTGCTCGACGGCGATCGCTGGGTCTGGCGCGACGACCGTCCGCTGCGTCCGCCGGCGGTGCGCTCGCTGGGCTTCAAGTACCGCGAAGAGTACAAGGACCCCAAGCACTGCCTGAGCTACAACGACTTCAAGTATCGCGATCTCACGCACGACGCCAAGACCGAGTTCACGCTGTTCCAGCCCTTCCTGCCCGTGGTCGAGGAGTCGGCGTCGTTGTACCTCGGCTTCGACGGCAAGCTGCCGAACGACATGGTCTCGCTGTACTTCCACATGCAGGAGAACGTGTCGCCGCTGGCCGGCCTCGACGCCAACACGGCCAACATCGAGCATCTGCGCGCCTGGATGGCGCAGCGCGAGGCCCAGTGGGAGGCCGAGCAGCGCGTGGTCTGGGAGTACTACCACGCTGGCCAGTGGTCGCCCCTGGTGGTGCGCGACTCGACCAAGAACTTCACCCAGTCGGGCTTCATCGACTTCGTCGGCCCCGATGACATGGGCATGACGATGAAGTTCACCGAGGATCGCTACTGGATCCGCGCCCGCCTGGAGATGGGCGGCTACGCCCGTCCGCCGCGCGTGCTGCGCATCCTGCACAACGTCGTCGAGGCCATGAACGTGGTCTCGGTGCGCGACGAGGTGCTGGGCAGCTCCGACGGCACCCCGCTGCAGACCTTCCAGCTGGCCCAGGGCCCGCTGCTCGAGGGCGAGGTCATCGAGGTGCTCGAGCGCGAAGCGCCGCACGAGAAGGATCTCGAGGATCTGGTCTTCGACGCCACTCCCGGCGGTCGCACCCCGCAGTCCAGCGAGCGCGCCCCGCAGGTGCCCAACACCGCCGAGGGCACCCACCACCCCGCGGTGCGCCTGGTGCCCGAGGACCAGAACAACGGCGTGCCCGGCTACTGGGTCCGCTACAAGCCGGTCGACAGCTTCTTCGACTCCAAGCCGCGCAGCCGCCACTACAAGCGCGATCACATCACCGGCAAGATCTCGTTCGGCGATGGCGCCCGCGGCATGCTGCCGCCCGAAGGCCGCAACAACGTCATCGCGCGGCGCTACCAGGTCGGCGGCGGTGTGCAGGGCAACGTCAACGCCGGCACCCTGACCGCGCTGACCAAATCGATCGCGTACATCGAGGGCGTCACCAACCCGCTGCCCGCGGGCGGCGGCGCCAACGGCGAGACCGTCGACGAGGCCAAGGGCCGCGCGCCGCACGTGATCAAGAGCCGCGATCGCGCCGTCACCGCGGAGGACTACGAGATGCTGGCCCTGCGCGCGTCGACCGGCGTGGCGCGCGCCAAGTGCATCCCGTCGCCCACCAACCCCGGCGAGGTCGTGCTCATCCTGCTGCCGCGCGTGGACGACAAGCACGCCGATCTGACCAAGAAGCTGGTGCCCTCGCCGGAGCTGCTGCGCTACGTCAAGCAGTTCATGGACGATCGCCGGCTGGTCGGCACCACGCTCGAGGTGGTGCGGCCGCGCTACGTCGAGTTCTCCATCAAGGTGACCACGCTGCGCCGCTCGGTCGGCACCTCGGATCGCCTGCGTCGTGACATCGAGGAGCGCACCCGGCGCTACCTGCACTCGCTGGTCGGTGGTCGCGACGGCAAGGGCTGGGTCTTCGGGCGCGCCGTGCTCAAGAGCGACCTCGTCAACCTGGTCGAAGGCGTGGCCGGCGTCGAGGCCGTCGATAACATCCAGATCTTCGATGAAGACAACCGCGTGACCGTCGAGCAGGTGCGCCTGGCCGTCGATCAGCTGCCTCACCTCGTCTCGGTCAGCGTGGTCGAGAAGGTGCGCGACGAGATCGCCTGATGGCCGTCGAAGCGCGCAGAAGTCTCACCAAGATGCCTGATCTGGCGGGAGTCTCGCTGGAGAAGGCCAAGCTCATGATCCGCAACGCGGGCCTGCAGCTCGACGCCGTGCTGTACCGCGAGGCCTACGAGACGCGCAACACGGTGCTCGAGCAGAAGCCGTTGCGCGGGCAGATGGTGTACATCGGCGACAAGGTGTCGCTGTGGGTGTCCCGCCGCGGCTACATCCAGTTCCTGCCCGCGATCTACCGGCGCGCCGATCCGGTCGGACGCAACTTCGTCCGCGACCTGCTCTTCATCGTCGAGCACCTGATGGGGTCGGTCGACGACAAGCTCGACATCCTGCAGCACTACTTCGACCCCCACGAGGCGCCCGAGGAGTTCGTCGAGTGGCTGGCCAACTGGTCCGCCATGATCCTCGACATGGACTGGCCGGTCGAGAAGAAGCGCTCGGTGGTCAAGAAGGCCATCGAGCTGTACGGCATCCGCGGCACCGTGCGCGGCCTCAAGATCTTCCTGTCGCTGTTCACGGGCTACGAGCCGACCATCATCGAGAACCAGTGGCCCTTCAAGGGCTTCAGGATCGGTGAAGGGCTGTGCGCCATCGGCATCGACTCGGTGGTGCTGCCCCCGGTCAACCTGAACCAGTGCTTCATCGTCGAGATCCCGGCCAAGTTCCAGGACGTGTCGCTCGACACCGTGATCCGGGTCCACGACATCATCCAGGCCGAGAAGCCGGCGCATGCCAGCTACTACCTGCGCTTCCTGGCCGAGGGTGGTGGCAGCGAGCTGCGCGAGTTCTTCCAGATCGGCATGCGCTCCGGCATCGGCATCGGCATGGAGGTCGTCGAGGGCGAAGAGGCTGAGGCCATGGTCAGCGGCAAGACCCAGGTCACGCCGCCGCCCAAGCCGGCCGCCGAGGTCCCGGCCGCCGAGCGCGAGCGCCCGAGCCAGAAGTTCATCGAGACCAAGACCGAGGTCGGCGTCGATCAAGAGGCCATCGCGCGCGCTCGCCTGGCGGCGCGCAAGAAGGAGTTGGCCGAGCGCGCCAAGGCCGGCGCTGGCGCGGCCGGGTCGGACGACAAAAAAGACGAGAAGAAGCCGGCTGATGCCAAGAAGCCGGACGACAAGAAACCGGACGACAAAAAGTGACGGAGTAGCCCATGGCGGTCGACAAGCAGGTGAAGGGCTTCAAGCGCATCAACTTCTTCAAGGGCTTTCTCACCACCGAGAACGACTGGAACGACGCCGAGCGTTACCACGTCGAGAAGCGCAAGCTTCACAACAAGCTCTTGCACGCCCCCGGCGTCGCCCTCGGCTACATGGGTGAGCTGCGCGTCGTCGCCCGCGCGCGCGGCGATCTCGCCATGGAGATCCAGCCTGGCTACGCGATCGACGCGGCCGGCAACGATCTCGTGCTGTGGGACGCGGTCATCAAGACCATCGTGCCCGAAGAGTACAAGCTGCCGCAGACGCTGTACGTCGTGCTGCGCTTCGTCGAGGAGCTCTCCGACTTCATCGCCTACAAGGAGAACCTCGAGTACAAGGGCCACCGCCGCGTGCACGAGCAGGCGCGCGTCGAGCTGTCGCAGACGCCGCCCGACATCACCAAGGAGGTCGAGCTGGCGCGCATCGTGGTCGAGAAGGGCGCCCAGCGCATCCGCGACGCCCGTGACCCGCTGCAGCCGCAGGCCAACGAGATCGACATGCGCTTCGTGCCCAAGGCCGGCATCGCCGGCGCGCAGCTGCAGCCCGATCTGCGCTCGCGCATCTTCGGCATCCTCAACAACATGCGCAAGACGTTCATGGGCTACTGCCGCATGGGCGTCATCTCGGCGCACGACGCGCTGCAGGCCACCAACACCGCCATCATGCTCGAGCGCTCGGACATGCTCGACATGCGCAACCTCTTCGAGGTCATGACCCTGGTCGTCGAGATGGAGGCCGAGATGGCCCTCGACGTCGAGGTCAACCACCCGGTGCTGTCGGCCAAGAAGGAGTTCAACGACTACAAGAAGAACGTCGAGATCCTTCGCGGCCTGCTCGGCGAGCGCAAGTCGAACGCCGAGGCGTTCCAGAACCTGTGCGCGTACCAGCAGAAGGCGGTCGACATCGCCAACGCCGCCATCTCGGGCGAGAGCCGCGCCGTGGTCGAGGAGCCCAAGAAGAAGGAAGAGAAGAAGGAAGAGAAGAAGGCCACGACCGCCGACTGGGAGTCGGTCAAGACCATGTCGAGCGGCCTCAACGACGCCATCCAGCTCGAGAACCGGACCTGGACGCTGATCGACCAGATCGAGATCCTCGACCAGGACTCGGAGACCAAGCACGCCTTCGAGATCAAGGACGCCAAGGACTCGTACCGCACCCGGCAGAAGCAGAAGTACCCCGACGGCGTCACCGTCGAGGACACCGGCCGCGCCCACATCGACGGCTACGCGGTGTTCAAGGTCCTCAACGTCACGCCTGGCAAGGAAGTCGCCATCGTGCGTCGCATGGACTACGTCTATGGCGACTACGAGATCGAGTACAAGGTCGATGGCAAGGTGGCCGGCGTGGCCTCGTGCACGGGCCGCGACAAGACCAACCGCTGGCGCAACTGGACCTACGTGATTCCGGCCGAATTCGTCAAGGGAGCCACCATCACGGTGCAGCAGTCGGCGCTCACGGCTGGTCGTGACGTCAACATGTTCCACTTCTGGTTCTATCAGCCCAAATAGGCTAGGATCGAGCTCACCGTGGCGGGCTTTCTCGACAAGCTCTTGGGACCCATCCTGGCGCCGTTTCGGAGCGCCCGGTCGAGTTATCTCAACAAGAAGAACATGGTCGGCAACATCAAGGTCGACGTCAACCGCGCCAAGGCGATGTCGAGTCGCGCGAAGCAGGACGTGGCCGGCGTCAACAACAAGCTCGGTGGGGGGCTCAAGCAGGCACCGCAGGCGGGCGTCGGCGTCGGCGCCATCGGGGCACCTCCTCAGCCGGGCGCGGTGGCGCCGCCGGCAGCGATTCCACCCCCAGTCAAGAAAAAGGGCGGTTTCATGGGCCTGTTCGGCAAGAAGAAGTCACAGTGCCCGCAGTGCGGACAGATGCTGGACCCGAGCTGGGACCAGTGTCCCTACTGCATCCAGGCGGCGCAGGCCGCCCAGGCCGCGGCCGCGGCGGCGGCTCCCGCGGCGCCTGCCAAGACGCAGGCCTTTTTCGTCGAGCAGGGCGGCGGTGGCGCACCAGCGCTGCTCGGCTGGCTGGTCCCCATCAAGGGCCAGCAGCGTGGCGAGCTGTTCACCCTCAAGGCGATGTCGTCGATCGGCACCGACCCGGCCTGTGACGTGGTCCTGAACGACCCGCACATGAGCCGCCGCCACGCCGAGATCAAGTTCCAGAACGGCTCGTTCTGGCTGGTCGACCTCGGGTCGACCAACGGGACCTTCGTCAACGACAAGAAGGTCACCCAGCCCCATGAGCTGGTCGACAGCGACAACGTCAAGTTCGGTCAGACCCCGGTGAAGTTCAAGAGTCTCTAAGCGAGGAACCGACCGTGCTTCGAAAGCGTGCTGGCATCGTAACTGGGTTTTTCCTCGGCCTGGGCCTGAGTGTGCTCGGTGGCCGCGCGTTTGCGCAGCAGATCATCGTGCGCGACGTCGACGCCACCTCGCGCCCTCCGTTCATCACCATCCGCGCCGATCCCGTGGGCGAGGATGGCACCCTGGCGCGCGGCCTCAAGGCCGAGGACTTCAAGCTCACCTTCTACACCAAGCCCTCGGACGAGCAGCCCTTCAAGCTCAAGCCCAAGGACAAGGATCCGCTGCTGGTCATCGCCAGCAGCGTGAGCTCGGTGCAGAGCTCGCCGGTCGACACCGCGATGCTCATCCTCATCGAGGGTGCGCGCATCTTCGTGGGTGACTCCGAGTATCAGCAGCCCGACCCGGCCACCGGTGATCAGCCGCGCCAGGGCGCGCTGCGCTACGCCAAGGCGGCCGCCATCCAGGTCGCCGACGCGGTCAAGAACGGCGAGGTCGGCGTCAGCTTCTACGCCGCCAACTACATCGAGAAGATCTCGTTCGGGCCGCCCCAGGGCGTCAAGGACATCGAGGCCATCAAGCAGGAAGAGTTCAAGAACGAGCGCAACCGCGGCTTCTTCGCGGCGGTCGACACCGCCATCACGTCGCTCATCAACAACAGCAAGAAGCGCAAGATCCTGGTCATCATCTCGGACGGCGTCGAGGGCGCCCAGGGTGAAGGCCTCAAGGTCGACCCGCTGGTCGAGAAGGCGCGCACCGGCGGCGTCGAGATCTACGCCCTGCAGTACCAGGACAACGAAGACCCCATGGCTGACCGCGCCAACATGAAGGCGCTCGGTCGCGAGCTCGGCCTGTTCAAGACCACGCGCAACGCCGCCCAGCTGGAGACCTTCGCCAAGCTGGTCAAGGACCAGATCGAGGGCCAGTACCGCCTCGAGTTCGAGGCCCCTGACGCGCCCTGGGCCAAGGGCAAGAGCAAGCCCGACCTGCGTGGCATCAAGCTCAAGGCCAAGGACCTCGAGGGCCGCAGCGAGGCCATGTTCGGCTACTACCGCAAGCCCAAGAAGGGCGCCGTGTGGCCCTGGATCGTCTTCCCGGGCGTCGGTCTGCTCCTCATCATCATCATCGTCATCATCGCCAAGCGCAAGGGCGCGCCCGAGCCGATGCCGATGCCGATGCCGCTACCGGTCCCCGCAGCGCCAGCGCCCGCCGCGGCGCCAGCGCCGCAGAAGACCATGATGCTGGGCTTCGGTGGTGGCGGCGACGACATGCCCATGGTGGGCTGGATCGTGGCCGTGGCCGGACCACAGGCCGGTCAGACCTTCAAGCTGCAGCCGGGCCGCACCACGGTCGGCACCGCGCAGGAGTCCAACATCGTGGTCATGGACCCGTTCATGTCGACCCGGCATGCGGAGATCCTGGCCACGCCGGCGGGCTGGCAGCTCATCGATGTCGGGTCGACCAACGGCTCGTTCGTGAACTCGAAGCGCATCAAGAGCCACGAGCTGGTCGACAACGACGCCTTCACGCTGGGCAAGACCGACTTCAAGTTCAAATCCATCAACTAGCTCCCTCTCCGGTCACAGGTCATAGGGTAGAGACCGCTGGGGAAGGAACAGGACCACAGGCAAGGTACAAGGGTGGGCTGAGCCATGGTCTGGGCGATTGTCGCTACAGGAGTCGTCGTCGTAGCGGTCATCGTGGCGTTGGTGCTACGAGGTCGAAAGGGCGGATCTGCGCAGAAATGCGCGGGTTGTGGCCGAAACCTCGTGGCCGGCTGGTCGCAGTGCCCGTTCTGCGGGCGGGTCGCTGACGTCGCTGGGCAGCCCGAGGCCCACGCCGGCATGGCGGGCCAGGGGCAGCAGGGCCAGCCCGGGATGGCGATGGGCGCCCCACCTCAGCAGATGGGTGGCTCCTGGACTGTCCAGCCCGGCCAGATCCAGGGCATGCCGCCCGGGATGTCGTTCGCCAACGGCCACGCGAACGGCGCCAACGGGGCCATGGCGGCGGCCGCGGGCGCCTATGGTCAGGCCCAGTTCGGCCAGCCCGGGCTCCCCGGCGGCACCGGACCGATGCCCAACTTCGGCGCCCCGCCCGGCTACTCACCGCCGCCGATGACGCTGCCGCCGCCCAGCCCAGAGCAGTGGGCCGCCATGGCGCCCCAGCAGCAGATGATGCAGCAGGTGCAGCAGCCGCAGGCCCAGGCCGGTGTGCCTGGGCAGGGCATGCTCGAGTTCATCCGCGGGCCCCTGGTTGGCCGCGTGGTCACCATCGCGCAGGCGCGTGACCCTGACGGCGCCATCCGCATCGGCTCCGACCAGCGCAACTCGATCGTGCTGCCCGATCCCTCGGTGTCGCGCCGTCACGCCGCCATCCGGCAGACCGGGCCGCAGTTCGAGCTGGCCGACCTCGGCTCGACCAACGGGATCTACGTCAACGGCGCCAAGGTCGCGCGCCACCAGCTCCGCCCCGGCGACGTCATCCGGCTGGGTGGCAGCGAGCTGGTCTTCAAGTAACTCGTCCTCGTTCGTCCGGCGATCCTCGATCCGCGATCGTCCTGTCGATCATCCTTTCATTGCGGGGTAAGATTCGGCCATGGCTCGGTTGGTCTACAGAGGCGCCTCGGGGCAGGATGAAGCGGTCGAGATCAATGCATCCAAGCCCACCTATGTCGGTCGCGCGATGGAGTGTTCGATCCGCACCGACGACGCGATGGTGTCGCGCAAGCACACCCTGATCCGCTACGTCAGTGGTCAGTACATCGTCGAAGATCTAGGCAGCTCCAACGGAACTCACATCAACGACCGGCGCATCACGCGAGATCCGCTGAAAAACGGCGACATCTTGCGCTGTGGCAGCCTGGTGTTGCGCTTCGAAGACGACGGCTCTCCGCCACAGGGGCTGCAGCCACAGTATGGCCAGCCCCCGCCGATGCCCGGCATGGGTGGGCCGCCTGGCATGGGCGGCGGCATGGGCGGCCAGCCCGGCATGGGCGGCCAGCCCGGCATGGGCGGCCAGCCCGGCATGGGCGGCATGCCCGGCATGGGCGGCGGCATGGGCGGCCAGCCCGGCATGGGCGGGCCTCCCGGCATGGGCGGCATGCCCGGCATGGGCCAGCCCGGCCAGCCGGGCTATGGCAACGTCGGCGCTGCGCCGGTCAAGCAGGGCGGCAAGATGGACACCCCCGACGCGCTCGCGGCCACGGTCGCGCGCTCGGGCCAGCAGGCCGCGGCGTCGCCGCAGCAGGGCGGCTACCCGCAGCAGGGTGGCTATCCGCAGCAGGGCGGCTATCCGCAGCAGGGCGGTGGTGGCTATCCGCAGCAGGGCGGCGGCTTCCCGCCGCCTCCGGGTGGCTATCCGCCCGGCGTGATCCCACCCATGGGTGGCGGCGCGCAGAACCCGTATGGCCAGCCGCCTCCGATGCCGGGGCAGCAGCCGTCGTCGGTCGTGGTCGACATGATGCAGGTCACCCCGGTGACCGCCGACGAACACGTCAAGCTGGTCGCCGCCAAGGATGGCCTGGTCAAGGAGGTCGACGAGCTTCGCGGCCGTTACGAGACCGAGGTCGCCGAGAACAAGAAGGTCCGCGCCGAGCACGTCGCCCAGAAGGAGAAGCTGGTCGAGCTGACGCAGAAGCTCAAGGACCGCGACGAGGAGATGGGCGGCGTCATGCGCGCCGTCGAGGAGCTGCGCGCCGACCTGCAGACCATGCGCGAGGACCTCACCGTCGCGCAGGCCACCATCGTCGAGCTCAAGGAAGTCATCGAGGACAAGGACCGGCAGATCAGCCGGGCCCAGGACGAGATCGGCAAGCTCAAGGTCAACAACGAGGAGTCGCAGAAGAAGTACGGCGAGCTGCAGAAGACCAAGGACGAGGGCTGGAAGGAGCTCAACAGCCAGCTCGCCGAGGTCGATCACCTGCGCGAGGTCATCGCCGAGCAGGAGCGCATCCTCGAAGAGCGCCGCGTCGGCCTGATCTCGCAGGAGGAGGCCCTCAAGGAGCTGCGCCAGGAGCGCGAGTCGCGCCTGCGCGAGATGTCGCAGCTCAAGCACGAGCGCGACGATCTGAAGAACGCCAACGCCAAGCGCGACGCCATGATCGCGGCGGTCGAGGACGAGAACCGCCGCCTGGCGCGCCTCCTGGCCGACGTCGAGACCCGTGGCGGCTCGTCCTCGAGCGGCGACGAGTTCCTGCGCATGGCCAACGAGACCAAGAACCTGCGCGTCGAGCTCAAGAAGGCCGAGGCCGAGCGCGATCGTCTGCAGGAGCGCGTGAGCCGCTCCGACGCCGAGATCGAGAAGGCGCAGGCCCAGCGCGCGGCCATCGAGGTCGAGCGTGACCGCAGCCTCGAGGATCGCCGCGCCACCGAGAGCGCACGCCAGCGCGCCGACGAGCTGCGCGCCAAGTCGGAGGTCGCGCGCGCCAAGGCCGAGGACGATCTCAAGCAGGCCCGCGAGGCCGCCGAGAAGGCCCAGGATCAGGTCAACGACATGGAGCGCCAGCTCGATCGTCTGCGCACCCAGCTCGAGGACGCGCAGGCCGGCAAGGGCGGCGGCGCGGCGGCCCCGGTCGACAGCGGGGCCGCGGCCGCGGCGGCGGCCGAGGCCATCAAGCTGCGCGACAAGATCGCGGCGCTGGAGGCCGACAAGAAGAAGCTGCAGAGCGAGCTCGAGGCCGCGCGCTCGGCGCCGGCCGCGGCGGCGCCGGCGGACAACGGGGGCGGCGACGCCAGCGAGCTCAAGGCCAAGGTCAGCGAGGCCTACAACCAGCTCAACGACTCGTTCTCCGACTTCCGCATGAACCTCAACATCGCCAAGGACGAGTTCAAGGAGTTCGCGGCTGGCAGCTCGGACGAGCGTGCTGGCATGATCTCCGCCGCCATCGAGGAGATGGTGACCTTCCTGGAAAACTCGAAGGGCTTGCTGCGCGGCCTGCGCGAGACCGCCGAGGGCTAGCCGGCTTCATTTTTCACCCGACACCCTGACCGCAGTACGCCGAGGAGACGCGCCGTGGGAATCAACAGCCGCCAGGAGGTCGACGACCTCATCAAGGCCCGTTACACCCTGCTCTACGTGGTGTCCTCCGAGGAGCGCCGCGTCGAGGACTCTCTGAAGTCACTCGCCATCGAGCGCGAGTTCCGCCTCGAGGCCTGGTGCATCACGCAGGGCTTCACCGGCCTGGCCAACGCGCCCAGCCCGCGCGACGTGCGCGACCCGCTCAAGGCGCTGGAGCACATCGTCGGCGCCGAGGGCAAGGCGGTCTACATCCTGCGCGACTTCCACCCCTTCTTCCAGGAGCCCGCGATCGTGCGCAAGCTGCGCGACATCGCGTCGGCCTTCAAGCGCACCAAGAAGACGGTGATCATCCTGTCGCCGGTGCAGAAGGTGCCCGCCGAGCTGGAGAAGGAGCTGTCCATCCTCGACTGGGATCTGCCCAACCGGCGTGATCTCGAGGGCCTCATGAAGGAGATGATGCCCAACGTGCCCGAGGCCAACCGCGCCGCCATCCAGGACGATCGCGCGGTGCAGGACAAGATCATCGAGGCCGCGCTGGGCCTGACCGCGGTCGAGGCCGAGAACGTCTTCGCCAAGTCGGTGGTGCGCACCAAGACCTTCGACATCCCGACCATCCTCGACGAGAAGAAGCACATCATCAGGAAGTCGGGGATCCTGGAGTACCAGGAGGCGGCCGAGAAGCTGGGCGACGTCGGTGGCCTCGAGATCCTCAAGGACTGGCTGCAGAAGCGCAAGCACGCCTTCACCTCGCGCGCGCGCGACTTCGGGCTGCCGCTGCCCAAGGGGATCTTGCTCATCGGCGTCCCGGGCTGCGGCAAGTCGCTGACCGCGAAGACCATCGGCGCGCTGTGGCAGATGCCGCTCCTGCGCCTCGACGTCGGCAAGATCTTCGGCGGCCTGGTCGGCTCGTCGGAGGAGAACATCCGCAAGGTGCTCAAGACCTCGGAGGCCATCGCGCCCGCCGTGCTCTGGCTCGACGAGCTCGAGAAGGGCTTCTCGGGCACCGGGTCGTCCAACATGTCGGACGGCGGCACCACCTCGCGCGTGTTCGGGTCGTTCGTGACCTGGCTGCAGGAGAAGACCACGCCGGTCTTCGTCATCGCGACCGCCAACAACGTGCACCAGCTGCCGCCCGAGCTCTTGCGCAAGGGCCGCTTCGACGAGATCTTCTTCGTCGACCTGCCCGCGCGCGACGAGCGCCGCTCGATCTTCGAGATCCACATCAAGAAGAAGGGGCGCGATCCGGCGCAGTTCGACCTCGACAAGCTGACCGACGCGTCGATCGAGTTCTCGGGCGCCGAGATCGAGCAGGCCGTGGTCGCCGCGCTGTACGAGGCCTTCGACGCCGGCGTCGAGCTCGGCACCGAGGGGCTGCTGGCGTCGATCCGCGAGATCGTCCCGCTGGCCGTCACCATGAAGGAGAACATCGACAACATGCGCGAGTGGGCCAAGACCCGCGCGCGCGTGGCCTCGCTGTCGGGCCCCGTCGCTCGTGCCAAGGCCGCCGCCGCCGCGGCCCAGCACGGGGGAGGTGGCCAGAGCGCGTTTCGTAAGCTAGATGTGTAGTCCCCGCATCTCTTCTTCGCGGGGTTGAGAAGGAGCTTCCGTGTCTCACTTCACCAAGTGCGCGACCAAGATCACCCAGCTCGCCGCGCTGCAGACCGCGCTGGAGCAGCTCGGGCACAAGATCACCGTCGCCACCGACGAGCAGGGCGTCACCGTGCGCGGCTACCAGGGCCAGACCATGAAGGCCGACATCTGCATCGACATGGGCAAGTACGACATCGGTGTGGTCAAGGCCGAGGACGGCACCTACGAGTTCGTGTCCGACTGGTGGGGCGTCGAGACCACCCACGGCACCACCGAGGCCGAGTTCACCCAGGAGGTGAACCAGAAGTACGCCTACGTGCGCGTCGTCGAGGCCTGCCAGCAGGCTGGCTACTCCCTCGACAACATCACCACCAAGGAGGACGGCACCGTGCAGCTCGCGGCCGTCAAGTGGGGCTAGCCATGGCGCAGCGCAAGGAGATCCAGATCGAGATCTCGCCCACCGGCGAGGTCACCTTCACGGTCAACGGGGTCAAGGGCTCGGCCTGCCTGGCCGAGACCCAGTTCCTGGAGGAGGCCATCGGCGGCCAGGTCCTGTCGCAGGAGAAGACCTCCGAGTTCTACCAGCAGGTGCCTGCTGGCGTCGGTCAAAAAGTCGAACAATGACGAGTCGTTGCTTCCTGGCAGGGGAGACACCCTGGGCTCTGGTGGTAACAGGATGAGCCATGGCTGATCGGCCCCAGGACCAGAACGAGGACGAAGGCGACAACCTCGAGAACGAGGACGCCCACTCCAGGCGTGATCGCGAGCGCCGCGAGCGTGGCGAGCGCGACGCCCGTGGTGCCCAGGCCGGTCAAGTTCAGGGCGGTGGCGAACCCCAGCGCGGAGACCGCGCCGGCAACGCAGAAGACAAGGATCAGGCCGTCGAGCTTTCGGACGAGCTGGCGCGGCGATGGGATCCGCACCGGCTGTCCAAGCTCGTGGCCACCAAGGCTGGCAAGGCCGAGGGCCTCGACATCATGACCCGGGGGCGCTACGAAAAGCGCCTCGGTGTCGACCTGTCGCGGGTCAAGGTGGTGACCGGCGCGTTCGCCGAGGAGTTCACCGCCAAGCACAACGCCGAGGCCATCACGGTCGGCTCGTCGGGCATGATCCTGATGCGGCAATCGTCGCAGTTTTCAGGCCCTGCCCAGCGCGAGTCGCTGCTGGCCCACGAGCTCACCCACGTCGCCCAGGCCGCCCCCGGCTTCCACAACAAGACCTCGGGGGCCGCGCTGGGGTCGTCGGCGTCGGAGGCCGAGGCCGAGTCCGTCGAGCGCATGGTCCTGGCCGAGGAGCAGGGCGAGGACGAGGACGAGGACGAGGACGAGGGCGGGGGCCCCGACGAGGGCCACAACGACGAGATGCGCCGCGAGCGCCTGGTCACCCTGGTGATGGACCTGGTCGAGGAAGACGAGCGGGTCCAGGCCATGCGGAGCGGCCAGGCTAGCTAGTGGCTTTGCGCCGGGCTACACTGGCCTCGTGAGCAGCGAGATCGTCGAAGACCGCATCCACCTGCTGGATCTGGCGCGCGAAGGCGCCCTGGTCGGCCGCACGGTACGAGGCGTCAAGGCCCCCAGGGCGTCCTTGCCCGCGGTCGACCTGGACAGCGCCATCGTCGAGGGCGGCACCCTCGAGGGCGCCGACCTGGGCCGCGCCATCCTGCTGCGCACGGTGCTGCGCCAGGTCGACTGGCGCGCCATCCTGCTGGAGGGCGCCCTGCTGGACGGCACCATCCTGACCGATGGCGACCTGACCGAGGCCAACCTGCGCAGCGCGCAGCTGCGCAGGGTGTCGTTCACCTCGGTGCGCATGATGAACGCCGACCTGCGTGGGGCACGGTTGGCCAACTGCACCTTGCAGGGCTGCGACGCCACCAACGTCAAGGCCAGCGAGGCTGTCATCATCAAGAGTTCGTTCCACAGCAAGGGTGGCGGCTCGCTGATGCGGGCCAAGCTCATGGGCGCGACCCTGGTGGAGGTCGACCTGGAGGGTGCCAACCTGTACGGCGCAGACCTCTCTCGCGCGCTGCTCATCCGTTGCAACTTGCGCGGCGCCAACCTGTCGAGCGCGAACCTGGTCGGCACACGCATGATCGCGTGTGACACCATGGGCGCCGACCTGACGGAAACCTCGACCTGAGGCCAACATGAGCAATCCCGAGAAACCCGACGTCCGCAAGGTGGCCCAGGACATCCGCGAGGCGCTGGCCGAGTACAGCCGCGAGCAGCTCGTCGAGATGCTGACCCACGTCTTCCAGTCCTATGTCGTGGAGGGCCCGGCCCCGGTGTCGGCGGCGCAGCCCGAGCGGCTGCCCGAGCTGGAGGGCATGGCGTTTCCCAAGCTCATCGAGACCCTGCAGCTGCGCCTCGACCTGCCCGAGCTGGCCTGGTTCTCCATCGTCGAGGGGCGCGTCCAGGTGCGCGCCGGCGGCATGATGCAGCCGCTGGGCGGCGCCGGTGGCGCGGCCGAGCCGGTGCAGCTCCTGCCGACCACGCCGGCGCCCGCGCCCGCCGCGGCAGCGCCCGCGCGCCCGGCGCAGCCCGCCCCCGGGGTCAACCTCGAGCAGCGCCCGCAGCCCGCCAGCGCGCCCGCCGGGCGCCCCATGAGCGGCGACGAGATGCGCTTCCACGAGCAGCGTATCGAGGAGCAGCGGCGCGCCCAGCAGCAGGCGCCGCGTCCCACCCGCGGCCTGTCGGTGTCGGGCAACGCTGGCGGTGCGCGTCCAGGTGGCGCGCCCGCGCAGCCCGCTGCCACCCCCGCGGCCCCGGCCGCCGGTGGCGCCGCGCCCGCGCAGCCCGCCAAGCCCAAGGATCTGGAGCTGGAGAGCGACGCCGCGGCGCGCTCGCGCCTGCTGGAGATCGACTGACATGAGCGCCCTGGCACGTCGATACTACGTGCGCGGCCGCGGCGAGCTCGAGCGTGGCGACGCCGAGGGGGCCTGCGAGAGCTTCCGCGCCGCCAACGACCTGGCGCCCAACTTCCTGTCGGCGCGCCTGGGCTTCGCGGCCGCGCTGGCCAAGCTGGGCGATGGGCCGCGTGCCGCCCAGGTGCTGCGCGCCGGCGTGGCGCGTCTGGGCCCGGAGTCGTCGCAGCGCGCGCGCTGCACGCTGTGGCGCAGCCTGGGCGACGTCCTGGTCTCGGGTGGCGACTACCTCGGCGCCGTCGACGCCTTCCGCGAAGCCGCCAGCATCGATCCCACCGATCGCACCGTCGATCAGGGGCTGGCCCGGGTCTACGCCAAGCTGGGGCGCTGGCGCGACTCGTTCAGCCATCTCGCCCTGTCGGCCGGGGTCGCCGCGCCGCCTGCGGACGGTTCCAGCGGCCCTAGGCGCTAGGGACTCTCGTGCACGCGCAGCAGGATCACGCTGATGTTGTCCGCGCCGCCGTTGGCGTTGGCGGCACGGATCAGGTTCTGACAGGTGATCTCGGCGGTCTCGCCCGCGCTGAGCATCTCGCGGATGATCCAGTCCTCGACCATGTCGGTCATGCCGTCGCAGCACAGCATGAACTGGTCGCCGGGCTCGAGGGCGATGATGCGGTGGTCGACATCGACGCGCTCGTGCAGGCCGACCGCGCGCACGATGACGTTGGAGTGCGCCGGGCCCATCTTGCCGGCCAGGTCGGGGCGGTCCTCGTAGAGGTTCGCCAGCGAGTGGTCGCGCGTGGACTGGCTCAGCTCGCCGCCACGCATCATGTAGATCCGGCTGTCACCGACGTGGCACAGGTGCAGGAGGTCATCATCCTGGCGCACTGCGACCACGGTGGTGCCCATGCCGCGACACGCCGGGTCGTTGGCCGACCGGGTGTAGACCGCGCTGTTGGCAGCCAGGATGGCCGTGACCAGCGGCTCGGGCTCGGGTGGTGGTCGCGAGCGCATGACTTCCTGGATGGTTGCGCAGGCCAGCTGCGACGCCACCATGCCGGCGGCATGCCCTCCCATGCCGTCGCAGACCGCCCAGTAGCCAAAGGACGGATCCAGAAGGATCGCGTCCTCGTTTTGGGTGCGCTGGTGGCCCGTGTCGGTCAGGCCTGCGCTCTCGATCCGTAGGGCCATCGGAGAGATACTCGAGTCAAGGTACGACCATGGAGAATCCCGTGTCAACGTCGACGACTACCGAGGACGCCCCCGCGCCACTGCGCACCACCCATCCGCCCGAGGAACGCCTCGGCACGCTGTCGTTTCATCTCGACGGCGCCATCTGTCGGGTCAACTGCGAGTACTGCTACCTGGGCGCCCGACCAGGCCCCCGGGGCGGTGCGCGCTCGCTGGACGCCGCCCTGATGGAGGAGCTCATCGCGACCCTGCCCTACAAGGAGGTCGCGGTCTCGCTGAGTGAACCTGCCGAGATGTGGGCACATGGCCTCAAGGCCGTGATCCGCGCCGCGCGCAACCGGGGCAAGCCGGTCGCCGTGACCACCACCCTGGCGGTCGCGCGCAACCACATCGGCATGTTGTCGGAGGCCACCCGGATCAACCTGTCGGTTGACCCAGCGAAGGGCCCCGTCAACGTGCGCGTCATCGCCGCGCTGTCCAAGGACCTCAACCTGCCCTCGCGCGAGGTCTCGCTGATCGTGACGCTGTCGTCGCCCACCTTCTGCGACCAGCTGGCCAGCGGCATGCTGCAGCAGTTCCTGGAGCTGCCCACGGTCGACGCGGTGGCGCTGAACGGCATCAAGCCGCCGCCGCCCTGGCTCGACAAGGCCTACTGGCTGCAGTTCCTGTCGCGCATCCAGCCGCTGGTGGACCGCTATCTCGACCGGCGCCTGTTCTCCGACTGCTATGTGCACGCGCGCATCCTCGGCCTGGGCCCCTGCCCGGGGCGGCCCGACATCTCCCCCGGGGCCGAGTTCAGGAGCTGCGTGTACCAGAAGATGCCCGACTTCGAGTTCCAGGCCCCCGAGGAGCTGGCCGCCAAGGTGGCCGACTATCTGCCCCCGGCGGTGTGCCCCTTCAAGATCGTCTGACGCCTGCCCAGCCGCACCCTGCCTCAGCCCATGGTCTCCTGGATGGGCTTGAGCAGGCCGTCCTCGTCGTACTGCGCCGCCGCGGTGTCCTCGTCATAGACCGGCTTGGGCGGGATCTCCCAGACCTCGAACATCCAGCCGCGGTGCCGCCGCATCTCCTCGGTGAACGCGGTCGACGCGTGCAACGGGGGCGGCAGCGTGCTGCGCAGGCGCAGCCGCCCGGCCTCGCCCAGCGACAGCGCAAAGGCGGCCATGTCGGCGGGCTTGTAGCCGGTGTAGATGAAGTCGTGGTCGGTGATGCCGAAGCGGCCGACGGGGCGGAACAGGTCGCGCAGCAGCGCCTGCGGTGACACCTGCTTGAGGGCATCGCTGGTGCCCTCGGGCACCAGCAGGCCGCACACCGGACCGCCATCGGCGATCTCGCGCATGCGCCCGCTGCCGCCCCACTCCTCGGGAGCGACGTGGATGGGCAGCTCGCGCAGGTAGGTCGGCATCGCCTTCGGGTTGTCGTGGAAGACGCGCGGCGAGCTGGTGACCCAGCGGTCGCACAGCTCGAGCAGCATCGGGGGGACGGTGGTCCAGGCCTTGGGTTCGGCCGGGGCTGCGGGCTCGGCCGCGGCCTCGTCGCCCTCGCTGGCGCCATGCGCGGCGGCGGCGTCGTCGGCGTCGGTACCGGTACCGGTGGCGGTATCGGTGACGGTGCCGGCGCCGGTGCCGTCGTCGGGAGGTTGCTCGGGCCCGGAGCTCATGTCCACCTCGACATCGCCAGGTAGGTCGCCAGCCCGACGCCGATGCCGGCGACGATCCACAGCATCCAGTACAGCGCGTTGGAGGTCTGCCGGGTGTCGGCCTTGCGCTTCCTGGGCTCGCGCACGCGCTGGCCGCCCAGCGGCACCGGGCTGCCACCCTGGCGCGCGAACGACACCACGCCCTGCGAGCTCTGCAGCAGCACGGTGCCTGCCTCACCGGGCGCAGCCGGCACCGGCGGCGCGGCCAGGTTGGCCATCCCGGCGGCCTGGTCGACCAGGGCACCCTGCAGCGCCAGCCCGGGCATCGGCTGTCCCGGCGTCACATGGCCCGGCATGCCCGGCCAGCTCGAGCCCAGCCGCCCCGTGGTCCCGGTCAGCTCACCGAAGGCGCGGGTGCACTCCTCGTGCATCTCGACCGCCGACTGGGCGCGGCGAGCGGGGTCCTTCTCCAGCGCCTTGAGGATGATGCGCTGCGCCACCTCGGGCACGTTGCCCATCGGGGGTGGCGGGGTGCGCGCGTGCATCGCCAGCACATCCAGCGGCGCCGCCGCCGTGAATGGTTGACGACCTGTCAACATCTCGTAGCCGATGATGCCCAGCGCATAGAGATCCGAGCGCGCATCCAGGGGCAGGCCGCGACCCTGCTCGGGCGACATGTACTGCGGGGTGCCGAACACCACGCCGGCGCGCGTCTGCATCGCCGGGTTGGCGGCGCCCTGCTGGATCAGCTTGGCCACGCTGAAGTCGAGCACCTTGACGAAGTCGGGGCTGCCCGGCGGCTGCAGCACGAAGATGTTGTCGGGCTTGATGTCGCGATGAATGATGCCCATGCCGTGCGCCTCGGTCAGCGACGAGCAGATCTGCATCAAGAGGCGCATGACCCGCACCGGATCCATGGGGCCGCGCGCGATCACGGTGCGCAGCGACTCGCCGTCGAGGAACTCCATGGCCATGTACAGCAGGCCATCGCGGGTCTGGCCGAAGTCGAACAGGTGCACGGTGTTGGGGTGGGTCAGCCGTGACACCGCGCGGGCCTCGTTGATGAAGCGCGCCACCCAGCCGGCGTCGCTGGCCAGCGCCGGCATCAGCACCTTCAGGGCCACTGGTCGGTCCACTGACACCTGGGTGGCCCGGTACACCACGCCCATGCCGCCCTCACCAATGCGCGCCTGGATCAGGAATCGGTCGCCGAGGACCTGACCCAGCAGCGGATCCGGGGCCCCCCCAGGCGGCGGGTGTGGATACATACGCGTGTAGCCTAACACGGCAAAGCGAGGCAGGCGCGGATGGCGCCGCCAGGGGCGGGACGAAAGCGGGAGCTACGGCTCGAGCTTGACGCGGGTGTTCTCGCCGATGACGTCGAGGCCGAGCTTGGTCTCGAGCTGGGCGCTGGTGCCGAACACCTTCTTGACCTTGACGTCGCCGTTGGTCAGCGGCTTGTCGGTCTTGCCACGTAGGATCTTGCCCTTCCAGCCCACCGCGATCCCCTTGTTGGTGCCGGCGGCGACGATCAGCAGCGTGCCACCCGCGGTGGCCGCCATGTCCTGGATG
>JBGASF010000130.1:0-22719 GCA_044229835.1 Polyangia bacterium | reverse complement strand
AGGTCAGCCACGAGGCCAGCGCCGCGCGCGCCCGCGCCCAGGCCGCCGAGGCCCGCACCCGCGCCGAGGCCGCCCGCGCCGCCGCCCGCCAGCGCCCCATCCCGGTCGCCAACGACTTCGAGGACGACGGCCCGACCAACGTCGATCAGCCCATCCTCGGCGTCGCCATGATGCCGACGGCGCCGTCGCCCGCGCCTGCCCCGCACGCCGCAGCTTCGGCCTCGGCGCCAGTCACGATGTCCGCCCCGCCCGCCGACGCCGGGTCGGTCGCGGCCACCGACCCCGACCTGACGCCGCTGCCCCTGCCGCACACCGACACCTTCGACATCCCCGACCTGCGCCGCCGCAAGCGCAGCCTGGCCCCCGCGCTGCTCTGGATCATCACCGGCGCCGCCGCAGCCAGCGCCTTCTTCCTGGTCATCCTGCCACGCCTCGGCCACCGCTCGGCGCGCTCGACGTCGGCCCTGGCCGCCGCCCCCGCGCCCGCACCTGGCGCGCGCCCGGCTGCCCCCGCGCCTGCCGCCGCCAGCGCCGCCACCGCCGCGCCCGCCGCCGCCGCGCCCGCCACCGCCGCGCCCGCCTCCACCGCGCCGGCTCCCGCAGCACCCGCGCCTGCCGCCGCTGCGCCCGCGGCTGCCGCCGCTGCGCCCGCGCCCACCACCACCACCACGACCGCGCCCAGCGCAGCCGCCGCCCCCGCCGCCGCCGCCGCCCCCGCCGCCAGCGCCGCCGCCCCGGCCGCACTCGGCAGCTTCGACCCCCTCGCCGCCGGCCACCGCCTCGCCGACGCCGCACGCCCCTGCCTGACCCCGGCGCACCTGACGCGCCCGGTCTCCTTCGCGGTCGGCCTGCTCTTCACCGGCGACACCGGCCTGGCCCGCAAGGCCTACTTCCCCCTGGAGTCCCCGCTGGCTCCCGCCGAGCGCGGCTGCCTGGCCCGCGCCGTCGTCGGCCTCTCCGGCAACGGCGCCCCCGGCAAGTCAGTCATCGTCGAGTACAAGCTGCGCGTCGGCACCGGCGTCGGCGAGGTCAGCGCCAAGGTCCAGAAGGACTAGCCCGCCGACAGCGCCCGCTGCCCACCGCCCGCTCGAACCGTCTACCGCCCGCTGCCCCCGCCCGCTCGAACCCTCTACAGCCCGCTGCGCCAGCCCTCCGCCACCAGCTCACCGTCCGACGCGATCGACGCCAGCATGTGGCCATCCTCGGGGTCGATGACCCAGGTCCGGCGCGCGGTGGCATCGCCGCGCCCCACCGCGGCGCGCACCACCCCCAGCCCATCCAGCCCGTACATCCCGGTCACCCGCCCCGCCACCAGCCGGCCCACCTGGGCCACCCCCTTGACCTCCAGCGTCGACGTCGCCAGCGTGACCACCGCATATCGATCGGCGTCGTCCACCACCCACACCAGCAGCGCGTCTCCCAGCGCCAGCACTGGACCCTGCACCATCCAGCCCGGCAGCTCGTGCCGCCCGGTCGGCGGCGTGACCTCGATGCCGCTGCGCGAGCGCCACCCCGCCAGCTCGCGCACCTCCAGCCCACCCTGCGCCACCTCCATCGAGGCGCCCGCGAACAGCAGGGTCGCCGCCGGCAGCGCCATCGGATCGTGTACCGGCAGCGCGCCGCGCGCGATCTCCCCCGCCGCCGAGCGCCGCTCCGCGCGCTGCTGGCGCTCCTCGCCGCTGCGCGGGTCGACCATCGTCACCGAGCCGTCCGCCATGCGCACCCACAGGTCACCGTCGCCCAGGCTGAGCAGATCCACCGCCGCCGAGCGCCCCGGCAGGTGCCACAGCGGCCGCATGGTGTACAGGTCACGCGCGTGCAGCCCATCCGGCCCGCGCATCAGCAGCAGGGTACCCAGCCGGCCGAAGCCGCCCTCCTCGAGCCGCGCCCCCCTGGCCATCGCGGCCTCCCACAGCAGGTGAGGCCGGCCGTGCTCGGGATCGATCTCGAGGCGCCGGATCACCGGCACGTCGCGACGCTCGCCCACGTACACCAGCGACGCCAGCCGGCGCGGTCCGGTCAGGTGCGGTGTCGCGCCGCGATAGGGCCCCGCGGTCGGCGCCACCGCGCCACCCATGGCGCGCCGGGTCTCGATCGCGAGCAGCGCGCTGCCCGACGCCCACGCTGGCCGCCAGCCCACTCCCTCGCGCCGACTCCACAGCTTCACGCGTTCAGGTTACCAGCCCCTTGGCGGCGCCGGTCAAGACGCAGCGGGCCTGCGCTTGATCCCGAACAGCAGGTTGCCAATGCGGAACCCGTAGCGTCCGCCCAGCCAGAAGTACAGCACCATGCAGGCCATCGCCGCGGCCGCCGGCGCGCCGTCGAGCGAGAACCCCGTGGTGCCATCCGGCTGCTTGCCCAGCTTGCCGGTCGCCGCCGCGATGGCGCCGCCGAAAACCAGCAGCGACAGCACGAAGTCGACGATGAACGCGCACACGCGCTTCCAGGTCGGGACCACCACTGCCTCGCCGTTGCTCAACTCAGGACCTCCTCTTGTGCACGCTGTTACGTGCGGCCGGCGCGAGCTTCCGCACCCGGGGTCGCCAGCCATACTTTGCCAGCTCGACCCGATCACGACCATCCAGCTCGACGCCCTCGCGCAGCAAGAGCTCGCGCTGCAGCGCCGCACCGACCGGATCCTTGATGCTGATCTGCGCCCGCCCGCGCGGTCGCGCACCCAGCACGCGCTGCCAGGGCACGTCGTGCGGCTCCTCGGTCTCCTTCAGCGCCGCCAGCGCGAAGCCCACATGGCGCGCCAGCCGCGGATTGCCCGCCACCGCCGCCACCTGGGCATAGGTGCTGACGCGCCCACGCGGGATACGCCTGATGACGACATAGAAGCGCCGCCAGCCCTCACGCACCTTCGAGCACCCCGCTCGCCATCAGCCCGTCCACGATCTCTTCCGCCTCGGCACGCTCACCGCCCTGCCTGACGACCTCCTCGACCACCTGGCCCCGCTCCACACCACCCGCCGCCACCCGCAGCACCGCCGCCAGCCCACTCTCCAGCACCTCGCCGGTGCAGCCGCCATCCTCGCCGCGCTCCAGCAGCACCTCGACCTCGACCTCTCCCACTCCACCCTCGACCCGCCCCTCGCGCGCCGCCGCCCACATCTCCAGCACCCCCACCCGCACCCTCACCACCCTCACCCTCCGCCCCAGCCTCAAACCCGTGCCCGTGCCCGTGCCCGTGCCCGTGCTCGTGCTCGTGCTCGTGCTCGTGCTCACGCTCGTCCCCGCCCTCGCGCTCCTCCTCAGCCGCGCCAGCTCCCCCTCCACCCGCGCCAGCTCCCCCACCTCCACCCCCGCATTCGCCACCAGCCACTCCGCGAACGCCAGCACCATCAGCCCGCGCCCCTCCACACAGCCGTGAAACTTCCCGCTGCCGAAGAACGCCTCCAGCATGACGCCTTGCGCCCGCGCCCACGCACACGCCGCCGGCAGCTCCTCCTCCAGCGCCAGCAGCGCCCGCGCCTGCCGCGTCACGTCGGTCGCATACGCGCGCCGATCCCGCGCCACCAGCCAGCCGCGCTCGACCTCGCTGACCTCGGCCCCCGCCAGCGCCTGCTCCGGCGCGCCATACACGGCATCCCGGAACGCCGGATCGAACATCATCCGCACGATCACCCGCTGCAGCCCCGCAGCGCTCACCGCCACACCCCCGCGATGCGCTCGAAGCCCTCGAGACACGCCGCCACCGGGTTGCGCTCGCACTCGAACACCACCGCCTTCAGGTTGCCGGCCCGCGGCGCCACCCGCTCGAAGATGCGCCAGGTCTCGGGCAGCACCGCCGGCACATGGTCATCCTCCACGAAGCTCCACCCCGCGACCTCGCGCTGCGACCCGCCCGCCACGTGCATCTCGACCACCCGCTCGAGCGGAAACCCATCCAGCCCCGCCAGCGCGTCGCGCCCCATCACGCGCTGGTAGATCCCCAGGTGGGCACAATCCAGCAGCATCCCGGTGTCGGCGCGCTCGCACACCCGCGCGAAGAACTCCAGCAGCCCGAGGTCGCCCACGAAGACCTGCCCGGGCGGATTCTCCGGCAACACCTCCAGCCCGGTCGCCTCGCGCACCCGCATCAGGCCGTCCGCCATGGCGTCGGCCGACTCGCGCGTCAGCACCGGCGGCAGCAGCAACATGTGGCCGCGATCGCGCGCCGCGAAGTGCCACCACCCGGCGTCGCCGCACAGCCAGGCCGCCCGCATCTGGCGCGCCAGCGCCCCGACCTGCCCCAGCCACTCCGGCTCCAGATCGACCGGCTCGTCGAGGTTCACATCGAGGAAGTGGTAGGTCGTCGGCAGCCCCGCCCGCGTCCACGCCTGCGCCGGCCCGTCCAGCCCCTTGACCACCTCGACGCCGACCTCGAGGAACTGCGCGAACTGCGGCCAGCCCGCGCGCAGCTCCGCCACGTCCAGCGCGCCCGCCGCCGCGCCCGCCCCGTACTCCGTCGACACCCCCAGCCCCAGCCGCGGCAGCGCGCGCACGCGCTCGGCGAAGCGCTTCACGGCCACGCCGCCGGCAGCTCGAGCGACAGCCGCGCCGGCAACCTGCGCTGCGGCGCCGGCGTCGCCACGTGATCCAGCGGCGTCAGCGCCTCGATGTGGAAGTGATCGTCATGCTCGCCCGGATCGGTGGCCGGCGTCAGCACGTTGCGAAAGCCGCCGGTCGCGATCAGCGCGCGCTCGATGTCGCGCAGCACGACGTCGCCGCGCGGATACGCCTTCTCGACCACATGCTCGACCCCGTCCTCGGTGATGAACGAGTAGATGTCCATCGCCAGCCCCAGCGCGTGCCGGCTGAGCAGCCGCTTGCCCGACACGTTCCTGAACTTGTAGATCGACCCGAACACCACCGTGCGCACGCCCAGGCCATGCAGCGCCGGCGCCGCGTGCACCAGCAGCGCCTCGGCCAGGAAGCAGTCCATCAGGCTGGACGCCCCGATGCGCGACCGCCAGGCCACCCCGCCCAGCTCGAACACCGGCAGCGTGATCGGCGTCGCCACCTTCTTGGTGCGCGCCCCCTTGACCCAGCGCAGCCCCGCCGCATCCAGCCGCCCCAGACCGGCTCGCCCGTCGCGCCTGCAGCTGCTTGGACGGCGGCCACGACCACGCCGGCGGCAGCACCGGCCGGTTGGGCCCGCCCGCCCAGGCCAGCCCCGCTCCGCCGACCAGCCCCAGCCCCGTCACCAGCACCAGCGCGCGCGCCAGCCCAGACCGCCTCACCCGCGACCTCAGTGAATGCCGACCGACGAGATCGACCGCCACGGAATGAACAGCCCCTTGAAGTGGCCCTCGCCGTTGTCCTTGTCCTTGTCGGCCTCGGCCTTCTGGCCGTTGTTGAGGTGCACGACCTCGATGGGCTCGACATACAGCCCCTGCTCCGACTGCTCCTGGATGTCGCCGACGATGACGACCGGGACGCCGACATGGCGCCCCCACGCGGTCGGCACCAGCGGAGCGTCCCGCAGCACGACCGTGACCTTCTTGCCCTTGAGGTCCATGGCGCCGAGCCTACCACCGTCGACACTCTGTCGCGCTACCACCTGCTTGCGACAGCTTTTCCCCGGCTGGTGGTCGAACCACGCGAACTCTGGCGCGGCACAAGCCGGCACGCCAGCTGCAAAACCCCCCTGCGCAAAGGGAGGTCCACATGGGTCCGTTCGTCGAGACTTGGAAGGGTATTGCTCCGGCCGTGCAGCGCTCGGAGCGTTGGTGTCGGTACATGGCGCGCCGGGGTCATGACCCGCTGCCCGTGTTCAAGGTCGGTGGAATCGTTCGGCTTTACATCGCCGATCTCGACGCCTGGCTGATGCGCCAGCGTGGCGAAGCGCGCAACGACAACTCGTCGGCCGCCATCGCCAGCGCCACCGGTTCGCTCCGTCCCGCGGCCTGAACCACCGTGGTCCGGGACTGAACCAGCTGGTACATGCTGGCAGTCCCTGGTACAGGGCGAGTCGCCGGCCGCGTGGCCATGAGCACAGCTCACGGCTTCGCTCACTCCGAGAGCGCCGCACGTGCGGCGCCCGGCCGGGAGTCCGGCGGTGAGCGGAGTGGGGCCCCGCTGGGCTTGGCCCAGTGGGGCGAGGGCGCAGCCCTCGTCGTGATCGACGCGGACCCAGACCAGAGCGCAGCTCTGGTCACAGTCCGCGCGGCACGCAGACCGACTTGACGACGCTGCTCTGGTTGGCGCGGGCGCGGGGCAGGCAGTCGGTGCCTGCGGCGCACTCGCTGGCGTTCGACATCGGCGTGCACTGACGCATGCACACCGCGCCGCCGAGGCGCGGCTCGCTGGCGCAGAAGGTCCACGGCCGCGCCGGCTCGTCGGGGCAAAAGCCGTTGCAGGGCTGGGCGCAGAAGCCCGCCTTGCAGCTGTTACCGCCGTGGCAGTCGCCATCGGCGAGGCAGCGATCGCCGACCCAGCCACGCGAGCCGGGCATGCACACGGTGGCGCGCGTGGTCTGCTTGAAGCGCGCCTGGCTCGACGCGATCAGGTGATCGCCGGGGCGACACTCGAAGTTGACCGCGCTGACCTTGGACACGCACATGCCCTTGGTGGCGTCGTCGGGGTCGGCCACGCAGAAGGTCGTCGGCTGCCCGGCGCGGTCGGCGCAGGTGGTGGTGCAGCGCGCGGTGCAGAAGCCGCGACCGCTGTACTTGTTCTGCTTGCACAGGCCGCCGGTGAAGTTGCAGTCGGCGTCGCTGCCGCACTCGGCGCCGATCCAGCGCTCGGCGACGTCGACCCGCTTGCCAGCCGTGGTGCGCTCGGGATCACGCTGCACGTGCACCGGCACGCTGGCGATCCCCTTGATGCGCGCATAGACCTCGAGCACGTCGGCGGCGGCCATGCGCACGCAGCCGTGCGAGACATAGCCGCGGCGCAGGTTGCCGCCATTGGGCGCGCGGAAGTTGTCGATGGGGCCGTGGATGGCGTAGCTGCCCGACCACGACATGAACGGCAGGCCGGCGAACACCGGGCTCTTGGCCTTGGTCTCGGGATCGGTCCACCAGGTCTTGCACGGCTGGATCGACGCCGGCGTGATGACGAAGTCGCTCTTGCGGTAGGCGATCAGCGGGTACGCCGACAGCGACTCGCCGAAGGTCATCGACCCGGCGTCCTGATCGATGGCGCCGACGCCGACCGGGAACACCTTGTCGAACCCGGTCGCCGCGTCGGTCAGGTGCAGCGTCAGGCCGTCCAGCGAGATGGTGATCTTGGGCGCCGTCAGCCGCGGCAGGTTCGGCACCGGCTTGCAGTTCAGCGCGTCGCCCCACTGGCCGTCGAACTTGGCGTCATCGGGCAGCTGGTCACCCAACCCGAGGTCCGACCCGGTCTCGCCGAGCTCGCCCTGCTCGTCGCCGCCCTCCTGCGCACAGCCGGCGCCCAGGGTCAGCGGAATCGACAGCATCAGCGTGATCGACAGCAGCTTGGTCTTCATGGCGCCTGCCCCTAGAGCAAGCCCCGCGCCCATATAAAGGAGGGCAGACCCGAGCAGTTTCAATTACTTGCAATGTCCGCCCCGGCCACTGGACTGGCCACCCGCCGGTTTCCCCAGGTCTTTCGGCCACTCCACCCGCCACCCGGGAGGCTGGGCGGCTCAGAACCCCGAGGCCAGGATCAGGAAGCCGTCGAGCTGCTTGGCGTCGTCAGTGACCCCGAACAGCATGGTCGCGAACAGCTTGAGCCGCTTGCCGATGAGGCGCGTGCTGACCGACGGGCCGACCAGGAACTGCTTCTCCCAGCGCTCGTCGTCGAAGGTCTCCTTCTCGAACGCCAGCTTGACCTCGGCGCCCGCGCGCAGCTTCTGCCCCGCCAGCGCATAGCTCGCCCCGGCGGTGAAGCCGAACTCCGGGTTGGCGATGAAGGTGGGCTCCGGGCCGTGGGTGATGTTCTGCTCGTAGAACAGGTTCACCGCGCCGAGCAGCCCGGGCCTGACCTGGCCGCCGCCGAGCAGCCGCACCTCGGCCCGATCCGCCGCCAGGTGCACCGGGTGCCACTCCAGGTACAGCACGGGGTTCATCGGCGTGCGCCCGTACACCGGGTCGAACGCGATGCGCGCCTCGATCTGGTTGCCCTCCTGGCGCAGCTCGCCGTTCTCGTAGATGAGGTTCTCGTAGATGTCGAGCTGCACCCGCGGCGACAGCCCGACCTCGAACTCGAACTGGAAGATGTGAAAGGCGTCCTGGTCGCGCTTCTTGCGCAGCCGCCACCAGCTCTCGACCTGCATCTCCCCGTGATCGAGCTTCCAGAAGCGCGTGCCCGGGAAGGTGCGGTCCTGCGTGAAGTCCGGCGACTTCTGCTTGCCGCGCACGGTCGTCTGGTAGTCCGCCGACGGTGACGGCGACGGCGCCGGCGACAGCTCAGGCGCCGCCGCCTCTGACGGCGACGGCGTCGGTGCGGGTGTCGGCTCCGCCTCCACCGGCACCACCTCGGGCGGCTTGGCCCCCGGCCCGACCCCGAACCCACCCGTCTCCTGCGCCTGCGCACTGGCGCACACGAGGACGATGCACAGCAGACTCTTCTTGATCACGCCCGGACCCTACCTCCGGCCGCAGCCCCTGCCCAGAGGGCAACCCCCCGCCCACCAGCAGGAGAAACCACCAGCCCGCCCCGACCTTGACAGACCTGCCCGCTACACCGAACGTTGAGTCGTGCGGCCAACCTGGATCGGGATCGTGCTCTGTCTCGTTGCGACAACGGCTGATGCCAGGGGCACAGCTGTCCGGGTTGGCCTCGTCGCCATGACCGAGTCCGACGGCCAGCCACAAGCCGCACGGCTTGCCCCCCTGCTGAAGCGGCTCACGAGCCGGGGTTTCATGACCCCCGAGGCGCTGGCCGCAGCTCTGGCGGCGCGGTCCGCCCCAGGTGACTCGCTCAACCTCGCACAGCTGGAGGCGACGACCAAGGCCATCGAGAGCGGCTATTCGTCATTCCTGCGCGGGGACTTCGAGGTGGCGCGGCAGACGCTGGCCCAGGCCATCGCCGACCTGCTGCGCAAGCCCGCCACGGTCGCCAGACAGCAGCCACTGCGAGAGGCTCTCTTGCGCGCGTACATGGGCCTGGCGCTCTCCCACTCTCGCCTGGGAGACAGCACAAGAGCCGAAGCCACCATGACCGAGTTCCTGAGGTCGATGCCCGACCGTGAGATCTCGCGTGCAACGTACGGTCCCGAGCCCATCGAGCTTGCCAAGCGGATCCGCGCGGCATGGGGGAGCAAACCACGAGGGGCGCTACGGGTGGTGACGGACGATCCAACCGCCGTCATCTTCCTGGACGAGCGATATGTAGGGGTCGGTGACGTCACGCTGCCCGACCTGTGGCCAGGCAGCTATCGCGTCTACGTCCAGCGCGGCAAGACCGAGGGCCGGGTTCACACCGTGGAGGTCGCACCAGCGAAGGAGAGTGTGCTGGAGGTGCAGGCGCGACTCGACACCGCGGTGCGCATCGTCGGAGAGGTCGTCGCGCTGGTGTTTGCCTCGACGGCAGCGCGCGATGCCGAGGCGCACGACCGGGCCCGCGAGCTGGCCGCGACGCTCGAGGCCGCGCAGGTCATCACTATCGGCCCCGACCTGCGAGAGGGCAAGCCCGTCATTGTCGGAGCCCTCATCGATCCGTTGCGAGCAGCCCCGGTTCGACGGGCGTCGATCGCGGTGGACACGCTCGACACCTCCGGAGAAGCGCTTCTCGACTACCTGCTGGACGGCAAGCCGTCGCCGACGGTCCGCTCCTTCGAGGCAACGACGAGCACGGTTGCGGTGAAGCCCCCCGCCTCCCGTCGCGCCCGGCGTGGAGGCGGAGGGCTCCGAGCAGCGGGATGGGTCGCAGCCAGCGTCGGTGTGCTGGCCCTCGGTGGCGGGATCTACTACGGCCTGCGCGCCAACGAACTCGAGGACGAGGTGTCATCACCTCCGGCCTGGTCGAACGACCTCTCCGACAAGCTCGAGGAGGGCGAGTCCGCCGCGTTCCGCGCCAACCTGCTGATCGGTGTCGGTGCCGCCGCCGTGGTGGGCGGCGGCGTGCTGCTCTACCTCGGCTACAGATCAGGAGCCAGCGAGAGCCGCGCCAAGAGCACCCAGGTCCGAGGCCTGCTTGCCCCGGGGATCGCCGGAGTCCTCGTGCAGGGCTCCTTCCAGTAGGCCCCGCCTCTCACGGCTGGCAGGCGCCCCCCGAACAAGTCATCCCGGAGGGGCAAGGCGCTCCGGTCGAACCGCAGACGCAGCCAGAGCCACTGCAGCTGTCCGAGCGCGAGTTGCAGCCGCTGCAAGTCAAGCAATGCATGGTCGTCGTGGCCGCGAGGCAGGAGTAGCCCACGCCCGCCGACTCGCAACAGATCTGACCGCCGGTGACGCACACGTCAACGCCATCTCGAGTGGAGGGATTGCAGTCGTTGTCGACGCCATCACAGGTCTCGATTCGGGTCGGATTCACAGCCAGGCTACCGTCGTCACAATCGCCGCAACCGAACAGGTTCGGAGCAAGCGGAACGCCGCTGCAGCCTGAGCAAGCCAACATTGCGTCGCCGTCATCATCGGTCTCGGTTGCCCCAGGACCGCCAGCGCAATCGGTGTCGAACCCGTCGCAGATCTCTGCTGCGCCAGGGTGGGCCATCGGATTCATGGGCACGCAATCCCCACATCCGCGAAGCCCTTGTGCCAGGGGAGGACTGCAGACCGAACACGGCAGATAGCCGTCGCTGTCCACATCCATCTCCTCGGTTGGAATCGCACCATTGCAGTCATCATCGAGACCGTTGCAGAACTCGCCAGGCCAGCACACGTCAGTCGAGGCAGCGTCGGGCACTTCGGCTGCGTCAACCGCGCCGTCCCCCACCGGGGGCACGGCCGCGTCGCTCAAAGTGCGGACGCAGCGGTTTTGGGGTGAGCAGAAGAGGCCGGGTGGGCACTTGTCAGAGCCTGGGCCGCACGCGATCGCGTCACCATAAGTAGGTTCGAACGCGCAGCCGGCCAACAGAAAGGCTGCTGCGATTGACATGAACGCTATATGGACAACGACTCTCATCGACTAGATCTAGGGCGGCAGCGTGCAGTTGCCTGTGGCGGAGTTATAGGTCCCGCCAATGACGAAGGTACACCGGGTCGTTGGAGTGTGCACAACGTTGAACACCTTCACGCGATCGATGAAGAAAGCTGAGGGACGCGTGGGAGGAACTGCCGGGTCGCGACCAAGACCCATCGCGGTGATGTCAGAGCCAACCAGGATCGCGGGGGTTGTGCCGTTGATCGTGGCTACGGGGGTGCCCACACCGTCGAGGTAGATGTTCATTGCAGCGCCTGTCGCGTACGACGCTGGATCATACTCCCAGACGATGTTGTGCCAGACGCCGAACGACGGATTTGTGAAGCTGGCGCAGCCAGGATTGCCACTGCTGCAGGTGGTTATCGAGGTCGTGCTGACGCCATGATAGGTTTCCCAGCCCGTGTTGAATCGAATGTCGAGCAGCCGACTGTTGGTTTTGCCAGGGGAGTCCTCACGAAACCACATCGAGATGGTCCACCCAGGACTGGTGGAGCCAAACACCGGTCCCATGCCAGTGATCAGCGCCCCAGCGGTAGACGAGCCGTCGAACCGGATGGCGTTGCCGAACTTCCCTGCCTCGAAGGTCGCGCCGGCGAAGGTCGCGTTGAACCCGGGCATGAGGCCCGTGTTGTTGGCGTTGCTCTCCATCTCGTAGAGCATCAGCGGGTTGGTGTTCGACGTGGTCGCCGTCCCCACCGCGGCGCTCGCATCGCGTGCACCGGTCGGTGCGATGGCCACCACGGAGAACGTCGTGGTCGAGCCGCGCGTGACGGTCACGCTGTGCGGTGAGGTGCAGGTCGCGCGCACCGCGTTGACGAAGCAGTCGAACGTCGACCCCGCGATGGTCGAGGTGAACTCCCAGATCAGGATGCCGCTGTTCGTGGCCCCAGGTGGTGGCTGGCGGGTGATGGTCGTATCCGGCCGCAGCTCGTACGTCACCGGCGCCGTCAGCGCCGCCGCCGCCACCGTCAGGTTGCACGTCGTGGCCGCGCCTGCGCCCGCGCACGAGCCGCCCCAGGTCATGTGCTGCGAGCCGGCGCCCTCGGCCGAGGTCAGCGTGACCATGGTGCCGGGCGGGTAGATCGCGAAGCAGGTCGTCCCGCAGCTGATGCCGCCGGTGTTGGAGCTGATGGTGCCCGTCCCGCCGCCGGTCTTGCTGGCGGTGATGCGATAGCCGCCCACGCCGGTGACGTTGATGGCGGCCGAGCCGCCGGGGCTCGCCGTCACCGTGTAGGTCGCGGCGCGGTTGCCGCCGGTGCTGGGGCGGAACTGGATGCTGACGGTGCAGGTCGCGTTGGGCGCCAGCGCCGCCGAGCAGGTGTTGGTGCTGATGAAGTCACCGGTGTTGCCGCTGATCCCGACCGAGGGCACGCCCGAGGTCGCGTCACCCGTGTTGCGCACGGTGAAGACGAACGCCGGCGTCGACGTGGCGCCGACCTCGACGGTGCCGAAGGCGTTGGCCGCCACGCTGCCGCTCAGCACTGCCTGCTGGCCGGTGCCGGTCAGCGACCCCGAGGCCGGCCCACCCGGGCTGGCAGCGATGTTCAGCGACCCCGACAGCGGACCCACCAGGGTCGGCGAGAAGCGCAGCCGCACGGTGCAGGTCATGGCCGCGGGCAGCACGGTGCTGCCGCTGACACAGTCGGTGCCGGTCGGAGCCAGGATGCTCCACTGGTTGGCGTTGGTGCCCGACAGCGACACGCTCACGGTGCCGCTGGCGGTGCCGCCGGTGTTGGTGACGGTCAGCGTGCGGTCAGCCGTCATGCCCACCGGCACGCCGGCCCAGTCCTGCGGGTTCGGGGTCACGGTGATGGCCGCGGCCGAGATCGCGGTGCCGCCCAGCGTCGCGGCGGCGGTGCCACCTGGCGTGCCGCTGATGTTCAGGCTGGCCGACTTGACGCCGACGCTGGTGGGCTGGAAGACGACCTGGATGGTGCACACGCCGCCGGCCGCCAGCGGGTTGGTGCCGCAGGTGTTGGTGCTGATGTTGAACTGGTTGGCGTGGGTGCCGCCCAGCATGCTGCTCAGCGCGCCGCTGGCCACGCCGCCGCTGTTGGACACCGTGAAGGTGGTCACCGAGGTCGAGTTCACCGTGGTGCTGGGATAGGTGAACGAGGTCGGGGTGACCGACAGCGAGGCCTGCGCCAGGCCGGTGCCGGTCAGGTTGGCGTTGGTGGTGCCGCCCGGCGACGCCGTGATCTGCAGCCCGACGCTCTTGAAGCCGGGCGTGCTGGGGTTGAAGCGCGCCGAGATGGTGCAGGTGCCGCCCGCCGGCAACACCATGGTCGAGCACATGTCGCTGACCAGGGTGAACTGGTTGGCCTGCGCGCCCGCCAGCATCGCCGTCACCGCGCCGGTCGGCGAGCCGCCGGTGTTGGTCACGGTGAAGTTCTGCGTGCCCGTCATCCCGCCCTGCACGATGGAGCCGAAGTCCTGGTTGCTGGGGCTGATCGAGAGCGCGCCCGGGGCCAGGCCGCTGCCCATCAGATCGGTCATCGCGGTGCCGCCCGGCGACGCCGTCACGCTGAGCCGGCCGACCTTGGCGCCGGTGGTGGTGGGCGAGAAGCGCACCGTCACGGTGCAGGTCCCGCCCGGGCTCAGCGCCGTGCCGCAGGTGTCCGAGGCGATCGAGAACTGCCCGGCGTCGGTGCCGCCCAGGCTGGTGACGCCGACGCCACTGGCGACGCCGCCGGTGTTGGTGATGGTGATCGACTGCGTCCCCGAGCTGCCGGTGGTGACCGCCCCGAAGTCGTGCGTCAGCGGCGCAGCCACCAGGTTGGCCGGGCCCAGCCCGACGCCGGTGAGCTGGCTGGCGGCGCTGCCGCCGGGGGTGCCGCTGATGGTCAGCGACGCCGACCGGCTGCCCGACGCGGTGGGCTGGAAGCGCACCGAGATGGTGCAGGTGCCTGCCGCCAGCAGCGTGCTGTTCATGCAGGTGTTGGCGCTGATCATGAAGTCACCCGCGTGCGCGCCGCTGACCGCGGTGGTCAGCGTGCCGGTGGTCGACCCGCCGGTGTTGGTCACCGTGAAGTCGAACGCCGCGCTGGGCGTGCCCTGCTGGACCATGCCGAAATCCTGCGAGGCGGGGGTCATGGTCAGGGCGCCCGGCGCCAGACCGATGCCGGTCAGCGACGCCACCGTGGTGCCACCCGGCGTCGCGGTCACGGTCACAGACGCGGTCTTGGAGCCCGCCGAGGTCGGGCTGAAGCGCAGCGTGATCTGACAGGTCGCCGCGCCCGCCAGCACCTGCGTGTCGCAGCCATCCGAGGTCACCTCGAACTGGGTCAGATCGGTGCCCGACAGCGCGACCGCCAGCGCCCCGGTCGGGGTGCCGCCGGTGTTGGTCACGGTGAACGTCGTGGTGGCGCTGTTGCCGCCCATGACCACCATGCCGAAGTCCTGCGTCGGCGGCGAGATCGACAGCTCGCCTGGCGCGACCCCGTTCCCGGTCAGCGCCGCGCCCGCGGTGCCGCCCGGCGCACCGGTCACGGTCAGCATGCCGGTCGCCGCGCCCGCCGTGGTCGGCGAGAAGACGACGCCGATGCTGCAGGTGGCGGCCGGCGCCAGCGTCATGGTGGCGCAGGTGTTGGTCGCGATGCTGAAGCCGGTGCCGGTGATGGTCGAGGCCAGGGTGCCGCTGGTCCCGGTCCCGGTGTTGGTGATGGTGAAGCTGGTCGGGGCGCTGCTCATGCCGGTGACCACGGTGCCGAAGTCCTGGGTCGCCTTGTCGATGGTCAGGGTGGCGTTGCCGCCACCGCCATCGGTGCCGCCATCGACCAGCACCTCGCCGAACGTGATGGTCAGGCCCAGGGTGTCGTCACGCACCACGTTGCCCATCGCGGTGCCCTGCGCCAGCAGATCGCCGGCGGCGTTGCGGGCGCTCGCGAGCACCATGATGCTGCCCTCGCCGTTCCTGATCTTGAACACGGCGCTGGTGGGCAGGGCGATGACCCCGCCGCCCGCTTCGGTCAGGGTGCGGTTGGCCATCTGGCCGTTGAAGACCAGGTTGAGCTCGATGCTGCTGATGGGCTGCGACAGCGTGCCCTGGCGCAGCTCGACCGACACGAACGTCCCGGCCGAACCTCCACCACAGCCGACCCCCATGAGCCCTGCCGAACACACCAGCAACGCGAGCAGCTTGCCGCCCCAGGTTCCACGCATCATCGAAGACTCCCCTCAATCGAGACCAATGTGCAGCCAGACCAGTGCCTTCAGGTGAAGCTCAGAACACCTCGGTGGTGCCGAAATGCGAGTCGGGTGCGCTGGCGCTGCCGCCCGAGCTGACCGCGATGATCGCGACCGTGCCCACCGCGACCGCGCCGATGCCGGCCCAGAACCACCACTTCTTGTAGATCGGCTTCTTGCCGCCGCCGCCGGTGTCCACCGGCCCGGTGGGCGCGGTCTGGTTCTCCTGGCCCACGTCGCTGGCGTCGCCGACATCCTCGACCGGGGGCACCTTGGTGGTGTCCTCGTCGGGCGTCTCGGTGGGCGTCTCGGTCGGCGTCTCGGTGGGCGTCTCGGTCGGCGCGACGGTGTCGTTGGGCGGCGCGGTCGCCGCCTTCTGGCGCGCGATGGTCTCTTCCATCTCGGTGATGCGGCGTTCGACCTCGGCGCGGTTGGGCGGGTCAGGCAGGTTGCGCAGGAAGGACTTGTAGAAGAACAGCGCCTGGCCGAAGTCGTTGGACAGGCGGTAGGACTGCGCGATGTTGTAGAGGAAGACGGGGTCGGGCTTCTTCTCGTAGGCCTTGGTGTAGTTCTCGACCGCGAGCTTGAAGTTGCCCAGGTTGTAGTACTTGGTGCCTTCCAGATAGAAGGCCTTGGCCTCGGCGTCCGACTTCTTGTCCGCCAGCGCCACCCCGCTCAGAGCGAGCACCACCAACGCCACGACTCCAGTACGCATCCGCATGGGTATTCTCCGAAGGGAACTCGGAGATTATCCCCTCATGCCCGTGCGGTCGTCCAGCGCCGCGGCGCGGCTGACGGAGTGCAAGCCAGCCTACGCACCGTCGCCGGCCGGCATCTCTGTCGGCGGGGTCACCATCTCGGGGGCCTCACTCTCGGCCATCGGATCGGTCGCCACCGGGGGCGGCAGCTCCTCGGTCTGCAGGCCGGGCGCGCAGTCGGTCAGCTGGCCCTCGGTCTTGACCACGGTGCACTGGCCCTGGCCGATGCCCCCGACCGGGCAGTCGCGCACGATGACGAAGCGCTGCGCCGCGCCGGCGTCCCAGCACTCGTTGACCACGTGGACACGCCCCGCGGGCACGTCACCGCCGGTGGCCAGCGCGTCGGCGCGACCGCCCACGCCGCGCACATGACGCAGGCGCGCCAGCGCGAACTCCTCGGCCGCGGTGGCGCTGTCGGCCAGGTTGCCGTGATAGGCCAGGCGGGCGATGTTCTTGCCCGCCACGGTGTGCACGCCCTGGAAGATCGCATCGAACGGCTGCTTGCGGGCCGGGTCGGGGCTGAAGGCCTTGAGGCCATACGCCAGCGCGGTGCCACGCGGGCCGTGCGCGAACGCCGCCAGGATCTTGCCGCGCGCCTTCACGGTCGGATCCAGCGCGCCCAGCTGGTCGAGGTCGAAGCCGACCACGCCGACGCCGCGCCGCACCACGGTGCCGACCGTGATGGCGCCCGCCGCCACCAGCTTGTAGTCGGCGTCAGGCGCGCCCATCGCCTTGGCCTGCAGCGCCCAGCCGAAGCGGTTGCGGATGAGGCCGCGCTTCATCACGAAGCGGTAGTCGGTCACGCCGCGCGTCACCGGCCCCCAGATCCGCACCTGCCCCGGCGCGGTGGTCGGCGCCTGGTCGCGGATCAGCGCCGCGATCGGCTGCAGGTGCGCGCGCATGGCCTCGTTGAGCGCCTTGATGCCGTTGCGCGCGCCGTCCAGGTAGGGCGCCACCCCGCCGGCCAGCCCCTGCTGCACCACGCCGATGCTGTCGAGCGCCAGCTCCGCCGACGCCGTGGTGGTGCCCTCGGCGGCCGAGTCCCCGGTCAGATCCAGCTGCAGCGCGGCCTGCTCCGGCACCGCGTCGATGAAGCCGTCGTCATCCCCGCGGTTGCACCCTGCGCCGACGACCCCGAGCAAGCTGACCAGCATCGCGATTCCATGGCGGACCTTCATGACGAGCCTCCTTGTGGCATGTGAATGGACGGCCCTTGCGCGCGTGCCACCGCGTGCGGGCAAAACCAGCATGTTTCGAACCCGGACCCGAACCCGAACGACCAGGGAGCTACGGCTACGGATCGATCTGTGGTGAACCGTCGCCGATGACGTTGTCCGGTCGGCGCTCCTCGACATCGAGGCGCCCGTCACCGTCTTCATCCAGGAACAGCGCGCTGACGCCACCCAGGCGGGCGCGGATGGCCGCGAACAGCAGCGGCAGCCGGTCGGCGTCGATGACCACGATGGGCCGCCCGTTGACCAGCACCGGGGTCAACATGTCGACCTCGCTGCCCATCACCCACTGCGCCGGGCGCATGCCCCAGACCCAGCGCGCGCCATCGTCGGGCACCGTCATGCTGGTGCCGCGCGCGGTCACCCGCAGCGTGCCGCGCACCGAGGCGAACAGCAGCACGTCGACCCCGTCGCGCCGCCGCGCCTTGAAGAACACCGAGGCGCCCGCGATCTCCGCCGGCCGCCTGGCCTCGCCCAGCGGCGCCTCCAGCCCGCAGTAGGCCCCGCGCGCGCGCCGCGGCGCCGGCCGCGCCGGGTACACCGTGCCGGCCACCAGGTCGATGGCCATCGGCCCCGGGAACACCACCGGCGTCGCACCCTGCCCCGGGCAGGGCACCAGGCGGATCTCGTCGACCACGACCACCGCGTTGAGCAGCGCCGGCTTGGCCGGATCGACCACCCCGCCGTCGACGCCGGGCGTGTCCTCCTCCACCGGATCGGCCGACACCGCCAGATCGACCTGGCCGGGATTGCCGACCCCGGTCGAGTCGCACCCCGCGCCGGCGCCGAGACAGCCCAGCGCCAGCAGCCACGAAACCACCACCGCGAATCTGCGCTGCCTCCTCATTTGGACCCTTCTTCTTCGGGGACGGCCGAGAGAGGGAACCACTGCACGTTGAATTGGTAAACCGTCGTGCCCGCGTTGTCCGCGTCACAGAGCTGGGTCAGCTCCTCGCGGAACTTGTGGATGCGCTCCTTGACCAGGGCGGCGGTCTCGGGGCGCACACACACGGTGAGCGCGGCCAGGTCGCGCTTCTCGCGCGGCACGGTGTCGATGCTGGCGGCGGCGCGCTCGAGCATCTGGCGATGGAAGTTGGCGGCGGCCAGCGAGCGCACCTCGTGCTCGGTGGTGATGGTCGGCTCGCCGCGCACGATCTTGCCGTTGGCGGGGTCGCGCACCAGGAGGCCCAGCGACAAGAGCAGGCGCAGCGCGGCGCCGGCGTCGGCGCTGGAGATCTTGGGGCGCAGCTGGTTGGCGATCCAGCGCGGGTCGTCCTGGAAGTCGGCGCGCGCGGCCAGCTCGCGCACCGCGGGGTAGTACCAGTGCGACAGGTACGTGAACAGCTCGCCGTCGATCCTGCGCGCGACGCGGAAGCGACGCGAGGCGGCGATGCGCTCGAAGGCGCGGTTCTTCTCGGCCACGTTGTCGGCCTGGGTGAAGGTCACCAGGTCGGAGAAGAAGGCCGCCGCCTCGCCCTCGAGGCCCAGCGCCTTGATGAACTTGGGCACCGACTCGTCGCCCAGGTTGCGCTCACCGTCCATCACCAGCTTGAGGAAGTTGGGCGAGCGCAGCCCGGCCAGCCGCGAGAACAGCCGGTGCGAGAAGGTCGGTCGGCGCGCCTTCTCGGCCGCATAGAATGCTCTCAGGTAGGCGCGATAGTCGAGGAAGTCGTATACGGCAGGCGCCGTCGGCTTCGTCGGACTATCTGTGGTTTTCCCCGGCATCTATGGGGTTCATGATGCGTGAACCCGACCGGGCTGACAAGGGGTCGGAAGGTGATTTCGTATGCGGTTGGTATACAGCAGATGGGCAGGCAGCGGAAAACAGCGAGTCCAGACGCCTACTTGCCGCTCTCCAGATCCGCCGCGAACGCCGGCAGCGCATTCGAGGCCACGCCCCAGCGGCGCTTCTTACAGTCCTTCTGGTGGATGAGGAAGGTCGAGAACGGGTCCATCACGAAGCGGCGCTCGATGGGGCGATCGGCGGCCAGGTCCTTGCGCTCCTCGGGGTCGGCGTCGATCTCGTACAGGCGCGTGTTGGCGCCGCCTGCATACAGCTTCCAGCCGCCCAGCCGCATCACGTGGGCGTCCTCGTACTTCGACGCGAAGGCCGGCCGCGGATAGCCGCGCCCGACGCCCTGCGCCAGCGGCACCAGCGACTCGCCCTGCAGCTCGGGCGGCGCCTCGATGCCCAGAGCGTCGGCCAGCGTGGGCAGGATGTCGACGGTGTCCACGCCCTCCTCGATGACGCCGGCCGGGAACAGCGGCGGATACAGGATCATGAGCGGCACGTGCACCAGCGACTCGCGCAGCGAGGCGCCGTGGCCGATGCGCAGGCCGTCCTCCCACAGCTCGTCACCGTGGTCGCCGGTCATCACGATGAGGGTGTCGTTGGCGACGCCCCAGGTCTCCAGCTGGGCCAGGAACTTGCCCATCAGATCGTCGGCGTACGACACGTTGGAGTCGTAGATCGCGATGACGCGCTGCTTGTCGCGCTCGGCGACCTGGACCTTGCCGGTGATGCGCTCGGCCTCGATGCCGGCCAGCTCGGTCTTGTACGGGCCGGTGTAGGGCTCGGGATCGTACTTGTCCATCCAGGGCTGCTTGGCGCGCCACGACACGTGGTTGTCGATGAGGCCGAGGTACAGGAAGAAGGGCGAGGTCGGCGTCTTGATCGACTTGATGCCGAGGCCCATGACGTCCTCGCCGCGCACGCCGCCGCCGTCGTGGATGTTGTTGTGGTAGACGTCCCACTTGCTGCCGAAGCCACCCGCCGGCGTGATGTAGCCGTTCGAGGTCACCGCGCTGGTGAACAGGCTGGCCGACTTCATGACCTCGTCGATGGTGGTGAACGCGGCGTCGACCTTGACGCCGGCCTTGATGACGCGGTGAACCGACGGGAAGGTGCTGGTCCAGATGCTGGCGTGCGAGGCGCGCGACTCGTTGCCCTGCACGTAGGCGTTCTTGAACCAGGCCGCCTTGCCGCCCAGCGAGTCATAGATCGGCGACTCCACGCGCGTGCCCGGGTTGAGCAGCTTGATGCGGTCGGCGCGCAGCGAGTCGTTGATCCAGAGCACGACGTTCTTGGGCTTGGACGGCCGCGCCACCGTGGGCGCCGCGCCGCCGACCACCAGGGCCGCGCCGGTCAGCCGCGCCGCCGGGCAGCTCGCGTTCGTGATGTCGAGGCGCGCGATCTTGCCGGCCGCGGCGCCGAGATCGACCGCCGAGCCCTTGCCGGTCAGCTTGCCGGTGACCTCGCCACCCGCGCTGGGCCGCACCTTGACGTCGAGCGCGCAGCCGGCGATCGGCACGTCGCCCGCCAGCAGGCCGCCCTTGGGCACCATGACGTAGTAGCTCAGCGCGGCGCCCTGGCCGAGCAGCAGCGCGCCGTCCTTGACGTCGTGCACCGCCAGCGCGGCGTCGTCGGGCAGCGCCGCGGCGCCGCCGATCTGCACCCACGCCACCGCGGGCGGCGCGCCCTTGGTGTAGATCAGGCGCAGCACGTTCTCACCCGCCTTCAGCGCCCCGTCGGGCAGCGCGAAGGCCACCGTGGTCCAGGTCGCCGGGATGGGCTGCGTGATCGACTTGCCGCCGATCTCGAGGGTGACGTTGCGCCCGGCGCCCTCGCCGCGCATGCGCACCCAGATGGTCTTGCCCGCGGCCTCGGCCTCGTCGAGCGGGAATTCCAGCGGCGCATAGTTGTCGATCAGCGTCGCGCGCTTGCCGTCGACGACCTCCTGCTTGGACCACCAGTTGCGCGGCTTGCCCATGTGCAGGTACTTGGCCAGGCCGGGCGACGCGGCGTCGATGACCAGACCGCCGCCGATGTGCAGGTGCGACAGCAGGCGGTTGTCGGTCAGCGAGAACACCGCGTGCTCGGCGCCGCGCGCGGGCGCCACCGGGATGTCGCCGCCCGCGGTGGGCTGGCCGTTGCCGGCGCTGCCGGTGCCGCTGCCGTTGCCGCCGGTGCCGCTGCTACTGCCGCCGCCGGCGCCGGAGCCGCCGGATTTCTTCTTGCCGCCGCAGCCGGCCAGCGCGAAGGGGACAGCGATCAGGAAAATGGCCACACGTTTGGTGATTTGCATCGCGCTCATAGAAGTACGAAACGCGACGCGAGTGGGCAAATTCCTGATCTATTCCGTCGTGATGATATTTCCGTCGCGTCGCGACCGGAAACCGGAACAGCGCTCGAGGCGCGCGCCGAGGGCTACTTCTTGGTCGCGCGCTTGACCTTGGCGATGAAGCCCGACAGGCCGCGCTTGGGCGGCTCGACGTCGACGCTCATCTCGGCGGCCAGCTCGCGCAGGAGCTCTTCCTGGCGATCGGTCAGCTCGGTCGGGATGGCGACGTGCAGGCGGATGTGGTGATCGCCGCGGCCGCGCTCGCCGACGCGCGGGATGCCCTCGTTGCGGCGCACCACGACGTGATCGGGCTGGGTGCCGGCCGCGATCTCGAGGTCGACCTCCCCATCCAGCGTGGGCACCTTGACCTTGCCGCCCAGGATGGCGATGGGCAGCGGGACATCGACGTCGGAGATCAGCTCGGCGCCCTCGCGGGTGAAGCGCTCGTCGGGCTTCACGTGCAGGACGACATAGAGGTGGCCGGGGGGGCCGCCGCGCTCGCCGGCCTCGCCCTTGTTGGAGAGGCGCAGGGTCTGCTCGTCGTCGACGCCGGCGGGGATGTTGACGCTGAGGGTCTCGCTGGAGCGCTTGGTGCCGCTGCCCTTGCAGCTGTCGCATGGGCTCTTGATGACCTGGCCCTGGCCGCGACAGGTCGGGCACGCGGTCTGGATCATGAAGAAGCCCTGGCTGTGCATGACCTGGCCGCGACCGGCGCAGGTCGAGCAGCTCTCGGTCTTGGTGCCCGGGCGCGCGCCGCTGCCGCTGCAGGTGTCGCAGCTGATGCGGCGCTGGACCTCGAGGTCCTTGGAGCAGCCGCGCACCGCGTCGGCGAAGGTCAGCTCCAGATCGACGCGCAGGTCGGCGCCGCGCGCGGCACCGGCGCGGCCGCCGCGACCGCGGCCGCCGCCGAGGCCGTCGAACAGGCCGCCGAACAGATCGCCGAAGCGCGAGAAGATGTCGTCGAGGCCGGCGCCACCGAAGCCCTCGAAGCCGGCGCGGCGCGGGCCCTCGTGCCCGAAGCGATCATAGAGCGATCGCTTCTCGGGATCCGACAGCACCTCGTAGGCCTCGGAGGCCTCCTTGAACTGCTCCTCGGCCGCCTTGTCGGGGTTGCGATCGGGGTGCAGCTCGAGCGCGAGCTTGCGGTAGGCCTTCTTGACGGTGCCTGCGTCGGCGTCGCGGCCCACGCCCAGGATTTCGTAGTAATCGCGCTTCGACATGGGTGATGAGCCGCGGGCAGGGTAAGCATGCGGCGAAGGGGCGTCAAGGATCGCGCGGGCCTACATGATAGGGTTGTGTGCGACGTATGGGCGCATACCAATTCAGGATCTGGCTCGGGCTGCTGGTTGCGCTGGCGGGGTGCAAGCGTTCGGGCGGCGGGGCCGG
>JBGASF010000012.1:0-84268 GCA_044229835.1 Polyangia bacterium | reverse complement strand
CGGGCAGCTGTCGTGCGGCCCGCACAGCAGGCCCTCGGCCGGGCTGGGATCGAAGCAGCCAGCCGTCACGACGACGACCGCGAGGGCTGCCAGCGCACGCATGGCGCGAGCATCGTGCGCAGGGGCCTGAGCGTCAAGTAGACTACACGCGTGATCGGCGCCGAGGTCGGCAGCTACCGGATCGTGAGCAAGCTCGGTGCGGGCGGCATGGGGGTGGTGTACCTGGCCGAACACACGCTGATCGGGCGCAAGGCCGCGATCAAGGTGCTGCTGCCGGAGTTCTCGCGCGACGAGGCGTCGCTGACGCGCTTCTTCAACGAGGCGCGGTCGACCGCGCTGATCCGGCACGCCGGGCTGGTCGACGTGTTCGACTTCGGCTACCACGACGGCGCTGCGTACATCGCGATGGAGCTGCTCGACGGCGAGAGCCTGGGCGCGCGGCTGCGCCGCGAGCAGGTGCTGCCGGCGGCGCTGGCGGCGGCGCTGGCGCGGCAGGTGGCGGCCGCGGTGGGCGCGGCGCACGCGCGCGGGATCGTGCATCGCGATCTCAAGCCCGACAACGTGTTCCTGGTGCCCGACCCCGAGGTCACGGTCGGGCTGCGCGTGAAGGTGCTGGATTTCGGCATCGCCAAGCTGGGTGGTGAGCTCGGCGGGGTGGCGCGCACGACCACCGGCAACCTGCTGGGCACGCCGCTGTACATGTCGCCCGAGCAGTGTCGCGGCGCGGGCGCCGTGGATCACCGGGCCGACGTGTACTCGCTGGGCTGCATGCTGTTCGAGATGCTGTGCGGGCGGCCGCCGTTCGTGCTGGCCGGTGTGGGCGAGCTGATCTCGGCGCACATGAACGATGCGCCGCCGCGGGTGGCCACGCTGGCGCCGGGCACACCGGCGGAGCTGGAGGCGCTGGTGATGGCGCTGCTGGAGAAGCGGCCCGAGGCGCGCCCGCAGACCATGGACGAGGTGGTGGCGGCGCTGGGGCCGGCCACGGGGGCGGCCGCGGCAGGCGGGGCGGTGATCGCGGGGTGGAGCGGGCGCAGGGCGGTGGCGCACGCAGGCGGCACCGGGGCGATCACGCCGGGCCCGGCGCCTGACTGGTCGGGTGCCGGTGGGCGGGAGGAGGCGCCGCGGGCCGCGGTGGCGCTGAGCGCGGCGCAGACCATGCCGAGCGCGAACACCACGCTGGGGCGGTCGGCGGTGGAGCTGGTGGCGGGGGCGCCGCGGCGCGCGCCGTGGCCGTGGCTGGCGCTGGGGGCGGTGCTCGTGGGGGCGCTGGCGGTGGTGGTGATCGTGACGCGGGGCAGCAGCAAGACGCAGCGGGGGGCGGGGCAGGGGACGGGCTCGAGCCCGAGCATGAGTCCGAGTTCGAGCGTGAGTCCGAGTCCGACGGCGCCCAGCGTGATCGTGAGTCCGATCAAGGTGAAGCTGCGCTTCGAGTCGGTGCCACCCGGCGCCAATGTGTTTCGTGTCTTCGACGGCGTGAACCTGTGCGTGACTCCGTGCGAGGTCGAGCTGGTGTCGGCGCCGGGCAGCGCGCGCTTCGAGCTGCGTCGCCCGGGCTATCGCTCCGGCAAAGTGGTGCTGCCCGCCGACAAGGACGGCGTGGCCAGCGTGCGCCTGAAGAAGGCGCCGATGGCCACCGGGGGCGGCGATTCGATCGGCGACGGGACGCTGGACTGATGCATGTCATGATGCGCTCCGTGCGGGCGGTCGCCGCGATCCTGGTCGTGCTGCTGTGGGCGGGCCCCGCGGGGGCGGCGCCACGTGACGCCGACGCCCACGCCGCGCGCGGCAAGCAGCTGTTCGCGGCGCAGCAGTGGGACGACGCCATCGCCGAGTACCAGGCCGCCTACGACCTCGACGGCAAGCCGAGCCGCCTGTTCAACATGGCGCAGGCCCACCGCCTCAAGGGCGACCGCGCCCGCGCGCTCGAGCTGTACCGGCGCTATGTCGCGCTGGAGCCCAATGGCCGCGGCGCTCCCGACGCGCGTATCCGCATCGGCGAGCTGGAGACCGCCCTGGGCAACCAGCCAGCGCCGTCGCCGTCGCCGTCGGCTTCGCCCGAGCCCTCCATCGCGCCCTATCCCTCGCCGTCACCCAGCAGCGAGCCCTTCGCCGCGCCGGGCGGCCCACCCGGCGACCCCTTCACCCCGCCGCGTCCGTTCGACCGCCACCCCGGCCAGCGCCGGCGCACCATCGGTCAGGTCGCGTTCGGCGCCGGCGTCCTGGCCGCGCTGTACGGCCTCAAGTACCTCAGCGACGCCAGCAAGAAGCAGGACGAGATCGACGCGCTGCGGCCCGGCGAGGACCCCTGGGATCCCTCGCTGGAGAGCTCCGGCAGCCGGGCCTCGCTGTATGGCTGGATCCTCACCGGCAGCGGCCTCGCCCTCACCGCCACCGGCGTCTACCTCTGGATCAGCGGCATGCGCGCCGACGTGCGCGCCGCCGAGCGCGCCGCCCGCATGTCGGCGGCGCCCCTGCCCGGCGGCGCCGCCCTGGTCGTCCGCGGCCGCTTCTAGCTTCTTCCAAGCGTCATCTGGCGTCCGAGCGCGCTTCTACCGCAGCGTCTTCAGCCGCTCGACCGCCAGCGCCAGCCGGTCCCGCGGCGCGCACACGGTGAGGCGCACGAAGCCTTCGCCCCCCGCGCCGAACCCGGTCGCCGGGGTCGCGACCACGCCGGCCTCGAGCAGCTTGAGCGAGTAGTCCAGGCTGCTGACGCCCTTGGGGTTCGCGATCAAGCAGTAGAACGACGCCTTCGGCTTGATGACATCGAAGCCGGCCGCGCTCAAGCCATCGCACAGGATGTTGACACGCCCCTCATACTCGCGACGCAGCTCGGCGACCACGCCGAGGTCGCCGTCGAGGCCCGCCATGGCGGCCACCTGCACGGCCTCGAACACGCCGGAGTCGACGTTGGTCTTGACCTTGCCGAGGCCCGCGACCAGCGCCTCGTTGCCGATGGCGAAGCCGACGCGCCACCCGGTCATGTTGAAGGTCTTGGACAGCGAGTGGAACTCGATGGCGCACTCGCGCGCGCCCGGGATCTCGAGGATCGACTTCGGCGGCTCGGCGCCACCGTAGTAGATCTCCGAGTACGCCATGTCCGACGCCACGATGATGTCGTGCTTCAGCGCGAACTCGATGACGTCCTCGTAGAAGCCCTTGGGCGCCAGCGCCGCGGTCGGGTTGTTGGGATAGTTGACCCACATGACCTTGGCGCGCCTGGCGACGTCGGCCGGGATCGCCTTCAGATCGGGCAGAAACCCGCTGTCCCGCCGCAGCGGCATGAAGTACGGCTCGCCGCCCGAGAAGCGCGTCCCGGTGGCATACACCGGGTAGCCCGGGTCGGGGCACAGCACGACGTCGCCGGGCTCCACGAAGGCGACCGGGAAGTGCGCGATGCCCTCCTTGGAGCCGATCAGCGCCACCACCTCGCGCGCGGCATCCAGCTTGATGCCGAAGCGGCGCTGGCAGAAGCGCGCCGCACTCTCGCGATACGCCATCATTCCGACGTACGACGGGTACTGGTGATGGCGCGGATCCGCCGCCGCCTTGGCCGCCGCGGCCACGATGTGCGCCGGCGTCGGCAGATCGGGATCGCCGATGCCGAGGTCGACCAGGTCCACCCCGCGCGCACGCGCGTCGGCCTTCAGGGCATCGATGCGCGCGAACGGGTACGGGGGCAGCTCGCGGATGCGCGAGGCCAGCTCGATCTTCATGCGGGTTCTCCTACCACGGGGTTCTCCAGGGTGCCGACGCCATCGACCGTGATGGCGACGACGTCGCCCGGCTGCACCGGGCCGACGCCCGAGGGCGTGCCGGTGGTGATGACGTCGCCGGGCTCCAGCGTCATGACGTGCGAGATGAACGACACCAGCGTGGGCAAGTCGAAGATGAGGTCGGCGGTGGTCGAGTCCTGGCGCGGCTCGCCGTTCAGCGTGGTGCGCACGCGCAGGTTGCCGAGGTCGTGGCCCTCGTCGGCCAGCTGATCCAGCGTGGTCACGCACGGCCCCACCGGCGCGAAGGTGTCGAAGCCCTTGGCGCGGGTGTACTGGATGTCCTTCTTCTGCAGGTCGCGCACGGTGACGTCGTTCAGCGCGGTCACACCCAGCACGTACTCCAGCGCGGCCTCGCGCGAGACGCGGCGCGCGCGCTTGCCGATGACCAGCGCGACCTCGCCCTCGAAGTCGACCCGCGAGTAGCCCGACGGCCGCACGATGTCGGCGTCGGGATCCAGCACCGCGCTGGGCGGCTTCAGGAACAGCAGCGGCTCGTCGGGCAGCGGCTTCTTCATCTCCTCGGCGTGCTTGCGGTAGTTCAGCCCGACACCGACGATCTTCGAGGGCACCACCGGGGCGCACAGCTGGATCGACGTGGCCAGGTAGATCTCGCGCGTGACGCCGGCGCGTCGCGACCACGGATCACCATCGATGACCAGCAGCCGACCGTCGGCGCCGGTGCCTTCGAACTCGGCCCAGCGCGGTGGGCGGCCCGGATCGCTCTTGGGGACGAAGCGGCACAGCCTCATGTCGCGCGCTTATAGCATGCTACCGTGACCAGGATGCAGCCCCGGTCTTCAGCGGTCGTCGCTGCTGCGCTGGGCATGCTGCTGGCCGCCTGCCCCGGCTGCAGCGACGGCGACGACCCGCTCGACCCCGGCGATGGCAGCAGCGTGGAGTCGCAGACGCTGATGCTGACGGTGGGCGCCAGCGGCCTGTCGGACCCGGTCGGCTTCGTCGTCCCGGCCGACGCGCTGTCGCTGCACCTGACCGCGCGCGCGCCCGGCGCCACCGGCAAGCTGGCCTTCGAGCTCAGCCAGGACGGCCAGTTGCGGGTGTCGTACCAGACCCCCGCGACCGCCGACGACGCCCTGCTGTCGGTGCACGACGAGGTGGCCTGGGGCACCCCTGCGTCGACCGCCAGCCTGGCTCGCAGCCCGGGCGGCAGCTGGGAAGTGAAGCTGCGTCACCTCGACGGCGCGCTGCCGGCGCCGGTCCCGGTGCTGGCGGTGTGGCGGCGCGCCGGGCCACCCGACCGCGGCGAGCCGCGCGGTCGTCTCACCGTCAGCCTGGTCCTCATCGGCGCCGGGACCGACGGCGCCGCCGACCTGCTCGACGTGCCCATCGACGTCGCCGCCGTGGTGCACGTGGACGGCGCGGCCGCTGCGCCGTTCGCGACCGTCGACGTCAGCGGCGGCGCCGATGCCAGCGCGCTGCGCGCCCTGTTCGCACAGCCGCTCGGCCTGCCTGCGCTGGGCACGCTGCCCCTGTTCGTGGTGCCGCGCCTGACCGAGACCACACCGACCGGCGGCCTCGACGTGTTCGGCTCCAGCGGCGGCATCCCGATCCCGGTCGCCTCCGGGGGCGCACATGGCGGCGTCGCGGTGTCGGCGGCGGCGCTGGCGCTGGATCGCCGCACCGGCACCATCGCCATCGCGCACGAGCTCGGCCACGCTCTGGGGCTGCTGCACAGCAGCGAACCCAGTGGGCGCGCGCACGATCACCTCACCTCGACCCCCGAGTGCACCAGCGCGCGCGACGCCAACATGAATGGCACGGTGTTGCCCGAGGAATGCAGCGGCGCGGGCGCCGAAAACCTCATGTTCTGGGCGCTGGGCAGCACGACCCCGACACTGACGCCCGAGCAGCACGCCATCCTCAACCGCTCGCCGCTGCTGGTCAAATGGCCCAACTGACCGACGCCCCCCGGCGTTGATTGGTCGGACCCTAACCGCCGAAAACAATGGCTGATTGCGAGTCAGTCCCCAGTCCGGTAAGATCGGCTGGCTGACCTGCCTGCACCACCTACAGGAAGCGCTTGGGCTTGGCTACTGACGACGACATTCCCTCCGAGAGCACTGTCGTGGACGACAAGGTCCAGGACGGCTGGGAGGAGTCCACCGTCGCGCACAAGAAGCAACACGGCGACAAGACCCCGCCGCCATTGGCAAAGGCCAACGGTGGTGCGCGCGCCACCGGCGCCAATGGCAAGGCCGCACGGCCACCCGCGTCAACCATCCGTTCGGCCGCCATCCCGGCGCCGCCAGCGATGGGACGGCGCGGCTCGGTCGAAGCCCGCATGACCAGCCAGGGTCGGCCGGCGATGCAGCCGCCCGAACAGCTGACCCCGCCCAATGCCGAGGTCCCGCAGACGGTCTCAAACGGTACCGGCCCTCTGGCCGCGCAGCCGACCATGATCCGGGAACCTCCGATGCAGGGCACCGCCACCAAACCCGCCACCCAGATGGCTCGCCTGGTCGTCATCGGGGGCACCGATCGCGGGCGCGAATTCGTGCTCACCAAGCCCGAGACCGGCGTGGGCCGCGGTACCGATAACGAGATCGTGCTGACCGACATCGCGGTGTCGCGTCGCCACTTCATCCTGACCTTCGACGGGCGCATCTTCGGCGTGCGCGATCTGGGCAGCGGCAACGGCACCATCCTGAATGGTCAGCGCGTCGGCACGGTGCCGGTACGCGACGGCGATCAGATCGAGATCGGCAACACGCTGATGCGCTTCGAGCACCCTGATGGTGCCGCGGCGCAGGCGCCGGCCCAGGGGGTCGCGGGCGCGCCGCCGCAGGGCCAGCAGTATCCGCTGCAGCCGCCGCCGCAGGAGGCGCCCTACGCGCCGCAGCAGGCCGGCTGGGCCTCGGGCGGGCCGCCGGTCGCGCCGCCGGTGCCGCTGCCGCCGGGTGCGCAGACCTTCGCGACCCAGCTGCCCTATGGGTCGTTCGGCCAGCCACCCTCGATGCCGGGCCCGCCGCCAGGGCCGGCGACCATGCAGTACTCGCAGCCCCACCAGGCCTACGCGCCGCCGCCGTCGTTCCCCGAGGGCACGCCCGCGTACGACATGAGCATGAGCGACCCCAGCGCCACCGCGCTGCGGGCCACGCAGAAGAAGAAGATGATCCTCGGCGGCGTGGCGCTGATGGGCGGCTGCATCCTCATCGCGGTGATCGCCGCGCTGGCGGGCGGGTCGAGCTCGTCGTCGCACAAGCCGGGCCTGGGTGCGGGGGCTGGTGCAGGTGGTGGCCCGGGCAGCGGGCCGGTCGCCAGCGCGGGTGGCGGCACCGGCGGTGGTACCGGTGGTGGCCCCATCGTGACGCCGGTGGGCGGTGGCACCGCGCCGCTGGTGACCCCGGTGACGCCGTCGCCGTCGTCGTCGGCGTCGCCGCTGGCCTCGCCCGAGCCGCGCCCGGTGGTGTCGCCGTCGGCGTCGCCCGCGGTGGTGGCGCCGTCGCCGTCGCCCAGCGTGGCGCCGTCGCCTGTGTCGTCGCCGTCGCCGCTGGTCAAGCCGTCGCTGCCGCCGTCGCCGTCGGTCAAGCCGTCGCCGTCGCCGCTGGTCAAGCCGTCGCCGTCGCCGGTCAAGCCGTCGCCCAAGCCCGACAAGCCCAAGCCGTCACCCAAGCCCGACAAGCCCGACAAGCCCGACGGCGACCCCGAGCCCATCGTGTCGGGCAAGGCCAAGGACCTGCTCAAGCAGTCGCAGGCGCAGTACAAGGCGCGCAACTTCGCCGCCTCGGCGCAGTCGCTGCGCCTGGCCGCCGAGCAGCAGTCGGGCGCCGCCGCCGACAAGACGCGCGCGCAGGCCAACCAGATCGCCGCCATCGGCGAGGCGCTGACCGGCGCCGCCGGCGCCAGCGGCGCCCAGGCCGTGAAGCTGTACGAGACCGCGCTCAAGAACGACGCCGCCGTCGGCAAGAGCGCCCACGCCGCCTTCATCAAGGCCAAGCTGATCGACGCCGCCAAGACCGAGGCCTCCAAGTCGATCGCCGCCGGCAAGCTGGAGAACGCCTACGCCTATGCCAACATGGCCGAAAAATACGGCGGCAGCGGCGATCCCATCGTGCAGAAGGTCCGCCTCGCGCTCGAGCTCAAGGCCAAGGAGCTGTACTCCAAGGGCCAGTCCTCCAAGGGCGAGGCCGCCAAGGCGGCCTGGCGCCGCATCCTCAAGATCGTGCCCGCGACCAGCCCCTGGTACCAGAAGGCGTACACCGCGGTGAACGCTGCGCCCTCGGGCGGCGTGGACGAGGACGAGGAGCAGTGAGGATCGGAGCGGAATAGCGCTCCTCGAAGCGGCGCTTCGAGGGGGCTACTTCTTCTTGGCGGGCTTCTTGACCGGGCGGGTCGGCGGCGTGCCGCCCCGCTTGGTGATGACCTTGGCGATGCGCGCCTCGAGCTCGTGGAAGTCGAACGGCTTGTCGAGGTAGTCGTCCACGCCATACAGCGGCGAGGTCAGCTCGTTCATCTTGGGGCCGATGGCGGTCAGCATGATGATGCCGGTCGACTTCAGGGTGGCGTCGTCGCGGATGTCCTTGGCGACCTCCCAGCCACTCTTGCCCGGCATCATGACGTCGAGCACCACCACGTCGGGCTTGGCCTCGCGCGCGCGCAGCAGGGCATCGGCGCCGTTCAGCGCCTCCACGATCTGATAGCCCACACGCGACAGCGTACTGCGCAGGATGCCGACGATCTCGGCGTCGTCATCCACGATCAGCAGGGTCGCGGCCTTGGCCTTCTTCACGGGCGGCATGCGCGGACCATAGCGGCCTTGCTCAGTCACGGTCAACAACATGGTAAGAACAGGAGCTTGAAGCCGCTGACACGACGCCTCCTGATCGCGCTCGCCCTGTTCGTCGCGGCCTTCGCCGGCTTCTCCATCTATGCCGACGTCTCCAAGCTGAGCGCGCGCATGAGCCACTACGCCTGGTGGACCTTCGCGGTCGCGCTGGGGCTGACCTCGCTCAACTACGCAGTGCGCTTCGTGCGCTGGCAGGAGTTCCTGCGCGTGGCCAAGATCGACATCGGCGTGCGCGACTCCGGCAGCATCTTCCTGTCGGGCTTCGTCATGTCGATCACGCCGGGCAAGGTCGGCGAGGTCCTGAAGTCGTTCCTGCTGCGCGAGCGCCACCAGGTCCCGGTGGCGCGGTCGGCCCCCATCGTGGTCGCCGAGCGCGTGACCGATCTGGTCGCGGTGCTGCTGATCGCGGCCGCCGGCGTGGGCGCCTACCACTACGGCGCGCCGCTGGTCATCGCGTCGACCTCGGTGGTCTTCATCGGCCTCGGCATCCTGATGTCGCGCCGGGCCTCGCTGTGGCTGCTGCACGGGGTCGCGCGCATCCCCGGCCTGCGCAAGCTGGCGCACAAGGTCGAGGAGTTCTACGACAGCCTGGCCGAGCTGGTGAAGCCGGGCCCGCTGCTCAAGGGCACCGCGCTGTCGCTGGTGGCCTGGGCCTGCGAGTGCATCGGCTTCTGGTTCATCCTGATCGGCTTCGGCGCGACCGGCACCCCGCGGGCCTGGGCGGCCTTCATCTATGCCACGACGACGCTGGCCGGCGCGGTGTCGTTCCTGCCCGGCGGCCTGCTGGCGACCGAGCTGTCGATGACCGCGCTGCTGATGCGCGGCGCGACCGGGTTCGACAAGGCGACCGCGGTGGCGGCCACCATCCTGTGCCGGCTGGCCACGCTGTGGTTCGGCGTCCTGGTCGGGCTGATTGCGCTGGGCTTGCGCCGCCGCCGTCGGCCGGCGTAGCGTCGGGCATGCACTTCAGGATCGTCCACGAGTTCGACGCCACGCCCGACGAGTTCTGGGAGGTCTTCTTCGACGAGCCCTTCAACGTCGAGCAGTACAAGCGCATCAAGGTCAAGGAACGGACCATGCTGTCGCGCAAGGAGGACGACAAGGGCATCGCCTTCTCGGTGCGCATCCTGCCCGAGCGTGACCTCCCGTCGGTGGTGAAGAAGATCGTCAAGGGCGACCTCGGCTATGTCGAGAACACCGTGTACACCCGCGCGACGTCGTCGATGGAGATCGACATCGTGCCCACGCTGTTCGCGGATCGCACCAAGATCCACGCCAGCTTCAAGGTCGAGCCGCTGCCCGGCGGGCGCTGCCGGCGCACCTTCGAGGGTGATCTGACGGTCAAGTTCGCCATCTTCGGCGGCGCCATCGAGCGCGCCATCTATGACGACATGGCCAAGAGCTACGACGTCGCGGCGGCGGTGCACAGCGAGTGGATGGCACGCCTGAAGGCCGAGCGCGCCAGGGCAGGGGGCAAGGGCTGATGGCGATCGTCCAGGGCATCGATCTCGACTTCGTGCGCTACGTGGCGCGGCGGCGCGGTGACGCGGCCGAGCGCGCCTGGGGGTCGGCCGGGTACGCCTACGCCGGCGACGCCAAGCTGCGCCGCACCCTGGGGCGGGTCACCCCGGTCACCCTGGCGGTCGAGGCCACGGTGCGGGCCTGGCGCGGCCTGGCCAAGTCGGAGCTGCTGGGTCGCTGCGTCAAGGTCACCGACAAGCAGTTCCCCAAGCTGGACGCCATCGCCGTGCACTGCGCGCAGCGGCTGGGCATCGAGCGGCCGGACGTCTACGTGTCGCCCGACATCGGGCAGCTCAACGCCTACACGCTGGGCACCAACGAGGACGCCCACATCGTCATCAGCGGCGCGCTGATCGATCACCTCGACGAGACCGAGCTGACCGCGGTGGTCGGCCACGAGTGCGGCCACGTGCACAACGACCACGTGGTGTACTCGACCGCGCTGCACTACATGCAGCAGGGCGCCGGCTTCTTCCTCAAGTGGGTGGTGGCGCCCGCGGTGCTGGCGCTGCAGGCCTGGTTCAGGCGCGCCGAGATCACGTGCGATCGCGCCGGCCTCATCTGCACGCAGGATCTCGGCAAGACCACCAGCGCGCTGGTCAAGCTGGCGCTGGGCTCGAAGAAGCTGTCCGACGAGGTCGACCTCGACGAGTACATGAAGCAGCTCGACGAGGGCAAGACCGGCCTCGGCAAGTATGCCGAGCTGTGGAACTCGCACCCCTACCTGCCCAAGCGGGTGCAGGCGCTGCGGGTGTTCGCGGAGGGCGCCTACTACCGCGGCATGCGCGGCGAGTCGGGCGGGCCGTCGCGCGACATCGTCGACCAGCGTGTCGCCGACATCGTCAAGGTGATGGGATGAGCGAGGCCGAACGTCGCGATGCTGTGCTGGTTTCGCTTGACAAGCTGTCAATGCTTGCGGGCGAGGCCGGGATGAAGACGCTCAAGGCCGACCTCGACGAGACGCGCATCCCCAAGCTGCGCGAGGGGCGCTTCAACCTGGTCGTGCTGGGCGAGTTCAACCACGGCAAGTCGACCTTCGTGAACGCGCTGCTGGGCGCCGCCGTGCTGCCGACCGGCATCACGCCGACCACCGCGACCATCAACCACATCGTGTGGGGCGAAAAGCCCGCCGCCCGCGCCGTCATGGAGGACGGCAGCGAGCGCAAGATCACCGTCAAGGCGCTGGAGGAGTGGGTCACGGTCGAAGGCGACAACATCGCCGGCGTGAAGTTCGTCGAGGTGGCCTATCCGTCGGAGCTGCTGCGCGAGCAGGTCACGCTGGTCGACACCCCCGGCGTCAACGACCTCAACGAGCAGCGCGCCGAGATCACCTACGGCTACGTGCCGCGCGCCGACGCCGTGGTCTTCCTGCTCGACGCCGGGCAGATCCTGAAGCAGAGCGAGCGCGAGTTCCTGCAGCAGCGCGTGCTGGAGCGCAGCCGCGACAAGCTGGTCTTCGTGATCGCCAAGATCGATCAGCTGACCGACGAGGAGGCCGTGACCGCGACCGCGTATGCGCGCGAGAACCTGGCCAAGATCGTGCCCGAGCCGGCGCTGTTCGCGGTCTCGGCGCGCAACGAGCTGGGCGGCAAGCGCGAGCAGTCGGGCTTCGCGGCGCTGCTGGCGCACCTCAAGCTGTACCTGTCGGAGGAGCGCGGGCGCCTCATCATCGACAACGCCATCGGTGACGGCCTGCGCACCGCGACGTTCCTGCGCCAGAACCTGGAGGTCAAGCGCCAGGCGCTGTCGCTCGACATCGAGGAGCTGGAGTCGCGGGTGGCGCGGGTGCGCGCGCACCTCGACGACACCCGCAAGTCGATCGAGGACCTGCACTTCAAGATCGGCGAGGAGGCCGGCGCGCTGAAGGCGCGCGCGCGCGACGACCTGGCCGAGTTCACCCGCGAGCTCGCTGCGTCGCTGCCTGGGCAGATTGATGCGGTGGATGCCCAGGACGTCCGGAAGTACCTGCAGCCCTACATCGAGGAGACCTTCAAGCGCTGGGCCGAGCAGCAGGGCGACACCCTGGGCAAGCGGCTGGAGGCGCTGGCCGAGGAGATCATCCAGATCACCAACCAGTCGGTGCGCGACGCCACCGAGATCCTGCGCGGCGAGCTGGGCGGCGCCGAGACCCGCCTGACCATCGAGGTCGACACCCTGAAGTACGACCTCTCGGTGTTCGCGCTGGGGGCGTTCGGGACCACCATCTTCCTGTTCGTCAACACGCTGGTGGGCGGCCTGCTCTTCGTGGCCGCGCCGGTGCTGGCGATGGTGATGAAGGGGCGCGTGGCCAGCGAGATCAAGGAGCAGGCCCGCGAGCGCGCGCCCGAGGTGGTGCAGAAGGCCGCCGAGGCGGTGGGGCCGCGCCTGATCGGCATCGTCGACGACTTCACCGGCAAGCTGCGCGACTTCGTCGATGGCGCCGGCGGCACGCTGTATCGCAGCCTGTCCGAGGTGCTCGATCAGGCGCTGACCGAGCGCCGCACGCGCGGGGCCAACGCGCCCGCCGTGATCGCCGAGGTCACCGCCGCGCTGGCGCGGCTGGGTGAGGTCGAGGCCGAGCTGGCCGGCGAGCGCGCCGCGCTGTGGAGCCCGCCAGCGGCGACCTGATGGGCTGGTTCGAGCGCATCGGCCGCCGGCTGGAGTCGTGGGTCGATGACGTCGTCCCCGACGAGATCAAGTCGTACCTGGAGACCGGCGAGGAGCAGCTGGCCGCCGGGCGGCTGGAGGACGCCGCGCACACCCTGGCCACGGCCGAGGAGATGCGGCCGGATCACTACCGGGTGCTGTACCTGTATGGCCTGACCGAGCTCAGGCGCGGGCGCCTCGACGAGGCCATCTCGCTGCTGTCGCGGGCGGCCGCCGCGCGCGAGGGCTTCGCCGAAGCCGAGCTGGCGCTGGGCGACGCCCACGTCGAGGCCGGGCAGCGCCCCGAGGCCGAGCTGGCCTACCGGCGCGCGCTGGCGGCCAGGCCGCAGGGCGCGGAGCTGCTGGCGTCGGTGTACCGCGGCCTGGGCAGCGTGTATCTGGCCGCCGGGCGCACCGGCAAGGCGGTGCGCGAGCTGCGCAAGGCGGCCGCGCTGCACGAGGACGCCGAGACGCAGGCCCTGCTGGGGCGCGCCATCCTGGCCGATGGCGGGGATGTCGGCGCGGCGCGCGCGGCGCTGGAGAAGGCGGCCACCGGGGCGCCCACGCCGGCCGCGCTGGTGGCCCTGGCGGGGGCGTATCAGCGCCTGGGGCGACCCGCCGACGCCGGCAAGGCGCTGGCGCGCGCGGTCGAGCTGGCGCCCACGGATGCGGGCGCGCTGGCCGCGCTGGCCGACCTCGAGCTCGGGCGCGGCGATGTCGCGGCCGCGTATGGGCTGCTGGTGCGCGCCATCGCGGCCGAGCCGCGGCGCGCCGAGCTGTTCGTGTCGATGGCGCGGGCGCAGCGGGCGACGCGCTCACCCGAGGCGGCGCTGGTGGCCTACGAGCGCGCGCTGGCCCTGGAGGCGCCGGGGCCGGGCAACGCGCGCGCGCTGGCGGTGGCGGCCGAGGCGCTGGCCTATGCCGTCGAGGTCGGGGCCGAGGCGGCCGGCGCGGCGGGACGGCTGGCGGCGCGCCTGGCCCAGGAGAAGCCCGACGATCCGCTGCTCGGGGTGGCGCGCGGGCTGGCCGCGCTGGCGGCTGGCGACACCGCGGCGGCGCGCAGCGCGCTGGCGGGCGCCAACGAGCCGGCGGCCAAGGTGCTGCTGGGACGGCTGGCGCTGGCCGAGCCAGTGCCGGTCGGCGGCGACGAGCGCGCCCCGGCGCGGGCGGCCCTGGAGGCGGCGCGCGCCGCGCTGGCGCTGGCGCCGTCGCACGCGGGGGCGCGCCAGCTCCTGCTGGAGGCGCTGCGGGCGCTGACCGGCGAGCCGCCCCGGGAGGCCTATGCGGCGGCGGCCTGGGCGCAGCGCTTCCTCGGCGGGGCGCCCGAGCTGGCCAGCTTCGCGGGCGACGCCGCGCGGGTGGCCCAGCTGTTCGACCGGCCGCTGCTTCTGACCGTGATGGGCGAGTTCAACAGCGGCAAGTCGACCTTCGTGAACTCGCTGATCGGCGAGGAGGTCGCGCCCATGGGCGTGGTCCCGACCACCGCGACGGTCAACGTGCTGGCCTATGGGCGGGTGCGCGGCGGGCGCGTGATCTACCGCGACGATCGTGTGCGCGAGCTCAGCTGGGACGAGGTCCCCGCGGTGCTGCGCGGCCTCGACGCCGCCGAGGTGCGCGCCATTCGCCTCGTCGAGGTGCTGTATCCCGCCGAGGAGCTGCTGCGCGTCAGCATCGTCGACACCCCGGGCTTGAACTCGATCCTGCCCGAGCACGAGGCCGTCGCGCGCGAGTTCATCACCCAGGCCGACGCCGTGATCTGGCTGTTCTCGACCGGGCAGGCCGGCAAGGCCAGCGAGCGCGACGCCCTGACCGCCATCCGTGCCGCCGGCAAGGAGTGTCTGGGCGTGCTCAACAAGATCGACCGCGCCAGCGCCGAGGAGCGCACCCAGCTCGTCGAGCACCTGCGTGGCGAGCTCGGCGACCTGGTGGTCGACGTGGTGCCCTACAGCGCGCGCGAGGCGCTGGCTGCGCGCAAGGCGAGCACGAGTACGAGCCCGAGCCCGAGCCCGAGTCCGAGTCCGAGCCCGAGCCCGAGCCCGAGTCCGAGTCCGAGTCCGAGTCCGAGTCCGAGTCCGAGTCCGAGTCCGAGTCCGGGGCCGAGCGGCGAGGACACCTCGAACCGCCCCGCCCTGGTGCGTGCGCTCGAGGAGCGCTTCTACTCGCGCGCCCGCGCCCTCAAGCGGGTCCAGGCGCAGACCCGCCTGGGTGCCGTGCTGCGCGCCGCCCGCGCCGACGTGGCCGCCCGCCAGGCCGAGCTGGCGGCCGACACCGAGCGCCTGCACGGCGCCCGTCGCAACGCCCGCGCCGAGGTCCTCGTCCTCGAGCGCGAGCTGGTCCCGGCCGAGCTGCGCGCCCTCGAGATCGCCGTCGGGCGCGCCTTCCGCGCCGCCGCGCGCGAGGTGCTCGACTTCGTGCGCCCACGGCGCTGGCCGCTCGGGGAGCACAACGCCGACCCCGCCGACCGCGACTTCCTCATCGATCTGCTCGAGGACACCCTGGGCGAGGCGCTGATCGCCGCGCGCGGGCGCGTGCTGGCCGGCCTGTGGCGCCTGTTCGACGCCGCCGGCCCGCTGGGCGACGGCCGTGCCCGCGACGCCGCCGCCCGGCTGCTCGACGCCCGCGTGCTCGACCGCTTCCGCGCCTTCCTGCGCGGCACCCTGCGCGGCGGCCGGGTCGACGACTTCTTCTCGCGCACGCTGCCCCGCCTCGAGCTCAGCGAGGACAACATCACCAGCGCCCTGGCGCGCGACGCCGGCGAGCTGCTCGGCGAGCTGGGCGCCCCGCTGCGCGAGCTGTGCGTCGATCTCGGCCACGAGCTCGACAGCCGCGCCGAGCTGGCCCTGGCCACCTGCGACCTCAGCCGCCTCGATCTCGACGAGCGCCTCGCCGCGCCGCTGGACGCCGCGATCGCCGCGCTGGCACAATCGCCCTCGTGAGCACCTCCACCCTGGGCATCGACGAGGCCGGTCGCGGCCCGCTGCTGGGCCCCATGGTGCTGGCCGCGGTGTGCGTGACGCCACGCGCCGCCGCCGCGCTGACCCGCCTCGGCGTGCGCGACTCCAAGGCCTTCGGCGCCGGCCTCGAGGCCCACGAGGCGCGCTGCAAGCTGGCCGCCGCGATCCGCGACCGCGCCGACTCGGTGCACCTGCGCGTGGTCTCGGTCGAGGAGATCGACGCCCGCGTCGCCAACGGCGAGCTCAACGTCCTGGAGCGCGAGTACGCCGAGCAGCTCATCGCGGCCAGCGCGCCCGCACGACGCATCGTGTGTGACGGCGCGCGCCTGTTCGGCCCGCTGCGCGAGCGCTTCCCGACCCTGACCGCCCACGATCACGGCGAGTCGCACCACGTCTCGATCGCCGCCGCCTCGATCATCGCCAAGGTGCGCCGCGAGGAGGAATGGCACGCCATCGCCGCGCGCTACACGCCCAGCTTCGGCCCCATCGCTGGCGGCGGCTACGTCAACGCCGCCACCCGCCGCTTCGTGCGCGCCTACATCGAGCGCCACCGCGAGCCGCCGCCCGAGCTGCGCCGCAGCTGGCCGCTGCATTTCGCGGCCGATCTTTTTCAGGGGGACCTTCCCGTCCCCCCTGGGCGGGCAAAGCCCGCCGAGCCTCCCCCCACCGCGCGTGACTCGCGCGGGTCCGGATGCTGAGCAGCCCTCGTCTCTACTTGCTGCTGGCCGGGTCGGTCGCCATGTCGGCCTCGCGCGCCGGCATCGGCGCCGCCTTGGCCTTGGAGCCCGCCGACGACGAGCCGCCCGACTTCTTGCGCGCCAGCTTGCCCTCGAGCTCGTTCAGACAGGTCTCGCGGCCCGCGGTCACCGCGGCCTTGCCGGCGTAGCTGGGGTACTTGCGCAAGATCTCGTCGTACATCGGCAGCGCGCCGACGCAGTCACCGCGGCGCCGCTTGACGTCGGCCGACGCCTGCATCTGCGACGGCGTCATCGGCTTGGGGTCGCGCAGGTTCATCGGGTTCGACACCGGGGGCGAGCCCGCCGGCTTGCTGGTCACGGTGACCTTGCCCTTGGTCGGCGCGACCTGCTTGGGCGCCGGGCCGGCGTTGCCCAGGCCACCCACGCTTCCGGTGCCCGTGGTCGGCGCCGGTGCGGCGACGGTGGAGTTGCGGCCCGCGGTCACATCGGGCGACGCCATCGTCGGCGGCATGCCGCCCGAGGGCGCCACCATGCCCGGCGGCGGGGCCATCTCGTCATCTCCATTGGCGAAGCCATCGGCGTCATCGGTCGGGGCTGCCCTCGGCGTCTTGGGCACCGCGGCCATCGGCGACGGCGACGGCGCCGGCGCGACCGTCGGCCGCTTGACCGGGTCGGGCGCCGGCTTGGCCGGCGGCGGGGTCGCGAAGCGCGGCGCCTCGGTGTCACTCTTGCTGTCCTTGGTCGCCGCGGCCAGGTCGCCCGGCTTGCTGGCGCCATTGCTGGCGCCGCCCTCGCCGCTGACCACCACCGGCGTGGAGCGCAGCCGCGCCACCCGCTCGGCGTCGGCGTCACCATCGGCGGCCCCCGACTTGTCGGCCATGGTCTTGTCGGCCGCCGCCAGCTTGCGCTGGGCCTCGGCTTCCTTGTTGGCCTCTTCGGCCTTGGCGCTGAACTCGAAGCTGCCCTGGTCCGCCCCGGCCTGGCCCCGCAGCGGCGCCGCCTTGCCACCGGCGCCGGGCGCCTGGTTCTGATTCAGCTGGTCGACCCCATCCATCATCGCCTCAGGCGCCGCCCCCGCAGAGGCTGCCTCCATCGGCATCGCCGGCGCCGGCGACGCGCTGGGCGCTCCCGCACCCGCGCTTGCCGACTCCGCCATCCGATCATCGATCGCCGCCTGGGTCCCCTCGGGCTTCTTGCCCTCGAACCCGCGCCGCGCCAGAAAGCCACCCACGCCGATGACCAGCGCCAGCGCCGCCACCGAGGCCAGCGCCGGGTGCGCCCGCAGCGGCCCGAACAGCGCCGCCAGCCACACCCACGCCCGCCGCGCCGGAGACGGCGCCACCTGCTTGGCCGCCTCGGCGATCAGCCGCGCGCTGACCCCCGCCGGCGGCTCGGCCTCGCCGATGTTGCGAACCGCGGAGCGCACGCCCTGAAAGCGCGCCAGCTCCTGCGTGCAGCGAGCACACCCCTCCATGTGTTTCTGGAAGGTGGTCAGCCCGTCCGCGGACAGCTCCTGATACAGGAAATCCATCATCAGGCCGTCCATCTGTTCGCAATCGATCGACATCTCTGTTTCCTTGCTGGCTCCTCTATCCTTGGGATGCGGGATTCTGCCTACAGGCTAAGGCTAAGGTAGCGCCTTGGCCATATCCGCGTACTCGTCGAGCTCCTCGCGGAGCTTCTCCAGCGCATAGCGCATGCGGGACTTCACAGTGTTTTCAGGGCACTTCACGATCTCGGCGATGTCCTTGAAGGGCATGTCGAGGATCTCGCGCATCAGGAAGACCTCGCGCTGCTCCTCGGACAGGCCGGCGACCGCCTTCTCCATGCGCGAGGTCAGCTCCTTGCCGATGACCTTGCGGTCGGTGGCCGGGCCGCCGTCAGCGATGATGTCGAGGCGGGTCTCGCCCGAGTCCTCGCCACGATCCAGCGGCGCGTCCAGCGAGTAGGCCCGGCGATGCTTGCCACGGCGGCTGGCGTCCACGCACAGGTTGCGTGCGATGGTGTACAGCCAGGTCGTGAACTTGGCCTGCTTCTGGTAGCTGTCCACGCCGCGGATCAGGCGCAGGAAGCAGTCCTGCAGCAGGTCCTCGGCCAGGGTGGCGTCGCGCGTGTAGCGCAGGATGAAGTTGTAGACGGGCTTCTTGTGCCGTCCGAGGAGGATCTCGAACGCCCGGACTTCGCCCTTCTGGTAACGGGCCATCAGGGCTTCGTCGGTCTCTTCCCTCAGCACATCCAACCCGGTCTCGAGGGGAGCCTGCGCCAGTCGCTGCTGCCGCCGCCCGTCCGAATCACCGGAGCGAGAGTAGCCGATCAACCAGCGCCTATCAAATACAGTAGCCGACACGCGAGCTTTCGAGCCTCCCTCTGTCAGGCTCGAACGCATGGCGAGGGCGATGGATCTACGTGGCCACGATCATGGACTTACGGCTTTGACACCGGGCACAGAAGAACGTTGACCGTCCATTTTGCGTGATGCGACGAATGGTTGCCTCACATCCGTTCAGGCAGGGCTGGCCCTCGCGCAGGTAGACCCGCAGGTACTCGGCGTTTTCACCCTCGCGCCCATCAGCATCGATGAAGTCGGAAAAAGTCGTGCCGCGGTTACTCAGGCCGAGCTCGAGCACGGCCACGATGGCGGCGCGCAGCCGCGCCAGCTCGGGGCGGCTCAGGCGGCCGGCCGCCATGCGCGGCGAGATGCCGGCCCGGAACAGCGCCTCGCAGACATAGATGTTGCCCAGCCCCGCGACGCGGCTCTGGTCGAGCAGGAAGGCCTTGGTCGAGGTGCGCACGCCGTGGGCCAGCGCGGCCAGCGCGTCGTCGGTCAGCGCCGGCCCCAGCGGCTCGAGGCCGAGCAGCGCCAGCTCGGGCACGCGGTCGAGGCGATCGGCGCGCGCCGGGGCGACGAAGCCGAAGCGGCGTGCGTCGGCGTAGCGCAGCTCGAAGCCGCCGTCGAGGCCGATGGTGACGTGGGTGTGCGGCCGGACCGGCGCGCCGGGCGCCGCCACCGTCAGCCGTCCCGTCATGCCGAGGTGAACCAGCACCACGCCGCCGCCCTCGGCCTCGATGAGCAGGTACTTCGCGCGCCGCGCCACCGCGACGATGCGCTGGCCGACCAGCGCCCGCTTCAGCCCCTTGAGGTCCACGGGACGCCCCAGCCGCAGCGGCAGGCCCGACGTGCGCACGCTCAGCGCGCGCCGCCCCACCACCAGGGGCTCGACGGTGCGGCGCACCGTCTCGACCTCGGGCAGCTCAGGCATCGCCCGCACCGGCGTCGGCGTCGGCGTCGTTCTCGTCCACGTCTGGCGCTGCCCCACCTGCATCCGGGCCGGCCACTCCCAGCGGCCCCAGCGCACGACTCAGCGCCGCGAACTCCTCCACCGACAGCGTCTCGCCGCGCCGCCCGCCGTCGATCCCGGTGCTGGCCAGCGCGGCGTCCAGCTGCTCGACCGGCGCCCCCGAGCGCAGCGCATTGCGCAGCGTCTTGCGCCGCATCTGGAAGGCGCGCCGCACCACATCGGCGAAGCGCCGGTCGTCACCCAGGTCGCAGCGCGCGCCGGCCTCGAACGGCTCGAACAGCACCACCGCCGAGTCGACCTTGGGCGCGGGCAGGAAGGCGCCCGCCTTGACCTTGGCCACCAGCTTGACCCGCGCATAGGCCTGGCACATGACGCCCAGGCCGCCGTAGGTCTTGCTGCCCGGCGGCGCCACGATGCGCTCGGCCATCTCGAGCTGCAGCATGCACACCCAGCGCGCCAGCGTGCGCCGCGCGTCGATCATCAGGAACAGCAGCGGGGTCGCGATCTGATACGGCAGGTTGCCCACCAGCACGGGGCGGCGGCCCGCGCGCGCGGCCACCGCGGCATAGTCGTAGGTCAGCGCGTTGCCCTCGACGAGCTCGAGGCGTCCGCGCTCGAGGTGCGCGGCCAGCTCGGCGCGCACGATGGCCGCCATGTCGCGGTCGCGCTCGATGGTGATGACCTTGCCCGCGGCGTCGCACAGCCGCGCCGTCAGCGTGCCCAGACCGGCACCGATCTCGATGGCCCAGTCCTCGGGCGTCAGCGCCGCCGCGCGCAGGATGGCGGCATACGCCGCGCTGTCGCACAGGAAGTTCTGGCCCCAGCTCTTCTTGGCGCCGAGGCCGTACTTGCGCAGCAGCGCGCTGGGGTGCGGGTAGTCGTCGCCCACGGCGCTCACAGCGCCAGCGACGGATCGGCGGCCAGGTCGAGGCCGGCGCGCTCGCCCCGCATCAGCGCCTGGGTGCCCGCCGCGGCGATCATCGCGGCGTTGTCGGTGCAGCGCTTGAACGCCGGCACGTGCAGCACGAAGCCGTCCTCCAGCGCGGCCTCGGCCAGCGCCGCGCGCAACCCGCTGTTGGCCGCCACGCCGCCGCCGATGACGACCTCGCGCAGGCCGCGCGCCCGCGCCGCCGCGCGCGTCTTGCGCACCAGCTGCTCGACCACCGCGGCCTGGAACGCCGCGCACAGGTCGGCCAGCGCCTGCCCGGTGGGCGCCGGCGTGCCGCGCGGCACCTTGTGCAGCACCGCGGTCTTGAGGCCGCTGAAGCTGAAGTCGAGGTCGTCGCGCCCCGGCAGCGCACGCGGGAACTTGAACGACGCCGGATCGCCGCCGCGCGCCAGCTTGTCGACGATGGGGCCGGCGGGATAGCCGAGGCCCATCAGCTTGCCGACCTTGTCGAAGGCCTCGCCGGCGGCGTCGTCGCGGGTGCCGCCGAGCACGTGATAGACGCCGCGCGCGCGCACCTCGACCAGCAGGGTGTGGCCGCCCGACACCAGCAGCGCCAGGTGGGGCACCTCGGGCAGCCGGCGCGTGGCCGCCTCGAGGTTGCTCTTGTCGTCGAGGTAGATCGCCTCCAGGTGGCCGGCCAGGTGGCTGACCCCGACCAGCGGCAGCTCGCGCGCCCAGGCGATGGCCTTGGCGGCCTGCAGCGCCACCAGCAGCGCGCCGACCAGGCCGGGCCCGCGGGTGACCGCGATGCCGTCGATGTCGTCCAGGGTGACCCCGGCCTCGCGCAAGGCGGCCTCGACCACCGGGATCAGGTTCTTGACGTGGGCACGTGACGCCAGCTCGGGCACCACGCCGCCCCAGCGCGCGTGCACCGCGGTCTGCGACGAGATGACGTCGGCGCACACCCAGCGGGCGTCCTCGACCACCGCACAGGCGGTCTCGTCACAGGAGCTCTCCAGACCCAGCACGCGCATGGCGAAGCTCTATAGCACCGAGCCGGCTCTACTGCTGGATCATGGCGCGGAAGGCGGCCGCGTCCTTGTGGTTCGGATCCAGCTCGAGGAACTTCTCGATGGCCGGCACACCCTCGGCGCGCTGCCCGCGCTCGAGCAGGATCGACCCCTTGATGAGCCACGCCTCGGCCAGGCCGCTGTTCTGCGCCAGCGCCTTGCGCGCATAGTCGAGCGCGCGGTCGGTCTGGTTCTGCTGGTAGGCCGCCTTGGCCACCGCGGCCAGCGCCCGGGCGTTGCTGGGCTCCAGCGCCAGCGCCTTCTCGAGCAGCGCCTCGGCCTCGTCGTACTTGCCCTTGCTGATCAGCTTGCGGGCGCTCTTGACCAGGGTCGCCGCATCGCTGGCCGGCTCCGGCGAGGCCACTGGGGATGCCGACACCGACGGCGAGGCCGACGGCCGGGGCGAGGCCGAGGCCACCGGTGAAGGCTTCGGCGACGCACTCGGCCTGGGCGATGCCGAGGCCACCGGCGAGGCGCTCGGCGACGGCCGCGGCGACGCCGACACCGTCACGCTCGGTGACGGCGATACCGCGACGCTCGGCGACGGCGACGGCAGCGCTGACGTGGCCAGTGACGGCGACGGCGAGGCCGAGGGCGCAGGCAACACGCTCGCCGTCGTCAGCGCCCCCGCCGCATCCGCCGCCCCCTCGCCGACCACCGCCACGCCCGCCCCGGCATCGACCACCAGCGCCGCCACGCTGGGCGACACCTCTGGCGACGGCGACGGCGACACCAGGCCCGGCGACGGCGACACCAGCCCGGGCGACGGCGACACCGTGTCTCCGCCCGGCCCCTTGGTGGCCACCCCGGCGCCCTCGTGGCCGCGGCCCCGGATCACGACCACGGTCGCGATGACCGCGGCCACCGCCAGCACGGCCAGCCCGCCAAACATCAGGCGGCGCCGTCCGGCGCGCGACATCTCGCCCTCGAACTCGTTCAGCTGCAGCGTGCCCGACGAGGTGGCCCGCGCATCGCGCTGCCCGCTGTCGTCGTCCCCGGCTGCCTCGGCCGCGCCGCGCTTGCGACCCGGCGCAGCGCTGTCGGCGCCTCCGTCTTCGTCGCTCGCCGTGGTGGCCAGCGCCGCACCCAGCTGGCTGGCGAACGCCGGTCGATCCACCTCCACGTCGCCGCCGTCCGCCACCGCCGCACCCTCGGGCGTGACCGCGGCCATCTCGGGCGAGGTCACCACGCGTGCCTTGGGCTCCTCGGGCTCGCGCACGGCCTCGCGCGCGGCGATGCCGCCCGAGACCTCGCGATAGTCGGCGCCGTCCGAACTCAGGATCTTGGGCCCCGAGCTGTCCTCCTCGGCGAACGCCCGCGGCAGCGGCGTGATGTCCTCGGGGCCGACTCCCAGGTGATGGCCGTTGCCGTTGGCGATCTGCTCGCGTCGGGGCAGGATCACGATGGCGTTCGGCGGTGGACGCAGCTGCGGGGACAGCGGCGCTGCCGGCGCCAGCGGGATGATCGGCGCCAGGTTGCGCTGGGTGATGCGTCGCCCGGTCTCGTCGCGCAGCGGGTCGCCGCCGGCAGCGGCCAGCTCGGCCGCGCTGGGGCGCAGGGCGCTCAGGGGACCGGCGCTCAGGGGCAGCGGTGTGCGCTCCAGCGGCACGTCATCGGGCTCGCCGAAGTCCTCGTCGGGCGGCTCGGGCGCCGGCACCGGGAAGGCCAGCGGCGTCGGCCGCGGCGCCGCCTCGGCCCACTCGGCGTCGGCCTGGGCGCGGTCGTCCTGCTGCTCCGCCAGCGCCTCGGCTGCCGCCAGCGACGCCTCCGAGGTCAGCTGCGGCACCGAGACCAGCTGATTCGACGGGGCGTCCACCACCGACTCGCCCCAGTCGCCGGCCGGCACCCCCTGGGTGTCGTCGCGCGCGCCGGCCCAGTCCTCCAGCGTCGGCTCGCGCGTGCGCAGGAAGTCGGCCAGGGTCGACTCGCGCTGCGGCTCCTTGTCGTCGCCGACATAGCCGCCCTCGGAGAACTCGCCCTCCTCTTCGTCGTCGGGCGCGCCGCGGTCGACCTGGTCGACGGCATCGCCGCCGCCCTGCGAGCCCTCGGCCAGCCACGCCTCGGCGGGCTCGGGCGTCTCGGCGCGCTCGGCCTCGCGCGGCGGCTCGACCCGGGTGGCCTTGCGCTGGGTGTCGTAGATCAGCCCCTCGAAGTACAGCTTCGACACCATGTTGAGCGTCTCGAGATCGCCCAGCGAGGCATCGTCGACCACATCCTCCAGCGAGCGCTTGCCGTCGAACAGGCGCAGCACGCCGTTGACCTCGTCGGGGATCTCGGTCAGCCGGGTCGCCAGCTCCTGGTAGTCGACCTCGAACACCGCATCCAGCGGGGGCAGCTGCTCGAGCATGCGGCCCCACTCGTCGAGGCGGCGCATGCCCTCCATCAGCAGGCCCTGCGACGACAGGTCGATGACGTCCTTGCGGCGGACGTTCTTGAACTCGACCTCGAACTCGCCGTCGGACCACACCAGCAGGCGGTACACCGCGTCGGCGCCCTCCAGGCGGCCCAGCTCGGCGTCGATGACCTTGCCGCCGCGGAAGTAGATCGCGGCGCGCCGGCCGCTCAGCCCCTTGAAGTGGATGACGCCGGACTTCCTGCTGATCTCGATGGTCTGGATGAGGTCGACCACCGCCATGTCGCTGAGCTGCCCGGTGAACTTGGTGCGCTGATCGCGGCGCTCGCCGATGATGTCGCGCTGGCGCTTCTGCAAGAGGATGCGGACCCGGGTCAGGATCTCCTTGATGTAGATCGGCTTGGTCAGGTAGTCCTCGACCCCCAGCTCGAGGCCGCGGATCTTGTCCTCGACCGACTTCTGCGCGGTCAGGAAGATGAAGGGGATGGCCGACCACTCGGTCTTCGCCTTCAGCCGCTGCAGGAACTCGAAGCCGTCCATCTCGGGCATCCGGGTGTCCGAGATGATGAGGTCGGGCTGGGCCGTCTCCACCTTCTCCAGGGCGTCGCCGCCGGAGACCGCAGTGGTGACGTTGAAGCCAGCCTTCTTGAGGCTGACCTCGAGCACTCTCAGGCTCTTCACGTCGCCATCGACGAGGAGGAGACTTTGTTTGGCCACGAACCGACGCTCCCAGCCGCTTGAAATCGAAAGCTTATGCCCATCTAGCGTAAGGATCAATGCGGGGGTTATAATGCCGGCGGACCGCACCCTTGGGTAAGCTCGGCGCCTACAGCTTCGATGCACCGCTCGGGGAGAGCCCGATCGGTCTCGCATTTGCCGCCACCCACGCCTCGGCCCCGCGCGAGCAGGGGCGCTTCGAGCTGGTGCGCATCCGGGCCACCCTGGCGCTGCAGCCCGAGGTCGAGGCCGCACTGCACGACTGCGCACGCCGGGTCCCCGCGCTGGAGCACCCCAACCTGGTCCGTGTGTTCGAGGTCACGGAGAGCGACGAGGGCCCCTACGTCGTCAGCGAGCGACGCAGCGGGCGCACCCTCGACGACGTGCTGTCGGAGGCGCGTCGCCAGGGCCGCACCATCAACCGGCCCGTCGCGCTGGCCATCGCGCGCGAGGTCCTGCGCGGCCTGGCCCACCTGCACCGCGCCCCCGGCGGCGCGGTGGTCCATGGTGGCGTGCATCCGCGCATGGTGGTCGTCGATTCGCGCGGCGCGGTGCGCCTGGGCGGCCTGGTGGCGGCGCGCGTGATCGCGGCCGCCGCCCAGGAGGAGCCCGAGCTCCTGCGCGGCAGCCTGGGCTACATCGCGCCCGAGATCGCCCTCGGCGACGCGGTCGATACCCGCACCGACGTCTTCTCGGCCGGCACGCTGTGCTACCAGCTGGTCACCGGGGTGCTCCCCCCCGCCGGGGTGCTGACCCCACCCGAGCTCGACGACGTGGTGGCCAAGGCGCTGCGCACCGACGGCACCCAGCGCTACGCCGACGCCGGCCTGATGCTGGACGCCCTGGAGGCGGTGCTGGCGCGCGCCGGTGCGTCGCACGTCGCGGCCACCGACATCGCGCTGTTCGTGGCCGAGCTGTTCGGCCAGGAGCTGGCCGCCGAGCCGGCGCTGGCCGCGCCGCGCATGCCGCTGGCGGCGCCGCCGACCGAGGGCGCCGGCAGTCGCCAGCGCACCATGTCGGATCTGCTCGAGGACGAGACCACCCGGGTCTCGGATCCGACCCAGAAGGACGCCCTGGCCGACGAGACCGACGATCTGCTGGCCCTGCTGGGCGACGCGCCCGCGCCAGCCTCGGCGTCCGACCACCATGACGCGGCGACCGGGGTCGAGACCAACGTCGGCGGTGAGTCGACCACCAACATCGGCTTCAACGAGCCGGGCATGACCTTCATCCCGGCCCCCGCGGTCGAGGTCACGCCGGACGTGCTGCCGCAGGGCAAGCTGCGCCAGCCGTCGGATCCGTCGCTGCTGCCGCCGCTGCGCCCGCAGGACGATCCCGCGCGCGACCTGGTCATCGCCACCCGCGAGCCGCGCCGCGAGGACACCGCGGATCGCACCATCGAGCAGTCGCTGCACGAGGCCGCCGAGCTGGCGCCCGCGCCGCGCGCGGCGGTGGCCCTGGAGCCGCCTGCGCGGATGGCGCCGACCCCGGCCCGTGGTGGCATGTCGGCGGTGCCGGCTGCCGCGGTGCGTTCGGCGCCGCCGGCCGGGCGACCGGCGCCCGCAGCGGCCCTGGTGGCGCCCCCGCTGACCCCCGCCCATGGCTCAGCGGAGATCGAGCCGCGCCCGGCCCGGGTCGACTTCCAGGCCGGCTCGGAGCGGCCGACCCGGGGCACCCCGGCCAAGCCGGTGCCCGCGCTGGCGATGGCCCCGGGCGAGGCCACCGAGGAGCTCGGCCCCGACGGCGGCGCCGACTCGGGGGTGGAGATCGTCTCCGCCGACGTGTCCGAGGTGCGCCCGGTGTCGACGCCGTCGCCGGCGCCCCCGGTCGTCGCACCGGCACCCGCACCGGCACCCGCTGCCCGCGCGGCCGCCGAGCCTGGCCCGGCTGCCGCACGCCCGGCGCAGACCGGGCCCGCCGCTGCGCTGCGCAGCTCGCCCTCCGGTTCGGTCCCGTCGGCCTCCGGCTCGGTGCCGGCGCTGACCCCGGCGCCGCGGCCGCTGCAGGTCGCCATGGCCGCCGCCCGCGCCGCCGCCAGCGCCCCGGTGGCCCCGTCGCCCACCGTCGACATCCCCGCCGAGCCCTTCGAGCCCAAGCGCGGCGCCCCCATCTTCCTCTACCTCACGCTGCTGGCGCTGGTCGGCGCCCTGGGCGCAGTGCTGTGGTTCAAGACCGACGTCTTCCACCCCGGCCGCAAGAAGGCCCGCATCGAGGCGCGCAAGAAGGCCGCCGAGGAGCGGCGCAAGGCCGCCGAGGCCAAGAGCAAGCGCTTCGGCACCCTGACCATCCGCTCGATCCCGTCCGACTCGCCGGTCTACCTGCTGCTCGGTCGCGCGCCGGTCGAGTATCCCCACCTCGACGGCCGCTTCTCGTACACCGTGGTCGCCGAGCGCGAGGGCTACCAGCGCGGCACCCGCATCGTGACCCCGGCCGACTTCGTGCGCGCCCCCGCCGCCAGCGACGCCGGCCCCGCCCCGGGCGGCGCGGCCAGCGGCGACACCCACCTGGCCAAGGTCACCGTCACGCTGACCGCCGCCCCCGCGCCAGGCAAGCCGGGCGACAAGAAGGGCGCCCCCACGCCCGACGCCGGCGTCGCCGAGACCGGCACCGCGACCGGCGCGCCCATCTCGGGCACGCTGCGCGTCGACACCGATCCCGCCAGCTCCGAGGTCTGGCTGCTGGTGGGCATCAAGGACGGCGCCACCCTGCCCAACCTGCCCATCGACGCCGAGTACCAGCTGCGCGTCGAGGCCGATGGCTACCTGCCCGAGTATGTGGTGGTGAAGCCCGAGACCTGGCAGGGCACCGGCCCGTTCTCGTACTCCACCGAGGTCATGCTCAAGCCCGCACCTTCGGCCTCGCCCCGCGGCAAATAGGTAGGTCGAAGTAGGTGCAGCCGGCGCGCGATCGCGCTACCATGCCGAGGTTCGTATGGGCCACGTCATCGGCATCGATCTCGGCACCACGAACTCGGTTGCGGCCACCGTGCGCAACTTCAAGGTCGAGGTGGTGCCTGACCCGCAAGGTCGCCGGCTGCATCCGTCGGTGGTGTCGTTCCCGCCCGACGGGTCGATCCTGGTCGGCCACACCGCCAAGCAGCGCCGCATCGTCGATCCGCTGAACACCATCTACTCGGCCAAGCGCTTCATCGGCCAGTCGGTGCGCTCGCCGCTGGTGCAGCTGGCGCTGACCGGCGTGCCCTACCAGCTCGAGGAAGGCCCCAACGAGCAGGCCATCATCACGGTGCACGGCCAGCGCCGCACCGTGCCCGAGATCTCCGCGCTGGTGCTGGCCTACCTCAAGCAGTGCTCGGAGCGCTTCCTCGGCGGGGCGGTCGACCGCGCCGTGATCACGGTGCCGGCCAACTTCAACGATGCCCAGCGCCAGGCCACCAAGCTGGCGGGCGAGATCGCCGGCCTCAAGGTCATGCGCATCCTCAACGAGCCGACCGCGGCGGCCCTGGCCTACGGCTTTGGCAAGGCGCTGGACCGGCGCATCGCGGTGTTCGACTTCGGCGGCGGCACCTTCGACGTCACCGTGCTGCAGGTGCGCGATCGCATCTTCGAGGTCCTGGCCACTGGCGGCGACTCGTTCCTGGGCGGCGACGATCTCGATCGCGCGCTGCTCGACCACCTGCTGGCCAACTTCAACGAGACCCACCGCGTCGACGCGCGCAGCTCTCCCGAGGCCATCGCGCGCCTGGTCATCGCGGCCGAGCAGATCAAGTGTCAGCTCTCGATCCACGAGCTGGTCGAGGGCGAGATCACCGGCATCCAGATCAGCCCGTCGCGCCCGCCGCTGTCGCTGCCCTTCCGCATCACGCGCGCCACCTTCGAGAACCTGGTGTCGCCCTTCGTCGAGCGCGCCATGACGGTCACCGAGCAGGTGGTCTTCGCGGCCTCGCTCAGCGTCGACGACATCCACGACATCATCTGCGTCGGCGGCACCACGCGGGTGCCGCTGGTGCAGCGCCGCCTGGCCGCGCTGTTCAGGAAAGAGCCCATCGTCAAGATCAACCCCGACGAGGTCATCGCCTACGGCGCCGCCATCCAGGCTGGTTCGCTGACCGACGGCGCGGTCGATCCGGCCAAGTTCTACTCGCTGCTCCTCGACGTCACCCCGCGCGCGCTGGGCATCGGCGTGGCCGGCGGCTATGCCGAGGTCATCATCGAGAAGAACGCGCCCATCCCGATCGAGCAGACCCGGGTCTTCACGACCTCGCGCGACAACCAGACCGAGGTCGAGATCCAGTGCTGCCAGGGCGAGTCGCGGCGCTTCGGCGAGAACGCGCCGCTGGGCAAGCTGACGCTGTCGGGGCTGCCCGCCGCGCGCCGCGGCGACGTGCAGATCGAGGTCACCTTCCAGATCGACACCGACGGCATCCTCAACGTGCGCGCGCGTGATCAGGCCACCGGCCAGGCCCAGCAGGCCTCGATGACGGTGGTCGGCGCGCCCGACAAGCCGGCGCAGCAGGCCGACGCCGCACCCCCCGGCGCCGCCCCCGCCCCCGCCTGGGGTAGCGCCCCGCGGAGCCCGACATGAGCGAAGGCGAGCGCGATCTGCGCGAAGAGGTGCGCGCCTACGTGCGCGAGATCTTCCCCGATCTCGACCTCTACACCTACTACCAGCTGCTCGAGGTCGAGCCCGCCGCGCCGCCCGAGGCCATCAAGGCCAGCTTCTACGAGAAGGCGGCCTGGCTGCACCCCGATCGGCACCACGGCCAGCTCGATGACCGCACCCACGGCCAGCTGGTCGTGCTCTACGCGCGCATCGCCGAGGGCTACCGTATCCTGTCCAACCCGCAGCGCCGCGTCAGCTACGACCGCGCCATGACCCACGGCAAGCTGCGCTCCACCGTGATCGAGAAGGAGATCGAGCGCGATCCCGAGCTCGATCTCGAGAACCCGCAGGCGCGCAAGTTCTACAAGATGGCCTTCGACGCGCTCAAGAGCGGCAACAAGAAGAGCGCCGAGATGTACCTCGGCTTCGCGCTGCAGTCGGAGCCGAACAGCCCGATGCTGAAGAAGATGCTGGAAGAGGCGAAGAAGAAGTGACCGCGCCCGGCTAGCGCCCGGCTGAGCGCCCGGCTAGACAGCCGGTTCGGCTCTCTGGTCGCTAGCCCGCGCCCATCTCCGTCTTCATCCGCGCCAGCGTGCCCTCGACCTCGGTGCGCAGCGCGGCGACGCGCGCCATCGACCCGGCCTCGAAGCGCAGCACCAGCGCTGGCTGCGTGTTCGACGCCCGCACCAGCCCCCAGCCATCGCCGAACTGGATGCGCGCGCCGTCGATGTCGACCACCGGGTACGACGCGCGGTAGTGCGCCACCACGCGCGCGACCAGGTCGAACTTGAGATGGTCGGGGCAGTCGACGCGCAGCTCCGGCGTGTTGTGCATCACCGGCAGGGTGTCGACCAGGTCGGACAGCGTCTTGTCGGTGTTCGACAGGAGCTCGAGCAGGCGCGCGCCGGCGTAGATGGCGTCGTCGAAGCCGAGGTAGCGGTTGGCGAAGAAGATGTGGCCGCTCATCTCGCCCGCCAGCGCGGCGTGCTCCTCCTTCATCTTGGTCTTGATCAGCGAGTGGCCGACCTTCCACATGATGGCGCGGCCGCCGGCGCGCGCGATCTCGTCGTACAGCGCCTGCGAGCACTTGACCTCGCTGACGAAGGTCGCGCCCGGCTCCTCCTTGAGGATCTCGCGAGCGAACAGGATCATCAGCTGATCGCCCCACACGATGCGCCCCTTGGCGTCGACCAGGCCGATGCGATCGGCGTCGCCGTCGAAGGCGATCCCCGCCTCGCAGCCGTTGGCCGCGACCAGCGCCTGCAGGGTGGCCACGTTCTCGGGCTGGGTCGGATCGGGGTGGTGATTGGGGAAGCGGCCGTCGGGCTCGCAGTACAGCGCGCTGACGTCGAGGCCGAGGTCGTCGCGGTACAGCGGCTCGCCCACGATGCCGCCGACACCGTTGCCAGCATCCAGCGCGATCTTCGGCTTGCGCGCGCCCATGCGCAGGGTGCTCTTGACGTAGGCGCGGTAGGCCGGCAGGACATCGCGGCTCTCGACTCCGGCGCCTGTGCCGCCGCCGCGCACGTAGTCCTTGGCCTCGATGAGCTTGCGCAGCGACTGGATCTCCGCGCCATGGATCGTGGTCTTGCCGACCAGGATCTTGAAGCCGTTGTCCTCGGCCGGGTTGTGGCTGCCGGTGATGATGCAGCCGCCGCCGACGTCCTCGTAGTGCAGCGTCGCGAAGTACAGCACCGGGGTCGGCACGATGCCGACATCGACGATGCCCACGCCGGCCGACAGGATGCCCTCGGTCAGCCCGGCGTGCAGCCGCGGCGACGACAGCCGCACGTCGCGGCCCAGGGTCATCTTCTTGATGCCGGCGCGCGCCAGCTTGGTGCCGATGGCGCGCCCCAGCTCGAGCGCGAAGTCACCGGCCAGATCGCGGTCGGCGACGCCGCGGATGTCGTACTCGCGAAATACACGGGGATTCATTGAGGGTCCTTGTCGTCAGGCGTCAGGCGCAGACGTCAGAATACGGCTGGCGCCGGTCAGAGATACGTCGTCAGCCCACGCTGCTCGAGCTCCTGCACGATGGCGCGCACGTCCTGGGCGCGCTCGGTCGGCACCACCAGCACCGCATCAGGCGTCGACACCACACACAGGCCGCTGACCCCGACCACCGCCACCAGCCGCCCGTCACCCGACACCAGCACCGACTTCGTGGTGTCGATGGCCACCGTGGTGCCCACGCGCACGTTGCCCGCGGCGTCGGCGGGCCGTACCTCGGCCAGCGCGCGCCAGCTGCCGACGTCGTTCCACGAGAAGTCGCCCGGCACCACCAGGATGCCGCCGGCCTTCTCCATCACGCCGACGTCGACCGACACCGAGGGCAGCCCCGGGTACAGCCGCGCCGTGACCTCGGCCGCCACCGCGACCCCGCCGCGCGTCAGCGCCGCGCCGATCTCGCCCAGCGCGCCGCCCAGGGCCGGCAGCGTGCGCCCGATCTCGGCCAGCATGCGCCGCGCGCGGAAGAAGAACATGCCCGAGTTCCAGAAGAAGCGGCCGCTGGCCAGGAACTCCTTGGCGCGCTCGACGCTGGGCTTCTCGACGAAGCGCAGCACCGGCAGGGCGCCGTCGCGGGTCGCGGTCTGCCCGGCGGCGACCTCGATGTAGCCGAAGCCGGTCTCGGGGTGGCTGGGCTTGATGCCGCAGGTCACCAGCGGGGTGCTGTCGCCGCTGGTGCGCTCGGCGGCGTCGAGGCAGGCCTCCAGCGTGCGCGAGAAGGCGCCCTCGTCGCCGATGTGGTGATCGGCGGGCAGGATGGCCAGGGTGGCGTCGGGATCCAGCGCCGCCAGCCGCGCCGCCGCCAGGCCGACCGCGGCCGCGGTGTTGCGCGCGCACGGCTCGGCGATGACGTTGTCGTCGGGCACCGCGTCGCGCCCGACCGCACGCGCGACCTCCGCCACTTGATCGGCGGCGGTCACCACCCACACGTTGGCGGGGCCGACCACGCGCGCCGCGCGCCGGGCGGTGGCCCCGATCAGGGTCTCGCCCTCGCGCGCGCCCAGCTCGAGGAACTGCTTGGGCAGACGGCGCCGGCTCTGCGGCCACAGCCGCGTGCCGCCACCACCCGCCAGGATGACCGCATACCTCGCCATGCGACGCACTGTACCCGAAAATACGACGCCCGCCGCGGCCAAGGCCGGGCGGGCGCGTTGTTGGCTTCGCTTCGAGGGGCCTAGAAGGTGCCCTTGACCGCCGTGAAGCCGACGCCCAGCGAGACCGACTCCTTGACGCCGTCCTTGCCCACGGTGCCGTCCGCCTTCAGCAGGTCGACGTCGGGCGAGAGCACGGTCTGGATGGTGTTCGACATCTCGAACTCGGTCTGGGTGATGGTGCCGTCCTTGTTGGTGTCGAACAGCTGCTTGATGGCCATCGAGCCCGAGCCGTTCGGGTCGTCCATGATCTGCTTGGTGATCAGCGAGAACACGGCCGGCAGGACGTTGGTCATGAGCTCGGTCTTGGTGATGCCGCCGCCCAGCTTGGCGTTGGTGACGCCGGTCGCGGTCGGCGAGGCCTGGATCTTGGCCGCGATGATCTTGATCGAGACGGGGTCACCCTCGACCAGGGCCAGCTTGATGGTGGCGCTGGCCGGCTCGGTGCTCTTGAAGACGCCCGCGGCGCTGCCGCCGTAGAACTTGGCGTCCTGCGGACCCGCGGCGTCGATGGTGAACATGCCGTTGCCGCCCAGGTTGTTGGTGGCGTCGGTGTCGGCGTCCTTGCCCAGGTACATCTGGAACACGGTGTTCGACTCGGTCACGAAGGCGGTCGACTTGTAGGACCCGAGCAGGATGATCTTGCCCATGGTGACCTGCATATCGACCTGGCTCTGCAGGTCGACCGAGGTCGAGCCGGCGTTGGCCGCGATCAGCTGGATGATGGAGCCCAGCTTGTTGTCGATGGAGTGACGCGAGTCGTTGTCGAGGTCGAAGCCGAGCTGGTCGTTCTCGGACGACTTGTCCGGGATGTTGATGTTGCTCATGACGTACTTGCTGGCCATCTTGGCGTCGGCCATCGCGTGATCGGTCATCATCACGTCGTCGTCGTCGTCGCCACTGCTACCACCACAGCCGACCAGAGCGGTCGTCAACATCGACAGCGCACCAACACAGAGCAGCCACTTGGTCGTCTTCATTTTTTTTGCTTCTCCAATCAAGTCGTTAAGAATCCCGGCCCTGGTATTTTTAACAGGCCGGCAATGTCTGGATCAAGGAGTTTGACGGAAGCTCAGCGGTTAGAGACGCTGTAGGTGCGGGGGATCACTCGGTGAGCTGGTTGCGGACGGAGCAGGGGCGGGAGCACCTCATCTCGAGCGAGCGCCGGATGGCGTGGACTCGCCTGAGTGGCTTTGCGGTCAGCACCGCCCTGGTGCTGCTGCTGGTGGACCGGGACGCCCCTGGCTTGCGCTGGGGCCTGCTCATCGGGGTGCTGGTGATCGGGTCGGCCCACGCGGCGGCTCTGCTGCTGGTGGCGCACCTGACCCAGCGCGGCTTCGAGGTGCGCTCACTGATCACGCCGCTGGCCGATATCGTGCTGATCACCCTGGCCGTGCTCGCGACCGGTGGGGCGGCCAGCATGTTCTACGTCTTCTACTACCCCGCGGTGGTGGCCACCGCGCTGCGCTTCGGCCGGCGCCGAGGGCTGGTCATGGCGGCGCTGTACAGCCTGGCCTATCTGGGGGCGCTGGCCTGGGACCACGGCGGCTGGCACGGCCTGGCGTACTTCGACCTGGCCATCCGCGTGGTCGCGATGGTCATCCTGGCCGCCATGTCGGGCAGCTTCCACGCCGCGCTGGCGGCGCGCATGCGCGTCCTGGCCGACACCCGGCGCATGCGTGACGAGTTCTTGATGGTGGCCTCGCACGAGCTGAAGACGCCGCTGGTGTCGATCCGGGGCATCTCGCAGGTGCTCGACCGCGTGGTCAAGGACGGCAGCACCGAGCAGGCCCTGCTGCGCCGCGTCGACGCCGCGGTCGATCGCATGCAGCGGCTGATCCGGGACCTCAGCGACGCCGCCCGCGTCGACGCCGGCACGCTGTCGCTGGAGAAGTCGGCGGTCGATCTGAACGCGCTGGCCCGCGACGCCGTGGAGGAGGCGCGCCTGGGCAACCCGCGCCGCGAGCTCAAGTTCCGTGGCAGTGACCAGCCGCTGCGCGTCGAGGTCGATCCGCAGCGCCTGCTGCAGGTGCTGGGCAACCTGCTGTCCAACGCGCTCAAGTTCACCGCGCCCGATCGCGGCCCCATCGTGGTCGGGGTGCGCCGCGAGGCCGGCGAGGGCTGGGTCAGCGTGCGCGATCCCGGCCTGGGCATCCCGGTCGACAGCCTGCCGCTGATCTTCGAGAAGCATGGCCGCTCGCCGACCACGCCGCCGCTGGCCTTCGCCGGCCTCGGCCTCGGCCTCTACCTGGCGCGCGCCATCGTGCTGGCCCATGACGGCACCATCCACGTGACCTCGACCGAGGGCCACGGCAGCGACTTCGTGGTCAAGCTGAAGCTGGCGCCGCCGGCCACCGGGGTGTCGTCACCCGGCCAGGGCCAGCTGGGCGCGGCGGCGCGTGAGGCTCAGACGAAGGTCAGCCAGTCGGGGTAGCGCGCGGGCTTGCCGGCGGCGCCCTTGACGGTGTCGAAGAAGGCGTCCTGCACGCGCCGGGTCACCGGGCCGCACTCGCCTGCGCCGATGACGCGGTCATCGATCTCGCGCACCGGGGTGCACTCGGCCGCGGTGCCGGTCAGGAAGACCTCGTCGGCGCACCACAGCTCGTCGCGCGCGAAGGTCTCCTCGCGCACCTCGAGGCCGAGGTCGCGCGCGATGCGGATCATGCTGTCACGCGTGATGCCCTCGAGGATGGCCGACGACAGCGGCGGGGTCTTGATGACGCCCTTGCGCACGATGAAGAGGTTCTCGCCCGAGGCCTCCGACACCAGGCCGTTCGAGTCCAGCATGATGGCCTCGTCGTAGCCGGACTTCAGCGCCTCGCGCTTGGCCAGGATCGAGTTGACATACTGTCCACAGATCTTGCCCTTGGCCATGTTGGAATTGACGTGGCCGCGGACGTACGACGACACCTTGGCGCGGATGCCGCGACGCAGCCCCTCCTCGCCGAGGTAGGCGCCCCACTTGTAGGCCGCCACCGCGGTGGTGACCGGGCTCTCGCGCGAGCCCAGGCCGAGGGCACCGTAGCCCAGGAACACGATGGGGCGCAGGTAGGCCGAGGGCAGCTTGGAGGCGCGCACCACGTCGATGCAGGCCTGGGCGACCTGCTCGCGGGTGAAGGGCACGTCGATCGTGCAGATCTTGCAGCTGTCGAACAGCCGGTTGATGTGCTCGGTCAGGCGGAAGATGGCGGTCTTGCCATCGGCGCGCTGGTAGGCGCGGATGCCCTCGAAGGCGCCCAGGCCGTAGTGCAGCGTGTGCGTCAGCAGGTGAACCTTCGCGTCATCCCAGGGGATGAGCTTGCCGTCCATCCAGATGGACTCGACCTTCTCGAGAGTGACCGACGCCATGGGCAACAGGTAGCAAAGCGGTCGCCGCGAGGCAACGGGCGAATGCAGCTCAGTTGCGGGTAGCGCCGGCAGGCACAGATGTGCGCCCTGGGGGCGGCGCGCCAGGCCGGGCTAAGTCGGCGGGAACATGCGCTCGTAGATCGTGCGCACCCGCTGGGTCTGGGCCAGGTACTCGATGCGCAGCGCGGCCCCCGGCGACTCGCCGTTCTTGCCCACCATGGCCATGCGGCGCGCCAGCTTCTCCATCTCGGGCGCGTCGTCCAGCGACAGCTCCGACAGCGAGCGATCCTGCACGATGCGCAGGCGGGCCTCGAGCTGGCGCAGGAAGCGGTAGGCGTCGTCGAGCACGGCGTGGTCGTCGGGCGCCAGCAGGCCGAGCTCCAGCGCCGCGGCCAGCGCCTCGCGCGCGGTGCGCACGCGCAGCGCGGGCGCCGTCGGCCCGTGCACCAGCTGCAGCAGCTGGGCGATGAACTCGATGTCGACCAGGCCGCCGCGCCCCGACTTGAAGTTGACCCGGGCGCCCTGCTCGCGCGCGATCTCGCGCTCCATGCGGGCGCGCAGCCGGGCGATCTCGGCGGCGGTGGTGGCGGCGTCGGGGCGCTGCGCCGCGCCGGCGCCGTACACGACCTCGCGGCACAGCGCCTCGACCGCGGCGCCGACCCCGGGATCGCCGGCCACCGCGCGCGCCTTGATCAGGGCCTGGCGCTCCCACAGCTGGGCCTCGCGGGCGTGGTACTCGCGCAGCGCAGCCAGCGACGACACCAGGGTGCCCATACGGCCCGACGGGCGCAGCCGGGTGTCGACCTCGTAGGCGCGGCCGTCCTCCATCAGCGCGCCCAGCGCCCCGATCAGGCGCTGCGCCAGCCGGGCGGCGCGCTCGCCGACCTCCAGATCGACCCCGGGCGGCGCGTCATACACGAAGATGACGTCGAGATCCGAGGCATAGCCGAGCTCACGCGCGCCCAGCTTGCCCAGGCCAATGACCGCCAGGCGCACCGGCGCGCCATGCGGATCGAGCGCGCGCGCCCCCAGCTCGCGGGTGACCAGGCGCAGCGTCTCGTCGACCACGATGTCGGCCACGTCGGTGATCTGCTCGGCGACGTCCTCGGGCTCCAGCGCGCCGGCGACGTCGTGCAGGCCGATGCGCAGGATCTCCTCGTGCTTGAAGCGGCGCAGCGCGTTGGCCACCGCCTCGAAGGCGTGGCCGTCCTGCAGCGTGGCCCGCGTGCGCGCGTCGGCCGCCAGCGCCGCGCGCGAGCGCAGCGGCTCGCTGTGGCCGGCCAGCAGCAGCTGATCGAGCAGATCGGGGTGGGCCAGGAACAGCTTGGCCAGGAAGTCGCTGGTGCCCAGCAGCGACACCACCAGGCGCAGCACCGGGCGGCTGTCGTCGAGCAGGCGCCAGGTCCCGGCCTGCGCGGCGCGCCGCCCGATGAGGTCGACGGTGTGGCGCAGCGCCAGGTCGGGATCGGGCGAGCGCGAGATCTCCTCCAGCAGCACCGGGGCCACGCGCGCCGCTGCCCCCGTGGCGTCGGGCGCCAGCGGCGAAGCCGGCTTGGCCCGCGCCAGCTCGAGCTCGAAGGCGGCGCCCTCGAGATCCTGGAAGCCCAGCTCGGCCAGCGCCTCGTGCAGCTCGGCGCCATGGCGGCGCGGCTCCAACAGCGCGCGCACCGCAGCCGGCACCTCGTCGCCGTCCGCCTCGGGATCGCGCAGGGTGGCGTAGATCTGGCGCACGTCGGCGCGCACGCGGTCCAGCGCCACCGTCAGCGTGACCTCGTCGGCGTAGCCCAGGCGCCGCGCCAGCACGGCGATGGCCTCGGCGCCGTCGGGCAGGCGGTGGGTCTGCAGGCCGCCGGCCATCTGCACGCGGTGCTCGAGCTTGCGCAGGAAGACGTAGGCCCCGGTCAGCGCGCGGTGCTCGCGCTCCGACACCAGCCCGGCGAACAGCAGGCGATCCAGCGCGCGCAGGGTGCCGCGCTGGCGCAGCTGGGGCCGCTTGCCGGCGTGCAGCATCTGCAGCGCCTGGGTGAAGAACTCGATCTCGCGGATGCCGCCGTCGCCCAGCTTGAGGTCGAAGCCACGGGCCCGCGCCCCGGCCTCGCCGCCGCCGCCGGTCAGCGCCCGCGCCGCCTCGCGCGCTCCGGCCTGGGCAGCGATCTCGCGCCGCATGCCGCGCACGTGGGTGATGACGTCGACCGAGGTCGTGCGCGGAAACACGAACGGCTCCAGCACGCGCAGCACCTCGGCGCCCAGCGCCAGGTCGCCGGCGATGGGCCGCGCCTTGAGCCAGGCCTGGCGCTCCCACATGCGCCCGAAGGCCTCGTAGTAGCGCTCCGCCGCCTCCAGCGAGCAGCACAGCGGCCCCTGCGTCCCCTCGGGACGCAGGCGCAGATCGACGCGGAACACGAAGCCGTCCTCGGTGACGTCGCCGATGCTGCGGGTGACGCGCTCGCTCAGGCGCCCGAAATGTTCGCGCAGGGTGTCGGCCCCGGCGGCGCCGTCGTCGGTCTCGTACAGGTACAGCACGTCGACGTCGGACGAGAAGTTGAGCTCCTCGCCGCCCAGCTTGCCCATGCCCATGACCACGAAGCGACAGCGCCGCCCGGCCGCCGTCAGCGGCTGCGCGCGCCGCGCCAGCTGCTTGGCGTGCCACTCGACCGCGGCCTCGAAGGCGGCATCGGCCAGCGCCGCCAGCTCGCGCCCGACCTCGACCGGCGAGCCATAGCCGGCCTCGCGCGCGCCCAGGCGCAGATACTCGCGGATGCGGAAGCGGCGCAGCGCCACCGCCAGCGCGGCGGCGTCGCGGGCGTCGCTGGTCGACTCCAGCAGGGCGTCGCGCAGCACCCCGGCCGGCTTCTCGCGGCGCAGATAGGGATCCACCGCCAGCGACCCCAGCAGGCGCGGCTCGCGCACCAGCATGGCGGCCAGGTAGGGCGACTGCGCCAGCAGCGTGGCGCCCAGCGCGACCACCGCGTCCACGCTGTCGGCCGGCAGCGTCAGCTCGGCGCCGGCGCCGGCATCGACCAGCCGGCTGGCCCACACCCGCGCGGCCGGGTCGGGCCCCGCCGCCAGCGCCACATCCAGCGGCCCGGCCAGCTTCGCAAACGGCAGACTCCCCGCCACGGCTCACCCTACCACGCACCTTCCGGGCAGGTTCCGCTACACTCCGGCCCCATGAGTGATCTCGCCGTCGTCATCCTGGCCGCCGGCCTCGGCACCCGCATGAAGAGCGACACCGCCAAGGTGCTGCACCGCGCCTGCGGGCGCGAGCTCATCGCCTGGCCGGTCGGCCTCGCGCGCGAGCTGGGCGCCGGCAAGGTGGTCGCCGTCCTCGGCCACCAGGCCGATCGCGTCAAGCACGTGCTCGACACCCGCTTCGGCGCCGGTGCGGTCGACATCGCCATCCAGGACAAGCAGCTGGGCACCGGCCACGCCGTGATGCAGGCGCTGCCCGCGCTGGGCGACTGGGCCGGCCCCATCCTCATCCTGTACGGCGACACCCCGCTGCTGGAGCGCAGCTGGCTCGACAAGCTGCTGGCGGCCTATCGCGACAGCGGCACCCTGGCGCTGGTCACCGTCCGGCTGGCCGATCCGACCGGCTACGGGCGCATCGTGCGCGACGCCGAGGGCAACCTGACGCGCATCGTGGAGCAGAAGGATGCCAGCCCCGCCGAGCGCCTGATCACCGAGGGCAACGCCGGGATCTACTGCATCTCGGCGCCGTTCTTGCGTGAGGCAGTGGCGCGCCTGGGCACCGACAACGCGCAGGGCGAGCTGTACCTGACCGACGTCGCCGCCGCCGCCGCCGCGCGCGGCCGCGTCGCCACCGTGGAGGCGCCGCCCGAGCAGGTCCTGGGCGTCAACGACCGCGCCGACCTGGCCACTGTCGAGGGGATCTTGCGCGGCCGCATCACGCGCAGCCACGCCCGCGCCGGCGTCACCCTGCGCGATCCCGGAAGCACGTACATCGACGCCGGCATCGAGATCGGGGCCGACAGCGAGCTCGGGCCGGGCGTGGTGCTGCGCGGCAAGACCCGCATCGGCGCGCGCGTGCGCATCGACGCCGGCTGCGTGCTGGAGGACACCACGGTCGACGACGGCGCTCACCTCAAGCCGTACACCATCGCCACCGAGTCGAGCATCGGCGCCGCGGCCCAGGTCGGGCCGTTCGCGCACCTGCGCCCGGGGTCGGTGCTCGAGACCGACGCCCACATGGGCAACTTCGTCGAGACCAAGAAGACGCGCCTCGGTCGCGGCGCCAAGGCCAACCACCTGGCCTATCTCGGCGACGCCGACATCGGGCCCAAGGTCAACGTCGGCGCCGGCACGATCACGTGCAACTACGACGGCGTGAACAAGTTCAAGACCGTCATCGAGGAGGGCGCCTTCATCGGCTCCGACAGCCAGCTGGTCGCACCGGTCACGGTCGGCGCCGGCGCCTACGTCGGGGCTGGCAGCACCATCACCAAGGACGTCCCCGCGGGCGCCCTGGCGCTGACCCGGGTCGAGCAGAAGAACGTCGAGGGCTGGGCCGCCAAGAAGAAGGAGCGCCAGGCCGCGGCCAAGGCAGCCGCAGCCGCGGCCACACGCAAGTAGCGTCCAGCCTGGCTCTCGGCCACCACAGCCCGGGCGGGCTCAGCCAGGCTGCTCCCACCCGCGCGCCGTCCAGCCCCAGCGGAATTTCCGTCCCCCGAAAACTCAGAAGGCCCAGCGCGAACTGGGCCCTCCGGGTGTCCTGCCGCGCGTCGCTGCTAGCGACCTTCGCGGTAGAACAGCGTGATGCTCATGCAGTGGAACTCGGAGTCCGAGCTCTGCGTGACGATCTTGTCGACCACCTCGCAGCCCGGATTGTTGCGCAGCCAGTTGGTCACGGCCTCGCCCAGCAACTCGCGCTCTTTCGCCTTGGTCGCTGAGAAAACCTTCACCCCGGTAAAGCCCATTGGAACCCTCCCCAAAGATTGCGTTCGAACAGCACTCCCTCGAACGACTCATAATCTGCCCGAAGCTCGTTTCCATGTCCATTAAAAATTTCCATGAATCCAATTTTTCGGTCGGGCGACCAAAGTTCCACCCCAGGGCCGACTGATCGCAGGTGCCAGGCCTGGAACTTATCAATTGACAAGGTGCGCCAAACCGCGTTAACACCCCGAAACATTCCGCAATTCTCGTCACCACCAATCAGGAGAAAAGCCATGTCGGTGCCTCAGCCCAAAGACGCCTCCGAGCTGTTCGACAAGCTGGTCCCGGAAGGTCTCGCCAAGTTCCCCGACAAGGCGAAGGCCGTCAACGCGATCTACAAGTTCGAGATCACCGGCGACGGTGGTGGCACCTGGACCGCCGATCTCACGTCCGATCCGCCCACCTGTGTGAAGGGTGAGGGCAAGGCTCCGCAGTGCACGATCAACGTCGCGCACGAGGACTTCAAGTCGATGCTGTCGAACCCGCAGATGGGCATGCAGCTCTACTTCCAGGGCAAGCTGAAGGTCACCGGCGATCCCATGCTGGCGACCAAGCTGCAGCAGTTCTTCCAGCTCGCCGCCGCGGGCTGAGCAGTCATTCAGTTTCTGACGCGGCGGGGCGAGAGCCTCGCCGTTGTCGTTTTCGGCAGGAGAAAAACGTCATGGCGGAGCCGATGCTGAAGGGGATCGTGGTGCTCGACCTGTCGCGGCTGCTACCGGGCCCGTTCTGCACCATGATCCTGAGCGACCTGGGCGCGACCGTGATCAAGGTGGAGGACACCGGCGCGGGCGACTACATGCGGCAGCTGCCCCCAGCGCGCAGCGAGCTCAACGGGCGCTTCGGCGCGGTCAACCGCGACAAGCGCTCGGTCGCGGTGGATCTCAAGAACCCGGCCGGCCGCGCCGCATTCCTGCGCATGGCCGCCAAGGCCGACGTGGTCATCGAGAGCTTCCGCCCCGGCGTGATGGACAAGCTGGGCGTCGGCTTCGCGGCGCTGCGCGAGGCCAACCCCGGCATCATCCTGCTGTCGATCAGCGGCTACGGCCAGACCGGGCCCTACCGCGAGCGCGCCGGCCACGACCTCAACTACATCGCGCTGGCGGGCGTGCTGACCATGGGAGGCGCCCGGGGCGGCGCGCCCGCGCTGCCCGGGATCCAGATCGCCGACTTCGCGGGCGGTGGCCTGTGGGGCGCGGTCGGGGTGCTGGCCGCGCTGGCGTCACGCGCGCGCGGCGACCGCGAGGCGCGCCACCTGGATCTGTCGATGACCGAGGGCGCCATGGCGCTGCTGGCGGCCGAGATCGGCAACTATGACGCCTCGGGCAAGCCGCCGCGGCGCAGCGAGGAGACCCTGAACGGCGGCCTGGCCTGCTACGGGGTGTTCGAGTGCAAGGACGGCAAGTGGTTCTCGGTCGGCGCGCTGGAGCCCAAGTTCTGGCTGGGCTTCAACGCCGCCATCGGCCGCGCCGGTGACATGAGCGAGATCCTGCGCGACGGCAGTGGCCAGGACGCCATCCGCAGCGAGATCGCCGCCATCCTGAAGACGCGCACGCGCGACGAGTGGACCGCGCACTTCGCGGCCCACGACGTCTGCTGCGAGCCGGTGCTCGAGATCGAGGAGCTGACCGGGCACCCCCTGCACGCGGCGCGCGGCAACTTCTTCCAGCTCGGCGGCCGGCTGCAGACCCGGACCCCGTTCGGCGGCCCCGACGGCCACAGCGAGCCGCCGCGCCACGGCCAGCACACCGCCGAGGTCCTCGCCGAGCTGGGCTTCAGCGCCGACGAGATCAGCGCGCTGCGCGCTGCGAAGGCGACCCTGTAGCCGCCCGTCCCAGCGTCTGCTCCAGCCAGCTCCGCAACTCCGCGCTCAGATCGTCGACCGACTTGCCGGCCACCGGGATGGGGGGCCCGATGGTCACCGTCACGTGCTGTCCGACCACCGGGCTCAGGCTGCCCAGCGGCAGCGCGTGGCGCGAGCCGTCGATGCACACCGGCAGGATGGGCACCCCGAGATCGCGGGCCAGGATGAAGCCGCCCTTCTTGAAGGGCAGCAGGTGGTCGTCGGGGCTGCGGGTGCCCTCGGGGGCGATCCAGATGTTGGTGCCGCGCTGGATGGCGCGCCCGGCCTCGCTGATGCTCTCGATGGCCTTGTGGCGCTGCTTGCGATCGATGGGCACGAAGCCGGCGTCGCGCATGGCCCGGCCCCAGATCGGGATCTTGAACAGCTCCTGCTTGGTCACCATGCGCACGGTGCCGCGCAGCGCCTGGTACAGCAGCGGGATGTCGTACAGGCTCTGGTGGTTCGACATGATGACGTAGGCGTGGTCCCAGTCGACGGCGTCGGCCCCGCGCACCTCGAGCTCGATCTCGCCCTGCTCGATGAGGCGGCGTGACCAGTCGATGAGGCGCCGGTTGCAGCGCTCGACGGTGACGCGCCCGAGCAGCCCGTCGATCACGGTGGGCACCGAGATGCGCAGCGTCTCCAGCATGCCGCGCAGGCCGAGGATGCGGCTGCCGCTCATGCCAGGTCGGCGCTGGCGGCGGCGCCGTCGTCGTGGCTGTGCACGTGCGGCAGGGTGGCCTCGACCCACTGCGCCACCAGCTTGTCGGAGGCGCCCAGCCCGTGGCGCGTGGCCAGCGCCTCGATGGCCTCCTCGAAGGCCTCGCAGGTCGGGTAGCGATCGTCGCGCTCGTACGACAGCGCCTTCCACACCAGGTCGTCACAGCCGACCGGCAGGTCGGGGCGCAGCTTGCTGGGCAGGTCGAGGTGCGGCCAGCCCTCCTTGCCCAGGTGCACCAGGCGCATCAGGTCGAGGTTGATCTCCGACCCGGTCAGGAGCTCGTAGGCGATGGCGCCGACGCCATAGACGTCGGCGCGGCGATCGACGACCTCGCCCATGCGGTGCTCGGGCGCCATGTACGCCGCGGTGCCCTTGACCTCGCCCATGGCGGTCTTGTGCACCTGCTGGTTGGCCTTGGCGATGCCGAAATCTGCGATCTTGACGGCGCCGTCCTTGGACAAGAGCACGTTGGCCGACTTGACGTCGCGGTGCACCAGCTCGAGCGGGCGACCGTCGGCGTCCTTGGCGGTGTGGGCGGCGTGCAGGCCGTCGCAGACCTTGCGCAGGATGGTCAGCGCGACGCGCACCGGGACCTGCTCGTGGCGGTCGCGGCAGGCCTGCAGGAGGCGCTCGAGATCGCGACCCTGGATGTACTCCATGGCGATGTAGTAGTCGTCGCCGGCGCGGCCGAGGTCGCTGATCTGCACGATGTTGGGGTGGGTCAGGCGCGACGCCAGGCGGGCCTCGTCGAGGAAGTGCTCGACCGCCTTCTGGCGCTGGGCCAGGTTCTTGTGCACGACCTTGAGGGCGAACAGCTTCTCGAAGCCGGCCTCGCCGGTGGCGCGCGCCAGGTAGACCTCGGCCATGCCGCCCGAGCCCAGCGAGCGCACCACGGTGTAGCGCCCGATGCGGTGCGGCGTGCCCGGGGTCGGATGCGCGCCCGAGGCCGGGGCGCCCATCTCGGTCGGCGCCACCGCGGACACCGTGCGCACCGAGGGGCTCAGGCGCACGTCCTCGACCCGCGAGCTCTCGGCGCCGAACTGCGAGCCCAGCGGGATGGGGACCGGCAGCGGGGTGGCGCCGGCGAACTCGTCGGGGCCGGTGGAGCGCGCGGTGGCGGGGGCAGCGGGGGTCGAGGCGGCGCGCCCGGCGGGGTCCGAGGCCGGCTTGGCCTTGGCGGTGACCTCGACGACGGGGACGGGGGCGGTGGCCGGGGCCGGCTTGCGACCGGCCAGCAGCGCCGCGAAGATCAGGCCGAGCAGCAGGCTGCCCGCGGCCGCGGCCAGGAGCGGGATGCGATTGGGCGCCTGGGTCGGCAGCTCGGCGACCAGGCGGGCGTCCTTGACGATGTCGCTGGCGACCGGCAGCGTCAGGGTGCGCGCGCCGGCCGCGATGGCCCGGCTGCCCATCGCCACTGGCTCGCCCTCGGCCTCGAAGCGCGCGCCCACACCCAGCTCTTCCAGGCGCTTTTGTATTGACGCAGTGTCAACCTGCCAGGACACCGCGATGACCCCGCGCGCGATGGCGTCCTTGCGCGCGGTGTTGTCGACGTTCTCGACCTCCGACACCGCCAGGCCGCTGCCGGCGCGCATGAGGTGCGTGCCCGGGGCGTCCAGCGGCGGCGAGGCCGGGCCATCGGGGGGCAGCTTGAGCAGCGGCATGACGCGGCCGCCGACCTCGACCTGGGCGATCTCGATGGTCTCGCCCGGGCGGGTGCGGAACGACAGCTCGCGGTTGGCCATGTCCTGCACCGTGAGCAGATCGCTGGCCACGGCGTCCTTGAGCACCTGCAGATCGGCCAGCGTGCTGGCGCGCGAGCGCAGCCCGGCGCGGGTCTCGCGCAGCTTGCCGTCGAGGTCGCGTGCGACCGCCTCCAGCGCGGGGCGGTTCTTGCCCTCGACCGGCTTCTGGGTGAAGGCCAGGGCCGCCAGTCCGGCTGCACCGGCCAGCCCGACCACGGCGACGATGATGCTAGGGGCTCTGGCCACGTGGGGCTCCGAACTTGTCGGTGGAGCCGGCCGCGCCAGCCTCCAGCGACGCCGACACCTCGTTGGCGCCGGCCTTGATCACGATGTCCTGCGTGACCGGCGCCTTGCTGCGCTCGCTCCAGGCCTGCATCTTGTACTTGCCGGGCGTCAGGCTCTTGAAGCTGAACTTGCCGGTGGCGTCGGTGATGGCGTAGTGCGGCGCCGAGACCACGACGACCCAGGCCGACATGTTCGCGTGCAGGTTGCAGCCCAGGCGCACCACGCCCTCTTTGTCGAAGGTGATCTCGCGCGACTCGCCGTTCTTGTACAGGCCGAGATCGAAGCGGCGCGGCTCCGAGAGCGAGAAGACGTTGTGATAGAGGTTGTCGAAGTTCGGGAACGCGACGGTGGAGCCGACCGGGACCGCCAGGATGTGCGGCGCGAACTGGCGGCCGCGCTGCTCGACGATGCGCTGCTTGGGGCTGCGCTTCTTGGTCTTGCCGGAGGTCGGCGTCAGCGTGACCACGCCGATGGACTCGCCGGCGCCCTTGCCCTCGAGCTTGATGCTGCCGGTCAGCGAGCCCTTCTGCGGCTTGGCCTCGGGTTCGTCGTCATCCGAGCCGCCGACCACCGCGGGCTGCGCCGGGGTGTCCATGGGCAGCTTCTTGAGCGGGGTGGTGATGCGCGGCGGGGCGCCCTCGCGGAACAGCGGCGCCAGATCGACCAGCGCGTCGGGCCCGACGATGTTCTCGGCGAAGCTGAAGAACTGCTCGGCCAGCGACTTCTGCCCCTTGGCCAGCGCGCTGGCGGCCTTGTCGAGGTTGCGCGCGGCCTCGCGCAGGAGCTCTGCCTTCTCGGCGGCGGGGCCGGTGGGCGCGGGCGGCGCCGGTGCAGGGGTGGGCTTGGGAGCGGGCTTGGCCGGGGTCGGCGCGGGCTTGGCCGCGGGGGCCGCCTGGACGAGCCCGGTCAGCGAGCACAGGGCCAGGACGGTCATCAGGCGGCGCGAGGGGCTCATGGTCGTCGGCAAGCGTACTCCCGCGTGGGTAGGTGGAGCAAATGACGTTAAGCTGCCAGCGCATGAGAGCGATATGCGCCGCAGCCGCGATCTCGGTTCTGTTCGGATGCAGTGATGGGGGGGCACGGGTTCGCCCCAAGGTGGTCCCGAGTGCTTCGCCGTCGCCGAGCATGGTGTCGCCGTCGCCGTCGGTGTCGCCGACGCCCGCACCGGCGCCCTTCCTGGAGCTGTCCGTCATCGGTACGTCCGACCTGCACGGACGGATCACCACGCTGCCGCGCCTCGGCGGCTTTGTGACCCTGCTGCGCGCGGTGCGGCCAGTGCTGCTGGTCGATGGCGGCGACATGTTCCAGGGCACGCTGGAGTCCAACGGGGTCGAGGGCGAGGTCGTGGTCGCGGCCTATCGCGCCCTGGGTTACGACGCCGTCGCCATCGGCAACCACGAGTTCGACTATGGCCCGGTCGGCCCCGCGGCGGTGGCCAAGGCGGGGGAGGACGCGCAGGGGGCCCTGCGGGCGCGTGCCGCGCAGGCCAAGGGGGCGTTCCCGTTCCTGTCGGCCAACCTGCGTGACGCCGCGACCGGCGCGCTACCGGCGTGGGACAACGTGGCGGCGACGCGCCAGCTGGAGCGCGGCGGCCTCCAGATCGGCATCATCGGCATCAGCACCGAGTCGACCCCGCGCACGACGATGGCGGCCAACTTCGCCGGGCTGGCGGTGGCGCCGCTGGCCGAGGTCATCGCAACCGAGGCGGCCGCCCTGCGCGCGCGAGGGGCCCAGGTGGTGGTGGTGACGGCGCACGCGGGGGGCAAGTGCGGCAAGCTGGACGCCAGCGCGCCCGACGAGCTCGATAGCTGCGATCAGCGCGAGGAGATCTTCGAGGTCGCGCGCGCGCTGCCCGCGGGCGCGGTCGATGTCATCGTGGGCGGCCACACCCACCAGGGTGTCGCCCACCGCGTCAACGGCATCGCCATCGTGCAGTCGTTCGCCAACGGCAAGGCCTTCGGGCGCGTGGATCTGACCTGGGATCGCGCCGGCAAGCGGGTCAGCGCGGTGAAGATCTTCCCGCCCCAGTCGGTCGAGGACGAGAGCTACCAGGGCGTGCAGGTGGTGCCTGACGCCGCCATCGAGAAGATCATCACGCCCGCGGTCGAGGCCGCCGCGGCGCGCCGGGGCGAGCCGCTGGGCGTCACCCTGGAGGGGCCGATGAAGCGCGACTATGACGCCGAGTCGGCGCTGGGCAACCTGGTCGCGACCTTGATGCTGGAGGCCGGCGCCGACGCCGACATCGCCATCACCAACGGCGGCGGCCTGCGCGCGGATCTGCCGGCGGGGCCGCTGACGTATGGGTCGGTCTATGACGCGCAGCCGTTCGACAACCGCTTCGCGCGGCTGACCATGACCGGGCGCCAGCTGCGCGCGCTGGTCAAGCGCAACCTCGGCAGCACGGGGGGGATCCTGTCGCTGGCCGGGGTCACGGTGGAGGCGGTGTGCGCGAGGGGCAAGCTGGAGGTCACGCTGCTGCGGGTGGGCAAGGCGAAGGGGAAGGCGACGCCGATCGCGGATGGCGACAGCTTGCAGATCCTGACCAGTGACTTCCTGGCCACGGGGGGCGACGATTTCGGCAAGGCCGACAAGGCGGTCATCGACGAGGCTGGTGAGCCGCTGCGTGAGGCGGTGGTGGCGCGGCTGCGGGCGCGCGGGGGGATCCTGCGGGCGGCGGAGTGGGTGACGCCGGCGCGGATCAAGTTGCCGGGGAAGCGGCCGGTGCGGTGCAAGAACTGACGGACGGAGGAACAGGTCACAGGTGACAGGCAACAGGCAATGGGAATGACGGAGGGGGGTCAGTCGCGGCGGAGGCGGAAGACGCCGTAGAGGCTGGCGGGGCGCAGGATGCGGAGCTCGGCGCGGTCGCCGGGCAGCAGGCTGACCAGGACCAGGGCGGCGCCGCGTCCGTCGGTGGTGGCCGCCGACGTGAAGTAGGTCCGCAGTGGATCGCCGGCGAAGCTGATGTCGCCGAGGACGTCGTTGGCGGCGGGCCGGATGGGCACCAGTGGCGCGTCGACCAGGAGGCCGTCGCTGGTGCTGACGCGCCCGGCGATGTCCTTGGTGTCGACGCGCTCCAGGCTCAGCGTCGCGGTCACCGTGGCGGCGAAGCCCTCGCGCACCTGGGCGCTGGGGGAATCGACCACCGCGCCCTGCCAGGAGCCGTGGTAGCCGCGCACGTCGGTGCACCCGGCACCTGCCGTGACGCAGATCGCAACCAGCAGCAACGCAGCAGGCCTCACACGCACGCACAGAGTATACTTCCTGCGCGATGGGCGTGCGAACGCGGGTCGGTCTCGGTGTCCTCTTCGGTGCAGTGCTGCTGGCGGTGTTGCCAGCCGGATGCTCGCGCAAGCGGGTGCCGGGGGCGCGCGGCACGCCCAGCCAGGCGGTCCAGAAGTTCTTCGAGCTGCGCCAGAAGGGCGACTTCAAGGCCGCCGCCGGCATCATCGACTTCCCCGCGCTGGCGCGCCGCTGCGCTGGCGACCTGTGGGACCTCGGCACCCCGGCCGACCGCGCCACCCTGGGGCGCGCCTTCCAGGTCAGCTGGGAGCGCGGCGCCGCCGAGGAGCGCGAGGCCTTCCTGGGCGCCGACGTGCACCTCGAGGACGGCCGCGTGGGCGCCACCGGCGGCCGCGCCATCACCCGGGTCTCGGTGCAGGGCGCGCGCGAGGGCTGGTCGGGCGTGCGCGCCATCGAGTACACCATGCAGCGCTACATGGGCCGCTGGCGCATCGTGGGCCAGGTCTTCGAGCAGCAGGGCGGCCAGACCTTCGACGAGGAGAACCTGTGTCGCCCCATGATGCGCCTGGCGCGCGAGCGTGCCGAGCGCGCCCGGGTCGAGCTGACGCTGGGCCACCTGGCGCAGGTCTTCCTCGACCGGCTCAAGAGCGGCGCACTGCCGTCGCGATGACATGACGGCGCCGGCCATGCGCGCGACGGTCCTGGTGCTCGCCGGGGTCCTGCTGTGCGGCGCCCGCGCGCGCGCAGGCGGCGACGAGCTGCCCGCCGAGCCCGCCGCCGGGGTCGCCGAGGCGCGCCTCGAGGCCAGCGCCGGCCTCGAGGTCTTCGGCCCCAGCTACCGCATCCAGGCCGTCACCGTGCGCGGCAATCGCAAGACGGCGCGCTCGCTGATCATGCGCGATCTCCTGCTGCACGTCGGCGACCTGGTCACCGCGGGGGATCCGCGGGTGGCCGAGGCGCGCGTGCGCCTCTTGTCGCTGGGCTACTTTCTCGATGTGCGCCTGTCGCTGGAGAAGGGCGCGGCGCGCGGCGACGTCATCCTGGTGGTCGACGTCGTCGAGCGCGGCACCCTGATCCTGAACAGCATCTTCCTGGGCGGCAGCGAGGCGACCTCGTTCTGGGGCGGCCTCGACGGCAGCGACTCCAACTTCCTGGGCCGCGGCGTCGGGGTCGGCGCCGCCTTCGTCATCGGCAGCGAACCCGAGGTGGCCGGCGTCTCGGGCCTGCAGCAGGCCTACCGGCTGCGGGTGTCCGACCCCAGCTTCGTCGGCTCGACCGCCGAGGCCCGCGTCGAGCTCCTGTACAACCGCGCGGTCGACTTCTACCGTGTCAGCGGGCGCGGCTCCGACGGCTCGCCGGCCAACTTCCGCGGCTTCCGCTACTCGCGCGTCGGCGGCACGCTGGGGCTCGGGCTGGATCTGTCGCGCACCTCGCGCATGGCCGCGGGCTATCGCTTCGAGTCGGTCGGCGCCGACCTGCCCGACGCCCCCACGCAGAGCTTCCCCGACGGCAGCGAGGCCCGCGTCGACCTGGCCATGCTGCCCGGGCGCACCACGGTGTCGTCGCTGACCGGCGCCTTCGAGCTCGACACCCGGCCCGACCCCATCCTGCCGCGCTCGGGCACCCGGCTGGCCTTCACCGGCGAGTGGGCGCCGCGGCTGCTCGGCTCCAGCTACGACTTCGCCAAGGCGACGCTGTCGTTCGAGAAGTGGCTGCGCGTGGGGCGGCGCGGCGCGCTCGGGCTGCGCTTCGGCGGCGGCATCATCATCGGCGACGCCCCCAGCTTCGACCGCTTCCATGTCGGCGACCTGACCCGCCTGGTGCCCGGGCGGCCACTCGGCCTGGTGATGTCGACCGAGCCGGCGCGCGACTTCTTCGGCACCGACATCGATCGCCAGCGCTACGGCGTGCTGGCCGGCCTGACCAGCGTGGAGTACGCGCACCGCCTGTTCCGGCGCAGCGGCCACCTGTTCGGCGGCGACCTCTTCGTCGGCGTCGGCGTGTTCGGGCTGTCCGACGCCGACCACCTGCGCGTGCGCGATCGCAACCTGGCGCAGGCGCTGCCGGTGGATCTGACCTTCGACGTCGGCCTGCGCTTCGACACCTACGTGGGCGTGTTCGAGCTGTCGCTGGGCAACACCCTGGGACGGTTGCCGTTCTGATGTGGCGGTCGGGTGCGCTCGCTGCCGTGCTGGTGCTGGCGCTGTGCGCCAGCGCGCGGGCCCAGGCCGACGACGATGACGACGGCGAGGTCACCACCCGGGTGCTGCGCTTCGAGGAGAAGAACGCGGTCATCCAGACCACGCTCAGCTTCCCCGACCTCATCGATCGCGAGCTGGTCAGCAAGCTCAAGAGCGGCTTCGTGACCACCGTGGTGCTGCGCGCCTACGTGTATCGCGACCGCACCGAGAAGCCGATCACGCTGAGCGTGGTGACCATCCAGGCCGCCTACGATCTGTGGGACGAGGTCTATGTCATCCGCATCCGCGACCCGCGCGGCGAGCTCAACTTCAAGCGCAAGACGCGCGAGGAGGCCATCCGCGACCTGACCACGGTGGTGCAGCTGCCGCTGGTGCCCAGCGTGCTGGTGCCGCCGGGGATCAACCACTTCCTGGCCGTCATCATCGAGGTCAACCCGGTGTCGGACGAGCTGCTGGCCGAGGTGCGGCGCTGGCTGTCGCGGCCCAACCGGTCACGCCTGGGCGGCGCCGACGCCTTCTTCGGCTCGTTCGTGTCGATCTTCGTCAACCCCAAGGTGGCGCAGGCCGACCGCGCGCTGCGCTTCCGCTCGCAGCCGTTCTATCGACCCAAGGACAAGCCCAAGGCCCCGGCCTCGCCGCGCCCGAGCGCCAGCCCGCGTCCGACCCCCGCGCCCGCCAAGGCGGGCACGCCATGAAGGCGCAGCCCAGGCGGCGCAAGCATGTGCTCGGGCGCTTCGGCTGGAAGATCATGGCCGCGCTGCTGGTCACCGCGCTGGTGCCGCTGCTGGCCGCCGTGGTCCTGTTCGAGCTGGTCATCGCCGCCGAGGTCAACGTCCTGCGCGGCGAGTCCGAGCTGGCCCGGGTCCCCATCGAGTCCGCCTCGCGCGCCTACCAGGCGCTGTTCGCCGCGCGCAAGCACGAGTTCCACGAGGCCGCCGAGCGCCTGGCGTCGTCGCCGCTGGTGCGCAACGCCGCCGCCGCTGCCGACCCCGAGCTGGCGCGGCGCACTCTGCTGGCGCTGGCCCCGGGCGAGCCCGCGCTGACGCGGCTGGCGCTGTTCGCGGGCGGCCCCGGTGAGGCGGCGCCGCTGGCGGTGCTGGAGCTCGGCGATCGCTTCAAGGGCCAGGACATGCGCACGCTCGACCAGCAGGTGGCGCTGGCCGAGCCGCCGCGCCCGGGCGCCCGCCTGGAGCTGACCTTCGCGACGCCGTGGGCGCCCTTCCGCGAGCACCAGGCGCTGGGCGACTTCGCCATCGCGCGGCGCAGCCTGGGCCAGATCCACGACGATCTGCAGCGACCCTACCGCAACGTCTTCCTGCTGCTGATGGGCGGCGTGGTGCTGCTGGTGGGCCTGCTGGGCTGGCTGCTGGCGCGCCGCGCGGTCGGCGCCGTGGGCGAGCTGGCGGTGGCCACGCGCAAGCTGGCCGGCGGCGACCTGGCCGCCGAGGTGCCCGTCACCGGCAAGGACGAGATCGCCGAGCTGGGCCGGGCCTGGAACGAGATGCTGCGCGAGCTCGGCCACAGCCGCGCGCAGATCACGTATCTGCAGAAGATCGGCGCCTGGCAGGACGTGGCGCGCCGCCTGGCCCACGAGATCAAGAACCCGCTGACGCCGATCCAGCTCGCGGTGCAGCAGCTATCGACCAGCTATGCCGGCGACGATCCCCGCTTCAAGCGCCTGCTCGCCGACGCCGCCGAGATCGTCGGCGAGGAGATCGGCACCCTGCGCCGCCTGGTCGACGACTTCAGCGCCTTCGCCAAGCTGCCCCGCGTCGAACCAGCGCCGCTCGACCTCGCCGTGCTGGCCGAGGATACCCTGCGCATGAACGCCGACTTCGACGGTCGCGCCAGCTACAGCGGTGACGGCCCCATCCGCGTGGTCGGCGACAAGCAGCTGCTCAAGCGCGCGCTGGTCAACCTGATCGACAACGCCCTGGAGGCCGGCGGCGCCAAGGGCCGCGCCGAGGTCACCGTGCACAGCGACGGCGGGCGCGCGACCCTGACCGTCGACGACGACGGCCCCGGCGTGCCCGCCGAGCTGCGCGAGCGCATCTTCGATCCCTACTTCACCACCAAGGAGCGCGGCACCGGCCTCGGCCTGGCCATCGTGAAGAAGATCCTGCTCGACCACGGCGGCGACGTCACCGTGGCCAGCCGCGCCGACGGCCGCCCGGGGTCGCGCTTCATGCTGACGCTGCCGCTGGCGACCGACGCCTCGCAGTCGCTGCCCGCCATCGACGCCGCGCGCGCGACCTCGCAGGCCTAGCCGCAGCCGCAGCCGCGGCCTCGCGGTCAGATGGCGCCGAACGTGCTCTTGCGATACGGCCCGGCGCCGGCCGACATCGCGGCCTTCTCGCGCGTCGCCAGCTTGCGCGCCAGCGCGGTCAGCTCGCGCCGCTTGTCGCCGCCGGCCTCGCGCGCCGACAGCCGGAGCAGCGCATATGCCCCCGCCACCTGCGCCGGGTCGGTCGCCCCGCGCCTGGCCACGTCCTGCGGCGACAGCGACGGCCACTTCTGCCCCCAGGTCTGCTCCAGCTGGCGCCGCAGCTCACGCACCATCGGCATGATGAGCAGGTCGGGATCGCAGTAGGTCCCGACCGCGGCCTCGAACAGCTCGCGCTCGCGCAGCTCCGCCGGGCTGCGCACCCGACGCCAGCTCCACGACAGCAGCATCAGCGCGGTCAGCGGCGCCGTCGCCAGCATCTGCGTCGGGTGCCACAGCACCACGCCGCCCACGAAGCTGAGCGCCGCCAGGCTGCCCCACCAGCGCAGATAGCCCGCAGCCAGGCTGCGCCACGACACCCGCGCCGGGTGGCCCTCGATCAGCCCCTCGGCGTTGCGCCCGGTGATCCACACGAAGCCGATGGGGAACAGCGGCAGCCAGAACAGGTGAAAATAGCGCGTGGCCGCGTGGTGCCCGTGCACCGCGCCCACATACCCCGCCAGCTTGCGCCCCCAGACGATCACCATTCCGAGGTCCTACGCCGGCCGGGTCCGGTTCAGTTCGAGGCGCGCAGCCGCGCCAGCGCCAGCGGCAGCGCGCGGGCGTTGACCTTGAAGCCGACCACCAGCATGTCGCCCTCGGTGCGCACGTCCTTGATGACGATGACGTCGGCCACCAGCGCCAGCAGCCGCTTCAGCCCCTTGTTGGCGGCCAGCTTGGGCACCTTGAGCAGGTCGAGCACGAAGCGATCCCCCGAGGCCTCGACCAGCGCGGGCGGCTTCTGCGGCATCATGCCCATCAGGTTGCCCGGCTTGGACAGATCCATCGAGCCCAGCATCATCGCCGCCGGGCTGCCCTTGGGCGCATCGACCTTGAGGTCGCGCACCCGCAGCACCACGCGCAGCGCGTCCTCGTTGGCATCGATCGAGTCGATCTCGATGCTCGACGAGATGCCCAGCTTGGTGCCGAAAAGATCGACGGTGGCGCCGACGCCCAGCGCGGGCGGCGCGGCGTACAGCTCGATGCTCTCGGGGCCCTTGCCGCCCTTGGGACGGTGCTCGACCAGCCAGCGCAGCGCATCGATGGGGATGCCCAGGCGAAGCCGCGCCGCGTTGCGCGCCGCACGAACCAGGAACAGCGGGTTCGCGCGCAGGTACGAAAGGCCATCCTTGACCATCTCCAGAGGCATCGCCATGGCGCCTACCTTAGTGAAATCGGCCAGCGCTGTCCATGCGCGTCGAGCACCGGCCCGCCGGCGCCGCCCTCGGCCTCGCTGACCCGCTCGCAGAGCTGGCTCCAGGCCTGGGGCGCCAGTCGGACCTCCAGCCGGGGCCGGCCCTGGGCGGCCGCGTAGGCGGCCCCGCCACGCGCTGGATCCAGCCGGATTTTCGCATAATCCAGCTCGAGCTCGTCGCCGCCGGCCAGCATCAGCCAGGCCCGGTCGCCGTCCCAGCGCAGCGAGCGCGCCAGCAGCGGGGCGTCGTCGCAGTCCACATAGACATAGCGGGTGTCGTCCAGCCGCAGCACGTGGCGGCCATCGGGCGGCGGCAGCCGGTCCAGCCAGCGTCTGAAGGTGGCGACGATGCGGGGGTGCTCGATCAGCGCGCCCTCGTGCCAGAAGGCGCCTTCGCGATCGATGCGAATGCCCGACTGGCGGAACTTCTCCAGCGCGGCGCGGGCGGCCGCGTCGGACGGGTCGGCGCCGTCGCTCACGGGCACGGGGCTGGCACCGGCACGGGCACTGCCTCAGCGCGACATGCGCTGGATGGCGTCCTTCTTGGCCAGCTTCAGCTTCTTCAGGGTGACGCGCTCTTGCTGCTCGCGGGGGCTCAGGTAGCGGTGTTTCTCCAGCTCGGCCAGTCGTCGTTCCAGATCCTTGTGCTCGTCCTCCAGCCGCCTGAGCTGTTCAATGTCCATCCCGCGCTCCTCCAGAGGGCCCACGCCCACCACAAGGCTAGCGCCGGGGGATCGCGCGGTCAACGCGCAAGGCTGGACTTCACCGTGGGCTGCCACTCGGCGGCATAGCGAGGCTCCGCGGTCGCCAGCGGGTCGGACTCGCCGCGGGCCAGGCGCAGCGCCGCCAGCGCCCCGACGTCACGAGCGTGCGGCCTTTCACCGTGCACCAGCTGGCCCAGCGCGGCGGCCTCGGGGAACAGCCGCGCGCCGTCACCTGCCAGGCGCAGCGCGCCACTCGCACCCGCACCAGCACCTGCGCCGACGTCGACCTCGAACCCCGCACCCGGCAGCCGCGCCGCGAGCTCCGCGGCCAGCCCGCTCGGCGGCAGCACGACCTCGGGGCTGACGGCGACACCGGCACGAAACAGCCCGAAAAACGCCTGTCCCTTGCCAGCGTCCAGCACCACCGCGCAGTCGCCCCCGGCGGCATGCGCCACCGCCGCCAGCGACGACACCAGCACGAGCGGCCGCCCCAGCCCGAGGCACAGCCCCTTGGCGGTCGCCATCCCGATGCGCAGCCCGGTGTACGACCCCGGCCCGGCGCCCACCGCGATGGCCGCCAGCTCGGCCCGCCGCGCCCCCGCCGCGCGCACGACCTCGTCGATCATGCCCAGCAGGGTGTCGTCGTGGGTGGTCACCTCGGCGGTGCGCTCGATCACGCGCGGCCCGCCCAGCAGCGCCACCGACGCCGTCCGCGTCGACGTATCCAGGGCCAGCAGCACGCGCCTACCGCCTCACCGGATGACGAAGCGCACGATGTCGTTGCGCAGCGCCAGCACCGCCAGCGAGATGATGACCACCAGGCCCGCCATGGCCACGGCCTCGCGCGTGCGCGGCGACAGCTGCTGCCGGCGCACCGAGGCCAGCACCGTCTGCACCAGCTGCCCGCCGTCCAGCTGCGGCAGCGGCAGCAGGTTGAGCAGTCCCAGGTTCACGCTGATCAGCGCCAGCATCAGCATGAACGAGTCGAAGCCCTTCTCGGCCGACACGTTGGTGATGTGATACAGCATGACCGGCCCGCCGACCTTGGTGCTGGGCTCGTCGCCGGTCAGCAGCGCCGCGATCCCGGTGACCATGGCCGCGATGGTGTGGCCGGTGTGCAGGATGGCCTTGCCCGCCGCGTAGCCCAGGCGACCGCGGATGGGGCGCAGCTCGGGATCCGCGGGCAGGAAGTCGTTGCGCGCGCCGAACACCAGGCGCTCGCGATCCTGCTTGTACTCGTCGCGCTCGTGGCGCGTCTGCTGGGTGAAGCGCTTGCTGGTGGCGACGCCACCGGGCGCCTCCCAGGTCAGCTCGAACTCGCGATCGGGCGCCGCCAGCAGCGCGTCCTCCAGCAGCAGCCAGTGCTGGATCGGCCGGCCATCCAGCGCGGTCACGCGCGCGCCGACCGCCAGCCCGATGCGCTCCGCCGGCGAGCCGGGCTCGACCTCGGCCACGAACAGCTCGGCCGACGCGATCCCGGTCTGGTAGTGCAGCGCGGTCTGGCTGCCGCTCTGCGGCACCGCGTCGGGCCACACCGTCGCCACACCGGCCTGGTAGGTGCGCACATCCGCGAAGCCCCAGCGCGGCCGCTCGCCGCGCAGGAAGGTGATGTTCAGGCTGGCCCCGGTGCGCGACGTCAGCAGGCGCTCGGCCTCCGACCAGCTGCGCACGGGGCGGTTGTTGACCGTGGTGATGAGGTCCCCGGTGCGCAGCCCGGCGCGCCCGGCCGGCGACGCCGGATCAATGACGCCGATCTGGGGCCGGAACGCCTGCTGCGAGATCCCGATCCAGCCGACCTGCTTCTCGCGCCCGAGGCGGTCGCGCAGGACGTGGCTCTGCGGGGTCACGAAGCGCTCCAGCTCGCCATCGCCGCGGCGGACGCGGAAGCGCAGGGTGCGCCCGCGGTGCTCGCTGATGTGGTCCTCGACCTGGTCCCAGTAGCTGACGTCGTCGCCGTCGACGCTGAGAACCTCGTCGCCGGGCATCAGGCCCCCCAGCGCCGCGGGCTGGCCCGCGAACACCGCGCCGATGGTGGGCGCGCGCAGGTGGGTGTGGCCGGCGAAGAAAGAGAAGTAGATCCCGACCGCGAGCAGGAAGTTGGCCGCCGGCCCCGCCAGCGTGATCGTCACGCGCTTCCACAGCTTCTGGGTGGTGAACGACTGCGCGCGCTCGGCCGGGGTCAGCCGGGCGTCGTCCATCAGCAGGCGCACATAGCCGCCGAGCGGGATCCACGACAGCCGATACTCCGTCTCGCCCAGGCGGATGCCCGCCGCGCGCCGCCCGAACCCGAGCGAGAAGATGGTGACGCGCACGCCGAACACCTTGGCCGCGACGAAGTGACCGGCCTCGTGGACGAACACGAGGACACCCACCATCAGAAGGAAGTACAGGACCGACACTGGAACACCGACCGCGGAACGTAGCAGAACCCCGGCGCGCCGGGCTACGGCTTCTTCACCAGGGCCTGAAACCGCGGATCCCCCCGCAAACCCTCGAAGTGCGAGTCGGTCAGCGCGACCTCGGCCTGGGCATCGGGCCGCGCCAGCGCCTCGCCCAGGGCGGCCAGCGCCTCGTCGGCCTTGCCCGCCACCATCGCGGTCACCGCGCGCCCGTAGGGCACCACATAGCTGCCGGGGGCGCGGCGCTCCAGCTCGGCAAGCGCCGCGGTCGCCGCGCTGTCGTCGGCGCTGGCGCGCGCCTGCCAGTCGGCCGGCGCCTGCGCAGCCCGCAGCGCCGCCGCGCGCTTGGCCAGCATGATGGCCAGCTCGTAGTGCACTGCCAGCTCGGCGGCGCGCACCCGGCGCGCGCGCTCCAGCCGGGCCACGGCGTCGTCGAAGGCCGCCAGCTTGGCCGTCGCGTCGGGCAGCCGGGCCGCCTTCATGGCCACCAGCTTGGCGCTGTACACCAGCGTGACCAGGTCCCCGGGGCGCTCGGCGAGCACGGCGTCGAGGTGCGGCAGCGCGGCGTCGACCGCGGCGGCGTCGCCCACCGGAGCCTGCCCCAGCAGGACCTCGGCCAGCCCCTTGTGGGCGTCGGGCGACTTCGGCTTCAGCTCCAGCGCCTGCTCGAACTCGGCGCGCGCGTCGCCCAGGCGCTGCTGGTTGAACAGCGCCTCGGCCAGGAGGACGTGCGCCCCGGCGTCACGCGGCTTGGCCGCCACCGCCTTGCGGTACTCGCGTTCGGCGCCCACGAAGTCCTTGCGCTTGAACAGCACGTTGCCGGCCGCCTTGTGCTTGGCCTCCTCGGGGGCGCACCCCAGCAGCGGCATGGCCAGCATCAGCAGCAGCGCGAACTTCATGATTCGGGACGCGGACATCGGCCCGCCTGTTACCACGCGGGAGGGGTACCCGCAACCGTGCTACCATGACGCGGGGTGATCGACTCCAGCAAGAACAAGAAGGAGCCCAGCATCGACGAACTGCTGGATGACCTCCAGCAGCGCATCGATCGCCTGAAGGTGCTCTACGAGCAGTACTTCCTCGGCCTCCAGAAGCTGGAGCCGCTGGTGGCGCGGCGCGAGATCCAGCGCGTCATGCTCGACATCGCGCAGAAGAACATCCGCAACACCGGCATCCGCTTCCGGTTCAACACCTTGAATCAGAAGTGGAATGTCTACACCACCTACTGGAACCGGACCTGCTCGCAGATCGCGAACGGGACCTATATCCGCGACATCGCGCGCGCCCAGCGCAACATGGCGCGCCGCGGCCTCGAGCTGCCCGACGAGATGAAGCGCAACGCCGCCGCCGCCCGCGTCGCCGAGAAGGAGAAGGCCCGCGTCGAGGAGCAGATGTCGGCGGCCTTCGACCCCTCCGATGGCGAACCCTTCGGCAGCGAGCTGTCGGCCGGCTTCGACGACATCGACTCGCTGTTCGACTCCATCGCCGACACCCGGGCGCCGCGCACCGTGGCCAGCCCGAGCCCGTTCGACTCCCCCAGCGGCGAGTTCGCCGCCGCGCCGTCGACGCAGCAGGTCAGCATGTCGGGCATGTTCGGGGCCGCCACCAGCGACGCCACCCAGCGCGAGCTGCCGCGCGCCGGCCGCCCGGACGAGACCCAGCGTGACCTGCCCGCCGCGACCCGCTCGCCCGACGACACCATGCCTGGGGGGCCGTGGCCCGATCAGACCGTGCGCGATCTGCCCGCGGCGCGTCGCGGCGTGATGCCCGAGGGCTTCGTGCCGCCCAGCCGCGCCAGCGCCAGCGGCGGCGGCCTCGCGCCGGCACCGCCTCGGCCCGCACCGCTGCCCCCGATGCCCGGCATGCCGCCGCCGGCCGCGCCGCCGCCAGGCGCCGCCGGCGCGCCCCCAGGTGCACCGCTGCACCGGCCCCCCGGCATGCCCGCCGCGGTGCGCGTGCCCGGGGTGCCGACCCCGATCGCGGACATGCTGCCGCCCCCGGTGGCGGCGCCCAGCCGAGCGCCGAGCATGCCGCATCGCACGCCCCGTCGCATCACGCTGCCGCGCATGCAGGCCGCCAAGCGCGCCGAGTCGTCGCCCGGCATGCCGATGGCGCCGCGTCCGCCTCCCGCCGCCCCTGTGGGCAACCCGGCCCCCAGCGAGGCGCAGATGCGCGACCTCTATCAGAAGTACGTCAGCGCCAAGAAGCAGGTCGGCGAGCCCGTCGACAAGGTCAGCTTCGAGGCCCTGGCCAAGACCGTCGAGCGCACCGCCACCGCGGTCAGCCAGCAGCACAACGCGCGCGCGGTCGACTTCAGCGTCGCCATCAAGGACAACAAGGTCATCCTCAAGGCCACGCCGAAGAAGTAGTCGGCGCCCGTCGCGCCAGCTCGGCGCTACTCCATCAGCGCGGCGTCGCGGGCCATGCCCCCGACCTGCGGCTTGTGCCACAGGCGGGTCTCGATCTCGCCGAGCACGCGCGACAGCGTGCTGGCGTCCTGCGCGCTGATGGCGAACGCGCTGGCGTCGGCCGCGGCGTCGGCCACGCCGGGCCCGAGGTCGCTCTTGTTGAAGAGGAGGACGCGCGGCTTGTCGTGCAGCTCGAGCTCCTCGAGGATGCGCTCGACGGCGCGGATGTGCTGCACATGGTCGGGATCGGCGCCGTCGACCACGTGCAGCAGGAGGTCGGAGTCGCCGAGCTCCTCCAGGGTGGCGCGGAAGGCGTTGACCAGGTCCCTGGGCAGCTCGCGGATGAAGCCGACGGTGTCGGTCAGGATGACCTCGCGCTCGCGCGGGAAGCGCAGGCGCCGGCTGGCCGGATCCAGTGTGGCGAACAGCTTGTCCTCGACCAGGACCTGGCCGTCGGTCAGCGTGTTCAGCAGCGTCGACTTGCCGGCGTTGGTGTAGCCGACGATCGACACGATGGGCAGGTTGCGCGTGGTGCGGCGCTCGCGGCGCAGGCCGCGCTGCTTGGACAGGGACTCGATCTGCTTCTCCAGGCGCTGGATGCGCTCGCGCGCGCGGCGCCGGTTGATCTCGAGCTTGGTCTCGCCGGGGCCGCGCCCGCCGATGCCGCCGGTCAGGCGCGACATCATGGTGTTCTTCTCGACCAGGCGGGGCAGGGTGTACTTGAGCTGCGCCAGCTCGACCTGCAGCTTGCCGTCGGCGCTGGTGGCGCGCTGGGCGAAGATGTCGAGGATCAGCATGGTGCGATCGATGACCTTGATCTCGGTGCGGTCGCTGATGGCGCGCGCCTGCCCCGGGGTCAGATCGGGGTCGAACACCAGCAGATCGGCGCCGAGCTGCATGGCGCGCGTGACCACGTCGTCGAGCTTGCCGGCGCCGACCATGAAGCGCGGGTCGGGCTGCGGTCGGTACTGCGTGACCACGTCGACCACGACCACGCCGGCGGTGCGCGCCAGCTCGCGCAGCTCGGCCACGCGCGCCTCGCCGTCGGCGATGGCGGCCGCGCGGCGCACCCCCCCGGCGCCGGTCGAGCCGTCGCCGGGGCGGCGCCCGGTCTGCACGCTGACGATCATCGCGCGCGGCTTGCCGCGATCGGCCACCGTGGCGGCCGGGGTGCGCCGGGCGAACTCGCCCTCCAGCGCGCGGATCATGGCGTCGAAGTCGACCGTCAGCTCGCGCAGGGGCACCGACGGCAGGTGCATGAACATGTCGCCGTGCTCGTTGGGCGGCGTCAGGTGGGCGGCGTGGACCTTGCCGGGGCGATTGCCGTGCTCGATGGTGATGGCGGCGACCAGATCCAGGCGCAGCAGCGCGAGGTCGGTCAGGTCGTCGCGGGTCAGCGCCTCGCCGCGCAGGTGGGTGTGCACCAGGCGCACGCCGCGGAAGCGGCCCACCGCGCCACGCAGGCGGCCGACGTCGGGCAGCATCAGCTTGCTGGCGTCGCCGACCACCACGTGCTCGATGTCGCCGCGGCGCGTGATCATGACGCCGACCTGGCGCCCCAGCTCCGACGAGACCTCGCACAGGAAGCTGCCCAGCTCCTGGGTGATGATCTCGTGCGGCGGCACGCGGCGCCGGTAGATCCGCTCCAGCAAGCTGAGCTCGCTGGGCTTGAGGCCGGTGAGGTTTCCCGAGACTTGTTGCATCCGAGCCCGCGGATTCTACGCTTGGGACGCTGTCTCGCAAGCGATATACTCGTGCGTTCCAGGGGGACCCATTGGCGGCCTTTCGCGCCCTCGTGATTCACAGCCAGACCGAAGCACTCGGCGAGCTCGTCGAGGTCCTGGCGGGCCCCCAGCTGACCGTGGACACCGCGCGCTCGATGACCGAGGCGCTGAATCGCGTGTCACAACAGGACTATGCCGTGGTGGTCGCGGATCACCGGCCGCCCGAGATGAACGGCCTCGAGCTGCTGGAGCGTACCCAGGCCTACCTTCCCGACGCCCTGCGCATCCTGCTGGCGGCCTCGCCCGACGCCGCCGGCGACCTGCCGCACAAGCCGGCGGGCACCATCTTTCGCTTCTTTGCCCGCCCCTGGGAGCGCTGGCAGCTGCAGGCCGTGGTCTCCGAGGGCCTCAAGCTGCACCGCCTCGAGCGCGAGCAGCGCGACCTCATCCAGAAGCTCGGCCGCGAGCACGAGAAGCTGCGCAAGCGCGAGAAGTTGCTCGACGTCGTGGTCAAGGAGCGCACCCGCGAGATCGAGGACGCCTACCTCAAGCTCAAGGCCGCCAACCGCCAGGCGCTGCTCGGGCTGGCCGAGGCCATCGAGGCCAAGGACGCCTACACCAAGGGCCACTGCGGCCGGGTGGCCGCCTTCGGCATGCACCTGGCGCGCGCCTGCAAGTACCCCGAGGCGGACATGGAGGCGCTGGAGTTCGCGTCGTTCCTGCACGACATCGGCAAGATCGGCATCCGCGACGCGGTGCTGCTCAAGCCGGCGGCGCTGGATCCCGAGGAGTGGATCCACATGCGCACCCACGCGGTGAAGGGCTACGAGATCGCGTCACAGATCGAGATGCTCAAGCCGACCATGTCGGCCATCCGCAACCACCACGAGCGCTGGGACGGCGGCGGCTACCCCGACGGCCTGAAGGACACCGACATTCCGCTGGCCGCGCGCATCGTGTGCATCGCCGACGCCTACGACGCCATGGCCACCGACCGGCCCTACAAGAAGGCGCTGCCGTCCGAGGAGTGCGAGCAGCTGCTGCGCAAGAACGCCGGCAAGATGTTCGATCCCGAGCTGGTCGAGATCTTCATCAAGTCGGGCGGCACCCGCCTGATGGACCAGGTCGCCAGCGACGAGGCCGCCGCCGCCGAGGCCGCAGCCGCCGAAGCCGAGGCCGCCGAGGCCGAGGCCGCGGCGGAGCGCGCGGTCACGATTCCTGCTGAAGCCAAGGCGTAGGAACGGAACGGAACGGAACGGAATAGCCTCCTCGAAACGCTGCGCGTTTCGAGGGGGCTAGTACCAGAACACCTTCTTGGGCAGCGGCGTCGCGCTGGCCGACATCACCGCGATCCCTGCCGCCATCGCGATGCGCGGGTTCTTGTCCTCGAGGTGGGCACCCGCCAGCGCGGCGGCGTCGGGGTCGCCCATGCGCACGATGGCCATCAGCGCGCTCATGCGCAGCTTCTCGCTGGCCAGAGCGCTCTGCAGCGCCGCCAGCACCGCCTTCTTGTCGGGCGCGCGCACCAGGGTCGACAGCAGCCAGTCGACGTCGGGGCCGCTGCCCACCAGCGCTGGATCCAGCTGCTTGGCCAGCAGCGGCACGATCAGCTTGGCCGCCTTGGGCAGCTGCATCGAGGCATACGGTAGCCGCTCGGCGCGCACGAACTCGCTCAGCTTGTCGACATAGGCCTGGTCACCGACCAGCGCCAGCGTGACCACCAGCCAGCGCGTGGCCACGTCGCTCAGGCCGCCCTGGGTCATCATCTCGCCCAGCGGCTTCTGGCCGCCCTTGTCGCCCATCTGCGCCAGCGCCAGCGCGCCCATGATGGTCGGGAAGCGATCACCATCCGCCAGCAGCTTCTTCAGCGCCGCCTTGGCCTTGGGCAGCGGCGCCGCCGCCAGCGCGGCCGCCGCCGCGGTGCGCACCGTCGACGACCGTGAGGTCAGCGCCGGCAGCACGCCCGCGACGTGCGCCGCCCCGTACGCCCCCAGCACCGCCGAGGCCCGATCGCGCCCGGCCTCCGGCACCTCGTCGTCACGCACCATCGCCGCCAGCAGCTTGCTGGCCAGCTTGGGCGCGCGCGTGGCCAGATCATCCATGGCCTGGGTGCCGACGTCGTCGTCCTCGCTGGCCAGCGCGTCGACCAGCATGCGCACGCCGCGCTGGTCGCCACGGTCGAGCAGCGCCGTCCCCAGCGCGCGCCGATCCCGGTCGGTCGCCACCAGGTCGACCACGTCCTGCAGCGCGTCGGCCTCCTCCAGCCGCCCCAGCGCGTCGAACGTCGCCGCGCGCACCACCTCGGGCGAGCGCGTGTCATCCAGCGTCGCGCGCAGCGCGGTCAGCACCTTGGGGTTGCCCTTGCCGACCCGGCCCAGCGCCTTGATCTCGTCGGCCAGCTCCCAGGTGAAGCGCGCCGTGCGCGCCGCTGTCAGCAGGTACTCGGCCGCCGTCGGATCGCCCAGCGCGCCCAGCACCGCGGCGGCATAGCCGCGCACGTCGGCGTCGGACACCCGCAGCAGCAGCAGCACATGCGGCAGCGCCTCCTTGGGCCGGCTCTTCTGCAGCGCCTGCAGCGCCATGTTGCGCAACGTCAGATCGTCCGACTTCAGCGCGTCGATGCTGGCCGACAGCGCCTTGAGCTGGGTGGTCTCCTCGATCTTCGGCTTGGGCGCCGCGACCGCCCCGCCGGCCAGCGCGCCGATCAGCGTCGCGGTCAAGACCCCGCGAGCAAGCTTCGAACTCCCACGCATCGTCATGGTGTCTCCTCGTGCGACCCGGCGCCGTTGGCCGTGCGCAGCTGCTCGTCGAGCAGCGTCAGCGCCACCGCCATCGCCTTGCGCGCCTTGTCGGCCAGCTGCTCGTCACTCTTGATCTTGCTGTAGGCGCTGACCACCTGCTCGCGGTAGCCGGCGTTCTGCTCCTTGACCGCGCTCAGCTCGCTGCCGAGCTCGCGCAGCGACCCGTCGCGGGCCGCCACCGCCTCCTGCAGCTGGGCCACCGCGGCGTCGAGCTCGCTGCCCCGGCGGCGCGCGTTCTCGAGATCGCTGGCCAGCGCCTGGATGCGCTCGCGGCTGGCGGCCAGATCGCGCTCGTGCCCGGCGATCTCGCCCTGCAGCGCGGCGACCTCGCCGGCGTGCTTGCCGCGCAGCTCCTCGGTCGCGGTGCTCCAGCGCGACTCGATGCCGGCCTTCTCGTCCTCCGACTTCTGCTCCAGCTCGAGCAGCGCCGTGGTGTGATCGGCCTTGAGCTGCTCGACCTCGGCGCTGTGCGCGGACAGCGCCGCCGCCGTCGCGCTGGCATGCGCCGCCGCCGCCGCCGCGGCCGCATCGGCCGCCTCGCGCATCGCGTTGCCGAGCTCGCTCTCGCGCCGCTTCTCGGCCGCCGCCAGCTCGTCGGCGCGCCGCTTCTCGGCCGCCGCCAGCTCGCGCTCGCGGCGCTGCTCGGCCGCCGCCACCTCGTCGGTGCGCTGCTTGTTCGCCGCCGCCAGCTCGTCGGCGCGCTGCTTGTTGGCCGCGGCCAGCTCGTCGGCGCGGCGCGCCTCGGCCGCCGCCAGCGCATCGGCGTGCTCGTCGCGCAGCGCCTGCAGCTCGGCCGCGTGCTGATCGACCAGCGCCGCCCGGTCCGCAGCGTGCGCCTCGGCCGCCGCCTCCAGCTCCGCCACCCGCTGCTGGTTCGCCGCCGCCATGGCCGCGTCCAGCCGCTCCGCCGCCGCCGCCAGCGCCGCCTGGCGCGCCGCCTCGGCCGCCGCCAGCGCCTCCTGCGACTCGCGCTTGAGGCGCGCGACCTCGCCAGCCGAGCGGTCCTGCTCGCCACGCAGCGCCTCCTGGGCCCGCCGCGCGGCATCCTCGGTGGCCTGCCGGTGATCGGCCTCCAGCTGGGCCTTGTCGCTGGCGGCCTGGCCTTGCGCCGCCTTGACCTGGGCGTCGCGCTCGTCCTGCGCGGCCTTGACCGCCGCGGCGGCCTCGCTGCGCGTGCGCTCGAGCTCGGCCTTGCTGTCGCTCTCCAGCTTGGCGAGCTTCTGCTTCCAGCTCGCGATCTCGTCGTAGGTCTTCTTGATCTCGGTCTGGGCGTCGGCGAGGCGCGCCTTGACCTGCTGCTCGCGCGCGGTCGCCTTCTCCTTGTCCGCGGTCAGCGCGTCGATCTTCTCGTGCGACTCGACGACCTCGCGCTCGAGGCCGAGGATCTTGACGTCCTGCTCGCCGTTCTGCGACTCCAGGTTGCGCACCGCATCCTTGATGTCGAGGATGGCGCGGTCCTTCTTGCCCAGCTCGTCCTTGAGCTCGCGGATGTCCTTGTCCTTGCGCGTGATGGTCTCGCGCAGGTTGAGGAACTCGCGCTCCTTGGACACCGGGCTGCCCGCGGTCGCCTTGTCGGCGCGCGCCTTGGCCTCGCCGAGCTCGCGCTCCAGCCGCTCGCGCTCGCTGGCCCAGTCGGCCGCGCGCAGGCGCAGCTCATCGAGCTCGCGCCCCAGCGCTGGATCCAGCGCGGCCACCGCCACGGGCGGCGGCTGCGTGGCCTGGCGCGGCGGCGGCGTGGCGGCCTTGGGTGATCCCACCGCGGGGGTCGCCATCACGGCGCGGGTGGCCGCGGCGGTGGCCTGTGGCGTCGGCGGATCGAAGGCCTGCTGGACCTGGGTCCCGACGTCGTCGAGGCCCAGATCCAGATCGGGCAGCTCGGCGGCGCGCACCGGCTCGGCGACGGGCGGCTGTGCCTCGACCGGGGTCAGCTCGGCCTCGACCTCGGGCTCGGGGTCGGGCTCGGGCGCGACCTCGACCAGGTCGGGCTCGTGCGCTGGCTCGGGCGCGGCCTCGACGGCCATCTCGCCGGACTCCTCGGCGACGGCCTCCATCTCGGGCTCCGGCTCGGGCAGCGGCGCGGGCAGGAAGCCCGGCGCCGCACCCGACATGGTGTGGCCGGCGTCATCGAAGGCCTTGTCGTCGAAGGCCGCGGCCGCCGCACCGGCGTCGGCGCCGATGGCCGCGAACGCCGCATCGGCCTCGGCGTCGATGCCGAGATCGATCGACTGGCCCTGGCCCACGCGGGTGGGCTGGTCCTCGACCTCCTCGAGCACCGGGATGACGTTGATGCCCGACATCATCGGGATGTCCTCGAGCATCTCGACGTCGGTCTCGACCGGGATCTCGATCTCCTCCATGCCCGAGGGCTCCTTGATGGGGCCGATGCCGAGGATGGCGTCGACCTTGGTCAGGAACTCGCGGTGGTCGAACTGCGTCTTGAAGATGTACTCGTTGGCGCGGTTCTTGAGCCGGTTGTGCTCGCGGAAGACCTGCTCGGCCTTGGCGTCGGCCGGGTGCGAGGTCAGGATGATCGGGACGTTGCGCGTGGTCGCGCTGCGCTTGGCCGTGGACAAGAGCTCGTAGCCCGACGGCTTGCCCGGCAGCTCGACGCAGATGATGAGCAGCGATGGCGCCAGATCGCGCGCGCGGGTCAGGGCTTCATTGCCGTTGTCGACCGTGACGCAGGTCAGCTCGTAGGGTTCGAGCAGGTTGCGGAGGCGATCCGCAAAGGTCGCGTCAGGGTCGACGATCAGCACCGTGCGCTGGGGCATGGGGAGGGTCCTTTGTGCGGCAAGTCGAGGTGGCGGGAGTGCCCGATTTTATTTCGTTCCCGCCGACTTCGTCAATGCCCGAACCCGACTTCTTCGTGCATCCTCCCAGGCCCGATCAGTCGCCCGTGAGAGACGCCGACACCAGCCGCAGCATGGTCTTCTGGTCCACGTCGCCCGTGATCGCGTATCCGACCCCACGATCCGAGAACAGGGCCACGTTGTACGGCCCCGATTCGTCCAGATAGACCTTGCGACCCGCCACCATCTGGTAGCCGTCGTCCGTGCCCAGCTCGACCAGCGAGGGGTCGAAGACGAACACCGAAACCTTGGCGCCGTTGACCTCGTAGACCAGGTAGGCGGCGTCGCGGTCGCGCAGGTTCGACAGCCGCGCGCCCACCAGCTGCACCGCCGGGACCTCGCGGAAGTGTGGCGCCCGCACCGGGAAGGCCACCTTGCCGCGGAACCAGGTGCGCACGCTGTCGGCGTCGCGCGACGCGATCTCGACCGGCAGCTCGCTGGTGTGCTTGGCGATCGACGACGACACCACCGCGCTGGTGGTGCCGCGCCGGTGCAGCGACACCCCGAGCAGGAGCAGCATCGCCGCCGCGGCGGCCACCGGCGCCACCTTCCAGGCGTTGCGCCGCCAGGCCGGCACCGGCACCGGGGCGCGCGCCAGATCCAGCTTGATGCGCTCGACCAGCGCCGCCGGCGCCTGGCGCTGCGGCATGCGCTGGCGCAGCGCCGACTTGAACATGGTCTGGTACGAGGCCAGCTCGCGACAGCTCTTGCAGCCGGCGAGGTGACGCTCGAAGGTGGCGTGCTCCTCGTCGTCTGGGCTGAATTCGCCGTCGACGTACGGGTGGATCAGCCGCTCGACGTCCTCGCACAGCATCTGTTGCGCCTGCTGGGTCATGACTTCTTGCCAGCAGCTCCGTTGCCGTTGCGCTGGCGCCGGTAGGCGTCCAGGTCCAGCGGCGCCTCCGCGCTCGCCGCGACCTCGCCCGCCGCCAGCCGCGCGGTCGCGCGCGCCGCCAGCTCGGCCCCGACCACCTCGGCGTGCTCGCGGATGATGCCGTGCTCGACCGCGTAGTCGTGCAGCGCCTTCTGCAGCAGGCGCCGGCCCCGGAACAGCCGGCTCATCACGGTGCCCACCGGGCACTCCATGATGTCGGCGATCTCCTTGTACGAGAACTCCTGCAGGTCGGACAGGATGACCGCCTCGCGGAAGGTCTCCGGCACGCTGTCGAGCGCGCGCTGGACCTCGTCGCTGAGCAGGCGCGCGACCAGGACGCCCTCGGGGTCGCGCGAGGCCGACTGCGCCTCCGCCGAGACCAGCACGTCGAGGCCCTCGTCGTGCGAGACCTCCTCGTTGAGGGCGCGATCGCGCTGGCCCTTGCGGTAGCGGTTGCAGAAGGTGTTGTGGAGGATCTTGAACAGCCAGGCCTTGCAGTTGGTGCCGCGCTCGAAGCGGTGGAAGAAGCGGTACGCCTTGAGCAGCGTCTCCTGGGTCAAGTCCTCGGCATCCTTCGGGTTTCTCGTCAGACGAAGGGCCGTTCCATAGAGCGCGTCGAGGTGCGGCATGGCCTCACGCTCGAACTCGCTCTGGATCTTGCGCTTTGCGCTCCCGAACATCGGCTGGGTAACCTCGACCGCGGTGGCGGCTATTCCCCTCCTCGGTGGAGTGGATGAGGGGTTCTACGGGGATAGCCGCTACATCAGTTTATCCCAAGGCGTGTACGGTGCACCCACCGCGTGCGCGACCGCCGCGTGGGGGACGAAGCCTCGGAAGGTATTGATTCCCTTGGCCAGCACGGGGTCGGAGCTGGCGGCTTTCACCAGCCCCTCGCGGGCGATCTTGAGCGCGAACTTGATGGTCGCGTTGGTCAGCGCATAGGTGGACGTGCGCGGCACCGCGCCGGGCATGTTGGCCACGCAGTAGTGCACCACGCCATCGATGGTGTAGGTCGGGTCGTCGTGGGTGGTGGGCCGGCAGGTCTCGATGCAGCCGCCCTGATCGACCGCGACGTCGACGATCACGGTGCCCGGCTGCATGCGCGACACCAGCTCCTTGCTGACCAGCGTCGGCGCGCGCGCACCGGCGACCAGCACGGCGCCGACGACCAGGTCGGCGTCCTTGACCGCCTCCTCGATGGTGACCGGGTCGGAGTACAGGGTGTGGATGCGGCCCTGGTAGATGTCGTCGAGGTACTGCAGGGTGTCGAGGTTGACGTCCAGCACGGTGACCTGCGCGCCCAGGCCCATGGCGACCCGCGCCGCGTTCGACCCGACCACGCCGCCGCCCAGGATGGCGACCTTGCCGCGCCGCACGCCGGCCACGCCGCCGAGCAGGATCCCCTTGCCGCCATGCTCCTTCTCGAGATAGGTCGCGCCGACCTGGATGGCCATGCGCCCGGCGACCGCGCTCATCGGGGTCAGCAGCGGCAGGCGGCGATCGGGCGTCTCGATGGTCTCGTAGGCGACGCCGTCGACCTTGCGCCGGAGCAGCTCCTGCGCGACCTGCGGCGCCGCCGCCAGGTGCAGATACGTGTAGAGGATCTGGCCCTCGCGCATCAGCGGGAACTCGGGGGTCAGCGGCTCCTTGACCTTGATGATCATGTCGGCGCGGCCCCAGACGTCGGCCGCGGTGGCCACGATCTCGGCGCCCGCGCGCGAGAAGTCCTCGTCGGTGATGCCGCTGCCCAGGCCCGCCCCGGCCTGCACCAGCACCTGGTTGCCCTGCGCGACCAGCAGCTTCACGCCGGCCGGAATGAGGGCCACACGGTACTCGCGAGTCTTGATCTCGGTGGGAACGCCCACGATCATCGGCATATCGTCTCCTGAAGTGGCTTCAGCTCTACCGCAGGTGCGGCATCAACATCAATGGCAACGGCGGCAACGGCGCAAGCTCAGCGCGTGCCCGCATCGCTCGGGCTTCCGCCAGCCGGTCGGCTCACCGGCGCTGGCGTGCGCCGCGGCTTGTCGCCATCGCCGTCACCGTCGCCCGACATGGCCCACAGGATGCCGATGGCCAGGATGGCCAGTGGCCCCAGCATGGCCAGCGCCAGCATGGGTCGCGACGGGCTGGCCAGCCGCTCGAACGAGGCCTCGAATGCGCGCGCGAAGCCGGCCACGTCGGGATAGCGGCTGCCCGGGTCGCGATGCATCCCGCGCGCGAGCACGGTGTCGAGCGCCCGCGGTACGTCGGCGCGCGACTGGGACACTGGGCGGGGGTCGGCCTCCACCGACATCGGAGGCGGCGCGCCGGTCAGCGCGTGATAGACCAGCGCCGCCAGCGCCCGCTGGTCCTCCAGGCGCGACGGCCGCGGCGCTCCCGGCGCCGGCTCGGGCGGCTGCGCGCGCAGCCCGCTCAGCTGCGCGAAGCCGTCGTCGTCGAACACCACCCGCTCGACGCCGAGGTGGCCATGCACCAGCCCCGCCTCGTGCGCCCTGGTCAGCGCGGCATCCAGCTCACGGACCAGCCGCCGCACCGCGCCTGCCCCGAGCTGCCCCTCGGCCAGCCGCTGCGCCAAGGTCTCGGGCACCGCAGCCTCGGGCGCCGCAGCCTCCGGCGGGGCCTTCTGCAATGCTTCTGTTTCCGAAGCAGCAGGCTCTGGCGGTTCGGATTCGGTCACGGCGCGCAGCCTAGCACTTCACGCCGCAGGGGGCAGCTGCCGGGCCTCGACGTGCGGTGCCAGCCCGCGCCGCGCGCGCTCGATCCAGCGCTGCATGCGCGCCGGCGCCGCCGCCAGCGCCGCCTCATCCACCGGCGGCAGCGGTCGCGAGCTCTTGCTCGACCAGAACAGCACCGGCCCGCTGACTCCGCCCGCGCGCGCCTCCGCCATCAGCGCGGCCATCACCTTGGCCGAATAGCACACGTCCAAGGGCGGCCCGCCGGTGCGCGCGCTGGCCGCGATGGCCGCCTCGCCCGCCGGGGTCGCATAGCCATAACCCTTGCCGAGCTGCGCCCCGGTGACCCGCAGCGTCGCCCCCAGCTCGGCCTTGCCCAGGCGCCCGCCCACCAGCGCGCTGCCCAGCTGCCGGCTCACCAGCGCCCCCGCGCGCGCCGCCAGCCCGGCGATCCTGAACGCCCCCGTCACCGGCCACGGCGTCACCCGCACCGCCACCACCTCGGGCATCGTGCTGATGCGCCCGGTGCGCAGCGCCAGCCGCAGGCCCAGCAAGAGGCCGGCCGAGGTCGCCACGCTGCCCGCGCCGACATAGATCCGCCCTGGCAGCGGACACGCGCCCGCCGCGACCTGCTCGCACAGCTCCAGCGCCGCCGAGGCATAGCCCAGCGTGCCCACCGGCGTGGCGCCACCCGGCGGCAGCACCACCGAGCGCACCCCGGCGCGCGTCGCCCGCCGCTTCTCGGCGCCCATCGCGAACGGCAGCCACGACCAGTGCGGCAGCGCGCGCACCAGGCGTGACGCCCCCAGGATGGCGATCAGGTTCTTCAGCGCGGTCTCGGTGTGCGGCTGCGGGAACAGCAGCGCGCCCGCCTCCAGCCCGAGGCGCTGCGCGTGCAGCACGGTGGCCAGCGCCTGGTTCGACCCGAACGCGCCGGTGGCGTAGATCCGCGTCGCCCCGGCCGCCTGCGCCTCACCCAGCAGCGGCTCCAGCGAGCGCAGCTTGTTGCCGCCATAGACGCCACCCGACTGATCCTCGCGCTTGATCCACAGCTGCCCGGCTGCGAGGCCGAGCTCGCGCGCCAGCGCATCCATCGGCTCGACCGCGGTCGGCCACGTGCCGACCTCGGTCCACGGCATGGTCGCGAACGCCGGAAAGGCGCGCGCCAGCGGGAACGTCACGGCAGGGCCTCCACGGCAAGGCGCACGGTCGGCTAGGGCCTTCCCTCACACATCGAGGTCGCCGATGAGCACACCCCCGCGTTGTACTCCGGACACAGCACCAGCGGACAGATCGCCGTGCAGCTCGCGGCGTTCCACTCGTCGGCCAGCGCGTTCAGCCCCGCGGCGTAGCTCTGGTTGACGAAGACCTGGCAGCCGCAGCCCAGCGCACGCTCGACCTTGGCGGTGCACTGCACCACCGTCAGCAGGGGGTCGCACAGCAGCGCGCGCGCCAGCATGGTCGAGTGTTCGCTGCGGATGTCGTTGCAGGTCCGGCGCGCATCCACGCCGGCGTCCATGATGGTCGCGTCCACCGCCGCGTCACTGACCGGACCGGAGTCGCGCAGGAAGGCGTCGCGCGCCGCCGCGTCACGCACCGAGCCGTCCACCGCCGCGGCCGCGTCCACCGCCGCAGCATCGACGCTGGCGCCGGCGTCGGGCATGCCCGACTGCTGCGCCGAGCAACCGGCCAGCACCACGAACCCGAAACCCATCAAGCAAGCCAAAGGTCGAACCAACATCTAGGTCTCAGATGCTAGCACGCATCCGGGCCCTGCTCACGATCGGTAGTCAGCATTGATCGTGATGTATTCCTTGGTGAAATCACACGTCATCATGCTGGCGGAAGCGCGCCCGACATGCAGCCGCACGCGCAGCTGGTAGGTCGCCTGCTTCATCACGGCGTGCGCCGCCACCTCGGTCTCGGCCTCGCGGACCCCGACCCCGCCGCGCACCACCGGCACATCCCCGATGTCGAGCTCGAGCTTGTCGGCGCGCACCTCGATGCCGGCATTTCCGACCGCGCACAGGATCCGCCCCCAGTTGGGATCGGCGCCATGGATCGCGGTCTTGACCAGCGGCGACTCGGCGATGCGCCGCGCCGCGCGCTCGGCCTCGCGCACCGTGCGCGCGCCCTCGACGATGACCTCGACCACCTTGGTGGCGCCCTCGCCGTCGCGCACCAGCATGGTGGCCAGCTCGCCGCAGACCTCGCGCAGCGCCTCGGCGAAGACCCGCCCGCGCTTGCCGTCCTTCTTGAGCGGCTTGCCCCCCGCGGCGCCGCTGGCCAGCACGAACAGCGAGTCGTTGGTGCTGGTGTCGCCGTCCACGGTGACCGCGTTGAAGGTGCGATCGGCCGCCGCGCGCACCGCGTCGCTCAGCCAGGCCGCCTCGACCGCGGCGTCGGTCATCACGAACGCCAGCGTGGTCGCCGTCGCCATCTTGGGTGCGATCATCCCGGCACCCTTGGCGCAGCCCGCGAGGCGCACGGTGCGACCGTCGAGCTGGACCTCGCGCACCGCGACCTTGGGCCCCTTGTCGGTGGTCAGGATGGCGCGCGCGAAGCGCGAGAAGCCGTCCGCGCTGGCCGCGCGCCCCACCCGCGGGATGCCCTCGCGCAGGAGCTCCATCGGCAGCGGCTCGCCGATGACGCCGGTCGACGCCACGCACACCAGCTTGGGATCGATGGCCGGCTCGAGGCCGAGCGCCAGCAGCGCCGCCATCTCCTTGGCGTCGGCCTCGCCCTGCGCGCCGGTGCAGGCGTTGGCGTTGCCGGCGTTGACCACCAGGCCCTGGCACAGCCCGCGGCGCAGCCGTCGCACCGACAGGTCGACCGGCGCCGCGCGCAGCTTGTTCTGCGTGAACACGCCCGCCGCCACCGCGGGCTGATCGGCCAGGATGACGCCGACGTCAGGGCGATCGCGCTTCGACCCCCGCTTGACGCCGACGATCTCCCCCGCGAAGCGAAACCCAGCGATCCGGACCTCGTCCATCGTGTGGCTCTCCGCTCTGGTGCAGTGTGCTGTGCTGCTGGGGTGGGCCGGCCAGACGCCAGGCGTCAGGCGTCAGGCGTCAGCCGTCGTAGCGCGGCTCGGCGTTGACGCCGTGGCACTTCTTGTACTTCTTGCCGCTGCCGCACGGACATGGATCGTTGCGCCCGACCTTGGGCTGCTCGCGCTGGAAGGTCTGCACCTTGCCCTCGCTGTCGGTGCGCGTGATGGCCACCGCCGAGCCGCCGCGGACCTCGGCCTTGGGCGCCGCCGCCGCCTTGGGCTCGCTCTTGCCGTCACCACCCCCGCCGCTGTCGGCGTGCGTGGCGACCATCTTGCGCTGCTTGTGCTTGGCCTCGGCGATGGCGCGCTCGCGCTCGTCCTCGCGGCTGGCCAGCTCGAGCCGGAACAGCTTGTTGGCCACGTTGCCGTTGATGCGGCCCAGCATCTGGCCGAACATCTCGAAGCCTTCCTTCTTGTACTCCTGCTTCGGATCCTTCTGGCCGTAGCCGCGCAGGCTGATGCCCTCGCGCAGGTGGTCCATCGACTTGAGGTGCTCGATCCAGGCCCCGTCGATCTCCTCCAGCATGAAGAAGCGGCTGAAGTAGTAGAACGGGATCAGGCCGAGCTCGATCTCCTTGGCCTCGATGCGGGTCTCGATCTGCTTCCAGACCTTCTCGCCGAGGATCTCGCGCTCGCGCTCGGCCAGCTTCAGGTCGACGTCGACGTCGAGGTTGAACTGCTCCTTCAGCGCGGTCTTCAGCGCCGGCAGGTCCCAGTCCTCGGCGTGGCCGCGCGCCGGGGCGAACTCGTCGAGCTTGTCCTCGACCAGCCCCTCGACCACGTCCATCATGCGCTCGCGCTGCTGGATGAACGAGCGCGCCACCTTGTCGAGCGTCCAGTCGAGCAGCTTGGGCTTGCTCGCAGTCGCCTCGGTCAGCTCGTCGAGGTCGGGATAGCAGCCGAAATTGCGGTACAGCTCGGTGCGCAGCTTGCGCGGCTCGCGCTTGGGCGGCTCCGGGGGCGGCGCGGCCTCCACCGGCTGGCCATCCTCACCGACCGTCCCGGCGGGCGCGGGCTGCCCGGGCTCGCGGAACGGGCCATCGGCGCCGATCTCCCACCAGCCGTCGAGCACGCGCACGACCGCCGGCTTCACGTTCTTGGCCACCTCGTCGATGGTCCACTTGCCCGACTTGATGGGCGCCTCGGGCGGCTTGACCCCGGCCTTGACCTCGTCCTCGGTCAGCTGCGGGACATACACACCCAGCAGCACCTGCTTGCGCAGCGCATAGATCGTCTTGCGCTGCTGGTTCATGACGTCGTCGTACTCGAGCAGGTGCTTGCGGCTGTCGAAGTTGTGGCCCTCGACCTTGCGCTGCGCGTTCTCGATCGACTTGTTGATCCAGGGGTGCTCGATGGGGGTGTCTTCCTCCATCCCCAGGCGCTCCATCAGGCCGATGATGCGCTCGGCGCCGAAGACGCGCAGCAGCTCGTCCTCCAGCGACAGATAGAAGTGCGACGACCCCGGATCGCCCTGACGAGCGGCGCGACCACGCAGCTGGTTGTCGATGCGGCGCGCCTCGTGGCGCTCGGTGCCGAGGATGTGCAGGCCGCCGGCGGCGCGGACCTCCTCGCGCTCGGCCTTGCACTCGACCTCGTACTTCGCGAGCGCGGCCTTGTACTCCTCGGGCTGCGTCACCGGGTCGAACTCGGCCTTGGCCATCGCCTCGGCGTTGCCGCCCAGCAAGATGTCGGTGCCGCGGCCGGCCATGTTGGTCGCGATGGTGACCGCGCCCTTGCGACCGGCCTGGGCCACGATGCTGGCCTCGCGCTCGTGCTGCTTGGCGTTGAGGACGTTGTGCGGGATCTTGCGCTGGCGCAGCAGCGTCGACAGGATCTCCGACTTCTCGACCGAGATGGTGCCGACCAGGCAGGGCTGGCCGCGCTTGTGGAACTCCTCGATCTCGTCGAGCACCGCCTTGAACTTGCCCTTCTCGTTCTTGTAGACGAGATCGTGCAGGTCCTTGCGGATCATGGGCCGGTTGGTCGGCACCACCAGGACATCGAGCTTGTAGGTCTTGGAGAACTCCTCCGCTTCGGTGTCGGCCGTGCCGGTCATGCCGCACAGCTTCTTGTACATGCGGAAGTAGTTCTGGAACGAGATGGTGGCCAGGGTCTCGTTCTCTTCCTTGATCTCGACGCCCTCCTTGGCCTCGACCGCCTGGTGCAGGCCGTCGGACCAGCGCCGGCCCGGCATGGCGCGGCCGGTGTGCTCGTCGATGATCAGGATCTCGCCGTCCTGGACCAGGTAGTTGACGTCCTTCTTGTACAGGGTGTGCGCGCGCAGGGCCTGGGTGACGTGGTGCAGCCACTGGATGTTGTTGGGGTCGTACAGGTTGGCCAGCCCCAGCTTCTTCTCCAGCCGCTCGACGCCGTTGTCGGTCAGCGCGGCCGAGTGCGCCTTCTCGTCGACGTTGTAATCGACGTCCTTCTTGAGCGACGGCACGATGGCGTTGACGCGCTCGTAGAGGTCGGCCGACTCCTCGGCGGGACCCGAGATGATGAGCGGCGTGCGCGCCTCGTCGATCAGGATGGAGTCGACCTCGTCCACGATGGCGTAGTGCAGCTCGCGCTGCACCAGCGAGTCGGGCGACTGCTTCATGTTGTCGCGCAGGTAGTCGAAGCCGAACTCGTTGTTCTGGCCGTAGGTGATGTCGCAGCGGTAGGCGCGCTGGCGCTCCTGATCGGTCAGGCCGTGGACGACCACGCCGCACGACAGGCCCAGGAACTTGTGCAGGCGCCCCATCCACTCGGAGTCGCGCTTGGCCAGGTAGTCGTTGACGGTGACGACGTGGACGCCCTTGCCCTCGAGGGCGTTGAGATACGCCGGCAGGGTCGACACCAGGGTCTTGCCCTCGCCGGTGCGCATCTCGGCGATGGTCCCCTTGTTGAGGATCATTCCGCCGATGAGCTGCACGTCGAAGTGGCGCATGTTGAGGACGCGTCGCCCGGCTTCGCGCACGGTGGCGAAGGCCTCGGGCAGCACGCTCTCGAGCTTCTCGCCGCGCGCGATGCGCTCCTTGAACTTCACCGTCAACGCCGCGAGATCGGCGTCGGACTTCTTCTGCCACTCGGGCTCGAGACCGTTGATCTGGTCGACGACGGGGCGGATCTTCTTCAGCTCGCGCGAGTTCTTGGAGCCGAAGATTGCTGTGAAGATACCCATTTAGGTCCTGTTTTCGCCTGGCTTGGTCAAGGAACGTCGGAATCTAGCCCCGAGGCGCCCCCTCCGCAAGGGTGCACGCAGACTTGCCGTCGTGCCGGGGTTTCGCCCGCCTGCCCGCGCAGGCTGCTCTTGAAGCCACTTCACGCCACCGCGCCGATGGTGTACGTGTGCACTTTCCCCACATCGAGGATCCACCGCATGACCGCCAAGCGGATGCCAGGCCAGATCAAGTTCATCATCGGCAACGAGGCCGCCGAGCGCTTCAGCTACTACGGCATGTCCGCCATCCTCATCACCTATCTGACCTCCATGCTGGGAGAGTCGATGGGCATGGCGCGCTACCACGACTTCGTGGCGCTGTGCTACCTGCTGCCGCTGCTGGGCGGCTACCTGTCGGATCGCTTCCTCGGCAAGTACCGGACGATCATCTCGCTGTCGCTGGTGTACTGCGCCGGCCACGTGGTGCTGTCGGCCACCGAGGGCAGCCTGACCGGGACCTATGTCGGCCTCGGCCTCATCGCGCTGGGCGCCGGCGGCATCAAGCCGTGCGTGTCGGCCCACGTCGGCGACCAGTTCAACCAGAGCAACAAGCACCTGGTCAACCGCGCCTACAGCTTCTTCTACTGGTCGATCAACCTGGGCTCGCTGGCGTCCACTCTGCTGATTCCGTGGGTCAAGGGCGCCTACGGCTTCTCGGTCGCCTTCGCCATCCCGGGCATCCTGATGTTCGTCGCGACCTTCGTGTTCTGGCTGGGGCGCCGCGCCTATGTGCACGTGCCGCCGACCGGCAAGAACCCGCACGGCTTCGCCAAGGTGTGCCTCGACGTGGTGCGCGGCCAGGGCGACAAGCACCCGCAGGCGGCGCGCGAGGGCGTGCGCGCGGTGTTCCGCGTCATCGGCCTGTTCGCCTTCATCTCGCTGTTCTGGACCCTGTTTCACCAGCACGGGTCGTCGTGGACCGCGCAGGCCGGCAAGCTCGACCGCCACCTGTGGGGGCTGACCATCGCCAACGAGCAGGTCCAGGCGCTGAACCCACTGCTCATCATCACCATGGTGCCGCTGTTCACGCTGTGGCTGTTCCCGGCCCTGGCGCGGCGCGGCTTCAACGTGTCGCCCCTGCGGCGCATGACGGTCGGCATGTTCCTGACCTCGCTGTCGTTCGTGTGCGCCGCCCTGCTGGAGCGCCGCATCGCCGACAGCGCGCCGGGCACCGTCTCGGTGGGCTGGCAGTTCTTCCAGTACTTCATCATCACGGTGGCCGAGATCCTGGTCTCGGCGACCGGCCTGGAGTTCGCGTACACCCAGGCGCCGCGCTCGATGAAGAGCGCGGTCATGAGCGTCTGGCTGCTGACCGTCTTCGTGGGCAACAAGATCGCCGCCTTCGTGTTCAGCGACCTCGACGTCAAGGGCGCCGACCGCTTCTGGCTGTTCTCCGGCATGATGGTGGTCGCCGCGGTCGCGTTCGCGATCATCGCGCGCCTGTACAAGCCGACCGAGTACATCGAGCAGGCGCCCATCGGGGGCGGCAAGATCCCGGTCGAGGATCTCAGCCAGCCCGCGCCGCGCCTGGCCGCCGCCGAGCTCGCGCTGCCGCCGCCCGGCCAGGAGTCCAAGCCGCGCGCCGAGGCGTGACCAGCCCCCTCGAAGCGCAACTTCGAGGAGCGCTGTTCCGTTCCGTTCTGGGAGCACGCTACAATGTCGCGTGCGCTGGATCCTGTGCTGCGCGCTCCTCCTCTGGGCGCGCCCCTGCGGCGCCCAGGGGCTCGGGCTGCGCGCACGCTTCGATCTCGATCCCATGCACGCCATGGCCACCGAGGAGCCGGCGCTGCACGCCATCGCCATCCGCGTCGAGGGGCTGACCCCCGCGGCGCTGCAGCTGCTCGAGCGCACCCGCCACGCGGGTGACTCGCTGGTCCAGGTCCCGGGCGGGATCTACTGGGAGCTGTGGACGACCAGTGATCGCTTCGTCGACTGGCTGACCGAGTATGACGGGCTGGCGCGCACCGAGCTGGGTGCCCGCCGCCCGCTGGTGCGCTGGCGCTCGCTGGCGGTGTGCGTGGTGTCGAGCGGCAAGAGCGGGCCGCTGATGGCCGAGGCGTCGATCCGCCTGCTGTCGCGCATCGACGACGGCGGCAAGCGCGCCGAGCTGCGCGGCCCCGAGCGGCGCTGGCTGCGCCCGCTCATGGAGGGCGTGCGCTCGGAGCACAACGTGGTGCCCTGGAAGCGCGTCCAGGAGGCCATGCTCAAGGTCACCGCGGCGCTGGAGGCCACGCGCATCGATCCCAACCAGCGCGACCGGGTCGCCGAGGGTGTACGCGGCGGTGTGCGCGTGCTGGGGCGACTCGAGCTGGGTGGCGGCTACCGGCGCCTGCCGGCCGAGATCAAGGGCGGCGACCGCCAGGGCGAGGTGACCTGGTCGTCGGTGGTCTTCGCGCGCGCGGGCATCCACTTTGGCCGGCGCTGGGGCCAGAAGCTGACCTTTCCGCTGCTGCTCGACCTGGGCGCCGGGCCGTCGGTGGAGTTCCACATGCGCGTGCACTCGGGCGTGCGCGTGCAGCTGACGCCGGCGCTGTACCTGGGGCTGCGCCCCATCGAGCCCACCTACACGGTGTACCTGGCCGATCCCGCCATCCCGGTGCACAGCGGCTGGGACGTGCGCTCGAGCGCCGAGATCCTGGCTGAATTCTAGCGAACGCTGCTAGGCGGGGCGACCGACCAGGCGGAAGGACGCCAGCCAGGGCATGAGGTCGTTCTTGGCGTCGAAGCGGGTGCGCGCGCGCGCGATCTCCTCGCCGCGGCCGTCATAGACCGACCCCGGCAGGGTGGTCCACGACGTCATCAGGTGGCGGTACTGGATGTCCTTCTGACCCGCGAAGCGGTACGGCTCGCCGTCGTTGCCGACGAAGGCGAACTCGTAACGGATGATCTTCTTGGTCAGCGGCTGGATCTCGATGGTGCCCTCGAGCGGCACCTCGTCGGCGAAGCCCTCCATCTCCAGGGTGCCGGTCAGCCGCGCCATGCCGTCGCGCAGGTGGCGCACCAGATCCTCTGCGTGCGCCGTGACCGTGAACGAGAAGCGTCGCTGCTCCGACGGCTGTCCGCTCAGGTGGTAGGTGCCGGCCATCGTCTCGGTGAACTCGAAGCCCCGCGGGAGTGCCATCGCCATCGCCATGCCCACAGAATAGCCGAAAACGAAAACGCCGCCTCACGTCCGTGGGCGGCGCTCTCAACCGGGGCTGGATGCGGAACCTGCGCCGCAGTCAGCTCGGGAATGCTCGGGGAATCTGGGGTGGAAGCCCTACGGGGCGCACATGGCGTCGACACACGAGTTGCCGCCGCTGCACTGCGCGTTGGAGCTGCACATCGGGGTGACCTCGTTCGAGGTGTGGCAGTAGCCGCGGTCGCAGATCGGCCCGTCCTCGCAGTTGGCGCAATCGACCGGCACGGTGCAGCCCTTGCGGCACACCGCGTTGACGCAGTCCTGGCCGGCGCCGCAGTCGGCGTTGACGCGGCACTGCGGGCGCGAGCGATTGTCGGGCTTGCAGATGCCGCGGTCGCACATGTCCTGGGCGTCGGTGCAGTCGGCGTCGGCGCTGCAGTTGGTGTGGCAGGTCGCGTTGATGCAGGTCTTGCCGTTGCCGCAGTCGCGGTCGTACACGCACTCGCCCGGCGGGGTCGCGTCGGGCACGCAGCGCCCGGCGGCACCGCAGGCCTGGCCGGTGCCGCAGTCGGCGTCAGCCGTGCACTTGGCCACGCAGACCGCGTTGACGCAGGTGCGACCGGTGCCGCACTGGGCGTCGAAGGTGCAGGTCGCGGGCGGCGGCGTCGGCGCGTAGCAGGTGCCGTTGCAGCAGTTCTGGCCGGTCGGGCACATCCCGCTGGCGTCACAGGCGTTGCCCATCGGGTTGCCGTTCATGCCGCACATGCCGCCCGGGCCGCAGATCCCGGTGGCCGCGTTGCAGTGGTCGCTGCCGGTGCAGTCCATGTCGCTCTTGCAGGCGGGCGGGTTCATGGTGCCCGGCGGCACGCACGACTGGCGCGCGACCTCGCACACCATGCCGCCGGCACAGTCGCTCTGGTCGTTGCAGAAGCCGGCCTCGGCGCACGCGCCGCCCGCGCCACTGGCGCCCGGCTCGCAGTAGCAGCCCGCGGCACAGTCGGCGTTGCTGGTGCACGACTCGCCCGGGATGGCGCGCGGGCGCCCCCCGTTGCCGTCGCTGTAGCAGCCGTAGTCGTCGCAGGTGTAGCACCCGGTCTCGTCACAGTACTGGCGCCAGTCGCCGTCCCTGTGCTCGCCCAGGTACATGTCGCAGCCGCCAAGGGCGCCCACGAGTCCAATCACCACTGTCATGGCCAGACGACGCATTCCGATGCCTCCGTTAGGACCTGCGAAACGACTCTCAGCGCGGTCAGGACCCTTTGCGAATCATGTGCCAGCGCTGCCATACGTCAAGGTCAGTTGATTTCATCCCGTTGGCGACCGCCCCACGATGATCTTCCGCACAGAATGGCCGGTCATCACCGCTTGGCGCTCGATCTTCGACACCCACCTGGCCGTCCTGCCGTCACTCCCGAGCACAGGGGGGTGTGCCGCCGCTTCTCACTCTTCACGGTCCTACCGTGAACCGACCTTCACGCTTACGCACGCCCGAGGTTCCCGATCTGGCCTTTGCCACCTGCCGACGTGCTGGCTCTCAGCAGCCTGGCCCGACCCGACCGGTCTCAGACTTCATCCTCCAGAACGACCGCACGGATGGTTTCTTTCAGCGAGCGCTGCGGCGCGAACTTGAGCTGGCTGCGCGCGCGCGAACCATCGACCATGCAGACGTAGCGGATGAAGTCGAGCTCGGGCACCGGGAACGAGGTCAGGCCGACCTTCCACAGCGCGCTCAGGAAGGGCTTGGCGAAGGGGTGCGGCACCGGCAGGGTGCGCCGGCCCAGCTCGCGCAGCACCGCCGACAGCGGCACCTCGCCGGGGCCGACCACGTTGAAGATGCCGCGCACGCCGGGCTCCAGGGCGTTGACGATGGCCTCGACCACGTCGTCCTGGTGGATGAGCTGCACCATGGGGTCGAAGCCCAGCAGGGTCGGCACCATGGGCAGGCGCAGGTAGTTCGAGGGCGCGTTGCGCACCTGTCCGAGGATGTGCACAGGGCGCAGGATCACGGTGTCGATCTCCCGCGCCTTCCAGAAGAACGACGACGCCAGGTGGTCGAGCTCGATGAGGTCGCGGATGGCCGGGAAGTCCTGCGCGCCCATCAAGGGGGCGTCCTCGGTCAGGAACTGGTCGTTGTCGGGGCGCGGGCCGTACACGTTGGCCGACGACAGGCAGACCACCTTGGGCACCTGGTAGCGCTGGCAGTACTCCAGCACCTTGCTGGCGCCCACGATGTTGAAGTCGTGGCGCTCCTCCATGGTGTCGCGCGGGTCGTGCATGATGCCCATGTGGATGAGGGCGTCCACGCGCCCGCTGCGGAAGACGTCGCGCGCCTTCTTGGACCGGATGTCGACCTGGACGTGGTCGATGTCGCGCGGGCGGCCCAGCAGCGGGCGGCGATCGATGCCGATGACGTGGTAGCGACCGTCTCGGTGTAGCCGCTTGGCCAGCACGCGGCCGAGGCGACCGCTGATGCCGGTGATGACGACGCGGCGCTCGCCCTTGCCGTGCAGCTCGGCCTCGATGTCGCCGGCGTCGGAATCGGCCTCGTCGTCGTCGTCACGCTCGAGCTCGGAATCGAGCGGGTCGGGTGGCTGGGTCGGCTGGGTCATGGGCTGTTCTACCAGAACACGTGCTTGCGCTCTTGCAGGCCGACGTGGAGCATCGACGCGATCGAGTTCTTGACCGCCTTGACCTTGATGGCCAGCTCGTCGTCGTCGTCGTCGGGATCGCCCTCGTGCAGCTGCGGGTCGCCGAAGTAGATGCGGTACTTGGTCGGCAGCGGGACGATGGGAAAGAAGGGCGGAAACGGCATCACCGGGAAGGCCGGTGTGCCCAGCAGCTTGGCCAGCGGGCGCAGGTTGAAGGCCGGGGCCTGCTCCTCGGCGCCGACCACCGCGATGGGCACGATGGGGGTCCCGGTCTTGAGCGCCAGGCGCATGAAGCCGAGGCCGAAGTCCTGCAGCTGGTAGCGCTTGGAGTACGGCTTCGAGATCCCCTTGGCGCCCTCGGGGAAGACCAGGATGGCCTCGTCGGACTCCAGCAGACGCTGGCAGTTCTCGGGCGTGCCCGTGATCTGGCCCCAGCGATTGAAGAGGTAGGACGCGAAGGGCAGGTTGGGGATGAACTTCTCGACCATGGCGCGCACCATGCGCGGGCGCGTGGCCTCGAACAGCATGGCGCCGCCGATGACGACGCCGTCGAAGGGCAGCTGACCGGAGTGGTTCGAGATCAGGAGGACGCGGCCGGGCGGCACCTTCTCGATGCCGTGGCACTCGACGCGGAAGTAGTCGCGATACAGGAAGCGCGCGAACAGCGCCGCGACCTTGGCGTCCTCCTTGTTGAAGCCGAAGGCGTCGAAGCCGAACTCGTTCTCACGCGTGGTCAGCGCCTGCATGCGGGCGTTGCCGTCGTCGCCGAGGCGGCGATCGACCCAGCGTGTCAGCCGCGACTTCAGCCAGCCACCCTCACTCATGGCCCGGGAGGATACATCGGTCGCGATCCGTTGTAATGTCGGGGTATGGAGCGCGCATCGGCTGCCGTCAACGTGAGCTACCGGGGTCTGGCCATCTCGCGCGGGGCGCGCTGGGTGCCCGAGGGCGATGGAGGCTTCGTCGAGGTCGACCAGCCCATGCCGGTGGGCACCGAGATCGTGCTGCACTGGGCCGACACGCCGCCGGTCGACGATGCCCGCGCGCTGGTCGCCAAGGTGCTGCGCGTGACCGAGACCGGGCGGCCGGGCGCGCAGGTCAAGGTGCTCGGGCGCACCGACGTGGTGGTCGCCTTCCCCGAGGTGTCCGCGCCCGAGGCCGTCCCGGTGGTGGCGACGCAGCCGCTCAGCAGCGCGTCGGGTGCGGCGCTGGCCGCGGCGCTGGCGGGCGCGGGGTCGGGCTCGGGGCCGGTGGCGGTGGCGCCGGCGGCGGCGGCGGGTGCGTCGGCGGCCTCGGTGGCGTCGGTGGCGGCGGTCGCAGCCGCGCTGGGGCCAGCGTCGGCGCCGGCGCCGGCGCCGGCGGACGACAAGCGGG
>JBGASF010000129.1:0-22841 GCA_044229835.1 Polyangia bacterium | reverse complement strand
GGCACCGCCAGCGGTGGCTGTGTCGGCATGGCCCTGGCCGCGGGCGGAAGCTGCACCCTCTCGGTGTCCTTCAACCCGTCGAGCGCGGGCACCTTCACCAGCAGCCTCAGCATCACCGGCAGCCCCGGCGGCACCGCGCTGGCCGTGCTGACGGGGATCGCGGTGACCCCGGCCTCGGGCATGGCGCTGGCGCCCGCGACGCACGACTTCGGCGCCATCGTGGTCGGCAACATGAGCGCGACGCGCGACTTCACCGTGACCAACAGCGGCGGCTCGGCCAGCGGCACCATCGCCATCGGCCTCAGCGGCCCGGGCGCCAGCAACTTCACCATCACCGCCGACACCTGCAACACGCGCACGCTGGGCCCCACGCAGAGCTGCATCGTCACCGTGCGCTTCGTGCCCGGCTCGGCCGGCGCCAAGAACGCCTCGCTGACCATGGCTGCCTCGCCCGGCGGCAGCGCCACCGCCGCGCTGTCGGGCACCGGCATCGGCACCGCCGCCCTCAGCATCGCGCCCGCCACGCAGGACATCGGCACCCTGGTGCTCGGCAACAGCGCCATGGCCAGCTACGTCGTCACCAACAACGGCGGCGTCGCGACCGGCGCGCTGAACCTCAGCGTCGGCGGCACCAGCATGAACGAGGTCACGGCCAGCGGCTGCGCCGCCGCGCTGGCCCCGGGCGGAAGCTGCACCCTGACCCTGACCCTGAACCCGACCAGCGTGGGCGCCAAGACCGCCACAGTCACCGTCAGCAGCAGCCCGGGCGGCACCACCGTCGCCACCCTGACCGCCACCGTGGTGCCGCCGGGCGCCCTCATGCTGAGCCCGGGCACCCAGGGCTTCGGCTCCGTCCTGGTCGGTAGCGACAGCGGCCCGCAGACCTTCACGGTGCAGAACAACGGCGGCGCCACCACCGGCGTGCTCACCGTCGGGGTCACCGGCACCGCGGCGGCCGACTTCCGCGTCAGCGCCACCACCTGCGGCGCGCCGCTGGGCGCGACCGCCACCTGCACCATCACCGTCGTGATGCGGCCCAGCGCCTCGGGCGGACGCGGCGCCTCGCTGCGTGTCAGCGCGACCCCGGGCGGGCTGGCCGCCTCGACCCTGACCGGCACCGGCCTGGCCCTGCCGCTGCTGGTGGCCGACGCCTCCAGCACCGACCTCGGCACCGTCGACGTCGGCATGCAGAGCGGCCTGTTCACCTGGACGCTGCGCAACGCCGGCGAGGCCTCGACCGGCCTCCTGTCGACCGCGCTGACCGGCGATGTCGGCCCCTTCACCGTGGTCAACGGCTGCAACATCGTGCTGCCCGCCGGGCAGAGCTGCACCATCACGGTGCGCTTCATCCCGACCGAGCACGGCGCGCGCACGCTGGCGGTCACCACCCAGGCGGCGCCGGGCGGGATCGTGCAGCTCATCGTCAACGCCGCCGGCCGCCAGCCCCAGCTGCTCAACGTGACCCTGAGCGGCAACGGCGCCGGCACCGTGACCTCGGCGCCCGCGGGGATCGACTGCGGCCAGGACTGCGACGAGCTGTACCTGTTCGGCACCGACGTGACGCTGTCCGCGGTCCCCGACAGCGTGACCTCGGTGTTCTCCGGCTGGGTCGGCGCCTGCTCGGGCACCGGCGCCTGCACGGTGCCCATGGTCGGCCCGCGCAACGTCACCGCGACCTTCAGCCTGCGCCGCCACCGCCTCACTGTCGCGCAGCCCACGCTGGGCATCATCAGCACGGTGGCCCCGTCGACCGGCATCAACTGCGACGCCGACTGCACCGAGGACTACAACCACGGCACCCAGGTCACGCTGCGCGCGCTGCCCGCGCTGGGCTACGTCTTCAACGGCTGGACCGGCGACTGCGCCGGCCTGGGTGACTGCGTGCTCAGCATGACGCAGCCGCGCGTGGTCGGCGCCGTGTTCGCGCCGTCGGTCCACAACGTCGCGGTCGTCATCAACGGCAGCTTCGCGACCGTCACCTCCACGCCGCGGGGGATCAACTGCAACCCCAAGGGCGGCACCTGTGACACCGACTTCCAGACCGGCACGGTGGTCACGCTGGACCCCGAGTCCGTCGAGGGCTATCGCTATGTCTGGACCAGCGGCCCATGCCTCAACCTGACCGGCCCCTGCACCTTCACCGTCACCGGCCCGGTCACGGCCACGGTGACGTACATCCGCCAGGTCTACATCGGGTTCAGCTCGACCAGCCCGGTCAACATCAGCTTCGGGGGCGTGCCCTGCACCGTGCCGTGTGAGCACTTGGTGGACGCCGGCACCCCGGTCAGCTACCAGGTCACCTCGGCCGGCCCCGGGACCCGGCTGCTCTCGGTCACCGGCACCTGCACCACCAACTCACCGACCGACATCAGCTGCGCGCAGGTCCTGAACAACGATCTGCTGGTGTCCATCCAGACCGAGGTCCTCATCACGGTCGTCGCCAACCTGCCGCCGGCCCCCAGCGGCAGCCCCAGCCCCAGCCCCAGCGGCAGCCCGGGCCCCAGCCCCAGCCCCGACACCGGCCTGGTTGGCGCCGGCATCGACTGCGGCGCGGTCGGCACCCAGTGCTCGACCTATGTCCCCGCGGGAGCCCCCTTCGCGCTGACCGCGAACTCGAACAATGCCCAGGCGCTGTCGTCGTGGGGCGATGGCTGTGCCGGCACCCCGATCACGATCAACCCGCCGACCCCGTGCACCGTGACCCCGACCGGACCGATGACCCTGTCGGCGACCTGGGTCGACGGCGCGATCATCTACGTCAACCTGTACGGGCCCGGCTTCGCCACCGACCAGACCCTGGTTCCCGTCGCTCCCGCACCGCCCCCGCCGACGCCGGGCGAGTACATCGACACCCGGATCAACAACTTTGGCTTCATCTACGTGCCGCCCGTGCAGCGCTGGATCCACGTGGTGGCGACGCAGCCTGGTCAGTTCATCGACTTCTTCAATGGTGGCTGCTACAGCCTGATCCGACTCCCTGACGAGGCCTGGTGCCTGGTCAATGCCCAGCTGCAGCCCTTCACCAACCTCGGCATCGACATCTACTTCGACGAGGGTGGCGGCCAGTAGCCCGACCCCGCGCAGGGGAACTCCCCGCGCCGGCTCGGGATTTCGATCCGCTTGACAGCAGGCCCCCGTCCAACTATGACCTTCGTTCCGCGGCGCCGCCCGGAACCCCATGGAAAAGCTGAAGTTCAGGCTACGCGACATCCCGGACAGCGGGCTCGACCTCACCGTCGAGCTGCCGCGCGAGCTGCTCGCGTCCGCCCTCGAGGGCATCGAGGGCGCCGATCTCGACGCCACCACCGGGCGCATCGAGGGCCAGGCCACGCGCATCCGCGACAACGTCTTCGTGCGCGGCAAGCTGCTCGGGATCGCCACCGTGGCCTGCGCGCGCTGCCTGGAGCCGGCCAAGGTCAACCTCGCGACCAAGCTGGATCTCACCCTGATGCCGGAGGCCGAGGGCGCGCCCGATCCCGACGCCGACGAGCTGGCCACCTCCGACGCCGAGTTCGCCACCTACGAGGGCGATCTCATCGATCTCACCGAGCTGGTGCGCGAGCTGTGCGTCCTGGCCATCCCGATGGCGCCGGTGTGCCGCGAGGATTGCCCCGGCCTGCCGGTGCCGCCCGAGGTCAAGCCGCCCGAGGGCGCGTTCGACAAGGCCTCGCCGCTGGCCGCCCTGAAGTCTCTCAAAGTTCCCGAAACGCCGTAGAAACCCAGTCGAAAGAGAAAGAGAAGTCCCATGGCCGTCCCCAAGAGAAAACTCGGTCGTTCCCGTCGTGACTCGCGCCGCGCGCAGTGGATGCGCTCGGTGGCGATCCCCAACGTGATCTCGTGCGCTGGCTGCGGCGCGCCCAAGGTGTCGCACCGCGTGTGCGAGGCCTGCGGCGCCTACGACGGTCGTCAGGTGATGCCCAAGAAGGAGGAAGAGGCCGGCGAGTAGTCCGGCTCTCCCTCGTGCGAGACGGCGCGGGCAAGCGGACGGGCTCCGGGGCTCGGCGGCGCGTGGCGCTCGACGCCATGGGCGGTGATCACTCGCCCGTGGCCGAGATCGAAGGCGCCGTCGTCGCCGTGCGCACGCGCGGCATCCCGGTCGTGCTGGTCGGCGACGAGCCCCGCATCCGCAGCGAGCTGCGCCGCCTCGGCGTCAGCGATCCCCGCATCGAAGTCCGCCATACCACCGAGGTGATCACGATGGATGATCACCCCGGCCAGGCCGTGCGCCGCAAGAAGGACGCCTCGCTGCGGGTGTGCTTCGACCTGGTGCGCGCGGGCGAGGCGGCGGCCGTGGTCAGCGCAGGCAACTCGGGCGCCTTCCTGGCCTGCGGCCTGTTCGTGATGAAGCGCCTGCCCGGGGTCGATCGCCCGGGGATCGTGGCCAGCTTCCCCAACCTGACCGGCAAGGTCGCCGTGATGGACGTCGGCGCCAACGTCGACGTCGAAAAGCCGCAGATCCTGGCCCAGTTCGCCATCATGGGCTCGGCCTTCGTGCGCGCCCTGTACGGCAAGCGGCGCCCGCGCGTGGCCCTGCTGTCGAACGGCGAGGAAGCGCACAAGGGTTCGCTGCTCACGCGCGCCGCCCACGACATCCTCGGGCGCGCGGCCGCGGTGCCGGCGGACTTCGACTACGTGGGCTACTGCGAGGGCAACGACATCTTCAAGCAGCCGCTCGACGTCATCGTGACCGATGGCTTCACCGGCAACGTCATCTTGAAGACCACCGAGGGCATCGCCGAGGCCATCTTCGACCTCATCCGCGAGGAGGTCACGCGCACGCGCACCCGCCAGCTGCTGGCGCGCCTGCTCAAGCCGGCCTTCAAGGCCATCCAGAAGCGCACCGACTGGGCCGAGCACGGCGGCGCCCCGCTGCTGGGCGTCGACGGCGTCGCGGTGCTGTGCCACGGGCGCTCCAACGCGCTGGCCATCGAGCACGCCATCGAGATGGCCGCCGGGCTCAGCGAGGCGGACCTCTTGCCCGCGCTGCGCGACTCGCTGACCCGCCACGCATCGCTGTACAAGAGCAGCGCGCCGGAGGCCGAGGCCGGCGCGCGTCCCGATCAGGAACCGGAAGAGGAGAGCGCATGACCGCGAAGCTGCGTCCTGCCCGAAGCCGCATCCTGGGCACCGGCATGTCGGTGCCCGAGCAGGTGCGGACCAACGCCGACCTGGAGAAGATGGTCGAGACCAGCGACGCCTGGATCCGCGAGCGCTCGGGCATCGAGGAGCGCCGCATCCTGGAGCCCGGCCGCGTGACCTCCGACCTCGCGACCGCCGCCGTGCGCGCCGCCTGCACCAAGGCCGAGCTGGATCCGGCCCAGCTCGACTGCATCATCGTCGCCACCATCACGCCCGATCTGCTGCTGCCGTCGTGCGCGGTCATCGTGCAGCACAAGCTGGGCATCAAGGCGGCGGCGTTCGACATCGCGGCGGCCTGCGCCGGCTTCGTGTATGCGCTGTCGATCGGCGACGCCTTCGTGGCCAGCGGCCAGTTCAAGCGCGTCGCGGTGGTCGGCGTCGAGGTGCTGTCGCGCATCACCGACTGGACCGATCGCAACACCTGCGTGCTGTTCGGCGACGGCGCCGGCGCGGTCATCCTGGGCCCCACCGACGATCCCGAGCGCGGCGTCATCTCGACGCACCTGTACAGCGACGGCTCGACCATGCCGATCCTGAACATCCCGGCCGGCGGCAACGCGCTGCCGACCAGCGCCGCCACCATCGAGCAGCACGGCCACTGCATCAAGATGAACGGCCGCGAGGTCTACAAGCACGCGGTGCGCAACCTGGCCGAGTGCTCGCGCGTGGCCATGGAGTCGAACGGCCTGACCGTGGCCGACATCGACCTGGTGGTCGCGCACCAGGCCAACCTGCGCATCGTCGAGGGCGTGGCGCAGCGGCTGGGCGCGCCGATGTCCGCCTTCCACATCAACATCCAGAAGTATGGCAACACGTCCTCGGCCTCGATCCCGATCGCGCTCGACGAGGCCGTGCGTGAGGGCAAGGTCAAGCCCAAGGACACCCTGCTGTTCTGCGCCCTGGGCGCCGGACTGTCGTGGGGCTCCGCCATCGTGAGGTTTTAGGTCATGAGATCGCCTGCGTTGCGTTCGCGGAGTGAGTCGTGTCGCGTGGCACGAGAACCCATCCCCGGCCAGTGCAAGGGGCGGTGGCGGTGATGCAGGCGGCGCTGCTGTTTCCCGGGCAAGGTTCGCAGGCGGTCGGCATGGGCAAGGCGCTGGCCGAGGCCTTCCCGGTCGCGCGCGAGGTCTTCGCGGCGGCCGACGACGCGCTGGGCTTCGCGCTGTCCAAGCTGTGCTGGGAGGGGCCGGCCGACGAGCTGACCCTGACCGCCAACACCCAGCCGGCCATCCTGACCACGTCCTATGCGGCCTGGCGCGTGGTCGAGACCGAGTGCGGCGTGCAGCCGGTGGCGGCGCTGGGCCACAGCCTGGGCGAGTACAGCGCGCTGGCCGCGGCGGGCGCGCTGGGCTTCGCGGACGCGGTGCGCCTGGTGCGCCTGCGCGGGCAGGCCATGCAGGAGGCGGTGCCGGCGGGGCAGGGCGCCATGGCGGCGCTGCTGGGCCTGGAGGCCGACGCCGTGCGCGCGCTGTGCGAGGAGGTCGCGCAGGGCGAGGTGTGCTCGGCGGCCAACCTGAACGGTGGCGGCCAGATCGTGGTCGCCGGGACCAAGGCGGCGATCGATCGCGTCCTCGCGACCGCCAAGAGCAAGGGCGCCAAGCGCGCGGTGCCGCTGGCCGTGAGCGCGCCGTTCCACTGCGCCTTGATGCAGCCGGCGGCCGATCGGCTCGCGATTGCTTTGCAGGATGTCAAGATTAATGCCCTGCGCTTCCCGGTCATCGCGAACGTGGACGCGCAGCCCAACCAGGACGCCGGGCGCGTCGCCGCGCTGCTGGTCAAGCAGGTCACCGCGCCGGTGCGCTTCGAGGAGTGCGGCCTGGCGCTGGCGGCGCTGGGCGCCACCCGCGCGCTGGAGCTGGGCGCCGGCACCGTGCTGGCGGGCCTGATGAAGCGCATCGCGGCCAGCGTGGTGGTCACCTCGGTGGGCGACCCGGCGGCGGTCACGGCCTTGAAGGGGGCGGCAGCATGAGCATCCGGGACGGAGAACTCGCAGGACGGGTCGCGCTGGTCACCGGCGCCTCGCGCGGCATCGGCCGCGCCATCGCCACCGAGCTGGGCCGCGCCGGCGCCCGCGTGGTGGTCAACTTCACCGCCAACGAGGCCGCCGCCAGCGAGACCCTGGCGCTGATCGCCGCCGCCGGTGGCCCCGACCCGCTGGCCAGGCGCTGGGACGTGGCCGACGAGGCCGCCACCAACACCGCCATCAAGGAGATCGCCGACGGCTGCGGCGCCCTCGACATCGTGGTCAACAACGCCGGCATCGCCATCGACGGCCTGCTCCTGCGCCTCAAGGACGAGGACTGGCAGCGCACCCTGGCGGTCAACCTGACCGGGGCGCTCAACGTGACGCGCGCCGCCAGCCGCTACCTGCTCAAGGCGCGCGACAAGGGCCGCATCGTCAACATCACCTCGGTGGTCGGCGAGCAGGGCAACGGCGGCCAGACCGCCTACGCCGCCGCCAAGGCCGGCCTCATCGGCATCACCAAGAGCCTGGCGCGCGAGCTGGCCTCGCGCGGCATCACCGTCAACGCGGTCAGCCCCGGGTTCATCGACACCGACATGACCGCAGCCCACGTCCAGGGTGACAACAAGGAGAAACTGCTGGCCCAGATCCCGCTCGGGCGCATGGGCACGGCGGACGAGATCGCACATCTGACCGCATTCCTGTGCGGGCCGCGCGCGGCGTACATCACCGGCCAGGTGTTGCGCGTGAACGGCGGCCTTTTGATGTAGATTGTTCGCGCCTTCGGGGGACCCCCGCGGGGCGATGCGAGAAAGGGAGAGTAGATGAGCGCCGATATCGAGAAGCAGGTCACCGAGATCATCGTCAAGCAGCTGGAGGTCTCGCCGGAGCAGATCAAGCCCACCGCGTCGTTCACCGACGACCTCAAGGCCGACTCGCTGGCCGTGGTCGAGCTGGTGCTGGCCTTCGAGGAGGCCTTCAAGATCGAGATCCCCGACGAGGACACCGAGCAGATCAAGACCGTCGGTGACGCCGTGAACTACATCAAGACGCACGTCAAGTAACCGCGGGCGCCAAGCGCGCCGAAGGGATCACATGCGCAGGGTCGTCATCACCGGAATGGGGATGGTCACGCCGCTCGGGAACTCCATGGAGGAGACCTGGACGGGTCTCGTCAATGGCAAGAGCGGCATCGGGCCGATCACCCACTTCGACACCACCGACTTCGCCACCAAGTTCGGCGGCGAGATCAAGGGCCTCGACGCGCTGAAGTGGATCGACAAGCGCGAGATCAAGACCTGGGATCCCTTCATCATCTACGCCGTCTGCGCGGCGGAGATGGCCATCGCCGACGCCGGCTTCAAGGTCACCGAGGAGAACGCCGAGCGTGTCGGCGTCTTCATCGGTGCCGGCCTCGGCGGCGTCAGCACCATCGAGCGCACCCACTCGGGCCTGATGCAGAAGGGCCCGCGCCACGGCATCGGCCCGTACTTCGTGCCCATGATCATCGTGAACATGGCGCCCGGGATCGTGTCGATCCGCCTCAAGGCCAAGGGGCCGAACCTGTCGCACGTCTCGGCCTGCGCCGCCGGCGTGCACTCGATCGGCGAGGCCGCCAAGGTCATCGCGCGCGGCGACGCCGACGCCATGGTCGCGGGCGGCACCGAGGCCACCATCACGCCGCTGGGCGTGGGTGGCTTCAACTCGATGCGCGCGCTGTCGACCCACAACGAGGCGCCCACCAAGGCGTCGCGTCCGTTCGACGCCGAGCGCGACGGCTTCGTCATCGGCGAGGGCGCCGGCCTGGTGGTGCTCGAGGAGTACGAGTCGGCCAAGGCGCGCGGCGCGCGGATCTACTGCGAGGTCTCGGGTTTCGGCCTGACCTCGGACGCGCACCACATCAGCGCCCCGGCCCCCGACGGTGAGGGCGCGCAGCGCTGCATGAAGATGGCGCTGCGCGACGCCAAGCTGAACCCCGAGCAGATCGGCTACATCAACGCGCACGGGACCTCGACCAAGTTCAACGACGCCAACGAGACCATCGCCATCAAGAAGGTCTTCGGCGACCACGCCAAGAAGCTGCAGGTGTCGTCGACCAAGTCGATGACCGGGCACCTGCTGGGCGCGGCGGGCGGCATCGAGACCGTCATCAGCGCGCTGGTGCTGGTGCGCAACGTGCTGCCGCCGACCATCAACTACGAGAACCCCGACCCCGAGTGCGATCTCGACTACGTGCCCAACACGGCGCGCGAGGCGCGGGTCGATCACGTGCTGACCAACAGCTTCGGTTTCGGCGGCACCAACGGCTGCCTGATCGTCAGCCGGGTCTGAGGCGAGGACTGGTGCGGCGGTGAAGCTGGCGTTCGGCTCGGATCACGCAGGGTTTCTCATGAAGGACGCGCTGGCGCAGCTCGCGCGCGGCTGGGGCCACGACGTCGTCGACCTGGGCGCCAAGAACGCCGCCGACAGCGTCGACTACCCCGACTATGCGGCGTCGGTCGGGCGCGCCGTGGTGGCCCGGGAGGCCGAGCTGGGCGTGCTGGTCTGTGGCACCGGCCTCGGGGTGTCGATCGCCGCCAACAAGCTGCATGGCGTGCGCGCGGCCCTGTGTGGCGATGTGTTCTCGGCCAAGATGGCGCGGCGACACAACGACGCCAACGTGATCTGCCTGGGTTCTCGCGTGGTCGGCATCGGCCTGGCCGAGGAGATCCTTCGTGCGTTCCTCGAGGCCAGCTTCGAGGGTGCACGCCATGTTGGCCGGATCGCCAAAATCACTGCTCTCGACGATGCCCGCAAATAGGGGCTAGGCTGTAGCGTAACCGCCATTTTCGGCGCCTAGCATGTCCTCGATGAAGACGCTTTACACGCTGTGTGCGGCGCTTGCGCTGGCGGGAGCACCGCTGTCGTGCGCCTCCAGCCGGGATCCCAACGGGGACCTCGACTCCGGGGTGCAGGTGCAGCGTGACGCCGCCGTGGTGGTGGATGGCGCGGTGGCGGGCGACAGCGGGCAGCCCGCCGATGCCGCGGTATCGACGCCCGACGCAATGGCCGACGCCACCGTGGTGGGGCCCTGCCCGGGCACCGCCGCGGTCCTCATCAACGAGGTCAACACCAACATCCCCAACGGGCGCGATCTGGTCGAGCTGCGCGTGACCGCCGGCGGACCGCTGATGGGCATGCGCCTGGTCAACGGCAACGCCTCGTCGACCCTGGTCAACCTCCCGGCCATCTGCGCCGCCGCCGGCGACATCGTGGTGCTGCACCTCAGCCCCATCGGCAGCAACGGCAACTCCATCGCCTCCGAGACCACCAGCAAGACCCAGTACCCGATGGCGGCCAGCACCGCCAACTATGACAGCGCGTGGGACGTCAACCAGGACGTCACCGCGACCGGGATCGCCTTCACCGACACCGTGCTGCTGCTGCGCCGCGCCGACACCTCGTTGATGGACGTCGCCATCCTGTCCAACGTCGACGGCACCTCCAGCGCGACCTACATCACCGCGGTCGAGAGCGCCCAGGCCGCCAGCGGCTGGCTGCCCGCCACCTGCGGGACCGCGCAGTGCCAGGACGTCGCCGCCGACTTCTCCACCGTCAGCGACCTGGTCACTGGCACCAGCATCCAGCGCACCGGCGCCACCGACACCAACATGAAGACCGACTGGACCGTGAAGGCGCAGACCTGGGGCGCCGCCAACTGACGCGGCCGCCCCGCCCCGCCCCGAAGGTAAGGCAGCGCACCGCAGTCCCGGGCCCGCCCGAGTAAGCAGGCGGGATGAAGTCGAAGCAGGGTCTCGTGGCGCTCGGGGTGGGCGTGCTGCTGCTGGGGGCCTGCGCGAGCTCGCGGGATCCAGTGGGGCAGGGCGCGGTGGATGGCGCGCTGGAGGTCGATGCCGCGCCGGCGAGTGACGACGCCGGCGCTGGCGTGGATGCCGCGCCGCCGGCGCTGGACGCCGCGCTGGCCGACGCTGCCGCGCTCGACGCCGCGCCGCCCGACGCCGCGCCGCCCGATGCCGCGCCGCCCGACGCCATGGCCGACGCCATGGCCGACGCGACCGTCGACACCACCGCGCCGGGCGCCGTCATCAACCTGACCGCCACCGCGACCGGCTTCGACAGCGTGCGCCTGGACTGGACCGCGCCCGGCGACGACGGCGCCACCGGCACCGCGACCGCCTATGACGTCCGCTTCGCGCTGGCCACCATCAGCAGCGACCCGCTGTTCGCCGCCGCGGCCTCGGCGGGCACCCCGCCGGCCCCCGCGCTGGCGGGCACCGCGCAGTCGATGACCATCTCCGGCCTGGGCCCGAACACCACCTACCACTTCGCGCTGCGCGCCCGCGACGAGGTGCCCAACACCGGGCCGCGCTCGAACTCCGCCAGCGCGACCACCTTCAGCCGCGCAACGCTGCTCATCACCGAGGTGGCGCCCTCCAACGGCGCAGTCGACAACTTCGACTTCATCGAGCTGACCGCGACCCAGGGCGGGCGCACCGACGGCCTGTCGGTCACCGACGCCTCGGGCACCGTGCACATGCTGGCGCCGTTCAGCATCGCCACCGGCGAGCGCATCGTCATCCACACCACCGGCCTGCCGTGCCCGACCGGCTGCGTGCAGGAGGACCTGGGCGGAAACCCCGCGGCGTCCACCGCGGCGGGCGCCAGCGCGGCCTGGGATGTGTACACCTCGTCAACAGGTTTGATCGCGACCGACAACGTCATCTCGCTGCGCGAGGGCACCACCATCCGCGACGCCGTGGCCCTGGCCAACCGGGACGGTGACGCCTCGGCCGCCGCCATGACCGCCTTCGCCGAGCTGCGCAGCGCCGGCGCCTGGAGCTTCAGCGCCGCCCCGGTCGACATGGGCAACGACTGCACCATCCAGCGCGAGGCCGTCTCGGTGGCCACCACCGACACCAGCTGCGGCGGCTTCGCCGTGGCCGGCGCCGGGCGCAGCCTGCAGCGCAACGGCACCAGCGACACCGGCGGCAAGGCCGACTTCTTCGTCGGCCCGCAGACCCCGGGTGCCGCCAGCGCCGGCAACGCCGCGCCCACCGTGGTCTCGGCCACCCCGCGCACCGCCACCACGGTGCGGGTGCGCTTCGACGACGAGCTGGCCGCCGCCGGCGTCGTCCCCGGCAGCTTCAGCATCACCGGCCTCGCGGTCAGCGCGGCCACCCTGGCCGACGTCCACGAGGTCGACCTCACGGTCAGCCCGGCGCAGACACCCGGCATGCCCTACGTGGTCAACGTCAGCGCGATCACCGACCTGCAGGGCACCGCGCTGGGCAGCCCGGCCAGCGCGCGCTTCTGCGGCTTCTCCCCGGTGCCACCCGGCGTGGTCATCAACGAGCTCAGCCCGGCGCAGGTCGGCGGCTCCGACCTGGTCGAGCTGCGCGTGACCGCGGGCGGCCCGCTGCTCGGCGTCACCCTGCGCATGAACCCCGACGCCACCGGCGGCACCACGCTGCTCGGCACGCTGCCCGCGATCTGCGCCGCCACCGGCGACCTCGTGGTGGTCCACCTCATCCCGCCCGCGGGCACCGCGATGAGCAGCGAGACCACCAGCGTGACCCAGTTCCCGGTCGCCACCTACGCGGCCAACTATGACGGCGCCTATGACGTGCTGGGCTCGACCTCGACCGGCATCAGCGCCACCGAGACGGTGCTCTTGCTGCGCGACAGCGCTGGCGCCATCCTCGACGCGGCGGCGTTCTCCAACCAGTCGGCCAGCGCGTCGCCCGCGCTGTTCCTGACCGCACTCACGTACATCCAGGGCGCCGGCGCCTGGCTGCCGCCCAATTGCGGCGGGGCGCCGTGCACCGACACCACCACGCCGACCGCCAAGGGCGTGGCCGCCAGCTACATGGGCGTCGGCTCCACGCCCACCGGGATGTCATGTCGGCGTACGGCCGACACCAACCTGCGTGCCGACTGGTCGGTGGCGGCTCAGACCCTGGGCGCAGCCAACTGAAACCCTCACCATTTCTGCTGGTCTAGCTCGCGTCCGCGCAAGGCTTGCGCGGTCAAACCCCACTTTTCGCGGGAAAATCCTCGGATCGTGGCTTGCATCTTTGTGTGGCCATGATGGCCCCACACACCAAGCTCGGGGAGCTCCTGGTCCACGACGGACTGCTCAGCGCCACGGATCTCACCCACGCCTTGAAGACCCAGGCCCAGTCGGGCGGCCCGCTCGGCGATGTCCTCTTGCGCCTGAACATGGTCGACGAGGCGCAGCTCCTCGGCGCGCTGTCGCGCCAGACCGGCGCGCCCCAGCTCGACCTCGCCGGCGTCAGCATCCCGGTCGAGGTGCAGACCCGGGTGCGCTTCGACACCGCGCGCACACGCCACCTGGTGCCGGTGCGGTTGGCCGACGGCGCGCTGCAGGTCGGCATGCTCGACCCCAGCGACGCCGAGGCGCTGCGTGACCTCGAGTTCGAGACCAGTCTGCGCATCACGCCCGCGGTGGTGTCGGCGCGGCAGCTGTCTCGGCTGCTCGCGCTGGCCGATCGCCAGGGCTGGGGCAAGGCGGCGCTGACGCTGCCGGCCAGTGATCCGCGGCGCCTGGCCGGCCTGGCAGGGCTGCTCGGCATGCTGATCGAGGCGCGCGGGCAGGACCTGCACCTGGCCGCCGATGCCGCGCCGTCGATCCGCGTCGACGGCGAGCTGGTGCGGCTCGATCAGCCGCCGCTCAGCGGCCACGACATCGCCGAGCTGGTCGGCGCGGTGCTGACCCCCGAGCAGCGCCAGGGCTTCCGAGGCGCGCTCGAGCTCGACTTCGCGCACGTGGTCGACGGCGTCGGCCGCTTCCGCTGCAACCTGTACCGCCAGCGCGGCACCCTGACCTTCACCGCGCGCCACGTCCCGGCGCGCATCCCGACGCCGGCGGAGCTCGGGCTGCCGCCCTGGGTCGCCGCCGCCGCGCTGGAGCGCCAGGGCCTCATCCTGCTGACCGCGCCCAACGGCCACGGCAAGTCGACCACGCTGGCCAGCCTGGTCGATGTCATCAACCGCGAGCGCCGCGCCAACGTCATCACGCTGGAAGATCCCATCGAGTTCGTGCACACGCACCAGCGCTCCAACGTCAACCAGCGCGAGGTCGGCCTCGACACCCACAGCTTCGCCGAGGGGCTGCGCCGGATCTTCCGCCAGAACCCCGACGTCATCGTGTTCGGCGAGCTGCGCGACGCCGAGTCGATCGGGGTCGCCCTCAGCGCCGCCGAGAGCGGCCACCTGGTGATGGCGACCATGCACTCGCTCAACGCGACCACCGCGATCAACCGCCTGATCGACGCCTTCCCGGACGATCAGCGCCACCAGACCCGGGCCCAGCTGGCCGACGCCCTGCTGCTGGTGCTGTCGCAGCGCCTGGTGCGCCACGCCAGCGGGCGCGGCCGCGTGCTGGCCTACGAGAAGGTCGCGACCTCGCTGCGGGTCAGGAACGCCATCCGTGAGGACAAGGTCCACGCCCTGCGCCAGCTGGTGCAGTCCAACCTCGAGGAGCTGACCTCGATCGACGTGCGCCTGGCCGAGCTGGTCGCCACCGAGCAGGTCACCCTGCAGGAGGCCAGCAAGTGGGCCGACGATCCGCGCTACCTGGCCGAGCTGGTCCGGGTCCGGGGTGGCAAGCCGTCATGACGCGGCTCGGCGACCTGCTGGTGGCGGCGGGCGCGGCGCAGCGGGACGACGTCGAGCGCGCGGCCGCGCAGGCCACGCGCACCGGCAAGCGCCTCGGCGAGGCCCTCATCGAGCTGGGCGCCGCCGAGGAGCGTGACATCTACCGCCAGCTGGCGGCGCAGCGCGGACTGCCCTTCGCCGAGTTCGACGCCGTCATCGCGGGCGCCGATCCGCACCTGCAGGAGGGCGCGCCGCCGCGCTTCCTGTCGCACAACCGCGTGCTGCCGCTGCGCCTGGCCGAAGACTGCCTGAGCGCCGCCACCTGCGAGCCCGACGGCGACTTCACCCAGCTGGCCTTCGCGCTGGGCGCGCACCGGCTGGAGCTGCTGCTCATCACCCCGACCGACTTCGAGCGGCTGCGCATCGCGCTGGATCTCGGCCAGCGCGGCGCCCGCGCGGCCAAGGCCGGGGCTGGCGCCGGCGCCGGCCCCGGGGCGTCGGGTGCCGGCAGCGTGCGTGATCTGCTGCACCACGACCTCGACGCCGAGCTGATCGGCCTGCTGCAAGGGATCTTGCTCGACGCCATCGGCGAGCGCGCCAGCGACGTGCACTTCGAGCTCTACGGGCGCCGCGTGCGCGTGCGCCTGCGCATCGACGGCGACCTGCACGACGTGCCGCGCTACGTGCTGACCCCGGCGCAGCTCGCCGGCCTCATCAACGTCATCAAGGTCAGCTCGCGCCTGGACATCGCCGAGCGCCGCGCCCCGCAGGCCGGCCGCTTCACCATCTCGGCGCACGGCCACAACTTCGACCTGCGCGTGCAGACCCAGCCCACGCTGCACGGCGAGCACGCCGTGATCCGCCTGCTGCCGCAGGACAGCAAGCTGCTCGACATCGAGGACCTCGGGCTGTCACCGCAGGTGGCGCAGCACTACCGCCGCCTGCTCGACGTGCCCGCGGGGCTGGTGCTGGTGGTCGGCCCCACCGGCTCGGGCAAGTCGACCACGCTGTACGCCGGCCTCGGCGTGCTGGCGCGCGACGGCACCCGCAAGGTGCTCACCGTCGAGGATCCCATCGAGTACGCCATCGAGGGCGTGCAGCAGTCGCAGATCGCGCCCGAGGTCGGCTTCACCTTCGCCAACGCGGTGCGCGTCTTCGTGCGCCAGGATCCCGACGTCATCCTGGTCGGCGAGGTGCGCGACGGCGAGACCGCGCTGGAGGCGCTGCGGGCGTCGCAGACCGGCCACCTGGTGCTGACCACGCTGCACTGCAACGACGCCATCGACGCCGTGCAGCGCCTGCTCGATCTCGGCATGCACCCCAACTCGGTCGCCAGCGAGCTGCTGGCGGTGTTCGCGCAGCGGCTGGCCAAGCGGATCTGCCCCGGCTGTCGCGAGCCGGCCACCCCGTCGGCGGCCATCCTGGCCGAGCTGTTCCCCGGCGGCGCGCCGCCCGGGCTGCGCTGCTTCCGCGGTCGCGGCTGCGCGCGCTGCAACCGCCGCGGCAGCCACGGGCGCATCGCGGTGGTCGAGTACCTGCCCGCCGGCCCCGCGGTGCGCCGCGCCATCTCGCTGCGCCAGCCGGTCGACGAGCTGCGCGAGGTCGCGCTGCAGGCGGGCCTCCTGCCCATGCGCGATCAGGCGCTGGCCCTGGTCCAGGCCGGCCTCATCGCGCTCGACGAGCTACCCGCCCTGCTGCCCCCCGAGCGCCTGGCCCCGGAGCGCCACGGCGGCAGCGAGCTGCTCCTCGGCGCGCTGGGCTGAGCGCGCCCGCGCCCTGACCTTGCTCTCGACCGCCCACAACAGCGGGATGACCAGCGCCGACAGCCCGATCGACACATAGGCCACGTTGGTCATGCCGCGCAGCGAGTGGTCCTCGAGCTCGTGCAGCAGCGGCGACGACATGATGGCCGCGATGGCCGACGCCATGTGCTGCACCGCGCTCTGCACCGACATGAAGCGCGCGCGCTCGGCCGGCGAGGGCACCTTGGAGACCAGCGTGTTGTAGGCGACGTTGCGGAACGACATCGCCAGCATGAAGCCGATGAAGACGCCGACCACCGGGACGCCCGGGATGATCACCGCGAAGCCGACATAGACCACCGGCATCAGCAGCAGCGACCCGATGGCGCCGATCTTGAAGCTGCCGTGTCGGTCGACCAGCCAGCCCACCAGGCGCATGGCCCCGAAGCTGACCGCGCCGCCGGCCATGTACAGCAGGCCGATGTACTTGCGCGGATAGTGCAGGTTGAACTGCAGGTACGGCGAGATGCTGGGGATGACCACGAAGCCGGCCATCATCACGGTCGCGGTCAGCGCATACGACCACCACACCATGCGATTTCCGAACAGCTCGCCGAAGCCGACGTGGTGCGCCTCCTTGGCGCGCGCCTCGAGGTGCAGCGTCAGCGGCGGCAGCATCACGAAGGTCGCGGCCGTGATCAGCGCGCCGAGGCCCGCGACCACGATGAAGGGCGCCTGCCAGCCCAGCTGTCGCGCCAGCTCGAGGCCCATCGGCACCCCGAGCACCGAGGCCACCGAGAAGGCGCCCATGACGGCCCCCATGGCGCGCCCCCGTCGCTCAGGAGGGATCACGTCGGCGATGATCGACAGCGCCACCGAGGTCGCCGGGCCGCCGAAGATGCCGGCCACGATGCGCGCGGTCATCAAGGACGGCAGGTCGACCGCGAAGGCGCCCGCCAGGGTGCCCAGCGCCAGCCCGGCCATGGCCACCGCCAGCGCCTTGCGCCGATCGAAGCGGTCGAGGAACAGCGCACAGATGATGCCCGACACGGCCGCCGCGGCGGTGTAGGCGCCGCCGATCATGGGCAGCTTGGCGTTGGAGATGCCCAGGGCGCGCCCGAAGTCGGGCCCCATCGGCATCACCATCATGAAGTCCAGGATGTTGACGAACTGGACCGCGCCGACCAGGAAGATGATGCGGCGCTCGGAGAAGCCCTTCAGCCCCGCGGGCGTGCCAGCCATTGGGCGGTTCGATGCACCGCCGTCCCCTGCCGTCACAGCGGGCGGGTCCGCACCGCCCACCCGATGAGCTTGTACAAGAGGCGCGCCCCCACATTGGCGTCCCAGTCGTCCAGCGGCCGGCCATCCTTGCCCAGCGGCCCCGGCGACACCTCGTTGAGGTCGAAGCCCACGATTCGCTTGTCCTGACGCGCCACTTCCGCCAGCAGGTAGCAGGCCTGCGCGAAGCTCAGCCCGCCCGGCACCGGGGTCCCGGTGTGCGGGCAGCAGGCCGGATCGAGGCCGTCGATGTCGAACGAGACCCAGACCTCGCGCGGCAAGAGCTGGACGATCTGCTGGCACTGGTGCGCCCAGCTCTCGCCCTCGAAGCGCTTGGCCTGCAGCTTGGCGTCGAAGAACGACACCACCCGACCCTTGGAGCCGGCGGCGTACTCCAGCTCGGCCTCGCCGACGTCGCGCAGCCCGACCTGGACCAGGCGCGCCACTCCGCTGACGCGCTCCATCACGTTGTACATGATCGACGCGTGCGAGAAGGTGAAGCCCTCGTAGGCGCGGCGCAGATCGGCGTGGGCGTCGACGTGCAGGATGCCGAGGCCAGGGTGGCGCCTGGCGATGGTCGCGATGGCGCCCAGCGGCACCGAGTGATCACCGCCCACGATGCCGACCAGCTTGTCCTGCGCCAGGTGGCGCTCGGTGGTCTCGGCGACCCAGTCGTTGAGCGCGCCGCCCAGCTTGTTGACGCGCGCCAGGTCGTCCTTCAGCGCCGGCATGTCGTCGAGCTCGCCGCCGAGCTCGATGATGGGGCGCGCCAGCATGCGGCCCTCGCTGTTCCAGGCGTAGACCTCCAGCGGCTCGGGCAGCATGTGGATGCCGGCGCGCCACGGCGTGCCGGTCTCGACGTCGTGCAGATCGACCTGGCGTGACGCCGTGCGGATGGCCTCGGGGCCGTTGCTGGTGCCGGCCCGGTACGAGGTGGTGACGTCCCAGGGCACCGGGACCAGGACGACCCCGGCCTGCTCGGCGCTGTGCGGCAGCCCGAACACGCCGTCGCCCTGCGCGGCCGCGTCCGGGTCGAAGTCCTTCGTCGACATGCCGCCGTAATACCACGTGGTAACCTCCGGGCAATGACCGACCGTGGCTTCGATCGTTTCCAGGGCACCGAGGGCTATATCGCGTCCGATCCGCTGCGCCATGCCGTCAACGTCGCGCTGGCGCTGGAGCGTCCGCTCATCCTGCGCGGCGAGCCCGGCACCGGCAAGACGCTGCTGGCGCACCACGTCTCGGCGGCGCTGGGCATGGACCTCTTGCGCTGGCACATCAAGTCGACCACCAAGGCGCAGGACGGCCTGTACGTCTATGACACCGTGGCGCGCCTGCACGACAGCCGCTTCAACGACGGCGACGTGCGCGACATCGCGCGCTACATCAAGCTGGGCCCGCTGGGCCAGGCGCTGGCGGCCGACAAGCGGGTGGTCCTGTTGATCGACGAGATCGACAAGGCCGACATCGAGTTCCCCAACGACCTGCTGCAGGAGCTCGACGTGATGCGCTTCCAGATCCCGGAGACGCGCACCGAGATCGCGGCCAAGGAGCGGCCGCTGGTCATCATCACGTCGAACAACGAGAAGGAGCTGCCCGACGCCTTCCTGCGCCGCTGCATCTTCCACTACATCGAGTTCCCGAACCCGGAGCTGATGAAGAAGATCGTGCGCGTGCACCACCCCACGCTGGAGGACAAGGTCCTCGACCAGTGCCTGGAGGCCTTCTTCAAGCTGCGCGGGGTGCCCGGGCTGCGCAAGCGGCCGTCGACCAGCGAGCTCATCGACTGGATCGCGGCGCTGCGCGCGTCGGGGGTGTCGCTGGGCAAGATCGGCGGCGGGTTGCCCTTCCTGGGCACGCTGCTCAAGACCGAGCAGGATCAGGAGCTGGTGCGGGCGCGCGCCTAGCGCGCGGCGCCTGACCAGGGGCTGGCATGTTCATCGACTTCTTCTACGAGCTCAGGCGCCGCAAGGTCCCGGTCGCGACCCAGGACTGGATGCTCCTGTGCCAGGCGCTGGAGCTCGGGCTGCACGACTCGTCGCTGGACGGCTTCTACCACCTGGCGCGCACCGTGTGCGTCAAGGACCTCGCCCACTATGACGGCTTCGATGCCGCATTTCTGACCATCTTCAAGGGCATCGAGCTGCAGTCGATACAGCTGGTCGAGGAGATGAAGGCCTGGCTGGGCGACCCCAAGCAGCTCGAGGGGCTGACCCCGGAGCAGCGCGCGCTCTTGAAGTCGCTGTCACCGGAGGAGCTGATCCGGATGTACCGCGAGCGGCTGGCCGAGCAGAAGAAGCGCCACGAGGGCGGCAACCGCTGGATCGGCAGCGGCGGGACGTCGCCGTTCGGCACCGGCGGCTTCAACCCGACCGGGATGCGCGTGGGCGACGGCGGCGGCAAGTCGGCCATGGCGCTGGCGGCAGAGCGCCGCTTCGCCGACTACCGCAACGACGTGGTGCTCGACGTGCGCCGCATCGACGTCGCGCTGCGCCTGCTGCGGGATCTCGGCCGTGACGGCGCGCCCGAGGAGCTGGCGCTCGAGGACACCATCGATCGCACCGCCAAGAACGCCGGCGATCTCGAGGTCGTGATGCGGCCGCCGCGGCGCAACCGCGCCAAGGTGCTGCTCCTGATGGACGTCGGCGGCTCGATGGATCCGTACTCGCACCTGGTGGCGCGCCTGCTGACGGCGGCGTCGCGGGCGGGGCGGTTTGCCCGGTTTCGCGCCTTCTACTTCCACAACTGCGTCTACGACCAGGTCTTCACCGAGGCGCGCTTCCGCGACATGGTGCCGGTGGCGGACCTCCTGTCCGGCAGCGATCGCGACGAGCGCCTGATCATCGTGGGCGACGCCGCGATGCACCCGGCCGAGCTGCTGGAGCCGGGCGGCTCGCTGTGGTACGGCGCGCGCACCAGCGGCGAGACCGCGGGCATCGACTGGATGCGCATGATCGCGGACCACTTCCGGCGCACGGTGTGGCTGAACCCCGACGACGAGCGGCGCTGGGCCGGCACCGTGCGCATCCTGGGTGGCCTGTTCCCGATGTACCCGCTGACCATCAGCGGCATCGAGCAGGCGGTGCGCAAGCTGACGCGGGGCACCTGACCGGGCTCTCTTCCGCACGACGAGCGCGGAAATAACGAATCCATCGTCGCCAGGGCACCCGACCGGACAGATCTCGGCCCCGGCGGGGCCGAGATCTGCTACAGCGTCGCCATGGCTGAAAATGGTTCGATCAAGGTGGTGACGGGGGGCGGCGGGCTGCGGCCGCACTGGGGCGCGGCGGCCGCCATCGTGATGGGGCTGGCGCTGGTGGTCGGCGTCGGCATCGCACGCGTGGGCTGTGTCAATCGCCACACGCCGGCGGGCCACGAGGGCTACCTGCGCTCGAACCCGATCGCGGGCGCCGGCTCGTACGTGGGCTCGCAGCGCGGGCCGACCTCGACCGGCCTGGTGTGGCGCCAGGAGGTCATCAACATCGACATGCGGCCGCACACCTACTCGGAGGACATGTCGATCATCACCGCCGAGCGCCTGCCGCTGGCGTTCCGGGCCCACGCCCGCATCCAGCTGCGCAAGGGCTCGGTGCGCGCCGTGGTGGAGAAGTTCGGCGGCGAGAACTGGTATCCCGCCAACGTGCGCGATCAGTACCGCTCCGAGGTGCGCGCCAAGGTGCAGGCGCTCGACGCCTTCGCGGTCAAGGAGCGCTCGGGCCAGATCGCCGAGGCGGTGCTGTCCGACATGCGCAAGCGCTACGAGGGCACTCCCATCGAGTTCATCAGCGTCGACATCGGCGACATCACGTATCCGCAGGTCGTCGTCGACTCGGTCATCCGCAAGGTCGTGACCAACGAGGACAACGAGCGCAAGGACATCGAGCTGCGCATCGCGCAGCGCGACATCGACATCGGCATCGCCGAGGCCGAGGGTGTGGCCGACGCCCAGCGCATCATCCGCACCACGCTCGACCCGATGTTCCTGCAGTACGAGGCGCTGGGCGCCATCGAGGCCCTGGCCGGCTCCAACAACACGACCTTCATCATCGGGCCGATGGGCAAGAACGGCGCCCCCATCCTGATGAACGTGGACAAGTGAGGCGGGCCATGGCGACGACGACGACGACGACGACGACGATGGCGATGGCGAAGCGGGCGCTGCTCGGGCTGGTGATCGCGCTGGGCGCGCTGGGCGGGGCGGGCTGCACCAACCCCGAGACCCCGGCCGGCTTCGAGGGCTACGTGTTCCACAAGCCGCTGCTGTTCGGCAAGATGGCGTACCGCAAGACCGTCAAGGGCCCTGGCTCGACCGGCGTGTCGTGGCGCCTCTACGTGCAGAACATCGACATGCGCGCGGCCAGCTACCAGGAGGACTTCGACCTGCTGACGCGCGACAACCTGAGCGTGAAGTTCCAGGCCTCGACGCGCATCCAGCTGCGCCCCGGCTCGGTGCGCGCGGTGGTCGAAGAGTGGGGCGGCTCCGACTGGTACGCGTGGAACGTCAAGGAGTCGCTGCGCACGTCGATCCGGCGCGAGGTCATGGAGGTCAGCGCCATCGACATCCAGCTCAAGACCGACGTGGTGCGCCAGCGCATCTTCGACAAGCTGACCGCGCGCTACGACAACTCCCCGGTGCAGATCCTGAGCGTGGACATCGGCAACATCGAGTTCCCCAAGGAGGTCACCGACGCCATCCAGGCCAAGATCGCCAAGCAGCAGGAGCTCGAACGCCAGGAGTTCGTCCTCGCCAAGACGCGCAAGGAGGCGGCCATCAAGGTGCTCGAGGCGCTCAAGGTCGCCAAGCAGCAGCGCATCATCTCGACCACGCTCGACCCGCTCTACGTGCAGCGCCGCGCCGTCGAGGTCTACCGCCTGCTGGCCCAGGCCCCCAACAAGACCTACCTCATGCTGCCGACCCAGGACGACGGCAGCATGATGCCCCTCGTCCACTCCACCGGCTCCCGCAAGCTGCTCAGCGCCGCCGACGAGCAACTGCTGGCCGAGATGGAGAAGCGCTACATGGAGGTCGCCGCCGCGCCCGCGACAACGCCCGCCCCCGCCCCCGCCCCCGCCACCCCCGGATCCCCCGCGCCACCGGCACC
>JBGASF010000128.1:0-22933 GCA_044229835.1 Polyangia bacterium | reverse complement strand
CTCGCCGCTCTGGCGGCCGTTGATGTGCAGGCCCTGCGCGCCCTGTGCGTCACGCTGCTGGAGTCGCCCATCCCAGGAGTGCGTGACTTCGCGGAGGATGCGCGCGACTTCGTCGCCGCCGTTGCGCCGGTTCGCGGCTGACACGTGGAGCCGTGGCCACTGCGGCATTGTCGGTCGCGGACGGCGTGGGCCTGGTAACCTGGGGTCATGAAGTGGTGGACGGGGGTCGCGCTGGTGGTGCTCGCGTGTGGCACGGTGGCGGCGAAGGGCGGGGCGGAGTTCGAGTATTCGCCGGCGGACGGGGTCATCTTGCCGCATCAGAGCAAGGTGGTGGTGTCGGTGCAGCTCGGGGGGTCGAAGAACCTCAAGGGCAAGGCGGCGGCGGCGGCGGTGGCGAGTGCGGTGAAGACGTGGAATGCGGCGCTGGGGGGGAGCTTCCAGCTGTCGACGGACAAGGTCGCGAAGCCGCCGTTGAAGGAGGTCCACATCACGGTGGGGGCCAGCGGCGATGCCAAGCTGTTCGGGGGCGGGGGTGAGAAGGAGCTCGCGTTCACGGTCGCGCAGGTGTATCGGGTGCGGCGCTATGCGCAGGTGCTCATCCTGCTCAATGACACGGCGGCGTTCTGGAAGAAGAACGGGTTCAGCACTGGCGGCGCGGTCGATGACAGCTATGACCTCGAGCTGGTGCTGCTGCACGAGCTGGGGCATGCGCTGGGCCTCGACCATGACGGTGGCAGCCAGCACGTGCCGCCGACGATGAGCCCGGCGCTGGGGACCAACCGCGAGCTCGTGCAGTGGACCAAGGGCAGCGTAGCGGCGCTGCGGGTGTTGCATGCGCAGGATCTCGCGTTGCTGAAGGATGCGCTCGACCGGCGCGCGCGCTTCGACTTGACCGGCACCTGGGAAGGCACGGTGAGCTGGACGACCCTCGGTGGCAAGCCGGCCAGCGGGCCGACGCAGGTGAAGATCGTCCAGGACAAGGACAAGATCACGGCGAGCGTGCTGTCGGGGACGACCGTGCTCGGGGCGCCCAGGGGGGACGCTGGGCTGCACCTGCTCGGCGGGCAGACCAACAAGCTCGTCGCCGACAGCGACGATACCCGCGAGGTGACCTGGGTCGAGCTGCAGAGCAAGAAGGACGGCAGCCTCGGCGTGACGTACAACCGCCGCGGCCGCAGCACCGGCAACGAGATTCGCTACCAGGGGACCCTGACGCGCAAGAGCAAGTGAATCGGAGGCCGGCGGCTGGCGTAAGCTGGGGCAATGGTCCGGCAGGAACTCCGATGAGGTTGTTCGCGGTGGTGCTCGTGCTCGCGGTGGCGGGGTGCCGGGGGGAGGACGGGGGGCGCACCGCGGACGCCGGCGCGGGTGATGACGCTGCGGGCGCGGTCGATGGCGGGGGCGGCGACGGTTCGACCACCACAGTCGATGCGGGCACCACGGTCGATGCGGGCAGCACGGTCGATGCGGGGGCGCCGGTGGCGATGGTGACGGTGACGCCGATGGTGGCGCCGATGATTGTGGGCACGGAGGTGGCGCTGGCGGCGGAGTTGCGGGATGCGGGGGGGAATGTGCTGACGGGGCGGGTGATCACGTGGGCGTCGAGTGATCCGACGCGGCTGTCGGTTTCGGGGACGGGGGTGGCGCGGGCGCTGGTGGTGTCGGGGGGGATGGAGGTGACGGCGACGAGTGAGGGGGTGCGGGGGAGCGTGGTCATCTCGGTGGTGGATGGCATCGTCACGGGGATCGCGGATATCCACGGCTTCCTGGCGCGGTGTCCGACGAATGACCCGGCGTATGCGACGATCCGCGCGGATTTCGAGCTGCTGGCGGATGGGGTGGCGACGGTGAGTCCGCAGTGCACGGAGCCGTATACGACGTTGCCGATCGCGCAGCTGACGGATGAGCTGTATGTGCTGCAGGCGCTGCGGGTGGCGTACTACATGAGCACGGGGACGCAGGGGCGGCTGCCGTGGACGGCGCTGGGGTTCTGGCCTTGGCTGCACTCGCGGGTGGCGGGGATCAACCTGAAGGCGGCGCCGGGGCAGCTGTATTGCTGTGATGACATCGGGGGCAAGCTGTACTTCGCGATGTCGCGGCAGGCGGACGGTTCGCGCGACTCCAAGCGGGATTGGCCGGGGCTGTCGAGCACGGTGGCGTTCGTCGCGCACGAGGTGCGGCATGCCGACCCGGGGCCGGGGCATGTGAACGGGTGTCCGGCGTTTCCGGGGGCGGGGGCGCCGCTGGGGTGTGACCCGAACTATGACCTGGCGTTCCTGGGCTCGTATGGGCTGCAGTACTGGCTGGAGTCGAGCTGGGCCAATGGGTCGCTGTACATCGGCATCCCGTGCGCGCCGACGGCGGTGGCGCAGGGGTATCTGGCGGACGCGGTGCAGCAGGCGAACAGCTACATCGATCGATTCGTCAGCGGGGCGCCGCCGGCGGTGACGGCGCGCAGGACGTATGGCGGGCCGTGTCCGTGAGGTTCAGACCAGCGGGTCGACCAGGCGAATCATCGGCTCGATGAACAGCGGTGATGCCGCCAGCATGATGCCGAGGGTCCAGGTGCGGGCAGCGGCCGCGCGCCAGCGCTTGACGCCGAGGAGGCGCTCGGCGGCCAGGAAGACCAGCTGAACCAGGAAGAAGGCCGCCATCACCAGCGACCACTTCAGGCCGAGGGCGACGACGACCAGGTACCAGTGCAGCAGGGCGCTGGCGGCGAACGAGGCGACGATGCCGAGGCCGGCGCGGTGGCGGCGCGCCAGCGGCGTGAAGCAGTTGGCGCGCAGCCAGGAGCCGACCACCTTGTTCCAGCGCACGCCCCAGAACTCGCTCATGCTGCGCGACAGGTAGGGCGCGTCGTGCAGCGGGGGTGGGCGCAGGCCGATGAGGCCGTAGGCGATGGGGAGGCCGCGCGTGGCGGCCTCGAAGGCGGCGACCGCGAAGATCACGCCGCCGACCCAGCGCAGCGCCCAGTGCGCGGGGCCGACATATTGGTTGGCGAGGTAGACGCCGAGGGCGAAACCGCCGGCGGCGATGGCGGTGGCCACGGCGACCGCTGCGGCGGGGCCGAGGTCGAAGCCGGGCTGGCGGCGCTCGACGCGCCGGATGTCGAAGACCGCGAACATCAGCCAGAGGCGGCGCGGCCACGGCAGCCGGCTGTCGTCGCGCGCCAGATCGATCGAGCGCATCACCGCGACCACGGCGACCAGGCCGATCACGAAGCACAGCAGCGGCGCGCGCGGGCGGGCCAGGAAGGGCAGCGCGACACAGGCGCAGCCGAGGAGCAGGCCGAGCTGCCGCCGCCAGCGCGGCCCTGCCGTCACGAGCGCGGCCACGGCAGCGACGCCACACTCGACCCCGCCCAGCACCAGAGGATGCATCGATGACCAGGGTACACCTGCGCTTGGTGCCGAGGCCAAGGGGCGCAGTTCGGTTTTCGCGAGTGTCTTCGCGTGTGTCGACTGTGGGGAAGGGCCGGCCGGAGACGGGCGCGCGAGACCGTCGATCTTTGCCAGGGGACGCTGCCTTCTCGACCCCGGCAAACCGGGGTACCTTGAAGATGTGAGCCGGTATCGGTCGCGGGGGGAGACGCCCGAGCAGTCGAGCGCCGGGGAGGCGTCGGCGGGCGGAGCCGCGCCGGGGCGGCGGTCGCTCGTCGGTGACATGGAGCCCGCGGCGACGGCGGCGCAGCAGACGCGGGTGCCGGCGGCGGCCGATCAGGGCGTGCAGCTGCCCGAGGGGCTGCGTGGCCGGTTCGAGGGCTCGCTGGGGCAGTCGCTGGGGGACGTGCGGATCCATGCTGGGCCCGAGGACACCGGCGAGGCGTCGTCGCGCGGAGCGCGGGCGGTGACGCATGGGCAGGACATCTGGTTCGGGGCGGGGGAGTATCAGCCCGAGACGGCGGCGGGGCAGCATGTGCTGGCGCATGAGGTCGCGCATGCGGCGCAGCAGGGGGCCGCGCCGGCTGGGGAGGCGACGCAGGCGTTCACCGAGCTGAGTCAGCCCGGGGATGCAGCGGAGCGGCAGGCCGAGCATGCGGCGGTCGCGATGACGCGGGGGCAGCCGGCGACGGTGTCGCGCATGGCGCTCGGGGTGGCTCGGTTCGGGGCCGAGGAGCATCGCGACATGGCGGGTGAGGCCGCCGGGCAGGCGACCGAGGGTGGCGCGCAGGAGCTGGCCGAGATCCAGCTCGAGACGGATCCGGCGCATCCGCTGCAGTTTCGCGACATCGTCATGCTGGGTGGCGACCTGTATGGCAGTCCGCAGGAGATCTTCATCAAGAGCCAGAACCCCGCGGGGCGGGCCGAGCTGGCGTGGGCGCGCTGGTGGGCGCGACATCGCAAGGAGCGCGAGGCCGACGGCTGGACCGAGCCGGCGTTCGACGAGGCCAAGAAGCAGCCCATCAAGGATCAGTTCGACAAGCTGGCCGGCGACAACTACAACCACTTCACCCAGGGCTCGCGCTATGGCTACGGCAAGCTCGCGGCGCCCGGCACCTACGAGCAGGGGCACATGGGCGCGCTGGCGATCGCGTATCTGGCGGCGCAGAAGGGCGACGAGGCCCTGCGCGAGTACGCCATGATCCTCGAGGGCTATGCGCAGCACTTCCTGAGTGACATGTTCGCGGCCGGCCACATCCGCACGCCGCGCCAGGAGATCGAGAGCTACTACCTGCAGAAGTTCCCCGACTCCCTCGATCGCATCATCCGCAAGATGGCGCGCAGCATGGTGCGCTACCTGAAGAGCGAGAACGAGTTCTCGTCGCGGCTGGCCGAGATCCCGCTGCTGGGCGTGGATCTGCAGGAGGAGATCGAGGCCAAGATCAGGAAGCTCGGCGGCGTGAAGCTCGAGGTCTACACCATGGCGGACATCATCTCCGAGGCCTACCACCTGGTCGACGGCAAGGGGCTGGACGTGGTGTCGGACGTGAACCTGGAGGGCAACTCCGAGGCCGGTGGCTTCAAGTGGCGCGCCAGCGGTGACAACGCCACCGGGGCCGGCAGCACGGGCAGCAAGATGGCGGTGGCGGCGATGCGCGCGTCGCTGCAGGAGCTGGAGCAGGCGCGCGAGTTCGGTGGCAGCCAGCGCGGGGTCGCGGGCGCCGACGCGGACACTGCGGCGACCGCGGTGGCCGAGGGCATGAAGCCGTACCAGGCGCTGAGCTTCGTGCCGCGCGCCGACGAGGACAGCCTCGACAACAAGTACCTGGAGTGGCGCTGGGGCGAGTGGAGCTCGGCGATGATGGACTCGCTCGACGAGGTCATCACGACCGAGGTGGTGCCCGAGCTCGACAAGGTGCGCCCGTCCCATCGGGTGACGAAGGGGAGCGACGCGGCTCGCGTGATGGAGGCCTGGAGGGGGGCGCCGGATCAGGTGCTGCCAGGGAACCCGGACGACCCCAACGACGACAAGGTGGGCTGGAACGACACCGAGGACGTCGCCGGGGTGACCGACCTCGATACCGGCGACGCCTTCGAGCACATGACCAACGAGATCAAGGCGTACAAGCACGGCTGGTTGATCCTGGCCATGCTCGAGGATTGACGGCGGCGACGCGTGTGTGATCAGTGCGCGCTCGCATCAGGCGCGGGGGCGAATGATGATGCGCGCGAGGGCGGCGGCCTCGAGCCAGCTCCACATGGTCAGCGCAGCACGGCCTGGCCGGAGGCCAGGCGGGCGTCGGGGAGGATGGCGTCGGTGTCGGTGCGCAGGGTGATGCGCCAGGTGGAGACGTCGAGCTGGCGGCGGGTGCGCGAGACCAGGGTGTAGTAGGCGTCGCCGGCGGGGAGCAGGGCGAGGGCGGCGGCGGGGAGGGTGCCGGTGCCGGCGCTGGCGGGGAAGACGCACTCGAGCTCGACGGGATCGATGGTGATGATGCCGAGGGTCACGATGAGGTCCTCGGTGGTGGCGCCGGACCAGGTCAGGGCGAGGGGCTGGGCGCGATCGATCAGCCAGTCGCCGGTGGGCAGTGTGGGGGCGCTGAGGGTGATGCGGCGTGGGGTCGTGACGGTGGTGGTGAAGGCGGGGACGGTGGCGCCGGGGGCGCTGGCGGTCAGGGTCTCGCCGCCGGTCCACAGGCTGGTGGTCTGGAGGATGCTGACGGGATAGGTGCCGTCGGTGGCGGGGGTGAAGTCCAGTGGCTGGGTCAGGCCGGTGAGCTGGATGGGGCCGGCGTGCGGGGCGGGGCGGGTGCCGGCGCCGGGGCGTGGGGTGCAGCGGTAGAGGATGCAGGGGCCGGCGGGCTGTTCGCTGCACAGGTAGGCGGGGCCGCCGGTGAGGAAGGTGGCGCTGGCGCGGGCGTGCGCGGGGGCGGTGTCGCTGAGCAGGGTGATGAAGCCGACGTTGGCGGGCGCGGCGGCGTCGGCGGTCGAGCTGGCGTCGGATGGGCTGGCGTCGGAGGCACCGGCGTCGGTGGTCGGGCCGCCGTCGGGCGTGGTCGCGGAGGAGCCGCCGCAGGCCGCGAGGGGGACCAGCAGCAGGAGACTGGCGAGGCGCATGGCGCAGCCTAGCGCGAAACGGATCGGGGCCGGCAAGGTCTGCTCGGCGTGGACGGGTCACCTGGTTTCGGGCAGTACGGCGTCCTTGACCGAGGCGGTGGTCCGCGACAGGTGGCCGCTGCCGCGGTCGACGACCTTGCGGCGCAGCCACCAGGGGCGGGCGCCGATGAGGATGATCAGCCAGACGATCAGGGCGGCGGCCGAGGCGAAGAAGAGGATCATGGCGCGGGTCACGCCGAGGGTGGGGCGGCTGCCCAGCTGGGTGGTCGTCATGCCGGCCAGGGCGGCGCGGCGAACGATGACGCGGTCGCAGCCGTCGCGGACGACGCAGGTGTAGAGATCTTCGGCGATGCGGAAGGTCGCGGACTGCTCGCGGGATACGTCGACCTCGGCCTCCTGGTGGGTGGTCCAGTAGCCGGAGCCGTTCTTGGGCTTGTGGTAGGTCTGGTAGGTGCGCACCTGGCGGATCGCGCCGACGCTGGTGACGCCGGTCAGGTGCTGCGCCAGGTAGGGCGAGATCACGGCGACCAGCTGGAAGGCGAGCAGGGCGCTGATGGCGAGGACGCACGAGCGGTGCAGGCGGCCGAGCCGGCGCGCGGTGCCGCCGGGGGCCTCGGTCGACAGCACCATGGGGCCGGTGCTGGCGGGGATGAGGCGCGGCATGCGCGGGGCCTCGCGGTAGACGCCGCCGCCGCCGTGAACCCCGACGTCGACCAGCTTGCCGGCGACGTAGATCCGGTCGCCGGGCTTGACCTCGGCGATGCGGGTGCGCGTGGTGGGGCTGGCGTGTTCGAAGCGCGACAGGTTGTCGTGCAGGACCACGCGGAGGCCGGGCTCCACCTTGATGGTGGTGCCGTCGTCGCGGCGGACCACGAAGGGGCGCACGTCGACCGTGCGGCTGGTCTCGGTCCAGGAGTGGCTCCAGCCGCCCTTGACCTTCCACTCCTTGCCGAACTGGACGATGCGGATGGTCAGCGGGGTGGCGCCGTCCTCGACCTCGACGGTGCCGACCAGGACGAAGGGGCCGGCGCGCAGGGGACCGGTCGGATCGATCGACTGCTCGCTGGCGGCCTGCTGGTGGAAGGCGCGCATGCGCACGATGGACCAGGTCAGCATGGTCGCGAGCGTGGCGAGGCACAGCAGCACCAGGCCGCCCGACGACCCGGCGGACAGCTGGCCCGGGCAGTGGTCGAAGTGGCTGCTGCCAGGATCGATCACCGCGCCGTTCGAGGGCGTGTGTGGGGCGACCCAGGCGCCGTCGCGGCGCTGGCCGTCGCAGCCGGTGACGAGGAGGCCGAGCAGCAGGGCGACGGCGAGGGCGAGGCGGCGGGGGCGCGTCACCCATGGAGACTAGCGCGTCGCGGATGGGGCAGCGAGCGCCCACCTGCGCGGCCGGGTCGTGATACTGAGTCGGCATGACGATGGGGCGACTGGGTGTGGTCGGGCTGCTCGTGCTGGTCGCGAGCTCGTGCGGTGACAGCCATGGCAAGCACAAGGTGGCGAGGCCGGGGGCGGCAGGTGGCGCCATCGAGCCGGCCGGCAGCGTGCTGTCGCGCCATGACAGGCCGCCAGCCGGTGTGAGCGCGACGTACCAGGGCGGCCTGGTCGGCCGCTTCGGCTTTGGCGGCTGCGGCGCCACCGCGATCAGCTGCAGCAATGGCGCATGCACGCAGCCGGTGCTGCTGGAGGCGAGCATGCCGGGGGAGGCGCAGACGATGGCGCCGGTGCATGTGTGTCTGGACGGCCTGGGCAGCGCGCCCCGGCTGGTCGTCACGTCGCCGAGCGGCCAGACGCGGACCTACCGGCCGGCGGCGGGCGATGATTCGTCGAACGTCAGCTGGCTGACCCTGCTGCCGCGCGGGCCGGCTGGCACCTATACCGTGACGGCGTCCTCGAGTGATGGCTCGAACCCGGTCAGCCGGCGCTTCGAGGTCGGGGCCGCGCCGGCGCCGGCGCTCGCGGTCAACCCCGACAGCGCGGCACCGGGCGGGGTCTTCATGGTCAGCCTGGCGGGGTTTGCGGCCAGCAAGCCGGCGCGGGTGCATGTCTATCGCTGGGTCGAGGGCGATGACGGCGAGCCGGCGTATGTGACCACGCTGCCGGTGGTGATCGATGCCGAGGGGGAGGGCGAGCTGAGCATCGCCGCGCAGGCGGGAGATCCGGTCGCGACGTACATCCTGGTCAGTGATCCCGGCGAGGCGGTGATCACGTTCGACCTGACCGCGCCGTAGCGGTCGGCGCCGGGGGCGGGGCGAGAGGCTGCTAAGCTGGGGCGGCTTGAAGAGCGGATGGCGGGCGCGGCTCGGTGAGGTGTTCGGAGCGGACCTGCGTTCGCTGGCGCTGCTGCGGGTGGCGCTGGCGGCGCTGGTGCTGTGCGATGTCGGGCTGCGCGCGCGCGATCTGACGGTGTTCTACGGCGACGCCGGGGTGCTGCCGCGGGCGACGTATCTGGAGCTGGTGGGCGAGGGCTGGGGCTGGTCGCTGCATCTGCTGTCGGGGGCGGGCTGGGTGCAGGCGGGGCTGTTCGTGGTCGCGGGGCTGGCGGCGCTGGCGATGCTGGTGGGGTGGCGGACGCGGGCGGCGACGGTGGTGACGTGGGTGCTGCTGTGTTCGGTGCAGCAGCGCAATCCGCTGCTGGAGCAGGGCGGCGACATCTTGCTGAGGGTGGTGCTGTTCTGGGGCATGTTCTTGCCGCTGGGGGCGCGGGCGTCGGTGGATCGGGCGCGGGCGCGAGCGTCGCTGCGGGGCGGGCATGGCGCGGGCGACGGGGAGGCGGTGCGGGTGCTGTCGGTGGCGACCGTGGCGCTGGTCGTGCAGCTGGTGCTGGTGTACTGGATGACGGCGCTGTGGAAGGACAGCGCGGCGTGGCGCACCGAGGGCAGCGCGCTGTACTGGGCGCTGCAGATTGACCAGTATGTGTCGGGGCTGGGTCGGTGGTTGCGGGGCTATCCGGGGGCGCTGACGGTGCTCTCGCTGGTGGTGTTCTGGTTCGAGGTGGTGGGGCCGTGCTTGCTGCTGTCGCCGTGGCGGACGGGCGTGCTGCGGACGGTGGCGATTGCGGGGTTCGTGGCGCTGCATGTCGGAGTCTGGCTGTGTCTGGACATCGGGCTGTTTCCGTTCGTCAGCGCGTTCGTGATGGTGGGGCTGCTGCCGTCGTGGTTCTGGGACGACGGGGTGCCGCGGCTGGGGGCGGCGCTGCGCAGGGTGGAGCGCGGGGTCGCGGCGCGGGTGCGCGGGCGGGCGGGCGCGCCTGCGGCGGCGCGACTGCCACGCTGGGCCGAGGTGCTGTGTGCGGGGTGTCTGGTCTATGTGGTGTGGTGGAACGTGGCGGACCTGCCGGGGGCGCCGGTGGGGTTGCCGGGGCGGCTGCGCTTCGTCGCGCAGGTGACGCGGCTGGAGCAGCGCTGGGACATGTTCGCCCCGGCGCCGATGCGCAATGACGGCTGGATGGTGATCGTCGGGCGGCTGGGTGACGGGCGCGAGGTGGACCTCATGCGCGGCGCGCGGGCCCTGTCCTGGGAGGCGCCGGCGCAGCGGGGCTATGCCAACCAGCGCTGGCGGCGCTACCTGATGAACCTGGTGGCGCCGGCGCGGCGCGGCTATCGCGGGCCGTATGCGCGCTGGCTGTGCCGGCGCTGGCGCGCGGCGGGCGTCGGCAGCCTGGAGCTGGTCTTCATGCGCGAGCGCACCATGCCGCCAGGGCAGGCGCCGGAGGTGACGCGGCTGCCGCTGTGGCGCGAGACCTGTGCGCCGGCGCGAGCGCGCGAGAATGGCGGGAAAGGCGGGTGAGTTGGCGCCGCGCGGCGGGCGCGTGGCCTAAAATGGCAGGCGGGAAGGTGATGCATGCTCGGGATTCCGCTGGGGCTGGCCTATGTGAATGCGGGGGAGTGGCTGTTTCATCGCTTCGTGCTGCATGGCATCGGGCGCTGGAAGGCGGGGCCGTTCGCGTTCCACTATCACGAGCACCATCGCGAGACGCGCAAGCACCACGGGCACGATCCGAACTATGAGCGCTCGCTGTGGGGCTGGCATCCGCAGAGCCAGGAGGCGCTGGGGCTGGCGCTGACCGGGCTGGTGCACCTGCCGCTGCTGCCGGTGGCGCCGTTCTTCGCGGGCACCGTGCTGTGGTCGCTGCTGCGCTATCACCAGGTGCACAAGCGGGCTCACCTGGATCCGGAGTGGGCGCGGCAGCACCTGCCCTGGCACTACGATCACCACATGGGGCCGGACCAGGAGGCCAACTGGTGTGTCACCAGGCCGTGGTTCGACGACCTGATGGGGACGCGGCGGCGCTATGTGGGGACCGAGCGCGAGGCGCGCGATCGCGGGCGGCGAGGTGCGCTATCCTGAGCCATGCCGGGTGGGTTCTGGTTGGGGCTGGTCATGTTTCTGGTCGGGATGATCGGGTACTCGATCGTCCAGGACTTCATCAACTCGTGGCTGGACCGGCATGACGGCGTCATCGTGCCGCGGGTGCGCATCAAGCTGGTGCGGCTGATCTACATGGTGACGGATCTGTTCCGGGCGCTGCGCTTCGTGTCGTTGCGCAGGAAGCAGGGCCAGAGCGCGGTCGCGGCGCTGGCGCTGTGGCTGCTGTTCGCGCTGATGGTGGGCGGGCTGGTGGTGTGCGTCAGCGCGCTGCAGGAGGCGTGATGAGTCAGCGCGGGGGTCAGGCCAGTGACACGCTGGCGACCCAGGCGGCGAGCGGCTGGGACTCCAGGGCCAGCGTGTCCGCGAAGGCGGTGTGGGCGCGCTCGGGGCCGAGGTTGGCGCCGACCTCGCGGGTGAACTTGGCGCGCAGCTCGGCCTCGGCGGCGGGCAGGCAGAAGCTGGCCACGGGGAGGTCGACGCGCTCGGAGTCGCTGTGGCCGTCGGTGAACTCGAGGGTGACGCGGTTGGGGAAGCGCAGCGGGATGGCGCTGCCGCTGGCGCTGGGGGGCGCGGCGCTGCTGCGGGCGTTCCACAGCGCGCGCACCCAGCCGACCGCCTCGGCCGCGGAGACCAGGCTGGAGCTGTACTCGCGGCGGTAGCGGCGGCGCAGCTCGAGGAGATCGCGGGCGTGCAGGTCGTCCAGCGCCTGCCGGCCGGTGGGCAGCGCGCGCGCGGAGCCGATCACGGCCATGGTGAGGGCGGGGTCGTGCACCACGGTGGCGCGATCACGCAGGGCGGCGATGGCCGGGGTGTGGGCGTCGAGCCAGGCGGGGTCGAGCTCGGCGCCGGTGAGGCGACCGGCGTGCAGGAACACGGCGGCGGTGGTGGCGAGGTCGAAGTTGACGTTGACGTGGCCGATGCGCGGCGTGGTGCGGCCGTACTCCTGACCGAAGCGCGTGGCCTCGGCGCCCAGCTTGCTGGTGTCGAGGCGGATGGCGCGGATGCGCGCCGGGTCGAGGCGGCCGAGGCGGGCCTGCAGGCGCTCCAGCGCGGTGCACGCGGTCTGGAAGTAGTGACAGCCGGGGAAGGTCTTCATGCTGAGGGTCTGCAGGGTCCAGAAGCGGCCCAGCTCGCCGAGCATCCCGGGCATGGGGTGGAAGCTGAAGCGCGACCAGAAGCCGCGGCGGTCCTCGAGCAGGGTGGGCTCGCCCTCCATGCCCTCGGCGGCGTGATAGGCGGCCTGGATGCCGATGGCGGTGGGCACCGACGCCGACAGGAGCTTCGAGGTCGGGGCCAGGAAGGCGGGCTGCAGCGCGAAGGTCGGTTGCGCCAGCGCGATGGCCAGCGCGTGCGTGGTGCGCGTCTCGTCGAGGCCGAGCAGGCTGGCGGTCGCGGCGGCGGCGCCGATGAGGTGGATGAAGGTCCACATCTGGCCGTTGAGCGGGCCGAGGAAGCTGGAGGCGCCGAGGCGGCCGGCGACCTCGTTGGCGGCGACGACGGCGGTCAGCAGGGCGCGGGTGTCACGGGCCTCGTGCTCGGCGACCGCGAGGGCGGCGAACACGGCGGAGTGGCAGGTGTGGCCCATCCACACGATGTCGTCGAAGTCCTGCGCCATGGTGTAGGCGGCGTTGGCCTGGGCGGCGTCGGCGGGGCCGGGGGGCGGCCCGGGGCCGCGCTGGGGGGCCCCGCCGGCGCGGGGGGCGGCGGTGGGGCTGCTGGCGGTGGCGGTGGCGGTGGCGGTGCTGGTGCCGCCGGTGCTGCGGATGACGGCGCGGGCGACGGCCTGGGTGTCGGGCAGGCGGGCAGCGGCGTGCAGCGCGGCGACCATGTTGGCGACCTGGTAGCGCGCGGCGCGCAGGGTGTCGGCGGGGATGTCGTCCGGGCGCAGGCCGGCGACCCAGGCGCCCAGGGTCGAGAGGTGGCCGGTCATGGCGCGCGCGGCGCCAGGGTGGAACCGATGAGGACGCCGTCGGCCCAGTAGGCGCCGGTCGGGCCGGCGGGCAAGAGGTCCCAGGTGGCGGCGCCGCTGTAGGGCCGCTCTGTGATGGTCACGATGGCGGCGCCGTCGAGCAGCTGGCCGGGGCGCAGGGCGCCGAGGGCGCTGCCATCGAGCGCGGGATGGCCGGCGGAGACCTGCAGGGTGCGACCGTCGGCGAGGGTGAACACGAGCAGCTGGTGCGGGGCGAGCACCGGGTTGGCGTTGACCTGCACGATGTGAGCGATGCGCGGTGTGCCGCTGGCAGAGGCGGTCCAGACCGCGTCGCCGGCGCGCAGCGAGTCGATGCGGCGCTCGCCGCCCGGGGTGCGGATGCGCGCGGTCGCGGGCAGGCAGCGCAGCATGCAGGGGGCACACATGCCGTCGGGGCCGCGGCTGCGGCTGTCGGACTCCTTGCGGATGACCGGGGCGCAGGTGGCGCCGACGATGCTGCCGTCGGGCTGGCAGCAGTGCTGGGCGTCGGCCTGGCAGGCGGCGGGCGAGGCGGTCGGCGTCGGTGTCGGCGTCGGCGTCGGCGTCGGCGTCGGCGTGGTGCTGGGGGAGGGGCTGGCGCTCGTGCTGGGCGAGGGTGCCGGTGTACGGTGGGGCGAGGACGGCGACGAGCAGGCGGCGCACGTGATGGCGATGGCGGCGCACAGCGAGGCGACAGTGATTCGCAGCATGGGGCGATGGTGCGCGGCGCGATGCTCGCGGTCAACCGGCGGCGGGCGCGCCGGCGCGCGGGCGCGCTGGACCGCCGAGGTCGAGCAAGCGCGAGTTCGTGGACCGCACCGACTGACGGCTACTCGATGATCACCGGGGTGCCGTGCTGCAGCAGCGCCCAGGTCAGCTTGCCGGTGAGGGTCAGGGGCGGCGCCGGGATGCTGCCGTCGGAGGTGATCTCGAAGGCGATGGCCTTGACGGCGGCGGCGATGGGGTGGCTGCCCAGCATGGTGGCGCCGTCGACCGCGAGGCTGACCCAGGTGTGGGTGCCGTCCTGCAGCGCGCGCACGCGGGTCGATGTCGTGGGGTGATCGACGAAGTCGACCCGGCGCAGGCCGCCGGTGCCGTCGTAGCGCGCGATCCAGGCGCGGTGGGTGAACTGGGTGTCGACCTCGCCCTGACCGAAGTCGACCTGGCCGGACATCTGGCCGACCGCGATGAGATCGCCGTCGCTGCCGAGGGCGAGGTCGCCGGGGTAGACCCAGGTCTGGTCGATGCCACCCAGGCGGCGCAGCCAGACCGGCGTGCCGGCGCTGTCGAGCTTGCCCAGGAAGCCGGTCATGTTGAACGACGACTCGGACAGCGTGGTGGTGCCGCCGGTGACGCTGCCGTTGAAGGTGCCGTTCAGGTAGAGCTCGCCATTGGGGGCCAGCACCAGGCTGCCCGGGAACACCGAGCTCTGCGCGCCACGCGTGAACAGCGTGCGCGACGACACCTCGACGCCGTTGGGATCCAGCCGCACCAGCAGGCCGTCGCTGACCTCGTGGCCGCCGCCGCCGAAGTCGACCAGGGTCGGGATGCTGCTCGGGAACGAACTCATCAGGAAGACGAGGTCGCCGCCCGGCGTCAGCACGGCTCCGCCAGCATAGATCTCCCGGCACGGCATGGTGGGCATGCGGGCCCAGCGATGCGTGCCGTCGGGGGCCAGGCGGGCGACGAAGGGGCGCAGCGCGGAGCAGTTGACGTCGCCGATGCGCTGGGCACCGAAGGCGACGTCGCCCCAGCGCAGCGAGCCGATGATGGTGATGTCGCCCGCGGCGTCGACCAGGACGGTGCCGATGTAGACCTCCTCGACGACGCCGCCGCGCGGGTTGCCGCCGTAGACGTGGCGGAAGACCGGCGCGCCGCTGGCGTCGTACCTGGTCAGGCGGACGCTCTCGAAGCGATCGTCGGGCGTGCGCTCGGGCGGGTGAACGGTGTGACGCTTGCTCGCGATGATGAGGGCGCCGGTGCTGTCACGCGCGATGGCGTCGACGTCGAAGTCGGCGCCGACGACGACGTGTCGGGGGTCGATGCTGGGGACGACGAAGGCGGCGTCGGGGGCGACGGTGGCGTCGGGAGTGACGGGGACGGTGGCGTCGGGGGCGCCGGTGGCGTCGGGGGGGCCGCCGTCGCGGCCCGGGCTGACGCTGGCGTCGGGCTCGACGGCCGCGGGGCCGTCTGGACCACCACAGCCCGCCACCGCCAGGGTGACGAGAAGCGTGCAAGCTCCGACAGCACGCCAGACCAGGTTTCGCGAGGTTTCCTCGGTGGGGACGATCATGCGCGCAGACTGAGCAAGCGCTGCGCCGAGGTGGGTGGCAAAGGCTGGAAAGCGAGGGCGGGCGGCGCTGCGGCCGCCTACTTGGTGAGCGTGGCGTCCTCGACGATCAGCGCGTACACGTAGCCGGCGCCGAAGTCCTTGTCGAGGTGGACGGTGCCCTTGATGAGGACGACGTCGCCGATGGCGGCGCTGGCGTCGGTGGTCACGGTGAGGTCGTGGTCCTTGCTGGCCTCGGCGCCGGAGCCGTCGCGCAGGTGCAGCCAGTTCTTGCCCATCACGCCACCGGTGAACTTGACCACGGTGCCGCGCACGCTGACGGTCTTGTCGGCCAGCTTGGCCTTGCCGGCGAACAGCTCGGCGATGGTGTGGCCGTCAGCGCCCTCGGCGCGCGCGACCTTGGCGACCGGCGCGCTGGGGTCGACCGGGGCGGTGGGCGCGCCAGACGCGCCAGGCGCGTGCGGATTGGCGCCCATGCCCCCGGGGCTGCCCGCGCCCGCGCCGGCGAGGTTGCCGAAGTAGATCTCGGGGAAGGTGCGCTTGAGCGTCTTGCTCTCGAAGTTCTGGTTCAACATGATGTCGGTGACCACGACGTCGGCGCCCACGGCCAGGGTGGTCTGGGGCACCGCGGCCCAGACCTCACCGGTCGCGGTGGCGATGCGCAGGTAGCTGTAGGTCGCGGCGTCGATGCGCTCGAGCAGCTTGCCGGTGAGCTGGCCGCCCTCGGGCGCCATGCCGCCGCCCGCGGTCGGCTGCGTCGGGGCGGGTGACGTGGGTGGCGACGCCGCCGGGCCGGTGGGCTTGCTGCTGGCCGGCTCCTTCTTGCAGCCCGCGGCGAGCAGGGGGAGGGCGAGGGCGAACAGGGCGATACGCATGCGCATGCCCCGGCAGTATCATATTTGACGAAGCTCTTGCGCACTCGTCGTGAGGTGCGCAAGACGTGCGCGCCCTGGTGGCCAGACAGGCGCATACGGCGGGTAGGGGCTGGTCCGGCATGTGCAATCGGGTGGGGCCCATGAACGCTGCCAGCTATCGACCCAAGGACATCCGCAACATCGTGCTGCTCGGGCACGGCGGCGCGGGCAAGACCACGCTGGCCGAGGCGATCCTGCATCGCTGCGGCGCCATCGCCCGCATGGGCTCGGTCGAGCAGGCCTCGACCACCAGCGACTTCGAGCCCGAGGCGCGCAGCCACCAGCACTCGACCAACTCGAGCCTGCTGTTCGCGACCCGGGCCGGGCGCGAGATCAACATCCTCGACACCCCCGGCCACCCCGAGCTGGTCGGCTATGCGCTGGCGGCGCTGCCCGCCGTCGAGACCGCGGTGCTGGTGGTCAACGCCACCACGGGGATCGAGCACGGCACGCGCCGCCTGTTCCTGGCCGCCGGCGAGGCCAACCTGGCGCGCATGATCGTCATCAACAAGATCGACGCCGTCAGCCCCGAGGCCCTGCTGGCGCTGGTCTCGGCGCTGAAGCAGAGTTTCGGCCCGCGCCTGCACTGCCTCAACCTGCCCGCGCGGGGCGGCGGCGACGTCATCGACTGCTTCGACGCCGAGGCTGGCGAGGCTGCGCTGCTCTCGGTGGCCGACGTGCACCGCGAGATCCTGGAGTCGACCGTCGAGCACGACGACCGCGCGCTGGAGCGCTACCTCGGCGGCGAGAAGCTGGATCTGGCGCAGCTGCGCGCGACCTTCGTGCGCGCCATGGTGCAGGGCCACGTGGTGCCGGTGCTGTTCACCTCGGCGCGCGACGAGGTCGGGGTCGACGATCTCGTGCACGTGCTGTGCGAGGAGGCGCCCAGCCCGCTGGACGGCCGGCCGCGGCGCCTGCTGCGCGGCGGCGAGCTGGTCGAGGTGCCGTGTGACGTCGAGCGCCCGTTCCTGGGTCACGTCTTCAAGATCACCCTGGATCCGCACCTGGGCAGCCTGGCCATGCTGCGCGTGCTGCAGGGCAAGCTCGACGGCCAGACCCCCTTCGTCAGCCCCGGTGACAAGCGGCCGCGCAAGGCCGGCCATGTGCTCAAGGTCGAGGGCCGCGATCACCCCGAGCTGGCCGCGGTGGCCTACGCCGGCGACCTGGTCGCGCTGGGCCGGGTCAACGACGAGCTGCACGTCGATCAGATCCTGCACGATCCCGCGCTGGGCGACGACCTGACGGCGCCGCGGCCCAGCTTCCCGGCGCCCATGTTGAGCTGGGCGGTGAGCAGCAAGAGTCGCAACGACGACGTCAAGCTGGGTCAGGCCCTGGCGCGGCTGGCCGAGGAGGATCCCACCTTCCGCCACGGCCATGATCCGGTCACCCACGAGCTGGTGCTGTCGGGCATGGGCGAGGTCCACCTGCGCGTGATGCTGGAGCGGCTGCAGAGCCGCTTCAAGCTGGAGGTCGGCGCGCGCGCCCCCGCGGTGCCCTACCGCGAGACCGTGGGCACCCGCGCCGAGGGCCACTATCGCCACAAGAAGCAGACCGGCGGCGCTGGCCAGTTCGCCGAGGTCTACCTGCGCGTCGAGCCGCTGCCGCGTGGCGCCGGCTTCGAGTTCGCCAGCGAGGTCTTTGGCGGCGCCATCCCGACCCAGTTCATCCCCGCGGTCGAGAAGGGCGCGCGCGACGCCATGGAGACCGGCGTGCTGGCTGGCTTCCCGGTGCACGACGTCCGCGTGGTGGTGACCGACGGCAAGAGCCACCCGGTCGACTCCAAGGACATCGCGTTCCGCACCGCCGGCAAGCACGCGGTGCGCGACGCCCTGGCCAAGGCGCGCCCGGCGCTGCTGGAGCCCATCGTCAGCCTGGACGTCACGGTGCCCGAGGAGCATGTCGGCACCGTGAGCGCGGATCTGCGCCAGCTGCGCGGGCGCATCATGGGCATGGAGGTCATGACCGGCGGCTACACCGTGGTGCACGCGCAGGCGCCGCTCAGCGAGCTGGCGACCTATGGCGGGCAGCTGCGCGGCAAGACCGGCGGGCGCGGCAGCTTCGTGATGGAGCTGGCGCAGTACGAGCCGCTGCCCCAGCAGCTGCGCCAGAAGGTGGTGGAGGCGCACCCGGCGCGCAAGGGCCAGGGCCCGGGCCAGGGCCAGGGGAGCGACGAGGACTGATCGAGCGAGCCGCGATCCAGCGCGGCCGCGCCGGTCAGGGCGTGGTCACCGGGAAGTCGTACTTCTTCTTGGTGACCTCGCCGGCGACGATGTCGACGGTCAAGGTGCGATCGATGCCGAAGCGCGAGTTGACGAGCTGCAGCTTGTGCTTGCCCGGGCTGAGCTTGATGCCGGCCATCGGCGTCGACCCGCGTGACTTGCCGTCGATCATGATCTCGCACGAGGGTGACGACGAGACCCGGAGCTCGCCCTCGCCGGCCTGGGCCGCCGGGCTGGGGCTGACCTTGTCGCGGTCCTTCTTGCGCTGACGCTCGCGCTCGCGGGCGGCGGCGCGCAGCTCGGCGGCGCTGGGCGGGCGGCCGGCGTCGGGCTCGGGCGCGGCGGCGACGTCGGACCCGGCGTCGGGCGCCAGCGCGGCGGACGCGCCAGCAGTGCCAGCGTCAGCGCCGCCCACACCGTCGGCGCCACCGGTTGCGGGCGGGTTGGCGCCGGGTGACCCGACCGCGGTGCCTGCCCCGGCGCCGGCGCCGGCGCCGGCGCGACCGGCGCGATCATCACGGGCGCCGCCCGCGCTGCGCTGCTGCGCCTTGCCCGACTGGATCCAGATGAACGCCGCCACCGCCGCGGCCACCACCAGCACGCCCACGGTGACGCCCAGCAGCACCGGCCGCCCCGGCTTCTTCCAGGGCAGCCGGTCGCCGCCCTCGCCGCGGGGAGGCGTCACCTGGCCGTGCCCGCTCGGGGTCGACTCCAGCTCGGCCTGCGCGTTGACCTGGATCAGATCATCGTCGTCGATCTCGCCGCCGTCACCGTCGCCGTCCCCGTCGCCGTCGCTGTCGGCGCTGCCGCTGCCGGGGCGGCTGCCGGCGCCCGGGCGCCGCTTGCTGACGCCCGACTCCGCGACGGTGACGTCCTCGCCCTCGGCCAGGTGCGCGGCCAGGCTCTTGCCGCCGGCCTGGGCCTCGCGCCAGGCCTCGATCTTCTTGCCGAACACGCGCTCCATGAAGCGCGCCAGCGCGATGGGCGAGATGGCCAGCCGGCGGTCGCGCGCGAAGGTCTCGAGATCGTCCTGCAGCTCCTCGGCGCTCTGGTAGCGCTGCTTGCGATCCTTGGTCAGCGCCTTGAGCACGATGCGCTCGAGCTCGGGCGGATAATCGGGCTGCAGCGCGCTGGGTGGGGTGACGTCGCCCTCGACGATCTGCTTGAGGATGGCGAACTCGCTGTCGCCCTTGAACAGGCGGCTGCGCGTGGTCAGCTCGTACAGCATGATGCCGAGGGCGAACACGTCGCTGCGCCGGTCGAGCACCTCCGACTTGGCCTGCTCGGGCGACATGTACGGGATCTTGCCCTTGAGCGTCCCGTAGCGCGTCTCCTGGGCGCGGTTGCTGGCCTTGGCGATGCCGAAATCGACCAGCTTCACGCCGCCGTCGTAGGTGATGAAGATGTTCTGCGGGGTGACGTCGCGGTGCACGATCCCCAGCGGCTTGCCATCGAAGCCCTTCTTGTCGTGCGCATAGTGCAGCCCGCTGGCGGCGCCGATGATGATGTTGAGCGCGTGCTCCAGCGGCAGCTGCACGTGCTGGCTGCCCAGCGTCTTGATCAGCGTGCGCACGTCCTCGCCGTGCAGGTACTCCATCGAGATGAAGTAGGCGCCGTCGACCACGCCGATGTCGTACATCTGCACGATGTTGGGGTGCTGCAGCGACGAGGCGATGCGGGCCTCGTCGAGGAACATCTTGATGAAGTCGTGATCGCTGGCCAGCTGCGGCAGGATCTTCTTGAGCACGACGATCTTCTCGACGCCGGGCATGCCGCGCACACGCGCGACGAACAGCTCCGCCATGCCACCCGTGGCAAGCTTGCGCAAAAGCTCGTACTTACCCAGTGCGACTGGTTCCACTCGGTGCCCCGGTCGATCCTAGGCAGGCGGGCGGCTGGGGGTCAAGGTGATCAGGCCGGACTTGTGGCCCGGGAGCTTGGCGGGATATCATGACAAGGGGCTGTGTTCCGTCGTCACAACATGAAGCGTTGCGGGACCTTGGCCTGTGCGGCGGCCATGGCGGGGCTGACCGCCGTGGTCACGCTCGGCCTCGGCCTCGGCGGCTGCGCCGGCCCCGAGGATGATCCCGGCGGCGCGGGGGCGGTCAGCTTCTCGATCTCGGCGGTGCAGGCGGCCGACATCGGTGCGCTGCGCCTCAGCGTGCTCGGCAGCGATGGCACCTGCAACAGCAGCGGAGAGGTCACCGGCAGCGCGCTGAGCGGGCTGTCCGATCTCGAGCTGGTGGTCGGCGTGGCGCGCACGCTGAAGGTGCCCGCCGGGCTGCGCGTCTTCTCGGTGCTGGCGCTGGATCGGGCCAGCATGCCGCTGGCGCGCGGCTGTGCGCAGCGCATGCTGGGCAGCGGCGAGACCGCGACGGTCAACGTCACCCTGCATGACATCAATGCGGGCGGCGATGGCGGCGTGTCGGACGGCGGCCTGCCCGACGGCGAGGTACCCGACGGCGACGTGATCGACGGCGACCTGCCCGACGGCACGGCCCCCGATGGGCCAGCCCCGGGCAACGACCTGTGCACCATGGCGACCACGCTGACCGCGGGGACGCCGGCGATCGGCAGCGCGGATGGCGCGAGCAGCAACCTCGCGACCTCGTGCGGCGGGGCCGCGCCCGACGTCTTCTTCCGCATCACCATCCCCGCGGGCGGCGCGCGCTCGCTGACGGCGCAGGTGACCTCCAGCTTCAACACCGCGCTGACGCTGCTGCGCGCCGACTGCAGCACCGAGGTGGTGTGCGCCGGCGCCGCCACCGCGATGGGCGACTCCATCGACCTCGGCAACCTGGTGCCGGGCGACTACTTCCTGGCCGTCGAGGCCATCGGCGGGGGCAGCGGCAACTTCGTGGTGAGCTACACGCTGGGCGTGCCACGGCCGGTCAACGATCAGTGCAGCGCCAGCGCGCCGCTGCTGACCTCGGGCGTCAGCGTGGCGGGCACCGTCAAGGACGGGCGCGACGACGCCACCGGGACCTGCGGCGGCGCGGGCCAGCCCGACGTCGCCTATCGCTTCGTGGTGCCCGCCGGCGTCAACCAGCGCGCCACCGTGGTGGTCAGCAATGCGGCCGGCTTCGACCCCGTGGTGTTCGCGCGCAGCGCCACCTGCACCGGCACGCAGCAGGACTGCTCGCAGTACGAGGGTGGCGCCAGCGAGACGCTGGATCTGACCGATCTGGCGCCGGGCACCTACTTCGTCTGGGTCGATGCCGCCGCCGCGGTCAGCGGGGCCGGGACCTTCGACATCCGCATGACGCTGTCGCCGCGGGTGGCGCGGCCCGGCAACGATCTGTGCACGGCGGCCACGCTGCTGGCGCCGGCCACCAACGTCACCGGGTCGACCGTCGGGGCCAGCAGCGATCGCAAGCCGCTGTGCTCGACGCCGTTCGACTCGCGCGACACCGTGCATCGCATCGATACCACCGCGGGCGGGGCGCAGGCCGTGCTGGTCAGCGTGACACCGACGACGCCGGCGAGCTGGCCGGTGGTGGCCACGCTCGACAACGCGGTGTGCCCGGCGACCATGGAGCTGTCGTGCTCGAACGCCGGCTTCGACACGCGCTACATCAACCGGCCCAACCTGCCTGGCGGCACCTACAACATCTATGTCGATGGCGTGGCCGGGGCGTCGGGCGACTACAGCGTCCGTTATGACACCCGGCCGCAGGATCTGACGTTCGGCTACTGGCGCGTCGACACCACCGGCACCTATGTGCCGCTGACCGGGGGCACCGTGGTGCCCGGCTTCGTGACCGGGCTGTCGGCGTCGGACGAGCTGTCGTGGCCGGTCAACCTGCCCTTCGCGTTCGACTTCTACGGGACCACGCACAACCTAATCAACATCAGCGCCAACATGTACCTGACCTTCGGCACCGTGCCGGCCGACGCCAACAGCTACCAGAACGACTGTCCGCTCAACGCCACCGCGCCCAACGACACCATCGCGCTGTTCTGGGACGACGGCTATGCGCCGAGCACGGCGCCGGTGGCGGAGCTCGCGACCAAGACCGAGGGCAGCGCGCCCAACCGGCGCTTCATCATCGAGTACAAGAACTGGGACTTCGTCTATCTGACCGGGCCGGGCAACCCCAACCCGCAGAACGCCCGCGTCACCCAGCAGGCCATCCTGTACGAGAACGGTGACATCGAGATGCGCTACGGACCACGCACCGCGGGCGCCGCCCAGGACTGCGGCGTGAACCGGCACCAGGGCTGTGGCGCGACGATCGGCCTGGAGAACGGGGCCGGCACCGACATCGACGACGCGCAGTGCAACATGGCCACCGTCAACGATGGCAAGGTCATCTACTGGGTGCACCCGCGGTGAGGATGCGCGGGCGCAGCCTCGGGGTCCTGGTGGTGGCGCTGTGGGCGCTGCTGGCGCTGCCGGCGCTGCGGGCGTATGCCGACACCCCGGAGATCACCGCGGCCATCGCGCTGTATGACGACCTCGAGTACGAGAAGGCCATCGTGGCGCTGGACGCCGCGCTGGCGCAGCCGGGGCTGGCCCCGGCGGACGTGGCCAGCGCGCAGCGCTACCGGCTGCTGTCGTTCGTCGCGCTGGGGCGCGAGGCCGACGCGCGCGCGGCGGCGCGGGCGCTGCTGGCGGTCGATCGCGACTTCGAGCTGCCGCGCACCGAGAGCCAGCGCGCGCTCGACATCTTGTCCGAGGAGCGCGCCAG
>JBGASF010000127.1:0-22944 GCA_044229835.1 Polyangia bacterium | reverse complement strand
GAAGGTCTCCGCTTCGCCATCCGCGAGGGCGGCCGCACCGTCGGCGCCGGCGTCGTCACCAAGATCACCGAGTAACCAGAGCAGCGCAGGAGTATCACCGTGGCCAAGAACGCAGTCATCGTCACGCTCGAGTGCAAGGATTGCCGCGAGCGCAACTACAGCACCACCAAGAACAAGCGCACCAAGCCGGACAAGCTGGAGTTCAGCAAGTTCTGCCCGCGTTGCCGCAAGCACACGAACCACAAGGAAACGAAGTAGTTCCGGTTCCGCGTCACCACGCGCGGAACCATTTGCACCACTGCTGGAACTGAGTTATAGAGAGCGACCCCGCCGGACCGAACGTCCGGCGGGGTTGTTTTAAGTCCCCGAGATTGTGAGAGGTTCTTCATCTGAGTAGAGGGCAGTAGCTCTAATTGGTAGAGCAGCGGACTCCAAATCCGCGGGTTGTGGGTTCGAATCCCTCCTGCCCTGCTAGCCGCAACCCAAAGACATAGTCCGAGACCGCGCGGGCAGCGCGCGGTAGGGGGAGGCTCCTCGCGGCTTTGCCGCGGGGAGGGGGACCGGGCAGGGTCCCCTTGGAGTTCAGCGGACTCCAAATCCGCGGGTTGTGGGTTCGAATCCCTCCTGCCCTGCCGAAGAAAACCAAGCCGGAAACGCCACGCAAGGACACCGAGAGACCAATGGGCGAGCGAAAAGCAGTTCAACTCATCTACGCGTCAGGGGCGCTGGTCATCGCGATCCTCTACATGAAGACGTTTGGATGGGTGTGGGGCTTCTTCTCGGAGCGCGCGCCGGGCGAGCTGCTGGTCAATGGCACGGCGGCGGTGCTGGCCGTCACGATTGCCGTGATCCTGTATCGCAACGAGCGCGTCTTCACGGTCACCAACGAGGTCGCCGCCGAGATCCGCAAGGTCACCTGGCCGACCGCGAAAGAAACCAAGATGGCGACCTTGGTCGTCATCGTCACCGTCTTCGTCGCGGCAGTCATCCTCGGCTCCTTCGACGCCATCTGGTCCTACTTGACGGACCTCCTCTACAAGTAGGGATGCCAGGGAATGGATGCGGCACTCAAGATTGCCCCTGCTGGAGCGGAGCGTGTGATGGAGAAGAAGTGGTACGTCGTCCATACCTACTCCGGGCATGAGAACCGCGCCCGTCTGTCGCTGATCGCGGAGATCAAGAAGTCCACGATCGCCGATCAGTTCGGTGACGTGCTGATCCCGACCGAGAGCGTGCTCGAGGTCGTCAAGGGCCAGCGCCGCACCACGACGCGCAAGTTCTACCCGAGCTACCTGTTCGTCCAGATGGCGATGAACGAGCGCACCTTCCATCTGGTCAAGAACACCCCGAAGATCACCGGCTTCCTGGGCGGCACCAACCCGACGCCCGTGCGCGAGTCGGAGATCCAGTCGATCAACACGCAGATGAGCGAGGGCGCCATCAAGCCCAAGCCCAAGGTCCTCTTCGAGGAGGGCGAGAACGTCCGCGTGATCGACGGTCCGTTCGCGAACTTCGCGGGCACCGTCGAAGAGGTCAAGCCCGAGAAGCAGAAGGTTCGAGTGCTCGTCTCCATCTTCGGGCGCGCGACGCCGGTGGAGCTGGATTTCGGCCAGGTCGAGAAGGCTTAGAGAAAGTAAAAGAACATGAAGAAGATCACCGGATACATCAAGCTGCAGGTCCCCGCTGGCAAGGCCAACCCCTCGCCGCCCGTCGGACCCGCTCTCGGCCAGCACGGCGTGAACATCATGCAGTTCTGCAAGGAGTTCAACGCCAAGACGGCCAAGGATGGCGACCTCGTCATCCCCGTCGTGATCACGGTCTACTCGGACCGCTCGTTCACGTTCGTCACCAAGACTCCGCCGGCGGCCATCCTGCTCAAGAAGGCCGCGGGCATCGAGAAGGGCTCGGGCGAGCCCAACAAGAACAAGGTCGGGAAGGTCACCAAGAAGCAGGTTCGCGACATCGCGCAGCTCAAGCTTCCCGATCTCAACACCACCAACCTCGACGCTGCGATCAGGACCATCGAGGGAGCGGCACGTTCGATCGGCCTCGACGTGGTTGACAAGTAGTCAAGTCAATCGCGCACGAAGCCGGGCGTAATCGTCCGCGCAAAGGGAAGATCACATGGCGACTGGGAAGAAGTTCAAGAAGGCGATCGAGCAGATCGATCGCGAGAAGCGCTATCTCGTGGCCGACGGGGCCAAGCTCCTGATGGCGACCAAGATCCCGCGCAAGTGGGACGAGACCATCGACATCGCGGTGCGCCTGGGCGTCAACCCCAAGCACGCCGACCAGATGGTCCGCGGCGCCGTCGTGCTGCCGCACGGCACCGGCAAGTCGATCCGGGTCTGCGTCATCGCCAAGGGTGACAAGGCCAAGGACGCGCTGGAGGCCGGCGCCGACTACGTGGGCGCCGAGGACCTGGTCGAGAAGATCCAGAAGGAGAACTTCCTGGACTTCGACTCGATGGTCGCCACCCCCGACATGATGGGTCTGGTCGGACGCCTGGGCCGAGTCCTCGGTCCGCGCGGCCTGATGCCCAACCCGAAGGTCGGCACCGTGACCCCGGACGTCGGCAAGGCGGTCCGCGAGCTCAAGGGCGGCCGCGTCGAGTTCCGCGTCGAGAAGGCCGGCATCATCCACGCCGCCATCGGCAAGATGTCGTTCACGGCCGACAAGGTCGCCGACAACATCAACGCGCTGCTGGAGCTGCTGGTCAAGCTCAAGCCGGCCTCGGCCAAGGGCGTGTACATCAAGTCGGTCACCGTCTCGGCCACCATGGGCCCGGGCATCAAGCTCGACCCGTCGGCAGTGCTTGCCAAGCTCGAGGCGGCGTAGTAGAACCCAGCACCTTTTGTGACAAGTCTCATCAGAGACAGCTGGCAGCCGGCGCGCCCCTTCAACTTGCGCCGACACAAGCCCAGCCGAGATGAGGGTGGCGAATCGAGCATTGCTCGGAAAACCCCCTCGCGTAGAGCCAGGGGGCTTTTCGTTTTCAGGAGCCGGTGAAGCGATGGACAAGGCAGGCAAGGAAGAGATCGTCGTCGATCTGAAGTCGCGCCTCTCGAAGGTCACCAGCATCGTGCTGGCGGACTTCCGTGGCATCACGGTGCAGGCCGTGACGCGCGCCCGCGATGACTTTCGCGCGGCGGGCTGCAACTACCAGGTCATCAAGAACACCCTGATCGAGCACGCCATCAAGGGCACCAAGGTGGAGCCGATGGCCAAGCTCCTCAAGGGGCCGACGGCGCTGATCTGGACCGACGAGGACCCCTCGGCTCCGGCCAAGGTCGCCACCAAGTGGGCCAAGGAGTCGGAGAAGTTCGTCATCAAGGGCGGCTATGTCGACGGCCAGGTCCTCGACAAGGCGGGCGTCGAGTCGCTGGCGTCGATGCCGGGCAAGGACGAGCTGCGCGCGACGCTGCTCGCGACCTTCCTCAGCGGTCCGCAGAAGTTCCTGCAGACCATCATGGCGGCGCAGCAGAATTTCGTTTACTTGCTCGATGCGCACCAGCGCAAGAGCTCTGAGGGTTCGGCCGCGTAGGCGGTTGTTTTCAACTCGCCGCTACGCGCGGCACTGACAGAAACGTACGGAGAAGACAGATGAATACCGAGCAGATCATCGAGGCCCTTTCGAAGCTGAGCGTCATGGACCTGGTCGCGCTGACCAAGCAGCTCGAGGACAAGTGGGGCGTCAAGGCGGCCCCGGTTGCGGTCGCGGCGGCGGCTGGCCCGGCGGCGGGCGCGGCGGCTCCGGCGGCGGAGAAGGATGAGTTCACCGTCATCCTGACCAACGCGGGCGCCAACAAGATCGGCGTCATCAAGGCCATCCGCGAGATCACCAACCTGGGCCTCAAGGAGGCCAAGGACCTGGTCGACGGCGCGCCCAAGGAGATCAAGGCTGGCGTCTCGAAGGCCGATGCCGAGGGCATCAAGAAGAAGATCGTCGAGGCCGGTGGCGCCGTCGACGTCAAGTAAGCAGCCGTAGCCGAAGAATCAGGTCTGGTCGAAGGCGGTTGCGCTTTCGGCCAGACCTGCTAAATCGGTCTCCTTCGTCGCGCGGGATGGTGGCCCGCTCACGCCTTCGGTGGTGGCGACGAGCAGATCGACAAAGGACATTCGAAACACTTGCTGTTTTTCGTCCTTCTCGGGAGCCATCCCCAGGCTTCCGCCACCGTCATTTCTGGGCCGCGCAATGCGGCATCGCTACCCGTTTGCCCTCCACACAACTGCAAGTTCCCATCGCTGCCCGGTTCGGGCGGCAAGAACTGCGTGAGGCTCTAGCATGGCGTCCGTCATCCAGGACAACTTCCGGGTTCGCAAGAACTACGCGAAGATCGGGAAGATCATCGACATCCCGAACCTGATCGATATCCAGAAGCAGTCGTACGACAAGTTCCTGCAGAAGGACGTCGCGCTGGAAACGCGCGAGGACTTCGGTCTGCAGGGCGTCTTCAAGAGCGTGTTCCCGATCAAGGACTTCAGCGAGACGTCTTCGCTCGAGTTCGTGTCGTACAACCTCGAGAAGCCGAAGTACGACGTGGACGAGTGCCGCCAGCGCGGCATGACGTTCGCCGCTCCTGTGAAGGTCGTCATCCGCCTCGTGGTGTGGGACGTCAACGAGGAGACCGGGTCGCAGTCGATCCGCGACGTCAAGGAGCAGGAGGTCTACTTCGGCGAGATCCCGCTCATGACGGAGAACGGTACCTTCGTCATCAACGGTACCGAGCGCGTCGTGGTCAGCCAGCTGCACCGCTCGCCCGGCGTGTTCTACGATCACGACAAGGGCAAGACCCACTCGTCCGGCAAGCTCCTGTACTCGGCCCGCGTGATCCCGTACCGCGGCTCGTGGCTGGACTTCGAGTTCGACGCCAAGGACATCCTGTATGTCCGCATCGACCGCCGTCGCAAGCTGCACGCGACGGTGCTGCTGCGCGCGCTCGGCTACTCGACCGAGGAGCTGCTCAACTACTTCTACAACACCGAGCAGGTCTTCCTCGAGGGCGGCAGCGCCAAGGACAAGGACAAGAAGTACTCCAAGTCGGTGGAGTACGATCTGCTCCCGGGCCAGCGCGCCACGCGCGACATCCGCCACCCGGACACCCGCGAGATCCTGGTCAAGAAGAACCGCAAGTTCACCAAGCAGGCCATCAAGAAGCTGAAGGACTCCGGCGTCGAGAAGCTGCCGCTGGAAGTCGCCGAGGTGGTCGGCAAGGTCGCGGCGCACGACATCATCGACGACGCCACCGGCGAGGTCCTCCTGCAGTGCAACGAGGAGGTCACCGAGGCCAAGCTGGACGAGCTGCGCGAGCACGGCATCAGCCAGTTCAAGGTCCTGTTCATCGACAACCTGAACGTCGGCTCGTACCTGCGCGACACCCTGATCGCCGACAAGCTGCAGACCCCGGACGAGGCGATCATGGAGATCTACCGGCGCCTGCGCCCCGGTGATCCGCCCACGCCCGAGACCGCGCACACCCTGTTCAAGAACCTGTTCTTCAACCCGGAGCGCTACGACCTGTCCAAGGTCGGCCGCCTCAAGTTGAACTACAAGTTCAAGATCGACGAGGCCCTGGAGACCCAGGTCCTGACCAAGCGCGACATCCTCGAGACCGTCCGCTACCTCATCGATCTCAAGAACGGCAAGGGCGGCATCGACGATATCGATCACCTCGGTAACCGTCGCGTCCGCGCCGTCGGCGAGCTGATGGAGAACCAGTACCGCATCGGCCTCGTCCGCATGGAGCGCGCCATCAAGGAGCGCATGAGCATGTCTCAGGAGATCGAGACGCTCATGCCGCACGACCTCATCAACGCCAAGCCGGTGTCGGCGGTGGTGAAGGAGTACTTCGGGTCGTCGCAGCTGTCGCAGTTCATGGACCAGACGAATCCCTTGTCGGAGGTCACGCACAAGCGGCGCCTGTCGGCCCTCGGGCCCGGCGGTCTGACCCGCGAGCGCGCCGGCTTCGAAGTCCGCGACGTGCACACCACGCACTACGGTCGTATCTGCCCGATCGAGACGCCGGAAGGTCCGAACATCGGCCTGATCGCGTCGCTGTCGACCTACGCCCGCGTCAACGAGTACGGCTTCATCGAGACCCCGTACCGCAAGGTCGTCGATCAGCGCGTGACCGATGACGTCGAGTTCTTCTCCGCGCTCCAGGAGGAGGGCCACTACATCGCGCAGGCCAACGCGACCACGGACAAGAAGGGCAAGTTCACCCAGGCCTCGGTGTCCTCGCGTCACAACGGTGACTCGCTGATGGCGCGGCCCGAGGACGTCACCCTGATGGACGTGTCGCCCAACCAGCTGGTCTCGGTGGCCGCGTCGCTGATCCCGTTCCTCGAGAACGACGACGCCAACCGCGCCCTGATGGGTTCCAACATGCAGCGCCAGGCGGTCCCGCTGGTGCGCACCGCGGCGCCGCTCATCGGCACCGGCATCGAGGGCATCGTGGCCCGCGACTCCGGCGTCACCGTGGTGGCCAAGCGTGACGGCACCATCGAGTCGGTCGATGCGGCGCGCATCGTCGTGCGTCCGACCGAGAAGGACGAGAACGATCCGCTGGCGGCCAAGCCGGACATCTACAACCTGGTCAAGTTCCAGCGCTCGAACCAGAACACCTGCCTCAACCAGAAGCCGATCGTCATCCGCGGCGACAAGGTCAAGGCGGGCGACGTCATCGCCGACGGTCCGGCCACCGAGTGCGGTGAGCTGGCCCTGGGCCAGAACGTCCTGGTCGCCTTCATGCCCTGGGGTGGCTACAACTTCGAGGACTCGATCCTCATCAACGAGCGCCTGGTGCGGGACGATATCTTCACGTCGATCCACATCGAGGAGTTCGAGTGCGTCGCGCGTGACACCAAGCTGGGCAAGGAGGACATCACCCGCGACATCCCGAACGTCGGCGAGGAGGCCCTCAAGGACCTCGACGAGTCCGGCATCATCCGCATCGGCGCCGAGTGCAAGCCCGGCGACATCCTGGTCGGCAAGGTCACGCCCAAGGGCGAGACCCAGCTGAGCCCGGAGGAGAAGCTGCTCAGGGCCATCTTCGGCGAGAAGGCCGGCGACGTGCGTGACTCGTCGCTGCGCGTCCCGCCGGGCGTCCAGGGCATCGTCATCTCGGCCAAGGTGTTCAGCCGCAAGGGTACCGAGAAGGACGAGCGCGCCAAGGACATCGAGGACGCCGAGAAGGAGAAGCTCGTCACCGACCAGCGTGACGAGATCAAGATCATCTCGGACAGCTACTACCAGAAGATGCGCCGGCTGCTCGCGGGCAAGACCACGGCGGCGCGTCTGGTCGACGACAAGGGCAAGGTCCTCCTGCAGAAGGGCCGCAAGCTCGACAACGAGGCCATGGACGAGGTCCCGGCCAAGTTCTGGGCCGAGATCCAGGTCGCCGAGGGTGGCGGCAAGGTCGAGGAGAAGCTCGAGCAGCTGGCCGCGCGTCTGGAAGACGACGTGCACCAGATCGAGAACATCTACCGCGACAAGATCGCCAAGCTGACCAAGGGTGACGAGCTTCCGCCGGGCGTCATCAAGATGGTGAAGGTCTACGTCGCCATCAAGCGCAAGCTGTCGGTCGGCGACAAGATGGCCGGTCGTCACGGCAACAAGGGCGTCGTCTCGCGAATCCTGCCCGAGGAGGACATGCCCTTCATGGAGGACGGCAGCACGGTCGATATCGTGCTGAACCCGCTGGGCGTGCCCTCGCGCATGAACGTCGGGCAGATCCTCGAGTGCCACCTGGGCTGGGCGGCGCGCTCGCTGGGCGAGCAGATCAACGCCTACCTCGAGACCAACTGGTCGGTCGAGAAGCTGCGCGACCGGCTCAAGAAGATCTACACCTCGGACAACGTGCCGGAGCTGCTGGCCGGCCTCAACGAGGAGGACCTCAAGCGCTTTGCCAAGAAGGTCGGCAAGGGCGTGCACATGGCGACGCCAGTGTTCGACGGCGCCAAGGAGGTCGAGATCAAGGAGGCCCTCGCGCTGGCGCACCTGCCCAGCTATGCGCAGGCCACCCTGTTCGACGGCAAGGGCGGCGACGCCTTCGACCACGAGGTCACCGTCGGCGTCATGTACATGCTGAAGCTGCACCACCTGGTCGACGACAAGATCCACGCGCGTTCGATCGGGCCGTACTCGCTGGTCACGCAGCAGCCCCTGGGCGGCAAGGCCCAGTTCGGCGGCCAGCGTCTCGGCGAGATGGAGGTGTGGGCGATGGAGGCCTACGGCGCGTCGTATGCGCTGCAGGAGTTCCTCACCGTGAAGTCGGACGACGTGGTCGGTCGCACCCGGATGTACGAGGCGATCGTCAAGGGCGAGCACACGCTCGAGAGTGGCCTGCCCGAGTCGTTCAACGTGCTCCTCAAGGAGCTGCAGTCGCTGTGCTTGAACGTCGAGCTCATCGAAGATCCGAACGCGCCTCGCAAGGCTGATGCACCGATCACGTCCGCGGCGATGGCAGGTGGCGTCCCGGGGGCAGGGTTGGCGGCGATGGCGCGCGAAGCTGAGCTCGCGTCGAAGACGGGCAACTAGGGAATCGAGAGGAAAGGGAAAAAACCGTGAAGGACATCTTCAATTTCTTCGAGAAGCCCAAGGATCCGCTGTCGTTCAGCGCGATCCGGATCTCGCTGGCCAGCCCGGACAAGATCCGGGAGTGGTCGCATGGCGAGGTCAAGAAGCCCGAGACCATCAACTACCGCACCTTCAAGCCGGAGCGGGACGGCCTGTTCTGCGCCAAGATCTTCGGGCCGGTGAAGGACTACGAGTGCAACTGCGGCAAGTACAAGCGCATGAAGCACCGCGGCGTGGTGTGCGAGAAGTGCGGCGTCGAGGTCATCCAGTCGAAGGTCCGGCGTGAGCGCCTGGGCCACATCTCGCTGGCGACCCCGGTGGCGCACATCTGGTTCCTGAAGTCGCTGCCCAGCCGTATCGGCAACCTGCTCGACATCTCCCTCAAGGAGCTCGAGAAGGTCCTGTACTGCGAGGCCTACGTGGTGACCGACCCGCGCGAGACGGTTCTCGCGCTGGGCGAGCTGCTCACCGAGGAGCGCTATCAGAAGGCCCTCGAGGAGTTCGGTGACGAGGCCTTCCTGGCCGGCATGGGCGCGGACGCCATCCGCGAGCTGCTGCGCAAGCTCGACGTGCACTCGATGTCGGAGCTGCTGCGCGCCGAGATGAAGGAGGCCACGTCGGAGGCCAAGCGCAAGAAGATCGCCAAGCGCCTCAAGGTCGTCGAGGCCTTCCGCGAGTCGGGCAACAAGCCCGAGTGGATGATGCTCGACGTCATCCCGGTCATCCCGCCCGATCTGCGTCCGCTGGTGCCGCTGGATGGCGGCCGCTTCGCGACGTCGGATCTCAATGACCTCTACCGCCGCGTCATCAACCGCAACAACCGGCTCAAGCGCCTGCAGGAGCTGAACGCCCCGGAGATCATCATCCGGAACGAGAAGCGCATGCTGCAGGAGGCGGTCGACGCCCTGTTCGACAACGGCCGTCGCGGCAAGACCATCACGGGCCCCAACAAGCGCCCGCTGAAGTCGCTGTCCGACATGCTCAAGGGCAAGCAGGGTCGCTTCCGGCAGAACCTGCTCGGCAAGCGCGTCGATTACTCGGGCCGTTCGGTCATCGTCGTCGGCCCCGAGCTGAAGCTGCACCAGTGCGGCCTCCCGAAGAAGATGGCGCTCGAGCTGTTCAAGCCGTTCATCTACAACAAGCTCGAGGAGCGCGGCCTGGTCACCACGATCAAGTCCGCCAAGAAGCTGGTCGAGAAGGAGAAGGCCGAGGTCTGGGACATCCTCGAGGAGGTCATCCGCGAGCACCCGGTGATGCTGAACCGTGCGCCCACGCTGCACCGCCTCGGCATCCAGGCCTTCGAGCCCATCCTGATCGAGGGCAAGGCCATCCAGATGCACCCGCTGGTCTGCGCGGCGTTCAACGCCGACTTCGACGGCGATCAGATGGCGGTGCACGTGCCGCTGTCGATCGAGGCGCAGATGGAAGCCCGCGTCCTGATGATGTCGACCAACAACATCCTCAGCCCGGCCAACGGCAAGCCCATCATCATCCCGTCGCAGGACATCGTCCTCGGCCTGTACTACATGACGCGCGAGCGTCCGTTCGTGAAGGGCGAGTTCCGCGAGACCTCGATGAAGAAGGGCGAGGGCGCGCGCGGGATCTACTCGTCGCCGACCGAAGTGCGCATGGCCTATGACCATGGCGAGGTCGATCTGCAGGCCTCGATCAAGGTGCGCGCGCCCAAGCCGGGCGGGGCCAAGGGCACCGAGATCGTCAAGACCACGGTCGGTCGCATCCTGCTGTACGAGATCGTCCCGCGTGAGCTGCCGTTCACCCTGGTCAACAAGGTGCTCGGCAAGAAGCAGCTGGCCGACCTCATCGACGCTTGCTACCGCCTGTGCGGCCAGAAGAAGACGGTCATCCTGGCCGACCACCTGCGGTCACTCGGGTATCAGTTCGCGACCCAGGCCGGCATCTCGATCTGCATCGACGACATGCGCATCCCGGACGCCAAGAAGCGCCTGCTGGATGGGGCCACCAAGGAAGTGTCGGAGATCGAGGAGCAGTACACCGAAGGTCTCATCACCGACGGCGAGCGCTACAACAAGGTCGTCGATATCTGGGCGCAGGTCGCCGAGCAGATCGCCCAGGAGATGATGGGCGAGATCTCGAGCGAGATCCTGGCCGACGACGTGACCGGCGAGGAGAAGAAGGTCCCCTCGTTCAACCCGATCTTCATCATGGCGGACTCTGGCGCGCGCGGTTCGGCGCAGCAGATTCGCCAGCTGGCCGGCATGCGCGGCCTGATGGCCAAGCCGTCAGGCGAGATCATCGAGACGCCCATCACGACCAACTTCCGTGAAGGCCTCTCGGTGCTGCAGTACTTCATCTCGACGCACGGCGCTCGCAAGGGCCTGGCGGACACCGCGCTCAAGACCGCGAACTCTGGTTACCTGACGCGTCGTCTGGTCGACGTCGCCCAGGACGCCATCATCGCGGACTACGACTGCGGCACCCTCGAAGGGATCGAGATGACCGCCCTGGTCGAGGGCGGCGAGATCATCGAGCGCCTCGGCGACCGCATCCTGGGTCGCACGGTGGTCGACGATGTCGTGGACCCGTACTCGAACGAAGTGCTGGTCAAGTCGAACGGCGAGATCGACGAGGACAAGGTTCGCCTCATCGAGAACGGCGGCATCGACAAGGTCAAGATCCGGTCGGTGCTGACCTGCCAGACCCGCCGCGGCATCTGCATCCTGTGCTACGGCCGCGACCTGGCCCGTGGTCACATCGTCAACATCGGCGAGGCGGTCGGTGTCATCGCCGCGCAGTCGATCGGCGAGCCCGGCACCCAGCTGACCATGCGCACGTTCCACATCGGCGGCGTCGGTCAGGTCCGTACCGAGCAGAGCACCATCGAGGCCCGCAGTGAGGGCGTGGTGCGGCTGGAGAACTGCCAGACCGTCAACAAGAAGGACTACCTCGTCGTGATGAACCGTCACGCCGAGCTGATCGTGCAGGACGACTCCGGCCGTGAGCGCGAGCGCTACGGCCTGACCTACGGCGCCAAGCTGATGATCAAGCCGGGCGACAAGGTCACTCCGGGCAAGCTCCTGTCGGAGTGGGATCCCTTCTCGGTGCCGATCCTGACCGAGGTCCCGGGTGTCGTGAAGTTCGGTGACGTCATCGAGGGCGTCACCATGCAGGAGACCCTGGACGAGGTGACGGGTCTGTCGCGCAAGACCGTGATCGAGAGCAAGGACGCCGATACGCGCCCGCGCATCTCGATCAAGGACGAGCACAACAAGACCAAGCGGCTGCCGAACTCCGAGCAGCACGCGCGTTACTTCGTGCCCGTCGGCGCCAACATCTTCGTGAGCGAAGGCGACACGGTCGAGGCCGGTGACATCGTGGCCAAGATCCCGCGCGAGACCACGAAGACCAAGGACATCACCGGCGGTCTGCCCCGCGTCGCCGAGCTGTTCGAGGCGCGCAAGCCGAAGGAGTACGCGGTCATCTCCGAGATCGACGGCGTGATCTCGTTCGGCAAGGACACCAAGGGCAAGCGCAAGGTCGTCATCACGCCCGAGATCGGTGAGGCCAAGGAGTACCTCATCGCCAAGGGCAAGCACCTGAGCGTCCGTGAGGGCGATCGCGTGCGCGCTGGCGAGCCGCTGATGGACGGCGCCGAGAACCCGCACGACATCCTCAAGGTGCTCGGCGAGAAGGCGCTGGCCAAGTACCTGGTCGACGAGGTCCAGGAGGTCTATCGACTCCAGGGCGTCAAGATCAACGACAAGCACATCGAGGTCATCGTGCGCCAGATGCTGCGGCGCATCGCGGTCAAGGATGTGGGCGACACCAACTTCCTGGTCGACGAGCAGGTCGAGAAGCACGTCTTCGAGGAAGAGAACGAGCGCGTGCTGAACAAGGGTGGCCAGCCTGCCAAGGGCGAGCCGCTGCTGCTCGGCATCACCAAGGCGTCGCTGAGCACCGAGTCGTTCATCTCGGCGTCGTCGTTCCAGGAGACCACCAAGGTGCTGACCGAGGCCGCCATCTGCGGCAAGGTCGACTTCCTGCGTGGCCTCAAGGAGAACGTCATCATGGGTCGCCTGATCCCGGCCGGTACGGGTCTGGCGGCGTACAAGCGGCTGACCGTGCACGTGGACGCGGCCGAGGGTGACATTCCCCTGAAGACGGTGCCGTCGATGGTGGGCGGGGCTAGCCGCGAGGCCGCCAGCAGCCTGCACGGCGAAGTGTAGCGAGTAGTGGTGTAGATCACGGGCGCCCGCTCTGGCTTCGGCCGGGGCGGGCGCTTCGTTTTTTCGGGGCGAGACGTGGGGTAGAGTGGAGGGATGCGGCGACTGGCAGTGCTGGTGAGCGCGCTCGGTGTCGCGGCGGGGGCGCTGGCGGTGCGGCCGCGGGCGGCGGACGCCTGCACCCCGCCGGGGCCGATCCGGCTCGACAGCGTGTGGCCGCCGGATGGCAGCAGCGACGTGCCGGCCAACGTGCGCTTCGTGGTCAGCTACTCGGGGGTGGCCACGTTCGCCGAGCAGTCGATCGCGATGCGCGCGCTCGAGATCCGGCCTGTCGGTGGCGGCGCGGCGGTGCCGGTGCTGGTGAACGATCTCGAGGGCGCTGGCCGGCTGGTGGTCCTGGTCGGGGTGCGGCCGGTCAGTGACCTGGAGGTGGGCAAGGACTATGAGCTGCTGGGGCGGATCGTGCGCTGCACCGACGGCAGCGGGATGTGTCCCATCGAGCCGACGCCGGTGGCCATCGCGCGCTTTCACACCCAGGCGGCCGATCACACCGCGCCGGTCTTCGCCGGGGCGACCGGCGTCACCGGCACGCCGGTGGTCTGCGCAGGGACGTGCTCGTGTGAGGCCCACACGGGCGCCCAGGTCAGCTTCACCGTCGCCGCGCCAGCCGAGCCGGCGCTGTACCTGATCCGGGAGGCCGGTGGGCCCGGGATCGCTGGTCTGGGAGACGCTCGTGCATATGCCGAGTGCACCGGTTCGGGGCCCTACTTCGGGCCGCGGGTGACGATGGGTGCGAAGTACGTCGTGCGGGCGGTGGATCGAGCCGGCAACGAGGACGACAACCAGCAAGCGGTGACGGTCGCTGTGGGATGTCCAGGGCAGGGCGGCGGCGGGGACTCGGGCGGCGGCGACTCGGGCGGCGGTGGCGGCGACACGGGGGTGGGTTTCGGGGGATTTGTGCTGGTTTTGGCGGCGCTCGGGCTTGTGTGGGTGAGGTGGCGGGTGTATGTGGCGAGCAGGTGATCATGGCGAGTGACGATCTGAAGGACAGGGCGTACCGGGCGCTGACGTCGAAGACGGGCAACCGGCTGTTTCCGGTGCGCTGGGCCAAGGGGGCGCTGCTGGCGCTGAACTCGCTGGCGGGGCAGCCGCTTCTCGAGAAGGACGAGCTGGTGGCGCGGCGCGAGCGCGATGCCATGGAGCGCGCGCGGGCCAGGGAGATCGGCAAGGGGCTGGGCACGGTGGGGGCGGCGGCGGTCGGGCTGGCGGCGGCCAAGGCGGCGCAGGCCAAGCAGGACGCCGATGTGGCGGCGGCGGGCGTCAAGGTGAAGGACGCCAAGGATGCCAAGGAGGCGAAGGACGCCAAGGACGTGGCGACGGCGGCGGCCAACGTCGCGGCCTCGGCGGCGGCGGGGCGCGAGGCGGCGCCGGTGATGCTGTACATGGACTGGAACTCGCGCCATGACCTGAAGCGCATCACCGAGGTGCTGATCTCGGCCGGCATCAAGTGGCAGGAGCTCGACGTCACCGAGGACGAGTCGACGCGGGCGTGGGTCAAGGCCAACGGCGGAGTCGAGGATCTGCCGGTGCTGTTCGTGGCCGGCGAGGCCATCGGCGGCTACCAGGAGGTCGCGCAGGCCGACGTCACCGGCGACCTCAAGCGCAAGGTGTTCGGCTCGTGAGCGGCTTCACCCACTTCATCGCGGTGGCGGCGGGGCTGCCGGGTTGTATTGCAACGCCATCCAATGGCGGCAACGATATATCGATTCACTTGACGCTCGGAAAGCGCGATATCCGCAGGCAGGAGGCACGTGATGCGGAAGCGGTTCGAGGCAGCACAGGTGATGAAGCAGGGCGGGCTCAGCCGGCGCGAGCTCATGAAGCTGGGGGTGCTCGGCGGGGCGGGGCTCTGGCTGCTCGGCTGCGGTAGCGACGGCGGCGGGGACATCGACACCGGGCTGGTGATGCCCGACGGCTCGGCGCCGGTGGTCGACGGCAGCCTGATCACCACGGTCGATGGCGCGACGCCGTCGTGCGACGACGACACCGACATCAACATCGAGGGGCCGTACTACCGGGCCGGCGCGCCGGTGCGCAACGTGCTGGTGGATGGCGCGACCCCGGGGGTGAAGATGTCGCTGACCGGGACGGTGCGCGGGCTGGGCACCTGCGCGGCGCTGGCCGGGGCGACGGTCGACCTGTGGCAGGCCGACACCAACGCGCTGTATGACAGCGTGGGCTTCGCGTTCCGCGGCAAGACCATGACGGATGCTGACGGCAACTACAGCTTTCAGACCGTGGTGCCGGGGCACTACCTGAACGGCGCGCAGTACCGGCCGGCGCACATCCATGTGAAGGTCAGCGCGCCGGGCTATCCGCTGCTGACCACGCAGCTGTACTTCGAGGGTGACCCGTACAACGCGATCGATCCCTGGTACCTGCCGACGCTGCTGATGAAGCCGCGCGGCAACGCCGGCGGCGTGGTGGGCCTCGGCTTCGACTTCGTGCTCAAGCCGGCTCCGTAAAGGCTGCGTCAAACCGCGGCGCGGGATGCATTTCCGTGCGTCGCGCGCGGTAGAGTGTGCAGGAGGTGCGGGGATGACGCGACGCAAGCCGGAGCACGAGCACGAGCACGAGCACGAGCACGAGCACGAGCACGAGCACGAGCACGAGCACGAGCACGCGCACGAGCACGCGCACGAGCACCGGGTCTCACGACGGGTGTTGCTGGGGGCCGGGGTGGGGGCCATCGGGGCCTGGCTGATCGGGTGTGGCGCGGGCCGCAGGGGCACCACCGCGCCCGATGCCTCGCGGCCGCCGCGCACGCCCGACCCGGTGGCCAGCCCCTCGGCGCCGCCGCCCGGCAACCCCTACATCGTGGGCTACGAGCCCGAGCGGGCGACGCCCGCGCGCGCCAGCACGCCGACCTGCGCCGAGACCGAGGACAACATCGAGGGGCCGTTCTACAAGCCCGGCGCCCCCGAGCGCGGCGTCCTGGTCTCGCCCAGCACCAAGGGCACCCACCTCATCCTGACCGGCCATGTGCTGGCGGCCGGCGCCAGCTGTGCGGCGCTGGGCAAGGCCGAGGTCGAGATCTGGCAGGCCGACGCCAAGGGCGGCTATGACAACCAGGGCTATGGCCTGCGCGGCATGGTGCGCACCGACGCCAAGGGCGCCTACCGCTTCGAGACCATCATCCCGGGCCACTACCTGAACGGGCCGCAGTACCGGCCGGCGCACATCCACGTCAAGGTCCACGTCGGCGGCAGCGAGCTGCTGACCACGCAGCTGTACTTCGAGGGCGACCCCTACAACGACGTCGATCCCTTCATCAAGCAGGCGCTGATCATGAAGCTCGACGACACCGGCAACGGCCGCGCCGCCAGCTACGATCTCGTCGTCGCCGCGTAGGCCCAGGCTGGCCTAGGGTCGTGCCGGCGGCGGCAACCTCCCGAAGAACAGCGTGTGCATCGGCCCGCCGGCGCTGCCGCGGGCGGGGACCTCGCGGGACTCGGCCTTGAAGCCCGCCTTGGCGAGGCGCTTCTCGAAGCTCTTGTCGGGCGAGGCCGACCACACCGCGAGGACGCCGCCGGCGCGCAGCGCACGCTTCGCCACCTCGAGGCCGGGGTCGCCATACAGGGCCTGGTTGGCCTTGCGGGTCAGGGCCGCGGGCCCGTTATCGACATCCAGCATGATGGCGTCCCAGCGCGGCCCGGTGCGCCGCAGCACCGCGCCGACGTCGTACGGCTCGACCTCGACGCGCGGATCCTCCAGCGGGCGCCGCGCCAGATCGGCCAGCGGGCCCCGGTTCCAGGTCACCACCGCGGGCACGATCTCGGCCACCACCACGGTGGTGCTGCCGGGCAGCGCGTCGAGCGCGGCGCGCAGCGTGTAGCCCAGGCCCAGGCCACCGATCAGCACCCGCGCCCCGCGGCCCAGGCCGGCGCAGGCGGCGCGCGCCAGCTCCTCCTCGCTGCCATGGGCGCGGCTCGACATCAGCTCGCGGCCGCCGACGCGGATCGAGTACTCGCCGTTGCGGTGGTACAGCACCAGCTCACCACCCTCGGGGGCGCGCTCCTTGCCGAGGATCTCCCAGGGAATCACCCCCGAGCCATACCCCAGCTAATGGCGCTTGCGCCAGCGCGGATCGGCGGGGTTGGTGAAGGCGCCGCGGATCTTGTTGACGTCGCGCTTCTGGCCGGCGGCGTACTGCTCGGTGGCGGTGGCGCGGATCTGCTTCAGGGTCTTGCCCTCGGCGAAGGCGCGCGCGGCGCCCTCGTAGGCGTGGCTGCCGGCGAACATGAAGTCGCTGGTGAACAGCAGGGGCACCCGGTCGGCGGCGGGGACCTCGGCGCCCAGGTAGTCGTCGGTGTGGCAGGCCACGGTGACGGTGCCCTTGGGGCGCGGGGCGCTGCCACCGGCGCGCGCGGCGGCCGCGAAGTCGTAGGCGTCGCGGTCCATCCAGCGGTTGTGGCCGACATAGCCGACCACGTGGGCGGCGCCGCCGGCGTGCAGCACGGTGCCATCGGGCAGCTCGACGTCGCGCGCGGCGTGGCCGTAGAGGTCGGCCACATAGGCCTCCAGCATGCTGTCGATGGCGGTGCCGCGCCAGGCGCGCGCCACCAGGTAGACGTCGAAGGGCTGGCTGACGCCGCGGGCGCGGAAGGCCTCGCCCGGGGTCATGCGGCGGTGCCAGACCCGGAGCTCGAGCACGTCGGCCTCGGCGCCGCTGCCCTGACCGCGCTTCAGGACCTGCTTCCAGCCCGAGCCCTTGCGGCTCATCCAGCCCACCATGCCGCCGCTGGTGGCCCAGTACAGGTTGCGGTCGGGGCGGTCGCCGTTGCCGAGGTTTCCGCACGGAATGATGCGGTTGTCGCACAGCGCCACGTGGGTCTCGATGACCAGCGGGCGCCCGGCCAGGAGGTCCTTGGCGACCCCGTCCTGCAGGCCGGCCAGCCAGGCCGCGCCAGCGTCGCCTGCCGAGGCGGCCTCGCGGGCGGCGGCGCTGCCGGCGCTGGCCAGAAGTGCCAGGGCTGTCCAGGTGGCGTAACGCATGGGCGTTGTTACGCGGCATAACCGCACAATCTCTTGCTACATTCCGCGCGATGAAGTGGCCCATCGAGATCGCCGACGTCGAGGCCGCCGCGGCCCGGCTGGCGCCCCACCTGAAGCCCACCGCGCTGCGCAGCTATGCCCCGCTGGATGCCGAGGTCGGCGGGGGCATCCGCCTGTTCGTCAAGCACGAGAACCACCAGCCCACGCAGTCCTTCAAGGTGCGCAACGCCCTGTCGGTGATGACCCGGCTCGACGACGCCGCGCGGCGGCGCGGGGTCATCGCGGCGACCCGCGGCAACCACGGCGCCGGCCTGGCCTGGGCCGGGCAGAAGCTGGGCATCCCGGTCACCATCGTGGTGCCGCACGGCAACAGCTCGGAGAAGAACACCGCCATGCGCGGCCTGGGCGCCGAGCTGATCGAGCACGGCAAGGACTATGACGAGGCGCTGGCCTGGTCGCTGGAGCTGCAGAAGGAGCGCGACCTGCGCCTGGTGCACTCCACCAACGACGCCGACGTCATCGCGGGCGCCGCCACCCTGACGCTGGAGATCCTGGCCGAGCAGGAGCTCGACGCCCTGGTCATCGCGGTCGGCGGCGGCTCGCAGGCGGTCGGCGCGCTCACGGTGGCGCGCACCCGCGCGCCCGAGCTGCTGGTGTTCGGGGTCCAGGCCGCGGGGGCCTCGGCCATCCATGACTCGTGGCACGCGCACACCCCGCTCAAGAAGCCGTCTGCCGACACCTTCGCCGATGGCCTGGCCACGCGCAGCACCTACGACATGACCTTCCCGGCGCTGCGCGCGGGCCTCGAGTACTTCACCACGGTGACCGACGACGAGATCGCCGAGGCCTTGCGCGTGCTGCTCAGCACCACGCACAACCTGGTCGAGGGCGCCGGGGCGGCGGGCCTGGCGGGCGTGTTCAAGCTGCGCGACTTCATGCGCGGCATGCGGGTGGGCATCGTCCTCAGCGGGGCCAACATCGATCTGGCCACGCTGCGCAGGGTCCTGGGCTGATGGCCGGTACGAAGACGCCGGGCGCGGCGCGCGACCGCGAGCTGATGCAGCGCGCGCTGACGCTGGCGGCGCGGGCGCGCGGGCGCACCTCGCCCAACCCGATGGTGGGCGCGGTCATCACCGATCGGCGCGGGCACGTCCTGGCCGAGGGGCTGCACCGGCGCGCCGGCACCGACCATGGCGAGGCGGCGGCGCTGCGCAAGCTGGGCTGGCGCGCGCCCGGCACCACCCTGTACGTCACCCTGGAGCCGCACGACCACCAGGGCCGCACCCCGCCGTGCACCGAGCGCATCATCGCCGCCGGGGTGCGCCGCGTGGTGGTGGCCATGCTGGATCCCAACCCGGCGGTCAACGGGCGTGGGGTGCGCCGGCTGCGCCGCGCCGGGCTGACCGTGGAGGTCGGCCTGCTGGGCCAGGCCGCGGCCGAGCTGAACCGGGCCTGGGTGCACTTCATCACCACCGGTCGGCCCTGGGTCATCCTCAAGGCGGCGCTGACGCTGGACGGCTTCCTGGCCACGCGGACCGGGGACTCGCGCTGGATCACCGGGCCGGCCGCGCGCGCGTCGGTGCATGTGCTGCGCGACCAGGTCGATGCCATCCTGGTCGGCGCCGGCACCGTGCGCGCGGATGACCCTGCGCTGACGACGCGGCTGGCCGGGGCGGGCGAGGGCAAGGGCAAGGGCGGGGGCGGCGGCGGTAGGCGCAACGGCCGGGCGGGGCGCGACGCGCTGCGGGTGGTGCTCGACGGGCGGCTCTCGATGTCCGCCCGGGCGCGCTTGCTGCGCGAGGGCGATTCACCCGTGCTGGTGCTGACCTCGGCGGCCGGGGCCGCGGCGGGGCGGCGCCGGGCGGCGCTGGCCGCGGCGGGGGCGGACATCGAGGTCCTGGGGCGCGGGGCGCACATCTCGATCGACGCCGTCCTGCGGGCGCTGGCGGCGCGCGGGGTGGTCAGCCTGCTGGTCGAGGGCGGCGGCGCGGTGCATGGCGCTTTCCTGGCCGCCCAGGCGATCGACGAGCTGCGCCTGTATCACGCCCCGAAACTGCTCGGGGGCAGCGACGGAGTGCCGCTGTTTCGCGGGCCTGGGCCGCGCCTCATGGCCGGCGCAGTGGCCCTGACGGTGCGCCAGCGGGTCAACTTCGACGGGGGTGATATGATGACGATCGCAACTCCGGAGTGGTCCTAGATGTTCACCGGGCTGGTCGAGGATGTCGGTCAAGTGGTGGCCGCCGAGCACCACGGTGACTCGGTCCTGCTGAGCATCGCGCCCCGCGGCTTCGCGGTGGCCGAGCTGGCGCTGGGCGACAGCGTGGCCATCGACGGCACCTGCCTGACCGTGACCGCGCGCGGGGACGGCCGCTTCCAGGCCCTGGCGGGGCCGGAGACGCTGTCCCGCACCACGCTGGGGCTGCTCGGCGCCGGCGCCAGCGTCAACCTGGAGCGCGCGCTGCGCGCCGGGGATCGCCTGGGCGGCCACATGGTGCAGGGCCATGTCGATGGCGTCGGCGTCATCACCGCACGCAGCGCCAACGGGCCCGCGGTCAACATCGCGGTCGAGGCCCCGGCCGCGCTGGGGCGCTACATGATCGAGAAGGGTTCGATCTGTGTCGATGGCATCAGCCTGACCATCAACGCCATCACCGACGCTCCCACCGGCTGCACCTTCGAGGTCTCGCTGATCCCGCACACCCAGGATGCCACCACGTTCGCCGGCAAGCCGGTCGGCGCCAAGGTCAACCTCGAGGTCGACCTCATCGCCAAGTATGTGGAGCGACTGGTGGAGCCCCACAAGCAGGGCAGAATAGGCTAGGACTCACTCATGAATTCCATCATCCCGCCCGAGGGCCAGGACGCCCGCTTGCAGCGCGTCGAGCGCGCCATCGAGGACATCCGTCGCGGCCGCATGGTCATCCTGGTCGATGACGAAGATCGCGAGAACGAGGGCGATCTGACCATGGCCGCCGGCAAGGTCACGCCCGAGGCCATCAACTTCATGGCCCGCTTCGGGCGCGGCCTGATCTGCCTGACCCTGACCGAGGAGCGCATCCAGCAGCTGGCCATCCCGATGATGGTGGCGCAGAACAAGGCGCCCATGGGCACCGCGTTCACGGTCTCGGTCGAGGCCCGCGCCGGGGTGTCGACCGGCATCAGCGCGGCCGATCGCGCACACACCATCCGCACCGCGGTGCAGCCCGACGCGCGGCCCGACGATCTGGTGTCGCCCGGCCACGTGTTCCCGCTGCGCGCCCGCCCGGGTGGCGTGCTGGTGCGCACCGGGCAGACCGAGGGCTCGGTCGACCTGGCCCGCCTGGCGGGCCTGGAGCCGGCCGGTGTGATCTGCGAGATCATGAACGAGGACGGCACCATGGCCCGCATGCCGGACCTGGAGAAGTTCGCCGCCGAGCACGACCTCATGATCGTGTCGATCGCCGACCTCATCGACTACCGCCTGCAGCGCGAGCGGCTGGTCGAGCGCGTCGCCGAGCACGAGCTCAGCCTGGGCATCCCGGCCCTGAGCAAGGACTGGCGCGGGATCCTGTACCGCACCGCGGTCGAGGACACCGAGTACCTGGCCCTGGTGCTGGGCGATCCCAAGGGCAGCGAGCCCTGCCTGGCCCGGGTCCAGACCGCCAACATGGTGGGCGACGTGTTTGGCGTGGCCACCTGTGACAGCCGCGGCCAGATGGTCGAGGCCATGCGCATGATGGAGGCCGCTGGGCGCGGCGTGCTGCTGTACGTGTTCCCGCGCGGGCGCGCCAGCCTGGTGCACGACTTCCAGACCCACGTGGTCAAGGCCGCCGAGACCGACGGCCTGGTGTCGCGCGGGCAGCCGCTGCTGCGCGACTTCGGCCTGGGGGCCCAGGTGCTGGCCGACCTGGGGCTGACCAAGATCCGCCTGGTCACCAACAACCCGCGCAAGATCGCCGGCGTCGCGGGCTATGGCATCGAGATCGTCGAGCGTGTCGGCATCGAGGGCGGCCAGAGTGGCAGCGTGGCGTACCTCCCGGGTGCGCTGCCGCGGCGCGGACGGCCAGGTTGAGCCAGATGGCGCTGGGCATGAGGAGAAAGGCGCGCGAGAGCGCGCTGCAGGTGCTGTATCAGCTCGATGGCGGCAGCCAGATGACCGTCGAGCAGGCCCTGGCCTATTACTGGGAGAGCTTCGATGGCGACGCCGAGGCGCGCGCCTTCGCCGACCGGCTGGTGCGTGGCACGCAGACCCAGCTCGCGGCCATCGACGACATCATCACGAGGTCGTCGAAGAACTGGCGCCTGGAGCGCATGGCGCGCGTGGATCGCAACATCCTGCGCCTGGCGGTGTACGAGCTGAAGTACGAGAGCGAGATCCCGCCGCGCGTCACCATCAACGAGGCCATCGAGGTGGCCAAGCGCTTCGGCACCGCGGAGTCGTCGGCGTTCGTGAACGGCATCCTCGACCGCATCGCGCAGGATCTGGGCGCGGACGGCAAGCGGGGATAGCGTGGCGTCGTCCCTGCATTTCACGCAGCCGGAGCTGGGGCGCTGGGACGCGCTGGTGGTGGACGCCGCGGCGGTGGCGTTCTTCGAGGATGAGCGGCCGCTGCGCGGGGCCGCCGGGCTGCTCGACTGGCGGCTGTGCGGGCGGGTGTCACGCTGGCTCAGCGCCGGGGTGCTGAGCGGGCGCGCCGGCGAGAGCGTGCTGACCACGGCGCCCGAGAAGCTGCCGTTCCAGCGCCTGTACTTCCACGGCCTGGGGCCGATGCAGGGCTTCGACGAGCAGCGCTACCGGGTCGCGCTGAAGGCCATGCGCGACGCGCTGTGGCTGATGGGGGCGCGCAAGTCGATGCTGTCGCCGCCGGGGCGCGACGTCGGGCTGATCGCGCCGCGTCGCGCGCTGGAGCTCCTGCAGGAGGAGGCCGAGGCCTCGGGGCGCATCGACGAGGTGCTGATCTGTGACAGCGGGGCGGCCCAGAAGGAGATGGCCGAGGCGCTGCAGCGGCCACGCAAGAAGGAGCACGGGCGAGCGGGGAGCCAATGAGCGATCTCGGGGGCGGGCGCGGCAGCGGTGACGGTGGCGGTGACGGCGGGCGCAGCGCCGGGGGGCTGGCCGCGCTGGCCGAG
>JBGASF010000126.1:0-23178 GCA_044229835.1 Polyangia bacterium | reverse complement strand
ATAGGTCCGCCCATCGCCCTCGTCGAGTCGACTCGGCGCGCTCGCGCTGCCGCCCGGCCACAGCCACAGCTCGCGGTCATCGCCGACATCCTTCAGCCCCGTCAACCCCGCCACGTTCTCGTCCACCAGCGTGCCCACCCCCTCGGGCAGCAGCACCAGCAGCGCACCCGCCGGCACGAACGCCGGGATCTCCTCGATCGCCGCCGACACCATCACGCTGCCGCCGCTCGCCGGCACCGTCACCGCCGCGCCGCCCAGCAGCGGGTAGAACGTCCCGCCCGGCAGCTCGACCATGCGCCCCGTCGCCCCCTCATCCAGCACCGGCGCCACCACCACGCGGTCACCCAGCACATACGCGTCGTTGATCTTCCAGCCCCGGTCCCACCCCGGCCACTCGACCGCCAGCGACCGGAACATCGGCCAACCCTTGGCCACAGCCTCGCCTGCCATCGCACGCAGATACGGATACAGCCGGATGTGCAGCGTGGCCCAGCGCTTCAGGTGCGCGATCGACGCCGCGTCGCTCTCCCAGTTCCAGTTGTGCTTGGCCATGCGGCCGTGGTGCGTGCGCATCACCGGCGACAGCGCGCCGAAGGTCACCCACCTGAACCACAGCTCCTTGGTCGTGGTCGGCGTGCCCACCGTGGAGTAGCCGCCGATGTCATGGCCGAAGAACGGAAACCCCGTGACCCCGAGGCCAATCCCCTTCGGGATCACCGAGCGCATGCCATCCCCCGGCGTGAAGTCGGTCTGCTGATCGCCGGCCCAGATGACCTGCACCAGCGGCTGCGAGCCCAGGTAGGCCGAGCGCATGAAGTAGACCCGCTCCACGCCGTCGCCCACGCTGGCCATCAATTCATGGTTGAACCTGGCCCACTCCACCGGGTAGCGGTTGTGCGCCAGCGCGGCGTCCTCGCCCGAGGCCAGCCGCGCGTCCGCGGGCAGCCACTCGCCGAAGTCGGCCATCCAGCCGTCGGCGCCCTGGGTGATGCCCTCCATCATCTTGGCCTTGGCCCAGGTGCGCGCCGCCGCGCTCGACAGATCCAGCATGGTCGAGTCCTCGAACTTGACCCCGGTATAGAGGTAGGGCGCCCCGGCGGCGTCCTTGATGGCATAGCCGCCCGCGATGGCCTCGGCCTGCACCGGCGCGCTCTTGCTGAGGAAGGTGTTGTTGTAGGTCAGGAACTTGAAGCCCTGGGTGTGCAGGTCGGCGGCCACCGCCTCGAGGTCGGGGTACAGCTCGCGGTCGACCTCCCAGTCCTCCTCCAGGACATAGGCGTTGCCCTCGTCGTTGCCGCCGCGCCAGTCCTCGGTCCAGATCACGCTCGAGGGCACGCCCTCGGCGCGCAGCTTGGCGGCCACCCGGCGCACGTTGGCCGACCCGAACATGGCGTCGAGCCAGGGCGCCCAGGTGAAGGCCGGCGGCAGCGCGGGCCGCCCGGTCCAGGCGGTGACGCGCTCGATGGCCTGCTTGGGCGTCGGCCCCGCGAACACGCGCAGCTTCAGCGTCGGCTCCCAGACCTCCACGCGCACCACCCCCGGCCGCTCGGCCGCGCACAGCGACACCACCGAGCGCGCGTCGGTCTCCCACGCCAGCGCATAGCCGCGGCTCGAGACCACGATCGGGATCGGCGTGTGCGTCGAGTGGCGCCGCCCCTGCGAGATCCACACCCCGGCCTCGTAGTCGTCGGTGGTGACCTTGCCGATGCCCTCCTCCTGCACCCACAGCGGCACCACCTCGCCGGCGTGATCGGCGTCGAAGGCCTGGCCGCCGAGGCCCTGGAAGTGCTCGCCGCTGCCGCAGGTGTAGGCGAAGGCCATGCGGTTCTGCCCCGCGGGCGCGTGCAGCGTCATCAGCAGCGCGCCGTCCCCGGCGGCGGTGATCTCGCCGCTGCCGCCGCCGGCCAGGGTCAGGCGCACCACCGCGCCGTCCACCACCGCGTCCTCGATGGCCAGCGCACGCCACGGGTCCGCCACCGGCTCCTCGATCTTGAAGGCGCCGAACTTCATCTCGTAGGTGGCGTCGGCGTGGCGCGTCTCGATGGCGTTGCGCGCGCCCGGCAGCAACGGCGCGCCAGCGGCGTCGGCGATGTCGACCCGGGTGCGCACCTCGACCTGGAAGCCGCCCAGCGTGGCCCGCGCGGGCGGCCTGGCATCATCACCACACCCCGCCCCCACGACCCCGGCTAGCAGCACGGCGAGCAGCCTGTTCATGGGCGCGATGGTCTACCATCGCCGGCATGAAAGCCATCCGGTTCCACGAGCTCGGCGAACCCGAGGTCCTCCGGTTCGAAGACGTGCCCGAGCCGACCCCACCCCCGGGCGCCGTCCTCATCCGCGTGCGCGCCATCGGCATCAACTACGCCGACACCCGCTTCCGGCGCGGGGCCTACTTCGTGACCCCGAAATTCCCGCAGATCCCCGGCATGGAGGTCGCCGGCGAGATCGCCGCGCTGGGCGACGGCAGCACCGGCGTGGCGGTCGGTGACCGCGTGATGGCGCTGTGCGCCGACGCCTATGCCGAGTATGTCGTGGCGCGCCCGCACGACCTCTATCCCATCCCCGACGGCATGGACTTCGCCACCGCGGCGGCGCTGCCGGCGCAGGGGCTGACCGCGCACCACCTGCTGGGCCTGGCCGGACGCATGCAGCGCGGCGAGCGCGTCCTCGTGCACGCCGCGGCCGGCGGGGTCGGCACCCTGCTGGTGCAGCTGGCGCGCCTGGGCGGCGCCAGCCAGATCTTCGGCACCGCGGGCGGCCCCGACAAGTGCGCGCTGGTGCGCGAGCTCGGCGCCGACGTCGCCATCGACTACAAGAGCGAGAACTTCGCCGAGCGCGTCAACCAGGCCACCTCCGGCGCCGGCGTCGACCTCATCCTCGAGATGCTGGGCGGCGCCGAGGTCATGAAGAAGAACATGGCCTGCCTGGCCGCGTTCGGTCGTCTGGTCGTCTATGGCGCGGCCTCGGGCGATCTGCGCGCCACCCTGCTGCCGGTCAGCCTGATGCCCAAGAACCAGTCGGTCATCGGCTACTACCTGACCCCGCTGACGCGGCGCCGCGAGCAGTGCGCGCCCGCGCTGGCCGAGGTCGCCGCGCACGTGGTCGCGGGTCGCGTCCGCGTGGTCATCGGCGCCCGCCTGCCGCTGCGTGACGCCGCCGAGGCACATCGCCGCATGGAGTCGCGCGGCAGCACCGGCAAGCTGGTGCTCGAGCCCTAGCGGGCGGCGTAGACCCTGCACCGCCCCGCCTGCTATCGTGAGCGTCCATGACCGGTGTCGACCCCGCCGATGAGGCGCGCCTGAACACGACGATCGGCAGCTACAAGCTGCTCGAGATCGTCGGGCGCGGCGGCCACGGCACCGTCTTCAAGGGCAAGCACGTCTACATCGCCAAGCCGGTCGCGGTGAAGATCCTGCACGACACCTACGCGCGCCACGAGGACGCCGTGGTGCGCTTCATGCGCGAGGCGCGCGCGGCCTCGGCCATCAAGCACCCCAACATCGTCGACGTCGCCGACTTCGGGCCGGTGCCCGGCGGCGGGGTCTACTTCGTGATGGAGTACCTCGAGGGCGAGACGCTGGAGGCGCGCATCGCGCGCAGCGGGCCCATCCCGACCGCGGCCGCCTTCGCCATCGCGCGCCAGGTCGCCTCGGCGCTGGCGGCGGCGCACGATCTCAAGATCATCCACCGCGACGTCAAGCCCGAGAACATCATGCTGACGCGGCAGCCCGGGCGCCGCGACAGCGTCAAGCCGACCGACAAGGCCAAGCTGCCCGCGGCGCCGGAGCTCGACTACGTCAAGATGCTCGATTTCGGCATCGCCAAGGTGCTGGAGGCCGAGTCGTCGACGCTGCCGCCGTCGGGGCGCACCGCGGCCGGCGTGGTCTTCGGGTCGCCGTCATACATGTCGCCCGAGGCCGCGCTGGGCCAGCAGGTCGACTACCGCGCCGACATCTATGCCCTGGGCATCGTGATGTTCGACATGCTGACCGGGCAGCGCCCCTTCACCGGGTCGAGCTCGGTCGAGGTCATGACCAAGCAGATCGCGACCCAGCCGCCGTCTTTGCGCAAGCTGGTGCCCGGGGCGCACATCCCCGAGGCCGCCGAGGAGCTGGTCCTCAAGGCCATGAGCAAGCGGCCCGAGAACCGGCAGCAGAGCATGGACGACCTCATCGCCGAGCTCGACGCCGTGCTGAGCGCGCTCAAGCCCGCGCCACCGTCCATGTCGGCGGCGGCCAAGAAGGCCGAGCTCAAGAAGACGCGCGCCGGCCGCCCCTCCGGCCTGACCGGCGAGTTCTCCAACTTCGTGCGCGAAAGTCAGCGCAAGATGCAGGCCGAGAAGCCGACCGATCCCGAGTGGGACGCCCTGACCGGGCGCATCGCCAGCGAGACCGACGTCGAGGGTGACGGCGGCGACGCCGGCGGCCCGGGCAAGCACAAGGGCAAGTGACGACGCAGCAGACTCCGTTGTGGTGACGAGGGGAAGTCATGGCCAAGAAGCGCGACAAGGCGGCCCGCAAGGCCGACAAGAAGGCTGACAAGAAGGCCGAGAAGAAGGCCGCCAAGCAGGCCAAGGCCGACAAGGCGGCCGCCCGGCAGGCCGAGAAGGCCGCCGCCAAGAAGGCCGCCGAGCACGCCGACGCGGTGCGCCGCGCCGAGAAGGAGGCCAGGAAGCTGGCGCGCAAGGGCGGCGACGGCGAGGAGGTCGCCGAGACCGCCGGCGAGCTGGCCGAGGCCGCCGCGCACAGCGCCGACAAGAAGGCCGCCAAGGCCGAGGCCAAGGCCAAGAAGAAGGCCGCCGGCGCAGGCGCCAGCGCCACCGGCGAGCCCCCCGATCCGATGTGCGCCGTGCTGGCGACCTTCCGCGACCGCGAGCGCACCGACTTCGCCAACGCCTGGGTCGGCATCGAGCCGACCTTCCAGAGCAAGAAGTCGATCAAGAAGTGGCACACCCTGGCCGCCGTCGGCACTCACGGCGAGGACGCCTACTTCGAGGACGACTACATGCTGGGCACCCAGCGCGAGGTCGCCCGCCGCATCGAGAAGCGCTACAACGAGCGCCGCAAGGACGAGGGCGCTGGCGGCGCCGCGACGCCGTTCGCGCGCTGCGATCGCAAGGAGCAGCTCGATCAGTGGGGCGTGGTGCGCCAGAACCTGGCCTTCAAGTGGGGTGACAAGGCCCTGGAGAGCTTCAACGTCCGCTTCACCATCGACCCCGAGACCTTCGAGTACAGCATCAAGCCGGTCCCGGTGGCCTGGTTCTACCAGCCGCGCTTCGTGCAGTTCCTGGAGGACTTCCTGTGGCGCGAGCCGCAGCGCGCCGGCCTGACCGCGTCGATCGCCCACGGTGGTGCGCAGTTCTCGTTCTCGGCCAAGACCTTCCTGACCGGGTCGCTGCTGGCCGACGACATCGCCAGCAAGCTCAACCACCCCGAGCTGTCGACCTGGATCATGGACTGGCCCAACCCGGATGACCGCGCCTTCCGCGCCACCCGCACGCGCTTCGCGGCGTTCCGCCGCATCCTGGACCAGTACTGGGCCGGCGCCTTCCACCCGCGCGCCGCCGGGGTGCTGACGGTCGAGGACGTCTACGCCGATCGCGGCTTCGATCCGGCGCCGCCGGTGGCCGGCACCATGGACGCGCGCGGCCCGGTGGGCGACGCGCGCACGGTGTTCCAGACCAACTTCGCGTTCGGGCGCGCGGTGCGCTGGAACGCCCAGAACGTGCACCCGGGCTACTGGCAGGCGGCGCACCCCAAGGCCGACGGCTACCGCCCCGATCAGATCATGCGCTACAGCGAGGGCAACCTGAACCGGCTGCAGATCGCGGGCGAGTGGCACGTCAAGAGCGGCAAGGTGCTCGACCCCGAGCTGGCGCCCGAGCTGTCGGCGGAGCTTGCGCCCGGGATGCTGACCGAGGAGGCCAGCTGGGAGGATCGCGGCCAGATGGGGCGCACCAGCGCGCGCGACTTCGTCGAGGCCATGCTGCTCGACGTGCACGCGGCGCAGTACCTGGCGCAGCCCGGCCACGGCCAGGTCAAGGTCAAGGCCACCCTGCTGCAGGATCAGCTGCTGGGCGACGCCGAGAAGACCATCGAGCGCCACGCCGGCGCCGAGGTGCTGGCCAAGCTGCGCGCCGAGGCGCGGGCGTCCAACCTGGAGATGTCGAGCGGGCGCTTCAAGACCGACTTCATCGAGCCCGAGACCCTGCTGTGGGAGGCCTGGAAGGTGCTGCCGCCCGGCGAGCGCGCCGCCATCGCGCGCGAGATCGTCGGCGGCTTCGTCGAGCGCGTCGAGCAGGCCGCCAGCGTCGACCCGCGCCGCGGCAGCGCGGCGGCCGCGCACGAGGACCCCATGGAGTGGCATCGCCACCGCGTGCACCCCGAGCTGTGGCGCGCGCTGGAGCCGGCGCAGCACGATCTCGCCCCCGGCGATCCGGTGCGCCGCGAGCTGGAGCGCTTCCAGGCCCGCGCCGACGAGTACCTGGCCCGACGCCCGGTGTTCTCGCAGCTCGCCGACAACGCCCCGCCGTGGCCCGAGGCCACGCGCGCGCGCGGCGCCGCCAACGCTGCCGGAGCCGACTCCCACGCCGACACCGACAGCGACAGCCACGGCGACGCGGCCGACGCCCCGGCCTGACCGCCGCAACCCGGGCCCGCGACCCCGCCCGCGAGCCCCCCCAGCTCGCCCCGACCCGCCCCTGCCCCCCCGCCACGCGACAATCCGGCCACCTTGCCCACGCGCCCCACGCGCAGCGCGCGGGCCAGCGCGCGCGCCTCGCTCATGGTCTGGCGCAGCGGCTCGAGCTCGCCGGTCTCCCAGTGCGTGGTGGCCTCGACCTGCTCGAGGCGCGCCACCATGACCTGGGCCTCGGCGCCGTGCGGTGAGAGACAGCGCCGCAGCTCGGCGGCCTGCGCCAGCAGCGAGCCGATCTCGTGCATGGTCACCGGGCGCTCGTCCGTCGCCATCATGACCTCACCTGGCGGCGCAGCGCCTCGGCCAGCGCGGCGGCGCGCTCCAGCTCGCACTCCAGCGAGCCGAGGTCGGCCGCGCCATGCACCACCTGGTCACCCGCGGTGCGGATGGCCGCCAGCTGGTTGTCGACCCGCAACACCCCCTCGTCATCGTGCGCGCGCGCGACCTCGCTGCGCAGACAGCGCAGCTCGACACAGCGTCGCGTCGCCGAACCCATGGCTCGATGCACCAGGTCTCGATACAGGCTCGATTGCATGACCTTGGCTATTGCAGCGCCCATGCCTCTCGTAACCCCGCGAAACCCTGTCCCGCTCCTCCCCCCTTGCGTCCCCCCAACACGCACCCCGCTTCCCCCTGGTACGCACCTCTTCATTCCCGTTGTCTGTCGCCTGCTTCCTGTTTCCTGTGACCTGTGACCTGTGACCTGTTCCTCCGTTCCTCCTTCGCCCTACCGCGACAGCAAGCTGAACGCCGGCGCCCGCCGCCGGTGCTCCCCCAGCGTGCACCTCCGCGACAGCACCCCGACCACCTCCGTCGCACGCCCACGCTCGACATCGATCGACAGCGCGCTCAGCCCGCCCAGCATGACGCGAAAGCCCAGCGCCGCGCTGCGCGCCCCCGGCGGCAGCCCGCCCTGCTCGTGCGCCAGCGCCAGCGCCAGCCCCATGAAGATGTCGCCCGCGCCCAGCGCGCCGGCGCCATCGCGCACCGCCACTCCCAGCCAGTCGTCATCCACCGCCCATTCGAGCTGGGTGGTCGCGCCGACGCCGCCGCGCGCCCCGGGGCCGGCGCCAGAGCCGGCGCGGTACAGCGCGTTGATGCACATCTCGTCGACCGCGGCGACCAGCAGATCGGCCAGCATGGCGTGGCGCAGCACCTGGCTGGCCAGCGCGCCCAGCTCCTCCAGCGCGCGCCCCTTGTCGTCGGAGCTGCCGAGCTGGCGCGCGGTCACCGCGCTGGTGCCGAGCTGCGCGCCCAGGCCCGAGCACAGCGCCGGCCGCGCCAGCCGGCGCATCAGGATGGCCAGCCAGGCCTCGAGGCCGTCGCCGTCATCGATGGGCACCAGGTGATGCACGCGCGAGCGCGCCAGGAGCTCCAGCGCGGCGCGCCGGCCGGCCTGCTCGCACAGCAGCACCAGCTCGCGCCCGGGTCCCGGCCGCGGCGCCTCGCGCAGCCCCGCGGCGTCGGTCAGCACCACCTCCAGCGGCGCCGGCCGCGACTCCAGCCAGCCCTCCAGCGCGCGCTCGACCCGCGTGCGCAGCGCCACCTCCTCGATCTGGATCGCGACGCGCAGCTTCACAGTCGCTCGAAGTCGCCTCGCTCGATGAAGCGCAGCCCGGCGGTGAACTGCCCGCCGTCGGTCTGCCCGACCCAGACCACCCGACAGGGCAGCGGCCGGCTCTCGCCCGGCATGAAGACCAACCCCATGCCGCCCTCGGGCATGGCGTGGGCGCCGCGCACGGCCAGGCCGCCGGCGCTGATGTCGCTGGCCTGCAGCCGCTGCAGGTGGCCGCCGCCCGCGGCGATGAAGTCGACCTCGGCAGGCACGCCTGCGCGCGACGAGCGGCGCCGCTCCACCGCCGGCATCGAGGTCTGGGTGCCGCGCACCGCCAGCCGCTTGCCGGCGGCGCCGCAGACCCGGTTGCGCCCGGCCAGCTTGGCGGCGCGCAGGGCGTCGTCGGCGACCTCGAGCAGCTCCACCGCGGACAGCGCGCCGGCCTGCGGATGGCCGGCCACCCCGGCGCTGAGCGACACCTTGACGTCGCCCATCTGCGGGCTCTGGTACAGCACGCGACCGCCGAGGTCGCCGCGCAGCCGCTCCAGCACCGCGACCGCCTCGGCGGGGCCGGTGTTGTGGAACAGCGCCACGAACTCGTCACCGCCGTAGCGCGCCACCACGTCGGTGTCGCGCAGCTGCTGCGCCAGCAGCCGGGAGAAGCCGCGCAGCACGGCGTCGCCGACGGCGTGGCCATGCTGATCGTTGATGGGCTTGAAGTGATCGACATCGACCATGGCGATGCTGAGCGGGTGCTTGTAGCGCATGGCGCGGCGCCACTCGCTGTCCAGCGCGGCCATCAGGTAGCGCCGGTTGTGGACACCGGTCAGCTCGTCGGTCAGCGCGGCCTCGTCGGCGCTGTCGAGCGCGGCGGCGTGGAACAGCGAGCTGCCGACCTGGTGCGCGACCAGCTCGAGCAGCGCGCGCAGCGGGGCGTCGGTCGGCGTGCTCAGCGCCAGCCCGAGACAGCCGACCAGCTCGCCCGCGACCACCATCGGCAAGGTGACCCGGGCCGGCGGCGTGGCCGGCGGCTCGCCATCGGCCGGTGCGTCGGTGCTGACGAACTCCAGGGTGTCGACCTCGAACGGACACAGCGTCAGCGGCGCCAGCGCGGCGCAGCAGTCCTCGGCCAGCTGCCAGATCTGCTGGTGCGGCAGCGGGCGCGCCTGGCGCAGGTGCAGCCGCGGCCGGTGGTGCGCGGGCACCAGCAGGATGGCGAGCGCGTCATAGTCGACCATGCCGGCGAGCCCGAGCTGGACGTCGCGCACCAGGGTGTCGACCCGGCTGGCCCCGGTGGGCGGGGTGCCCAGCCGGTGCAGGAAGCTGACATAGCGCCGGCAGATCTCGGACGGCAGCGCCTCGGCGGCGTGCACCGCGGCCTCGATGGCGGCGTCGGCGTAAGCCTGGCGGATGACCCGCGTCAGTGTGCTGACCGCCGCGCTGCGGCCGACCACGTCGTCACACAGGCCGGTGCCCCACAGGCGGCGCAGCAGGCGCAGGCGCACGCCCTCGTCGGCGTGCACCACGATGAGGTGGGTGCGCGGCGCACGCAGCCGGAGCTCCTGCAGCGCGTGCTGCGGATCGGGCCACAGCGCCTCGAAGGCCAGCACCGCGACCGGCGCGTGGTGGCGCTCGAGCAGGCTGCCGAGCTCGGCGGGCGAGCGCGCCTCCAGACACTTGAGCGGGGGACAGCGCGCGATCTGGCGCAGCGGTCGCTCGCGGGTGACGCTGTCGAGCAGGCCGAAGACGGCTGGCAGCCCGCGCATCAGCGGACCGGTCCCGCGCTGATGACGCGCACCGGGAGCAGACACTGAAAGTAGCCGGGCAGCTCGTCGAACTGCATCGCCGCGCCGCAGGTCGGGCAGCGCTTGCCGGGCGCGCGGCCGGGCTCGACCTCGCTGGCGTCGACGCGCACCGCGTGGGCGGCGTCGCAGCCGGCACAGTAGTACGGCGCCACGCAGGAGCGCACCGTGGCCCCCGCGAACAAATTGGTGATGCAGTTGGTCTGCATCACGACGGCGTACGACAGCCCCTCGATGGTGGTGGGGCGCTGGCGCGCGAAGGCCTCGAAGCGCGGGATCCAGCGGTGAATCCCGATCGAGTTCAGACGATCGATGCCGGCCAGGTCGAGCCGCACGCCACCCTGGGGCAGGTCGGCCAGCAGGGCGTCGAGATCGGTGGACTCGTCGATGCTGCCCGTGAGGGCGACGTCGAGCCAGCCATCGTCGCGACGGCGCACCGTTCGTGAAAGACCCACCCCTCACCCTCCCCTGTCCGTCCCCCCGGACGAACCCGCATCTTCATCCTAGCGCCGCCCGGAGCCACGTGACAAGTGGCTTGACGCAAAGCTGCCGCAGCGACTGTGCCCCTACATCTGCGGGCTGACAGGGATACGAGCCAGCTAAGGCGGCGATGCTTTTGCTCTCGCCCTCGGGGCGACCTGGCGGGCGGGCTGGCCACGCAATTTTTTCTCGTCGTCCTGATAGAAGGTGGCGATGTGCGTCATGCCGGGGCCGCGCAGATGAAAGCACGCGGGTGCGCCAGCGCCCGCCTTGATGGGACACCAGTCGACCCAGACCTGCTTCGGCCACGCCTTCCTCACCTTGGCACCTGCGGTCGAACGCCCGCCGGCGTTGCCGCCCGAGTCGCTGGGCAGCGCGCGATCCTCGAGCTCGATCACGGTCACGCCGGTCCGCGTGGTGCCCGGGAAGCGCTCGCTGGCGCCGAGCTGGGTCAGCGCGCCGCGGCCGCCGCGCCGCGAGGTCGAGATGGTCCCCGCGGGCTTGGGGTTGATGGACCCCGGCGCCGCGCAGCTCTCGCTGATCCAGGAAGTCACCGGGAGGGCCTGCGTCGACGACCGCGTGTCGCGCTCGCGAAAGCCGAGCTGGACCAGCGCCAGCTCGCACAGCGGACCGAAGCCGACCCACTCGCCGCTGCGCTGGCGCAGCCGCTGCTCGTCGCTCAATGACGACCAGGGCGCGATGCCGAACAGGCCGCGCAGCTCCTTGTCGGTGGCCCACTCGTCGAGGTCGTGCTTGCGCCAGGCCTCGTCGAGGCGACTCTCGGCGCGCCCCCAGCGCCGCGTGCGCAGCCACAGGATCTCCGCCACCATCACCGCGCGCACCTTCTGGCGCGCCGCGGCCAAGAGCAGCCCCTCGTGGTACCAGTAGTTGTCGGGGTCGGCCGCGATGGCGGCGCGCCAGGCTTGCATGGCCTCGGCCCAGCGCTCGGCCTTGACGTGCTCCTCGGCCTCGTCCTCGGCCTTGCGCGCGGCGGCGGGATCCTCCTTGGGCTGCTTGCTGCGGTCGTCGCTGTGGTCGGGCTCGGCGACCAGCTCGCGGAAGTCGACACGATGCACGGCGCGGCCCTCGGCGCTGTCGAAGTAGAACGCCGCGGCATGGCCGGTGGGCTGCCAGAACACGTCGCCCAGCTTGCCGCCCTCCTCGTCGAAGCCGCCGAAGCGCAGCTCCTTGTCGCTACCACTGCGGCGCGCCACGATGGTGCCCTGCCCGGTGGTCTCGCGCACGAACTCCAGGGTGACGCCGACTGGTGACACCCGCGCCGGCACCGGCGGCACCACCAGGCGCGCCAGCTCTGCCGCCGGCACCGCCAGCCCGCTGACACAGGCCAGGCCTCCGCCCGGGCGCCCGTACTGCTCGGGCCAGTGCGCGTTGCCCTCGGGCACTGGCTGGCACAGCGAGCCGAAGCTCTTGCCCCCGGCGCCCTGGTAGCTGGTCGCATAGAACGCGCCGTCGGCCGACCAGCCCAGGAAGCGCTGCGTGCGGCCGGCCGCGCGCGCGACGCCGGCGCTGGTCCCGAGCGACAGCCCCAGCGTGATCGCCACCACGATCGAGGCCTTGATGCGAGTTGGCATTGCCATGACCACCACCCTCAGTGCACCCTTTCTACGCCAGTATGCCCAAGTCTTCGTATAGCTGTTTGGCCAAGTCCTTGCTCCCTTCCAGCGTCGTCGCCGCCGCCCTCCTCCTCATGAGCCTGGCGGCGCCCGCCCGCGCACAGCAGGCGCGCCCGGTGCGCAAGGGCAAGGCGGTCGCGGTGACCATCCGCTCGATGCCCGACGGCGCGGTGCTGTATCTCGACGACAAGATCTACGGCCCGGTCGCCTACACGCCGTGGAAGGGCAAGCTGGTCAAGGGGCAGTACACCGTCATCCTCGAGCTGCCCGGCTTCAAGCCCGCGCGCGTCGCGCTCGAGGTCAGCAAGGCCAACCAGGAGATCGCCATCCCGCTGGAGGCCGAGGCGCGCCCCGGCGTGCTCGAGATCCTGGCCTCGGGCGGCGACGAGGGCGCCACCGGCGCGCCGGTCCAGATCGACGGCCAGCCCATGGGCGCGGTGCCGATGAAGGTGTCGCTGCCGGCGGGGCGTCACGGCATCGTGATCCGGCGCGACGGCTATGCGCCGTTCGGCGAGTGGGTCGAGCTGAAGTCGGGCGAGACGCGCTCGATGTCGATCACGCTGAAGAAGCTGGCCGCCGCCACCGCCAAGGGCGCCCTGCTGGTGACCGCCGACGTGGCCGACGCCGATGTGCTGGTCGACGGCTCGAACCGCGGCAAGGCGCCCATGGTGGTCGCCGATCTCGACGCCGGGCCGCACCTGGTCGAGGTCCGCGGCGGCGCCGCCGGCGGGATCTGGAGCCAGACCGTCACCGTGGCCGCGGGCGCCACCACCAAGGTGGCCGCGGTGCTGGTCAAGGCGCCACAGACCGGCACCCTGCGCGTCATCAGCAACGTGTCGCCGGCCGATGTCCTGGTCGATGGCGAGGTCCGCGGCACCGCGCCGCTGACGGTGCCCGACCTGTCGCCCGGCAAGCACTACGTCGAGGTGCGCTCGGAGGGTTTCGCCCCGGGCGAGCTCGAGGTCGAGGTCGTCGCGGGGCAGCAGGTGGTGGTCAAGGTCCCGCTGGAGAAGGCGGCGCCGACCCCGTCGCCGACGCCGACCCCGACCCCGACGCCGAACCCGCTGGGCACCGGCCGCCTGGTGGTGACGGTGGCCTCGGCGCCACGCGCGGAGGTCTTCCTCGACAGCGCCCCCATCGGCCCCGAGCCGATTGATCGAGAGGTCCCGGTGGGCAGGCACCTGGTCCAGGTGCGCACCGCCGGCTTCCAGGACTTCGCCCAGGTGGTCGACATCGTGGCCGGGCAGCCGACCTACCTGGCGCCCAACCTGCTCAAGGTCATGGACCCGGGTGGCGGCGGCACGGTGGACGACCCGCTGCCGACGCCGGCCCCGGTGATCAAGAAGCCGCTGACGCCGGCCGAGCAGGCCGCCATGGTCGAGGAGCGCCGCCTGACCTCGTTCGGCGCGCGCGTCATCCGCCCCGGCAAGTTCACCGCCGATCTGTCGGCCGGCTACCCGCACCCGTTCGAGGGCCGGCTCTCGGTGGGCGCGCTGTTCGAGAAGAGCCTCGGCCTCGATCTGTCGGTCGAGGCGCGGATCCTGTACCTGCAGGAGTACGAGCTCGGGCTGTCGGGGCGGCTGCGCCTGCTCGACCGCATGCCCTTCGCGGCGGCGGCGTTCGCGCAGATCGGCGGCGGCGACGGCCGGGTCGGGCGCAACACCTTCTATACCAACTTCGGCGCCATCGCCTCGCTGACCTTCCAGGACAAGGTCACGGTGTCGGCGCGCGCCTACGTCAACCTGTACTCCGACCGGCTGTGCCCGGCGGCCGACGAGATCGATCTCGAGGCCGAGGCCGACGGCTGCCACCTGGTCGGCGACACCCCGGCCAACCAGGCCAAGCTGGACGATCTGAAGAAGGCGGTCGGTGACGCCGACTTCCGCACCCGCGACGGCGGCGCGCGCTTCATGATGTCGGCCATCCTGGAGATCGCCTACTCCCAGACCAAGTCGGCCTTCCTGATCTTCGAGGGGCCGCCGTTCCAGGACCAGCGCGCGAAGTTCAAGGATGGCTTCAACTCCATCATGTTAGAAGACGACCCGCTGACCTACCTGCGCGTCGGCATGACGCTCAAGTTCTGACGCCGCCGCGGCGCGGTTGCTGATAGAATGGGGTCTGGTGGAGGTCGCATGATTGGCCAGATCCTGGGCAATTACCGGATCGTCGGCGTCATCGGACAGGGTGGAATGGGGGTCGTCTACGCGGCCGAACATCCCCTGATCGGGCGCCGGGCAGCCATCAAGCTGCTGCTCCCCGAGCTGTCGCAGAACCAGGAGATGGTGACGCGCTTCTTCAACGAGGCGCGCGCCACTACCATGATCCAGCACCCGGGCCTGGTCGACATCTTCGACTTCGGCCATGCCCCCAATGGTTCGGCCTACATCGCCATGGAGTTCCTGGCCGGCGAGAGCCTGGCCGGCCGCCTGGCGCGCGAGCGCCCGCTGCAGCTCGACGACCAGATCGCCATCCTGCGCCAGCTGTGCAGCGCGGTCGGCGCCGCGCACAAGAAGGGGATCGTCCACCGCGATCTCAAGCCCGACAACGTCTTCCTGGTGCCCGACGCCGACGTCATCGGCGGGGCGCGGGTCAAGGTGCTCGACTTCGGCATCGCCAAGCTGGCGGGTGACCTGGGCGGCTCCAAGACGCGCACCGGCTCCATGATGGGCACCCCGATGTACATGTCGCCCGAGCAGTGTCGCGGCGCGGGCAGCGTGGATCATCGCAGCGACGTCTATGCCATCGCGTGCATCGCCTTCGAGATGGCCACCGGCGTGACGCCGTTCCAGGGCGAGGGCATGGGCGACATCGTGGTGCAGCACCTGCGCGACGCGCCGCCGTCGCCGCGCGCGCTGAACCCCAGCGTGCCGCCGGTGCTGGAGGCGGTCATCCTGCGCGGCCTGGCCAAGCGCGCCGAGCAGCGCCAGCAGAACATGGACGAGATGCTGGCCGAGCTCGACCACTTCGAGGTGCGCGCGCCGTCGCGGCCGGGGCAGCGCGGCGGAAGCCGCGGCGGCAGCGTGCCGCCGGGCAGCCAGTCGGGCTACCAGCCGCAGACCATGGCGATGCAGCCGGGCAGCGTGCCGCCGGGCAGCGTGCCGCCGTCGCTGCAGACCGCGATGGCGCCGGGCAGCGTGCCGCCGGGCAGCGTGCCGCCGTCGCTGCAGACCGCGATGGCGCCGGGCAGCGTGCCGCCGCAGCAGCTGCACGCGCCGCAGGCCGCGACGCAGAGCTGGCCGGGCCCCGGGATGGTGCCGCAGGGGCCGCTCGGGCCGGTGACCACGCTGGGCGGTTCGGCGGGTCAGGCGGTGGCGATGTCGATGCCGGGCGCGCCCCCGCGCGGCGCGCCGAAGTGGCGCTGGCCGGCCATCGCGCTGGTGGCGGCGGGTGCGGCGGCAGGCGTGTTCTTCGCGACCCGTGGTGGCAAGTCGAAGGATGGCGGCGGCGGGACCGTCGCTGCCAACCCCTCGCTGTCGGCGTCGCCTTCGCCCATCGCGGTGGTCGACCCGGCCACGGTGCCCGATCCGAAGACGCTGGTGCTGGCCAGCCCACCGCCCGAGCCAGTGGCGTCACCGGCCGCGTCGGCAGCGCCGTCGCCGTCGCCCGAGCCGGCCGCCCCGTCACCGTCGCCGGTCGCGGTCGCCGAGATCACCCAGATCATCAAGTCGACCCCGGCGGGCGCCGAGGTCTTCCTGCAGGGCCAGCCGCGCTCGCTCGGCGTGACCCCGCTCGAGCACAAGGCCGCCCCCGGCACCGGCAGCACGGCGTTCGTGCTCAAGCTGGCGGGCTACAAGGACGCGCTGATCGAGCTCAGCGCCGAGCACGACGACACGCACACCGCCGCGCTGGAGAAGCGCGAGCGCAAGAAGAGCGGACCCAAGATGAACCAGACCGTGGATCCGTTCAAAGACTGAGCTTGGTTCGTTAGCCCTGACCGATTGGAGTCGCCCGATGCCCACGCTGTCCCGCGTTCCCGGCGCGGCGCTCATCGCCGTCCTGCTCGCCCTGCTGACCACCAGCGCCAGCGCCCGGCCCAAGAAGCCCGCCGATCCCGAGTCGGAGGCGCGCGTCGAGGCCAAGAAGCACTTCCAGGCCGGTGAAGAGGCGCTGGCCGCCCAGGACTGGGACAAGGCCATCGCCGAGTATCGCGCCGCCTATGAGCTGGCGCCGCTACCCGGCTTCCTGTTCAACCTGGGCCAGGCCTATCGCTTCGCGGGCGACAAGCGCCAGGCGCTCGACTTCTACAAGAAGTACCTCGCAGCGGCGCCCACGGGCAGCGGCGCCCCGGTGGCCAAGGTCCAGATCCAGGAGCTGACCAAGGCCATCGCGGCCGACGACGCGGCGCGGATCGCCCATGAGGCCGAGGAGGCGCGCAAGGCCGAGGAGGCGCGCAAGGCCGAGGAGGCGCGCAGGGCCGCCGAGGCCGCGGCCGCGAACAACGGCAAGGGCAAGGGCAACGGGAAGGTCGGGCCGAGCCCGTCGCCGTCGCCGGGTGTCGGCAGCGCCGATCGCCCGGCGCCGGGGCGGCGCGGCCGCGGGCTGCGCATCGCCGGGCTGGTCACCGCGGGTGTCGGCGTGGCCTGTCTGGCCGGTGGCGTGGTGTTCGGCATGAAGGCCTCCGGGCTGGCCGACGAGGTCGCCGAGCAGTACGACCCCGACAAGGTCGACGAGGGCGAATCGGCCAGCAGCACCGCGGTGATGCTGTATGTCGTCGGCGGCGCCGCGGTGGTCGGCGGCGGCGTGATGTACTTCCTGGGCCGGCGCGCGGGCCGCAGCAGCTCGGTGGCGGTGGCCCCAGTGGTGACCGGCGATCGCGTCGCGCTGGCGGCCTGGGGGACGTTCTGATGCGCGGACGTCGGATGGCCTTGCTGGCGCTGCTCGGCAGCGCGGGCTGCTTCTCGCCCGGCTACAGCGACAGCACCAAATGCAGCCCCACCGGCGAGTGCCCCTCGGGGCGCTCGTGCAGCGTGGACGGCTTCTGCCTGCTCAGCCAGGACGGCGCGGTCGGCGACGCCGGCGGCGACGGCGGCGACGCTGGCGATGGCGGCGGCGGCGGGCTGCTGGTGACCCCGCCCAGCAACGACTTCGGCACCATCGTGCGCGGGCGCGCCTCGGCCCCGGTCACCTTCACCGTCAGCGGCGGCGACCCCCTGGGCGCGCCGCTGCAGATCCAGGTCGCCGGCACCGCCTCGGGGTCGTTCGTGATCGCGACCGACGGCTGCACCGGCATGGCCCTGGCGACGTGCAGCTTCGACGTGGTGTTCCAGCCCGCCGTCGAGGGCACCCTCGACGCCATGGTGCAGGTCACCCAGGGCGCCAACCTCGGCGTGGTGGCGGTGAACGGTGTCGCGGTCGGCGTGGGCCTGCTGACCATCACGCCCATCAGCGAGGACTACGGCGACGTGGTCGAGGGCGGTAGCCAGATCATCTCCTTCCAGGTCAGCAACACCGGCTCGACCGCGACCGGCGCGCTGGCGGTGGCGCTGAGCGGCGCCGGGCGGGATCAGTTCATGATCATCAGTGACGCCATGCCCGACTGCATCGGGGTCTCGCTGCCCACGGCAGGGACCTGCTCGCAGCGGGTCGCCTTCAAGCCGACCCGCCCAGGACAGGCGCTGGCCTCGCTGTCGATCGGCGGCACCCCGGGCGGCACCGCGGTGGCCACCCTGAGCGGCAACGGCGTCGGCCCGGCCAAGGTCGTCGCCGCGCCGACGATGGCCGAGTTCGGCATCGTCACCACCGGCACCAACACCACGCTGTCGATCGATCTGACCAACACCGGCGGCCTGGCCACCGGCGCCATCACGGTCAACATCACCGGCCCCGACGCCGGCATGTTCAGCGTGATGACCAACGGCTGCACCATGCCGCTCGCGCCGCAGGGCAGCTGCACGCTGGTGCTGCGCTTCGCCCCGGTGATGCCGGCGGCGATGCGCCAGGCCACGCTGATCGTGACCCCGGTCGGCGCCAGTCCGGTGATGGTTCCCCTGTCGGGCATGGGGATCCTGCCGGGTGCGCTGATGGCCAGCTCGACCAACCTCAACCTCGGCGTGGTGACCATTGGCTCCGACGTCATGCAGATGGTCACCGTGACCAACACTGGCGGCAGCGGCACCGGCCCCATCACCACCAGCGTCGGCGGCGCCAACCCCGGTGACTTCCCGATCCTGAGCAACGGCTGCATGGGGCAGTCGCTGGCGCCGTCGGCGACCTGCATGGTGGCGCTGCGCTTCGCACCCACGGTGGGCGGCTCGCGCTCGGCCTCGCTGTCGATCGTGGCCTCGCCCGGCGGCGGCGCCTCGGTGCCCCTGAGCGGCACCGGTCAGATGCGCCTGATGGTCACGCGCACCGGCACCGGCATGGGCACCATCTCGGGTGGCGCCGTCAGCTGTCCGTCGACCTGCGACGTCATGGTGACCACGCCCAGCATCACCATGGTCGCGACCCCGAACGGCAACTCGACCTTCTCGGGCTGGACCGGGTGCGACTCGCTGGTGGGCAACCAGTGCACCATCAACAGCAATGCCGGGCTGCGCAGCGCCAACGCCGTCTTCCTGCTGCGCACCCACCCGGTCACCGTGATCATGACCGGCATGGGGCGCGTGACCTCGACCCCGGCCGGGATCGACTGCCCCGGCACCTGCACCGCCAGCTTCGCGCAGGGCAGCATGGTGACGCTGACCGCGATGCAGCTTCAGGCCGATCAGCCGTTCCAGATGTGGGGCATGGGCGACAACTGCGACGGCCTGGCGAGCCAGGCATGCTCGTTCACGGTCAGCGCGCCGAGCACCGAGAACCCGCAGTTCAAGCTGCCCTGCCACCTGGTCGTCAATGAGATCATGCCCGAGAACAGCGGCTTCGGTCGCTACGTCGAGCTGTTCAATGGCTGCTCACAGGCGGTCAACCTGCAGGGCTACCAGCTGGTCTACCGGGACGCCAACAACACCTCGATCGCCGGCGCGCCCGATGATCGCAACCTCAAGATGAACCTCGCCACCCAGCTCGGCCCCGGGCAGTTCTGGGTCGTCGGGGACGGCGGCAGTAACCCTGACGATTTCTTCGACGACAACCTGCCCTCGAACGGGGGCGGCGCGGTCGCCATCCGGGATCCGCTCGACGGCGTCGTGGACTCGGTGGCGTGGGGCGGCGGCGGCTTCCACGCCTTCGCCGAGGGCGGCACCTGGGCGTTCTTCGGCGTCTCGTTCGGGCAGTCGATCAGCCGGACCCCCAACGGCCGCGACACCGACAACAACCAGGCCGACTTCCAGTTCCACGCGGCGTCCCCGCGCATGCCCAACAACTGAGGCTTGCGGGCGCGGCGGCTTCGTCGGACCATGCCGCGGTGAAGATCCTGGTCATCAACTGCGGCAGCACGTCGATCAAGTACCAGCTCTACGAGATGGACACCGAGGCCACCCTGGCCAGCGGGGTCGTCGAGCGCGTCGGCTCGGCGGCGGCCTCGCACCGCTACCGCGTCGGTACCACCGGCGGCGAGGCGGCGGCGGCGGCCAGCGACCATCGCGCCGGTCTGGCGCTGGTGATGGCCCACCTCGGCGACGCCGGCGTGGTGCGCGCGGGAGAGCTGCGCGCGGTCGGCCATCGCGTGGTGCACGGCGGCGAGAAGCTGGTGCGCCCGGTGGCCATCGACGACGGCGTCAAGGCCACCATCCGCGACTGTGCGCGCTTCGCCCCCATCCACAACCCGGCCAACCTGGCCGGGATCGAGGCCGCCGAGGCCGCGCTGCCCGGGGTGGCCCAGGTCGCGGTGTTCGACACCGCGTTCCACGGCGAGCTGCCGCCGCACGCCTTCACCTATGCCCTGCCCTGGGAGCTGTACCTGACCCGCGGCATGCGCCGCTATGGCTTCCACGGCCCCAGCCACCAGTTCATGGCCGCCTGCGCCAGCGAGCACCTGCGCACGCACGCCAGCAAGCTCAAGCTGGTGACCTGCCATCTGGGCGGCGGCGCCAGCGTGGCCGCCATCGACGGCGGGCGCTCGGTCGACACCTCGATGGGCATGACCCCGCTGGAGGGGCTGGTCATGGGCACCCGCTCGGGCGACGTCGATCCGGCGCTGGCGCTGGTGCTGGGACAGGGCGACGGCGCGCTGACGCCGGCCCAGATCGACGAGCTGCTCAACAAGAAGTCGGGCCTGCTGGGGCTGTCGGGGGTGTCGGCCGACTTCCGCGACATCGAGAAGGCGGCCGCCGCGGGCAACGACCGCGCCCACCTGGCCATCGAGGTCTTCCAGCACCGGCTGCGCAAGTACATCGGCGCCTACGCCGCGGTGCTGGGCGGCGCCGACGCCATCTGCTTCACCGGGGGGATCGGCGAGAACAGCGCGCGCGTGCGCGCCGCGGTGTGCGAGGGCCTGCTGTACATGGGCGTCGCGCTCGACGAGGACAAGAACGCCACCTGCGACGCGCGCGGCAGCGGCGGCGTGGTCGACATCGCGGCGCCGCGGGCGCCCACCCGGGTGCTGGTGATCGCCACCGACGAGGAGCGCATGATCGCGCGCGAGGTCGTGCGCGTGCTGGCCGGGCCGACGGCGGCGCGCACCGGGATCGCCGGCCACGCCATCCCGGTCGGGGTCAGCGCGCGCCACGTGCACCTGACGCGGGCGCACTGCGACGCGCTGTTCGGCGCCGGCTACGAGCTGACCCCGCGCGTCGACGTGTCGCAGCCGGGCCAGTATGTCTGCCGCGAGACGCTGTCGCTGGTCGGCCCCAAGGGCACCCTGGAGCGGGTGTCGATCATCAATCCGCTGCGCAAGGAGACCCAGGTCGAGGTGTCACGCACCGACGCCCGCGCGCTGGGGCTGGATCCGCCGCTGCGCGAGTCGGGCAAGCTGGACGGCACCCCGGGGCTGCTGCTGCGCGGGCCGGCGGGCGAGGTCCTGCTGGATCATGGCGTCATCCTGGCCCACCGCCACGTGCACATGCACCCCAGCGACGCGGCGCGCTTCGGGGTCCAGGACGGCATGCAGATCCGGGTCAAGGTGGACGGCGACCGCGAGGCCATCTTCGGCGACGTCCTGGTGCGCGTCAGCGAGAAGTACGCGCTCGACATGCACCTGGACACCGATGAGGCCAACGCGGCGGGGCTGAGCAACGACAGCGTGGCCAGCTTCGAGGGCTCGCAGGCCTGAACGAAGAGGGACAGGCGACAGGCGACAGGCAACAGGCAACGGGCGGGCTAAAACACCTGGAACACGCCTAGCGTGAGGCGGCCGGGGAAGCCCTTGGTGGGGCCGTCGAGGGGGATGGCCCAGTCGGCGCGGAACACGAAGGGATCGATCTGCGGGATGAGGTAGCGGATCCCGGCGCCGACGTCGTGCTTCATGTTGAACGCCGAGACCTCGGGCGCGGCGTGGCCCATGTCCCAGAAGGCGACCGCGCCGAAGCGCAGGAACCACAGGCGCGCAGGCACGGTCCGCACCTCGACGTGCGTGATGAGGCGCGACTGGCCGATGAAGGCGCCGATGCCATAGCCGCGCATGCCGGTGTCGCCGCCGGCGGTCAGGAAGCGGTTGCCGGTCTCGTCGATCAGGGTGTCGAAGTCGGCCACCGCGAGGACGCGCCCGGTGCAGTGCCAGATCGGTGACGCCAGGTACAGGCGGCCCGAGACCAGGTGATCCTTGACGTCGCCGTCCTCGACGCGCGCCGACCAGCCGGTGCTGGCGCGACCCAGGCCGCCGGCCAGCGGCACCGACCACTGGGCGGCGGCGGCCAGCCTGAAGAAGTCGTGCTCGCTGCCGAGCTCGGTGCGCGCGGCCGAGACCTTGGTGTCGATGCTGGGGCCGACCTGGTAGTCCTCGCGCAGATCGAAGGTGTCGAGATCGCGCGCCGTCATGTAGGTCGGCGTGAACAGCCGCCAGCGCAGGTAGAGCGCGCTGCTGAGCTCGCTGCGCGTCAGCACGTGGTCGGTGAAGGACTGGCGCAGCACCGGGTCGGCGGTGAAGTCGTCGCTCAGGCGGGGGCGCGAGAGATCGAGCTCGTGGCCGGCGCTGACGCGCTGGATGACCGAGGTGCCGAAAGAGCGCACCACCGAGGTGTCGGTGGCGATGGCACGGCGCGGATACTCGTAGGGCAGCATCTCGACGGCGGCGGTCTCGGGGGCGTCGAACGTGCGCAGGCGGGTGCCGCGGAAGTTGCGATCGATGGCGTCATAGTGGCTGACCTCGATGCCGGCGCCCCAGCGGCTGCGCAGCGACCACAGCGGATAGGCGAACGACGACGCGCTGGAGGTGCCCTCGTAGGCGAGCGACTCACGGCCGAAGATGGCGCGCCACGCGGTCTGCATGGTCAGCCGCTTGCCGGCGATGTTGGGATCGGTGTAGGTCGGCCCCATCGCGATGGCGCCCTGGTCCATGCGGAACGACAGCGCCAGCTTCTTGCGCAGGCCGAGGAAGTTGTTCTCCGACAGCGAGAAGCTGAGGAAGGTCAGCTTCTGATCCTGGACCTCGAAGTTGGAGTTGAGGCGCAGGCTCCAGACGTCACGGGTCACCACCAGGACGTCGACCAGCTCGGGGGCGGCGTTCTTGACCGGGACGATGACCACGACGTTGTGGATGAAGACGTCGCGCAGGTTGCGCAGCGTCTCGTCGTTGAGGGCGTCGGACCACAGGTCGCCGGGCCGGGTCAGCACCTCGCGCGCGATGATCTTCTCGCGCGTGGTGCGGTGGAAGACGTTGAACCAGCGCAGGAAGCCGTCGCGCTCGCTGAAGACCTTGCGGGTGACGACGTGGATGGCGCCGATGTGCTTGCCCTCGGGGGCGGGGTCGAGCTCGAGGTGGCGGCTGGCCAGCGCGCCATCGACGGCTTCGCGCTCGAGGCGCCCCAGCTGCTCGTAGCGCTCGGCGCGGGCCACGCCGCACAGGCACGTGGCCAGAACCAGCACGGCGGCGGCGCGGGGCATTCGCGGGGTCGATGATACATCGATCGGAGTTGCGGGTTCGCGGGTCGTGCTGGTGTTCGTGCTCGTGCTCGTGCTCGTGCTCGTGCTCGTGCTC
>JBGASF010000125.1:0-24270 GCA_044229835.1 Polyangia bacterium | reverse complement strand
TGCGCCGGCCGTGCGCGCACGCTTGACCCGATCCATGATGCTGCCCGGGTCTCCCGCGTCGGCGGTGCACAGCACGTAGCGCGCGCCGCCGGGCCCTGGTCGGCCATCCCGGTGCACGACGTGGTGGCCACGGTGACCCGGCCATCGCCGCGCGGCTCGCCGGGACGGACCTCGAGGTGGCGGCACAGCCGCTCCAGCAAGGCCACGCTGCCGCCCATGCGGTCGATGACGTTGTCGCTGAAATGGATGACGTACTCGCCCAGCGGACGCGCGCTCAGGAACGAGTAGAAGCTGCGCACCGCCTCGACCTCGGTCGCCGGCAGGCCCAGGGCGCGGCCCAGCTCGGCCGCCACGCCCGCGGGCACGTGGTGCAGCCGCGCCTGCACGTCGCACAACATTTGCAGCAGCCCGTGGCGGTGCCCGCCATGCCGCGCCACGACCTCCTTCACCAGCTGCGCGTCGGCCGACGACATGCCTCACCTTGCTACCACAACCCCGCGGTCGCCGTCCCCGCTCGTGACCGCAAACTTTGCGCGGCGCCGGTGTATCGTCGCGCCGGAGGGCCGTGATGCCGCATCGCAGTCGCCACGCCGAGATCTACGCCCGCTCGCTGGCCCAGCCCGACGAGTTCTGGGCCGAGGCCGCCGAGGCCATCACCTGGGAGCGCCGCTGGGACCTGGTGTGCGACGCCTCGCGCGCGCCGTTTTACCAGTGGTTCGCAGGCGCCAGGCTCAACGTCTGTCACAACGCGCTCGATCGCCACGTCGAGGCCGGCCATGGCGACCGCGCCGCGCTGATCTATGACAGCCCGGTCACCGGGGTGTGCACGACCTACAGCTATGCCGAGCTGCGCGACCTGACGGCGCGCTTCGCCGGGGCGCTGCGCTCGCTGGGCGTGGTCACCGGCGACCGCGTCCTCATCTACATGCCGATGGTGCCCGAGGCGGTCATCGCCATGCTGGCGTGCGCGCGCCTGGGCGCCATCCACTCGGTGGTGTTCGGCGGCTTCGCCTCGGCCGAGCTGGCCACGCGCATCGACGACGCCCAGCCCCGGGTCATCGTGTCGGCCTCGTGCGGCATCGAGATCCAGCGCGTGCTGCCCTACAAGCCGCTGCTCGACGCCGCCATCAACCAGGCCACGCACAAGCCCGAGGCCTGCGTCATCCTGCAGCGCCCCATGCTCGAGGCCGACCTGGTGCCCGGGCGCGATCACGACTTCGGCGCCCTCATGGTCACGGCGCAGCCGGCCCCCTGTGTCCCCGTGGATGCGGGCCATCCGCTGTACATCCTGTACACCTCGGGGACCACCGGCATCCCCAAGGGCGTGGTGCACGACAGCGGCGGCTATGCGGTCGCGCTGGAGTGGTCGATGCACGCCATCTATGGCATCGAGCGCGGCGAGGTGTTCTGGGCCGCGTCGGACCTGGGCTGGGCGGTCGGCCACTCGTACATCGTGTACGGGCCGCTGCTGCACGGCTGCACCACCATCCTGTACGAGGGCAAGCCGGTGGGCACGCCCGACGCCGGCGCGTTCTGGCGCGTCATCAGCCAGCACGGCGCGCGCGCGCTGTTCACCGCGCCGACCGCGTTCCGCGCCATCAAGCGCGAGGACTTCGACGGGGTGCTGCGCCAGCGCTACGACCTCGGCTGCCTGCGCACGCTGTTCCTGGCCGGCGAGCGCGGCGATCCGCCCACCATCGCCTGGGCCGAGCAGCAGCTCGGCGTGCCGGTCATCGATCACTACTGGCAGACCGAGACCGGCTGGCCCATCGTGGCCAACTTCGTCGGCCTCGGGCTGCTGCCGGTCAAGCACGGCTCGCCGACCAAGCCGGTGCCGGGCTGGAACCTGCGCGTGCTGGGTGAGTCGGGCCACGAGCTGCCCCACGGCGACATCGGCGCGCTGTGCCTCAAGCTGCCGCTGCCGCCGGGCGCGCTGCCCACGCTGTGGCGCAAGGACGACCACTTCGTGAAGTCCTACCTGCACGAGTACCCGGGCTACTACCACACCGCCGACGCCGGCTATGTCGACGACGACGGCTATGTCTTCGTGATGGCGCGCACCGACGACATCATCAATGTCGCCGGCCACCGGCTGTCGACCGGAGGCATCGAGGAGGTCCTGGCCGCGCACCCCGACGTCGCCGAGTGCGCCTGCGTGGGCATCGCCAACGAGCTCAAGGGCCAGCTGCCCATCGGCCTGCTGGTGCTCAAGGCCGGCTGCGCGCGGCCGCACGCCGAGATCTGCGCCGAGGTGGTGCGCCTGGTGCGCGAGCGGATCGGGCCGGTGGCCAGCTTCAAGCTGGCCATGGTGGTGCAGCGGCTGCCCAAGACGCGCTCGGGCAAGGTGCTGCGCGGGACCATCCGCGCCATCGCGGACGGCAAGGAGTTCCGCATGCCGGCGACCATCGATGACCCGGCCATTCTCGACGAGATCACCGAGGCGCTGCGGCTGGCCGGCCTGGGGCGCGCCGAGTGACCGCGCCGGCAGCCGCGCCGCGGCTGGTCCTGGTCATCCTCGCGGTGCGCGACCTCGCGCCCATGGTGGCCTTCTATCGCGACCTGCTGGCGGCCACGCCGACCGTCGAGGTCCCGGTCTATGTCGAGCTGACGCTGGCGGGCGGCATGCGCCTCGGCCTGTATGTCGACACCGGCTTCGCCGCCAACACCGGCGTGCTGCCCCCGGCGACCGCGCCCGGCGCGCTGACCCGCACCGAGCTCTACCTGCACTGTGACGGCGCCGCCCTGGACGCCGCGCTGACCCGCGCCACGCAGCTCGGCGCGCGCGTGCTGTCGGCGCTGGCACCGCGCCCCTGGGGCGACGAGGCCGCCTATCTGTGCGACCCCGAGGGCAACACCGTGGTGCTGGCCCGCCCGCTGGCGCCCGCCGCGACCTGACCACGCGCCCGCTGCGCACGACCCGCGCGCCACGCAGGAATTGCGCGCTGATCGGGCGATGACGCCGCGTGGGCGCCGGCACGCCGCATGCTCCAGCCCGGGGCATGAGGCCCGCACACCCTGAACAAGCGCTGTGGTTGCGCTGGACCGGCGCCAACGCCGCCGGTGAGCTGGTCGGCCTCGGTGGCGTCGCCCTGGCCATCGCGCTGCTGGCGCCGCACCTGGGCGACCTGCCCGGCCCGCTGACCAGCCTGGGGATCGTGCTGCTCGGGCTGTTCGAGGGCGTCGTGGTCGGCGCCGCCCAGTGGTGGGTGCTGCGCCGCCGGCTGCCCGCGCTGCGGGCGCGGGCCTGGATCATGGCCAGCGCTGCCGGCGCCCTGGTGGCCTGGCTGCTCGGCATGCTGCCCAGCACGCTGATGGATCTCGGCGCGGTCGGCGGGGTGGCCGGCCCACCGGTCGAGCCGTCGGAGCTCACGCAGCTGTCGCTGGCGGCCGCGCTGGGCGCCATCGGCGGCCCGGTGCTGGCGCTGTTCCAGTGGCGTGTGCTGCGCCGGCATGTGCGCCGCTCGGGCTGGTGGATCGCGGCCAACGCCCTGGCCTGGGCCGCGGGCATGCCGCTCATCTTCCTGGTCGCGGGTGGCGTCCCCGCGGGCGGCGTCACCGTGGCGTTCGTGTTGCTGGCGCTGCTGGCCCTGGCTGGCACCGGCGCGGTGGTCGGCGCCATCCATGGCGTCGCCCTGGTGCGCCTGACCCGCATGCCCGAGCGGCGCCGCCCCACCCGGCCCGGGTGATGGCCAGGTGATGGCCATGGTGACGGCATGACCGGCGACCACGACGCCTACTGGTCGAAGCCCGCCGCCGAGGTCGCGCGCGCCCTCGACTCGTCGCCCGAGGGGCTGACCGCGCGCGAGGCCGCGCGCCGCCTGCGCGAGCACGGCCCCAACGCCCTGCGCGAGACCCGCGCCGCCACCCGCCTGCGCGTGCTGGGCCGCCAGCTGCGCAGCCCGCTGATGCTGCTCCTGCTGTTCGCGGCCGGCGCCTCCGCGGTCGGGCGCGAGTGGATCGACGCCGGCATCGTGGGCGCCATCGTGCTGGTCACGGTGTGGATCGGCTATCGCCGCGAGTACCGCGCCGAAACCGCGCTGGCGGCCCTGCTGGCGCGGGTGCGCATTCACGCCGAGGTGCTGCGCGACGGCAGCCTGACCGACGTCCCGGTGCGCGAGGTCGTGCCCGGCGACGTGGTGCACCTGTCGGCTGGCAGCGTGGTGCCCGCCGACGCCATCGTGCTCGAGGCCACCGACTTCTTCGTCAGCGACGCCATCCTCACCGGCGAGAGCTTCCCGGTCGAGAAGCGCCCCGGCCCGGTCGCCGCCAGCGCCGGCCTCAGCCAGCGCACCTGCTGCGTCTTCGCCGGCACCCACGTGCGCAGCGGCACCGCGCGCTGTCTGGTCGCGCGCACCGCGACCGAGACCGTGTTCGCCGAGGTCGCCGCGCACCTGCAGCTGCGCCCGCCCGAGACCGAGTTCGAGCGTGGCCTGCGCCGCTTCGGGTATCTCCTGGTGGTCGCCATGCTGGTGATGGTGATCCTGGTCTTCGCGGTCAACGTGCTGCTGGGGCGCCCGCCGCTGGAGACGCTGCTGTTCTCGGTCGCCCTCGCGGTCGGCCTCAGCCCGGAGCTGCTGCCTGCCATCCTCAGCGTCAACCTGGCGCGCGGCGCCGAGACCCTGGCCAGCTGCGGTGTGCTGGTGCGCCGCCTCGAGGCCATCGAGGACCTGGGCAGCATGGACGTGCTGTGCACCGACAAGACCGGGACCTTGACCGAGGGCGTGGCCTCGGTCGACGGCGCCTGGGACGCCGGCGGCGCCGCCGCGCCCGAGGTCATGGAGCTGGCGACGCTGAACGCCGCGCTGCAGACCGGCCTGGAGAACCCGCTCGATCACGCCCTGCTCGAGGCCCACCAGCCCGACCTCGCCGCGGTACAGAAGCTCGACGAGATCCCCTACGACTTCGTGCGCAAGCGGCTCTCTGTGGTGGTGCAGCGCGCCGGCGCCGCCGTGCTCATCAGCAAGGGTGCCTATCCGCTGCTCATCGAGGCCTGCACCCGCATGCGCAGCGGCGCCATCGATGTCGACCTCGACGAGGCCGCGCGCGCCGGCCTCGACGCTCGCTACGCCGCCTGGTGCCAGCAAGGCATCCGCGTCATCGCGGTGGCCACCCGCGCGCTGCCGGCGCAGCCGAGCTACCACCACGGCGACGAGCAGGCGCTGACCCTGGTCGGCTTCGTGACCTTCCTCGATCACCCCAAGGCGACCGCCCGGCAAGCGGTGGCCGACCTCGCGCGCCTCGGCGTGCGCGTCAAGATGATCACCGGCGACAGCCACCTGGTCGCCGAGCACGTCGCCGGCGCGGTCGGCCTGCGCCTCGGTCGCGTGCTGACCGGGCGCGGCCTCGACGAACTCAGCGACGACGCCCTGCCCCGCGCGGTCGAGGACACCGACCTGTTCGCCGAGGTCGACCCCAACCAGAAGGAACGCATCATCCGCGCCCTGCGCAAGGGCGGCCACGTGGTCGGCTTCTTCGGTGACGGCGTCAACGACGCCCCCGCCATGCACGCCGCCGACACCAGCCTGTCGGCCGATCAGGCCGTCGACGTCGCCAAGCAGGCCGCCGACTTCGTGCTCATGCAGCCAGGCCTCGACGTCATCCGCCAGGGCATCGAGGCCGGCCGGCGCACCTTCGCCAACACCCTCAAGTACATCCTGACCACCACCAGCGCCAACCTCGGCAACATGGTCAGCATGGCGGTGGCCTCCGCCTTCCTGCCCTTCCTGCCGCTGCTGGCCGGGCAGATCCTGCTCAACAACCTGCTGTCCGATCTGCCCGCCATCGGCCTGGCCGGTGACGCCGTCGATCCCGAGCTGGTGGCCAGGCCGCGGCGCTGGAGCATGCGCTTCATCGGCCGCTTCATGATCGAGTTCGGCGTGCTGAGCTCGCTGTTCGACCTCATGACCTTCGCCGCGCTGCTGCTGCTCCTCGGCGCCGGGCCGGTCGAGTTCCGCACCGGCTGGTTCGTGGAGTCGCTGTGGACCGAGCTGGCGGTCGCCTTCGTGGTGCGCTCGCGCCGGCCGCTGGGGCAGAGCCGCCCGGGCGCCGTGCTGACCTGGACCAGCATCGCGGTCGCCCTCGCGTGCGTGGCCATCCCGTTCATTCCCGGCGCCCACTGGCTGGGTTTTGCCCCGCTTTCGCCGCTGGTGCTGGCCACCCTGCTGGCCATCACCCTGCTCTATGTCACCGCCGCCGAGCTGACCAAGCGCAGCTTCTTCCGCCACAACGCCTGAGCCGGCACCCCTTGCGCGGCCCCCGACCGCAATCACGCTCCCGGCCTGTCCACAGGCGGGCATGTCGGATGCACCACCCCGGGGCATGACGCCCACCACATTGACAGCTCCGCAGGTCCACCACGGCTACCCCGTGCACCTCGAGGTGGCCGAGCAACCTGCGACCTATGATCGCGTCCAGGTGCTGCTCCGTGTCCTGGTGATGGCCCTCCTGGGCTTCATCGGCTGGCCGCTCGGCTGGGTGGCGTGCGCGCTGTATCTCAGCTTGCCCATCGCCGCCGCGGTGCTGGCGTCACGCGACGAGACGCGGCCCTATCCAGGGCCCGACACCCGCGTGATGACGGCGATCCTGACCTGGGTCATCGAGGTCATCGCCTGGCTGGGCATGCTGGGTGACCGCTTCCCGGGCGGCACCACCCCGCCCACGGTGCGCTACGCCATCGAGCCCTGTGGCCGCGCCACCACCGGCTCGGCGCTGCTGCGCCTGGTGACCATCCTGCCGCACGCCTTCGCGCTGGGCCTGCTGTCGATCCTGTCCAGCCTGCTGTGGCTGGTCGCGGCCCTGGGCATCCTGTTCACCCGCACCTGCCCCGGCGCGGTGTTCCGCTACCAGCGCGGCATGCTGCGCTGGATGGGGCGCGCCATCGCCTATCACGCCTCGCTGGTCGACAGGTACCCGCCCTTCGCGCTCGACACCGAGGCCACCGACCCCGCCAGCGCGGCGAGCTGAGCCGGGCCATGGACGGCGTGCTGCAAGCGCGCGGCCTGACCAAGACCTACCACGTCGGTGAGATCGACATCCGCGCGCTGACCGGCGTCGACCTGACGCTGGCACGCGGCGAGATGGTCATCCTGCTGGGCCCCTCGGGCAGCGGCAAGTCGACCCTGCTCAACATCCTCGGTGGCCTCGACGTGCCCAGCACCGGCACGGTGATCTACGAGGACCACGACCTGACCCACGCCGGTGACGACGCCCTGACGCGCTACCGGCGCGAGCACGTCGGCTTCGTGTTCCAGTTCTACAACCTCATCCCCAGCCTGACCGCGCGCGAGAACGTCGCCCTGGTGACCGACATCGCGCGCCACCCCATGCGCGCCGAGGAGGCGCTGGCGCTGGTCGGCCTCAGCGAGCGGCTGGATCACTTCCCGACCCAGCTGTCCGGCGGCGAGCAGCAGCGCGTGGCCATCGCGCGCGCCATCTCCAAGCGCCCCGAGCTCCTGCTGTGCGACGAGCCCACCGGCGCGCTCGACAGCCAGACCGGGCGCCTGGTGCTGGGCGCCATCGAGCGCGTCAGCCGCCAGCTCGGCACCACCACCGCGATCATCACGCACAACGCCGTGGTCGCCGACATGGCCGACCGCGTGCTCACGCTGGGCGACGGCCGCGTGGTGTCCGAGCGCAGGAACCCGCGCCGCCGCAGCGTCGAGGAGCTGAGCTGGTGAGGGCCCTCAATCGCAAGCTGGTGCGCGACCTCGTGCGCTCCAAGGGCCAGGTCATCACCATCTCCCTGGTCATCGCATGCAGCGCGGCGGGCTATGTCGCGCTGACCGCGACGCACCACTCGCTGGCGGCCTCGCGCGACGCCTACTACGAGGCGCAGAGCTTCCCGCAGCTGTTCGCCAGCGTGCGCCGCGCCCCCGAGGCGCTGGCGCGCCGCCTCGGCGAGCTGCCCGGGATCGCGCGGCTGGAGACCCGGCTGGCGGTGCAGATCCGCATCGACATGCCGGGGTTGCCCGAGCCCGCGGCGGGCCGGCTGGTGTCGCTGCCCGGGGGCAACGTGCCGTCGCTGCGGCAGCTGCACCTGAGCGCCGGGCGCAACGTCGATGCCACGCGCGCCGACGAGGTGCTGCTGCTGGCGTCGTTCGCGCGGGCGCATGGCCTGGCGCCGGGCGCCTGGCTGGACGCCGTGATCGACGGCCGCCGCCAGCGCCTGCACGTGGTCGGCATCGCCGAGTCACCCGAGCATGTGTTCGCCATCAGCCCCAGTGGCTTCAACGACGACCTGCGCTTCGCGGTGCTGTGGATGGCCCGCGCCCCCCTGGCCGCGCTGACCGGCAGCCAGGGCGCCTTTCACGAGGTGGTGGCCTGGCTGCAGCCGGGCGCCTCCGAGGCCGCCGCCCTGGCGGGGCTCGATGGGGTGCTGGAGCCCTGGGGCACGCCGGGCGCCTACGGGCGCGCACGCCAGCCGTCCAACCGCTTCGTGGCGGGCGAGATCGCGCAGCTCGAGGGCATCGCGCTCCGGGTGCCGCTGATCTTCCTGGTGGTGGCGGCCTTCCTGCTCAACGTGGCGCTGTCCCGGCTGGTGCAGACCCAGCGCGAGCAGATCGCCGCGCTCAAGGCGCTGGGCTACCGCCGGCGCGACATCGCGCTGCACTACCTCGGCTTCGTGGCCGTCATGGTCGTCATCGGGCTGATCCTGGGGCTGCTGGTGGGCTCGTGGTGGGGCCGCGCCATGGCGCGGATGTACACCCGCTTCTTCCACTTCCCGGAGCTGCGCTACCAGCTCGACGCCCAGGTGGTGCTGACCGCGATCGGGGTGTCGGCGCTGGCGGCGGCGGGCGGGGCGCTGCTGACGGTGCGCCGGGCCGCGCGGCTGCCGCCCGCGGAGGCCATGCGGCCGCTGGCGCCAACGGTGTACCGGCGCGGCCTGCTGTCCCGCCTCGGCGTCGGGCACGTGGTCAGCCACAGCGGGCGCATGGTGGTGCGCGAGCTGGAGCGCCGCCCGATGCGCGCGCTGCTGTCGTCCCTGGGCATCGCCGCCGGCCTGGCCCTGCTGGTGGTGGGCCGCTTCTCCAGCGACTCGATGGACTACATGTTCGAGGCCCTGTTCGGGTCGGCGCAGCGGGCCGACGTCACGGTGGCGTTCCGCCAGCCGCTGCCCGCTCGCGCCGCGCGCGAGCTGGGGCGGCTGCCCGGCGTGCTGCTGGCCGAGCCGATGCGCTCGGTCGCGGTGCGCCTGCGCGTGGGCCACCGCAGCCGCGAGCTGGCCGTGGTCGGCCTGCCCGCCGGGGCCGAGCTGCGCCGCGTGGTCGATAGCGCCGGGCGCCCGGTCGCGCTGCCCACGAGCGGCGTCCTCTTGACCGACGAGCTGGCGCGCCGCATGGAGGTGGGCGTCGGCGATCGCGTGCAGCTGGAGCTGCTCGAGGGGGATCACCGGCCGCGCACCACCGTGGTCAGCGGCCTGACCGACGAGATGCTGGGCCTCAACATCTACATGGAGCTCGGCGCCCTGCACCGGCTGCTCGGCGAGGAGCCCTCGGTGTCGGCGGTGTCGCTGCGCATCGAGCGCGGCGGCGTCGATGCCCTGTACGCGCGGCTGCGCGAGTTCGCCGCGGTCGCCGCGGTGCTGCGCAAGGAGGTCATCTACGACTCCATGTACGAGAGCAGCGGCAGCTTCACCGCGATGTTCACGCTGATCGTGGTGGCCTTCGGCGCCATCATCGCGGCCGGCGTGGTCTACAACAACGCCCGCGTCGCCATCTCGGAGCGCGGGCGCGACCTGGCCACGCTGCGCGTGCTCGGCTTCACGCGCAGCGAGATCTCGGCCATCCTGCTCGGCGAGCTGGGCACCCACATGGTGGTGGCGCTGCCGCTCGGGCTGTGGCTGGGCAACATGCTGGCCAACGCCATCCTGGCCACGCTGGATCGCGAACAGTACCGCTTGCCGGCGATGGTCTCGCCGGTGACCTATGGCTTCGCCGTGCTGGTCGTGCTGGGCGCGGCGCTGCTGACCGCGCTGTGGATGCGGCGCAGGCTCGATCGTCTCGACCTCATCGGGACGCTGAAGGCGAGGGACTGATGCGCTGGCTCAAACGAGGCCTCATCGGGTTGCTCGGGCTCGCGATCGCGGCGGCGATCGCCTACGCCATCTGGCCCAAGCCGGTACCGGTCGACATCACCCTGGTGCAGCGCGGGCCGTTCCGCGTCAGCCTCGACGAGGACGGCCGCACCCGGGTCGAGCGGCGCGAGCTCGTCACCGCGCCCATCGCCGGGGAGCTCCGGCGCGTGACGCTGCGCCCGGGCGACGCCGTGACCCGCGGCCAGCCGGTGGCCCAGCTGGGCTCACTGGCGCCGCAGCCGCTGGACGCGCGGTCGCGCGCGCAGGCGGGCGCGGCGGCACGCGCCGCGGAGGACGCCGTGACGCAGTCGCGCGCGGCGGCCGCGGCGGCCGAGCGGGCCCTGAGCTTCGCGCAGCGCGAGCTGGAGCGCGCCCAGCGCCTGGGCGAGCAAGGCGCGCTCAACCAGCAGGCGCTCGACAGCGCCCGGCTGGAGGTGGCCAGCCGCACCGAGGCCGTGGCGGCGGCGCGCGCCGCGGTCGAGGTGGCCGGTCACCAGCTGGCGGGTGCGCGGGCGCTGCTGGGCAGCGGCGGCCAGGCGGGCGACGGCGCAGGCGCCGGCGCGGCGGCCGCCCTGGCGGTGACCTCGCCGCTCGACGGCGTGGTCCTGCGCGTGCTGCGCGAGGAGGCCGGCGCGGTGCCCGCGGGTGCGCCGCTGCTCGAGGTCGGCGACCCGAGCAGCCTGGAGGTGGTGGTCGATGTGCTCAGCGCCGACGCGGTGGCGGTGCCCACCGGTGCGCGGGCCTGGATCGACGGCTGGGGCGGCACCGGGGCGCTGGCGGCCGAGGTCGAGCGCGTCGAGCCCGCGGCCTTCACGCGGCTGTCCGCCCTCGGCGTCGAGGAGCAGCGCGTCAACCTGCACCTCACCCTGACCGAGCCGGTCGAGCTCCGGCGCGGCCTGGGCGACGGCTACCGTGTCGACGCCCACATCGTGACCTGGCAGGGCGAGGACGTCATCAGCGTGGCGTCGTCGGCGCTGTTCCGGCACGGCGAGGACTGGGCGGTGTTCGTGGTCGAGGGTGGTCGGGCCCGCCGCCGTGTGGTCGTGCCCGGCCACGCCGCGGCGCTGAGCACCGAGATCGTCAGCGGCCTCAGCGCGGGCCAGCGCGTGGTGGCTCATCCGGGCGAGCGGGTGAAGGACGGCGTGCGGGTCGAGCCGCGCAGCCACTGAGGAGGGGCCGGGCGGTCACACCGCGCGGCGGCGCAGCAGCGGGAACAGCACGACCACGACGCCGGCCACCAGGGCGGCGACCAGCACCGAGATCCCGTTCCAGGTGTGCATCGAGTCACCCTCGAGCACCTGCCCCAGCAGCCCGCCGGTCAGGCCACCCAGCGCACCCGCGATCAAGATCTCCGAGCGGTCGTGCTTGCCGCCCAGGAACACGCTGCGCGCCGCCGCCAGGAAGAAGCCTACACCGAGCCAGATCATCACCAGGAAGGCCAGCATGGTTCACCTCGCACACAGTGAGCTTGCATGGGGCGCGCCGCCCCGAGGGGCGTTGTGCCCCACGGGCGTCGCCGGGGGATCTACGCACCGCCTGCGCGGGGCCTTGGGCGGGCTGCATCAAGTGCGCGATCATTGGTGGGGTTCCTGACGAGTCCTGAAGCTTGCGGCGGCACATGGTTTGCTGGATCGCTGATCGTGGCCGCCCCCTTCCATCCCCAGCTCCTGCTCGCAGAGCGCTATGCGGTCGTCGAGAGCGCCGGCGAAGGCGGCATGGGCACGGTGTACCGTGGGCACGATCGCAAGCTCGACCGCCCCGTCGCCATCAAGGTCATGCGCCCCGAGTGGATGGGCGACGAGCACGTCACCGGCCGCTTCGCCCACGAGAAGCGCGTGCTGGCCCGGCTCGATCACGGCCATGTGTCGCGCCTGCTCGACGCCGGCGAGACCCCGGCGGGCCTGCCCTACATGGTCATCGAGTGGATCGAGGGCCGCGAGCTCGGCCAGCTGCACGACGCCGAGGGGCCGCTGACGCTGGCGCGTATCGCGCGGCTGACCAGCCAGCTGCTGCGCGCGCTGGGCGCCACCCACGCCGCCGGGGTCGTGCATGGCGATCTCAAGCCCGAGAACATCCTCATCGTCGGCTCTGGCGCCACCGAGACCATCAAGCTCATCGACTTCGGCCTGGCCCACCTCGATGGCATCGGGCCCGCCATCGCCGAGCCGCGCGAGGGTGAAGCGCGCGAGCTGTGCGGCACCCCCGAGTACATGGCGCCCGAGACCATCAGCGGCGCCGAGCTGACCCCGGCGGCCGATCTGTATGGCGTCGGCGTGCTGGTCTACGAGCTCCTCACCGGCGACACCCCGTTCGGCGGCGGCCACCCGGCGCAGATCCTGGCCCGCCACCTGGCCGACGTCCCGGTCAGGCCGTCGCTGCGCTGCCCCGAGCGGGTGCTGCCCAGCGCGGTCGACGACGTCCTGCTGCGCGCCCTGGCCAAGCACCCCAGCATGCGACCGCACAGCGCGCTGGCGATGGCGGGCGCGCTGGCCAACGCCTTCGCCAGCGCCGGCGTGGCGCCCGAGTGGCGCTGCCCGACCTGCGACGCCCCGGCCGCCAGCCCGGTCAAGGTGTGCGCCGTGTGTGGCAGCGACGAGGGCGCCGCCACCAGCCGCATCAGCGCGGCGCGCCGCGAGGCCCCGACGCGCCCGCACGCCGGCCTGACCCCCGCGGCCGGCACGCCCCGCGCCGTGCGCGAGACGCCGCGCGAGGCGCCCCACCTGGTGCGCCTGCGCAAGACCATCGGCTCCGCCATCGCGCGCGGCGACCTCGACGACGTCGTGCTGGCCTACCACGCGCTGGCCAGCAGCCTGACGCGCGCCGACCAGCTCGACGCCGCCGTGCGCGAGCTGGAGGAGGGCATCGACATCGTCAGCCTGGGCAGCAACCCGGCTGCCTCGGCGGTGTCCGGGCTGTGGCGCCTGCTCCTGGCCCAGGCCCAGCTGCACCAGCAGCTGCAGCACCACACGCTGGCCCGCACCCGCGCCCACCAGGCCGCCCAGCACGCCGCGCACGTCGGCAGCATGCGCGGACGCACCGCGGCACACCGCCTGATCCTGGAGCTCGACGGCGGGCATCACCTGCCGGTGCAGGTCGTCGGCTAGCGTGACAAGCCGGTCGAGGTCGTCGGGGGTGGCTACAGGCCGGTCGGGAAGGTCTCGGGCACGCCCGGCGATGCCGTGCCGGTCAGCGGGCTGACCGCGCTCGACTCGTCGAACCAGATCCACTCGTCGAACTGGCGCGGCAGCACGGCCTCGAAGTAGTGGCTCTGGCGCTCATGGGCGGGGCGGTAGATGACGCCGATGGCGCGCTCCAGGCGCGGCGCGGTCAGCTCGTCGCGCAGCGCCTCGCGGCGCGGGTGCAAGAGCGGCAGCATGAACGCGGGCACGCCGCTGTCGTGGCACAGGCGCTCGTAGCTGCCGGTCATGGCGGGGCGGACGCGCATCAGCTCGACCGGGGCGCCCCAGCTCTCGGCCGCGCACACGGTGCCGTGGTCGGTGCCGAAGCCGATGTTGAAGCAGGCCTCGCCGTAGCTCTGCCGCGCCAGCTGGCCGAGGTTGTGCTCGCCGCGGGCGGACATCTCGGTCGCGCTGGCGTCGCCGATGTGCGAGTTGTGCTCCCAGACCACGATGCCCGCCTCGGGGCCGTAGTGCGCGCGCAGGCGGGTCAGGGTGTCGAACATGTGCGAGTCGCGCAGGTTCCACGACTCGGCGGCGCCGTCGTACATGATGCGGTAGTAGCGCTCGGCGCTGGCCACCAGGCGGGCGTTCTGCTCGGCGTCGAAGAAGCGCTCGCCGTCGTGCGCGGCGTAGTCGAGGCGGCGCGCCAGCAGATCGGTCAGGATGCGCACCACGTCGGTCTCGCACACCCGCCAGCGCCCGGCCATGGCGGCGCGGCCATAGGCGGCGGGGTCCTTCTGCCACGGCGTCAGGCAGCCGTAGCGCTGCCGCGCCACCTTGGCGGCGGGCGGGTCGACGCGGTCGAGATAGGCCAGTACTGCGGCCGTGGATGTGTACAGGCTGTACATATCGAGGCCATGGAAGCCGACCCGGCGGGTGGCCGGCTGGTCCTGGTTGTAGGCGCCCAGCCAGCTGACCAGCTCGGCGATCTCGCGGTTGCGCCACATCCACTGCGGGAAGCGGGTGAACGGCGGCTCGGGCACCGGCAGCACGCCGTCGGGCAGCTGGCGCACCCGGCGGTCGATGGTGGCGGCGTCGGGCCAGTCGGCCTCGACCGCGATGGCGCGGAAGCCGCGGCGCAGCACCAGCTCGCGCGTGATGCGCGCGCGCATGCGGTAGAACTCGGAGGTGCCGTGGGTGGCCTCGCCCAGCAGCACGACGCGAGCGTCACCGATGCGCTCGAGCAGGCCGCCGAGGTCGGCGCCCTCGATGCTGGTGATGGGCTCGGCGCTCTCGGCGACCAGGCGGGCCACGCTGGGGCTCTTGGCCGATCTCCAGCCCTGCACGCCGATCAGCGGCACGAACTGCACCCCGCCGAGGTCGCTCTGCTGGTAGTCGTCCTGGCCGGCGCGCACCACGCGCACCAGCCGCTGTGCGCCCTGGGGACCGACCGGGATGACCAGCCGGCCGCCGATGCTCAGCTGCTCGAGCAGCGCTTCGGGCACCCGCGGGCCACCGGCGGCGACCGCGATGGCGTCGAACGGCGCCGCCTCGGGCCAGCCCGCGGTGCCATCTCCGACCCGGACCTCCACGTTGGTGTAGCCCAGCGCGCTCAGCCGGCGCGCCGCCAGCTCGGCCAGGTTGGCGTGGCGCTCGATGGTGTAGACCTGCCCGGCCAGGCGTGACATCACCGCCGCGGCATAGCCCGAGCCGGTGCCGACCTCGAGCGCGCGGTCGCCGGGCCCCAGCCCCAGCGCCTGCAGCATCAGCGCGACGATGTAGGGCTGCGAGATGGTCTGCCCCGACTCGATGGGCAGCGGCGCGTCCTCGTAGGCGAACTCCTGCATGGCGTCGGACACGAAGCGCTCGCGCGGGACCTGGCGCAGCGCGGCCAGCACGCGCTGATCACTGATGCCACGCGCGGCGATCTGGCGCTCGACCATCTGGCTGCGCAGGCTGTCTGGGGTCGACATGGTGGCCTCTCAGTCCAGGGCGGACGGCGCCGCTTCCGGCTTGTCGTCCGGCACCTCGGTCAAGGTTGCCTCGGTCAGCAGCAGCACGCCCGCCACCGAGACCGCGTTCTCCAGCGCGACGCGCACCACCTTGGTGGCATCGATGATGCCGGCCTCGAGCAGATCCACGTACTTGCCCGTGGAGGCGTCGAGGCCGCGGGTCCCGGGCTCGCGCAGCATGTGCTCCACCACCACGCCGCCGTCGAGGTCGGAGTTGGCGGCGATCTGGCGAGTGGGCGCCTCCAGCGCGTGCAGCAGGATGCGCAGCCCGGTGCGCTCGTCACCCGTGCAGGCGGCCTCCTCGCGCGCGACCGCGCTGATGGCGCGCAGCAGCGACAGGCCGGCCCCGGGCACGATGCCCTCGGCGGCGGCGGCCTTGGTGGCGCTGATGGCGTCGTCGAAGGCCTCCTTGCGGCTCTTGAGCTCGGCCTCGGAGGGCGCGCCCACGCGCACCACGGCGACGCCGCCGGCCAGCTTGGCCAGGCGCTCCTGCAGCTTCTCGCGGTCGTAGTCGCTGGTGGCGTCGGCGAGCTCGCGCTTGAGCTCGGCGATGCGACCGTCGATGGCCGCGCGGGTGCCGCCGCCGCCGATCAGGGTGGTGTGATCGTGCGTGATGACGACGCGGCTGGCGCGCCCGAGCTGCTCGAGGCCGACGTTCTCCAGCTTGACCCCGAGCTCCTCGAGACAGACCTTGCCGCCGGTCAGGATGGCGATGTCCTCCAGCATGGCCTTGCGGCGGTCGCCGAAGCCGGGCGCCTTGACGGCGGCGCAGGCCAGGGTGCCGCGCAGGCGGTTGACCACCAGGGTGGCCAGCGCCTCGGCCTCGACGTCCTCGGCCACCACCAGGATGGGCCGGCCCTCCTTGGCGACCGCCTCGAGCAGCGGCAGCAGGTCGCGCATATTGGTGATCTTCTTGTCGTACAGGAAGACGAAGGCGTCGCTGAGGATGCACTCGCGACGCTCGGTGTCGGTCACGAAGTAGGGCGACAGGTAGCCGCGATCGAACTGCATGCCCTCGACGACCTCCATCGAGGTATCGGTGCCCTTGGCCTCCTCGACCGTGATGACGCCCTCGGGGCCGATGCGCTCGAAGGCGTCACCGATGAGGTCGCCGATGCTGGTGTCGTTGTGGGCCGAGATGGCTGCGACCTGGGCGCGCTCGCGCTTGCTGGTGACCGGGCGCGACTGCACCTTGATGGCCGCCATCGCGGCGCGCAGGCCGCGCTCCAGGCCGCGCTTGAGGTCGACCGCGCTGGCCCCGGCGGTCACGTTGCGCAGCCCCTCGGCATAGATGGCGTGGCCCAGGATGGTCGCGGTGGTGGTGCCGTCACCGACCGCGTCGCCGGTGCGCACCGCGGCCTCGCGCAGCACGCGGGCGCCCAGATCCTCCTCGGGATCCTCCAGCGCCATCTCCCTGGCGATGGTCACGCCGTCATTGCAGATGATGGGGCTGCCCCAGCGCTTCCCGATGAGCACCGAGCGCGAGCGTGGTCCCAGGGTCACGCGCACCGCGTCAGCCAGGGCGGTTGCGCCACGCAGGATCTTCTCGCGCGCCTCGGCGCGAAACAGCAGGTGTTTATGCGGCATGGCCGGGCCCTCCTGGAGTCCTGGGGCTTCAAGATGCGTGCCCGCGGAGGTGCTGCCCTGTGCGCGTCTGCGCCGCGGCAAACCCTGTCGTAGCGCAGCCTTTGCAGCGCCCCGCACGGGCCGCTGCAGCGAGTGCGCGAATCACCGCGGGTGTAGCCACGCAGCCCTGGCCCGGTTCATGAAGCCCCCCACCTCGTGCGCCCCACCGTCATCGACAAGCCAGCGTGCTGGCCGCCCCCCAACCTGACCGACCTCGCCGGTGCCCGCGCCGCGTTTTCGTGGGCTGGCGCGCAGGCCAAGCTCGAAGGGTTGCCGGGCGGCGCGCTCAACATGGCGCACGAGGCGGTGTTTCGCCACGCCGCCGGCTCGCGCAGGGACCACGTCGCGCTGCGCTGGATCGGCCGCGGCGGCGAGCGCCGCGACATCTCGTACGGCGAGCTGGCGGCGCGGGTGGCGCGCTTCTGCAACGTGCTGCGCGGCCTCGGCGTGCAGCGCGGCGATCGTGTCTTCGCGCTGTGCGGGCGGGTGCCCGAGCTGTACGTGGCCGCCCTGGGCACCCTGACCCTGGGCGCAGTGTTCAGCCCGCTGTTCTCGGCCTTCGGTCCCGAGCCCATCCGGGCCCGCCTGGCCATGGGCCACGGTCGCGTCCTGGTCACCACCGACACGCTGTATCGCAACAAGGTGCAGGCCCTGCGCGCCAGCCTGCCCGACCTGCGGCACATCCTGCTGGTCGGCCCGGCCGAGGCCGCCGACGAGGCCGCGGGGGTGCACGACCTCGAGCGCCGCATGGCCGCCGCGACCCCGGACGCCCGGCCGGTCGCGACCGCGCCCGACGAGGTCGCGCTGCTGCACTTCACCAGCGGCACCACCGGCAAGCCCAAGGGCGCCCTGCACGTGCACCAGGCCATCGTGGCGCACCACGCCACCGCGGTGTCGGCGCTGGATCTGCGCCCCGACGACGTGTTCTGGTGCACCGCCGATCCAGGCTGGGTCACCGGGACCAGCTACGGCATCTTCGCCCCGCTCAGCGTGGGCGCCACCTTGCTGATCGACGAGGGCGAGTTCGACGCCGCGCGCTGGCTGGCGCTGCTGGGTGAGCAGGGCGTCGACGTCTGGTACACCGCGCCCACCGCGGTGCGCATGATGATGCGGGCCGGCGCCACCGCGCAGGGCCGGCCCCCGGGGCGCCTGCGCTTCATCGCCAGCGTGGGCGAGCCGCTCAACCCCGAGGCGGTGTTCTGGGGCCTGGAGGCGTTCGGGCTGCCCATCCATGACAACTGGTGGCAGACCGAGACCGGCGGCATCATGATCGCGAACTTCGCCGCGCTGCCCATCCGGCCCGGGTCGATGGGGCTGCCGGTGCCCGGCATCGAGGCCGGCGTGGTGCGGCGCGACGGCGACAGCGTGGCCGTGGTCGCCGATGGCGAGGAGGGCGAGCTGGCGCTGCGCCCGGGCTGGCCGTCGATGTTCCGCGGCTACCTCGACGACGACAAGCGCACCCAGGCCTGCTTCGCGGGCGGCTGGTATCTCAGCGGAGATCTGGCGCGCCGCGATCGCGACGGCTACTTCTGGTTCGTCGGGCGCAGCGACGACGTCATCAAGTCGGCCGGCCACCTGATCGGCCCCTTCGAGGTCGAGAGCGCCCTGCTCGAGCATCCCGCGGTCGCCGAGGCCGCCGCCATCGGCGTGCCCGACCCGGTCACCTTCGAGCGCGTCAAGGCCTTCGTCTCGCTGCGCCCCGGCCACGACGCCGGCGAGGCGCTGCGCCGCGAGCTGCTCGGCTTCGCGCGCAAGCGGCTGGGCGCCAGCGTGGCGCCCAAGGAGATCGACTTCCTGCCCAACCTGCCGCGCACGCGCAGCGGCAAGATCCTGCGCCGCCTGCTCAAGGCGCGCGAGCTCGGGCTGCCCGAGGGCGACACCTCGACGCTGGAGGCGGGAGCATGACCGCGCCCGCACAGCAGCGCCTGCGCGACATGATGCTGGTGCGCCGCTTCGAGGAGCGCTGTGCCGAGCTGTATGGCGCCGGCAAGATCCGGGGCTTTCTGCACCTGTATATCGGCGAGGAGGCGGTGGCGGCGGGGATCTTGCCGGCGCTGGGACCGGCCGACACCGTGGTCGCGACCTACCGCGAGCATGGCCACGCGCTGCTGCGCGGCGTTCCGGCGCGCGCGGTGATGGCCGAGATGTTCGGCCGGGTCACCGGCTGCTCGCGCGGGCGCGGCGGGTCGATGCACCTGTTCGACGCCGAGCGGCGCCTGTATGGCGGCTGGGCCATCGTGGCCGGCCACCTGCCGGTGGCGGTCGGGCTGGCGCTGGCGGATCGCACGCTGGGGCGGCCCCAGGTGACGGCGTGCTTCTTCGGCGACGGCGCGGTCGCCGAGGGCGCCTTCCACGAGGCCATGAACCTGTCCGCGCTGTGGCAGCTGCCGGTGCTGTTCGTGTGCGAGAACAACCTGTACGCCATGGGCACCGCGCTGGAGCGCTACCAGGCGCAGCCCGATCTGGTGCTGCGTGCGCGCGGCTACGGCGTCGAGGCCGCCAGCGTGGACGGCATGGACGTCGAGATCGTCGAGGCCGCGGCGCTCGAGGCGGTGGCGCGGGTGCGCGCCGGCAAGCCCTACCTGCTCGAGTGCCGGACCTACCGCTTCCGCGCGCACTCGATGTTCGACGCCGAGCTGTACCGCAACAGCGACGAGGTCGCGCGCTGGAAGCAGCGCGATCCCATCCCGCTGCTGGCCGGGCGGCTGCGCGAGCGCGGCCAGCTCGACGACGCCACGCTCTCCGTGCTGCAGCAGGACATCGCGCGCGAGGTCGAGGACGCGGTGCGCTTCGCCGACGACAGCGCGCTGGAGCCCATCGAGGAGCTCGGCCGCCACGTCATGGCCGAGGCGGCGCCATGAGCCGCACCACCTTCCGCGAGGCGCTGCGCGCCGCGCTGGCCGAGGCGCTGGAGCGCGATCCACGCGTGGTCCTGATGGGCGAGGACGTGGCCGCGTATGGCGGCGCCTACGCGGTCAGCAAGGGGCTGGCCGAGCGCTTCGGGCGGGACCGGGTGCGTGACACCCCGCTCAGCGAGGGCGGCTTCGTGGGCGCCGGCATCGGCGCGGCGCTGGGCGGGCTGCGCCCCATCGTCGAGATCATGACGGTGAACTTCAGCCTGCTGGCGCTGGACCAGATCATCAACAACGCCGCCACCGCGCGCCACATGTCGGGCGGCCAGCTCGGCGTGCCGGTGGTCATCCGCATGGCGACCGGCGCCGGGCGCCAGCTGGCGGCGCAGCACTCGCACAGCCTGGAGGGCTACTACGCCCACGTGCCCGGCCTGCGCGTGGTCGCGCCGGCGACGCTGGAGGACGCGCGCGGGATGCTGGCGACGGCGCTGCGCTCGCCCGATCCCGTGGTCATCTTCGAGCACGTCGGCCTGTACAACCTGGAGGGCGAGCTGGCCGACGACGCCGGGGCGGTCGATCTCGATCGGGCGGCGGTGCGCCGCGCCGGGCGCGACGTCACATTGATCACCTCGGGCGGCTCGCTGGGCAAGGTGCTCGGCGCGGCGCAGCAGCTGGCGGCGCGCGACGTCGAGGCCGAGGTCATCGATCTGCGCTCGCTGCGGCCGCTGGACGACGCCACCGTGATGGCGTCGGTGCGACGCACCCGGCGCGCGGTGGTCATCGACGAGGGCTGGCGCACCGGCGGCTTCGCTGCCGAGGTGGTGGCGCGCATCGCCGAGCAGGCCTTCTACGAGCTGGACGCGCCGATCGCGCGGGTGTGCAGCGCCGAGGTGCCCATCCCCTACCCCCAGCACCTGGAGCAGGCCGCGCTGCCCCAGATCGACGGCATCGTGCGCGCCGCGATGCAGGCGGTGGGTCGTGGCTGAGCTGAAGCTGCCAGCGCTGGGCGCCGACATGGAGTCGGGCACCGTGGTCGAGTGGGCGGTCAAGCCCGGCGACCGCGTGCACCGCGGCGAGGTCGTGGTCACCATCGAGACCGACAAGGGTGCCATCGACGTCGAGACCTGGGACGACGGCGTCATCGAGACCCTGCTGGTCGAGCCCGGCCGCAAGGTCCCGGTCGGCACCCCGCTGGCCCGCATCACCACCGCCACCGACATCGCCGCCCCTGCTCCTGGTCCCGCGACGACGCCCGCCCCCGCACCCGCACCCGCACCCGCACCCGCGCCCGCTGCTGGGCCTGCGGCTCCTGGAGCCGTGCGCGCCTCCCCCGCCGCGCGCCAGCTCGCCCGCGAACGCAACCTCGACCTCTGCACCATCACCGGCACCGGCCCCCACGGCGCCATCACCCGCGACGACGTCGCCAACTTCCACCCCGCGCCTCCCCCCGTGCCCGTGCCCGTGCCCGTGCCCGTGCCCGTTCCGGTCCTTTCCCCGCCTCCTCCTGCACCTGCACCTGCACCTGCACCCGTCCCTCCCGCCTCTCCGCCCCGCCCTCGTCGCGCCACGCCGCCCGACGAGGCCCAGCGCGCCGCCATGCGCCGCGCCATCGGCGCCAACATGGCGCGCTCCAAGCGCGACATCCCGCACTACTACCTGCAGCTCGACATCGACCTCGCCCCCGCGCTGGGCTGGCTGCAGCGCCACAACGACGCCGCCGCCACCACCGAGCACATCCTCCCGGTCGCGCTGCTGGCGCACGCCGTGGCGCACACCGCGCGCGAGTACCCCGATCTGAACGGCCACTTCGTCGACGGCGCCCTGCGGCCGTCCCAGCGCGTCCACCTCGGCGTGGCCATCGCGCTGCGCGGCGGCGGTCTGGTCGCGCCCGCCATCCATGACGCCGACCAGCTCACCGTGAGCGAGCTCATGCACGCCCTCCTCGATCTGACGACGCGCGCGCGCCAGGGCGGCCTGCGCGGCGCCGAGCTGACCGATGGCACCTTGACCCTGACCTCGCTGGGCGACCAGGGCGTCGATCTGGTGCACGGGGTGATCTACCCGCCGCAGGTGGCGCTGGTCGGCATGGGCCGCGTCCGCCCGCTGCCCTGGGCCGAGGGCGGCGCCGTCGTGGTGCGACCGATCCTCACCGCGACCCTGGCCGCCGACCACCGCGCCAGCGACGGCCACCAGGGCGGCCGCTTCCTGGCCGACATCGCGCGCCACCTGGCGCGCCCGGGGCAACCATGACGACCGACCTCGCTACCCTCGTGCTGGACACCCTGACCGAGATCGCGCCCGAGCTCGAGCGCAGCCGGGTCGGCCCGACCACCAACCTGCGCCAGGATCTCGATCTCGACTCGATGGACTTCCTGTCCTTCACGCTGCGCCTCGGCGAGCTCTTGCACATCGAGCTGCGTGAGGCCGACTACCCCCAGATGTCCACCTTGCCGGACTGCGTGGCGCTGCTCGAGCGCAAGCTCGCGGCCCGGCCAACTCCTGCTGTGAGGTGAGCCATGAAGACGCAAGAGAAGCTCGACGAGACCTGGAAGCGGCTGCAGAACCTCGGCAACGACGTCGAGAAGCGGGTGCGCGGGGCCCAGAAGGACGCCGTGGAGGCGTGGCACCGCCTGGAGCCGCGGCTGCGCGAGCTGGAGAAGAAGGTCAGCGCCACCACCAGCGGCTGGGCCGCCGACGTCAGCTCCGCGATGGGCAAGCTGTCCCACAACCTGCAGGAGCTGTCGGATCGCATCGACGGCAAGCGCGGCCCCATCGTGCCCGAGGCCTCCGAGAAGGAGCCGCCCAAGGGTCCGCCCAACTCGGTGCAGCACTGAGCAGCGACCCAGCCGGCCGCGGCGGTCAGACCTCAGCCGTCGGACTCCCCCGAGGGCGGCCGGCCGCGGCCGAGGCCGTGCTTGTCGAGCAGCTTGTAGAGGTACTTGCGCTCCACGCCGGCCTGGCGCGCGGCCTGCGACAGGTTGCCGGCCTGGCGTGACAGCAGATCGGTGAGGTAGCTGCGCTCGAAGCGCTCCAGCAGCTCGGCCTTGGCGTCGTGGTAGGGGCGATCGGCGACCGGCGCCGGGTCGGGCGCGCCGCCGCCGTCCCGGCGTGCCGGCCCGAGCAGGATGGGCAGCTCGGCGAAGCCGGCGCCGGGCGGGCGCAGCGCCACCGCGCGCGCGATCACGTTGCGCAGCTCGCGCACGTTGCCGGGCCAGGCGTGCGCCATCAGGCGCTCCAGGTTGGCGCCGGCGAGCTCGGCGTCGGCCAGCGGACCGCGCGCCAGGAAGCGCCGCACCAGCACCGGGATGTCGTCGCGACGCCGGCGCAGCGCCGGCAGCTCGACCTCGACCACCGCGAGGCGATAGTAGAGATCGGCGCGAAAACGGCCCTCCTCGGCCTCGCGCCACAGATCACGGTGGGTCGCGGCCAGGATGCGCACGTCATAGCGCTCGCTGCGCCGGCCGCCGAGGGGGGTGACCTCGCCCGACTCCAGCAGGCGCAGGAGGCGCGTCTGCAGGTGCAGCGGCAGGTCACCGATCTCGTCGAGCAGCAGGGTGCCCTGGTGCGCGGCCGCGAAGGCGCCCACGCGGTCCGTGCTGGCCCCGGTGAAGGCGCCGCGCACATGGCCGAACAGATCGCTCTCGATGAGGTTGTCGCTGGCCGCGCCACAGTCGAACACCACGAAGGGGCCGTCACGACGCGGGCTGGCGGCGTGGATGGCGCGCGCCGCCAGCTCCTTGCCGGTGCCGCTCTCGCCGCCCAGCAGCACGGTGGCGTCGGACTGGCTGGCGCGCTCCAGCAGGGCATAGACCTGGCGCATGGCCACGCTGGCGCCGACCAGCTCGCCGAAGGCCGGCGCCGTGCTGGGCGGGATGGCCACCGTCTCCTCCGCGGGCAGGAGCTGCAGCAGCGTGCCACCGACACGCAGGATGGTGCCCACCGGCACGATGGCGCGGGTCAGCGCGACATCCTCCAGCCAGGTGCCATTGCGCGAGCCGAGGTCGGCGACCGTGAAGCCATGCTCGCCCGGCACGATGGTGCAGTGCCTGCCCGACACCGCGCCGTCCTGCAGCGCAAGGCCCGCGGTCGGCTCGGCGCCGACGAGCAACCCCGCCGCCGGCAGCGCGACCTCCAGCCCGCGCTGCGGCCCCAGCAGCACGCGCAGTCGACTCGGGCTCGCCGCCAGCCGCCGCTCCGAAGCATTGGTGATGCGCTGCATGTCAGGGCGCTCCCTTGGCCCAGTTGGCGCGCTCGCGCTCGTCGGCCAGCGCACGGGGATAGATCTCGCGGCACCCGGCCTCGACAGTCTCCTGCGCATCCGGCGGAAAATCAGCCCACTTCGCGAGATCGGCCTTCCACCTGTCGCACTCGTCGCCCTCCGCCTTGCACACCAGCGCCTTGACCTTGCGACACCAGGCCAGCGGCCCCTTGACGGCCGCCTTGGTCACCACCGGCGCGACGCCAGCGTCCGCCTTCACCACCGCCACCACCGCCGCATCCGTGCCCGTGCCCGTGCCCGTGCCCGTGCTCGTCCTCGTGCTCGTCCTCGTCCTCGTGCCCGTGCCCGTGCCCGTGCCCGTGCCCGTGCC
>JBGASF010000124.1:0-24617 GCA_044229835.1 Polyangia bacterium | reverse complement strand
CGCGTGGGGTCCCTGCGACCAGGTTCCCCAGAGGACTCTCACCTCCTGATCACGCCCATGCCGGGCGCACAAAATGAGACGGCCGACCCGCAGGCCGGCCGTCTCGAATCACTGCATCATCAGCGCATGCTGACGAAAGCGACGACTACTCCTCGTCGCCCTCTTCCGCCGCGCCCTTCTTGCCCTTCTTCTTCTTGCCGCCACCGAGGCCGGCAAGCTTGTCGCGCATGACGTCGCCCAGCGTGGCGCCGGCAGCCTGGCCACCCTTGTAGCCCTGCGCCTCGGCCAGCTCGTTCGAACGCGAGGCGGCCTTCATCGACAGGCCGATCTTGCGCTCGATGGGGTCGATCGTGATGATCTCGGCCTGGACCTCCTGCAGGGGCTTGAGGCGCTCGCGGGGATCCTCGACGCGCTCGTCGGCGATCTCGCTGACGTGAATCAGCCCCTCGATGCCACGCTCGAGCTCCACGAAGGCGCCGAAGTCCAGCACCTTGAGGACCTTGACCGGGACGACCTTGCCGACCGGGAAGTCGAACGGGATGCGATCCCACGGGTCGCCGATCAGCTGCTTGATGCCCAGCGAGATCTTCGGCTTCTCCCCGTCGGAGTTGTCGATGTTCAGCACGGCGGCCTCGACATCGTCGCCCTTCTGGAACATCTCGCTCGGGTGCTTGATGCGCTGGGTCCACGACATGTCCGAGATGTGGACCAGGCCGTCGATGCCCTCTTCGATCTCCACGAAGATGCCGAAGTCGGCGATGTTGCGCACCTTGCCCTTGACGACCGTGCCGGGCGGATACTTCTCGCGCAGCTGATCGTAGGGGTTCGGCTCGAGCTGCTTCATGCCCAGCGAGATCCGGTTGTTCTTGGGATCGACGTCGAGCACGACGGCCTCGACGGTGTCACCCACCGCGACCATCTTGGACGGGTGCTTCACGCGCCGCGTCCACGACATCTCGCTGATGTGGACCAGGCCCTCGATGCCCTCCTCGAGCTCGATGAAGGCGCCGTAGTCCTTGAGCGAGACCACCTTGCCGCGGACGACGGTGCCCGGCACGTACTTCTCCGAGGCGTGCGTCCAGGGGTCTTCGCTGATCTGCTTGAGGCCCAGCGACACGCGCTCGGTCTCGGGGTTGAACTTGAGGACCTTGACGCGGACGTGGTCGCCGACCTGGAACAGCTCGCTGGGGTGGTTGACGCGGCCCCAGCTCATGTCGGTGATGTGCAGCAGGCCGTCGATGCCGCCGAGGTCGATGAACGCACCGTACTCGGTCAGGTTCTTGACGATGCCTTCCACGATCTGGTTCTCGCGCAGCTTCTCGAGCGTGGTCTCCTTCAGCTCGGCGCGCTCCTTCTCGAGGAGCACACGGCGCGAGAGCACGATGTTGCCGCGCTTCTTGTTGAACTTGATGACCTTGAACTTGTGCGTCTTGCCGATGAAGGCGTCCAGGTTGCGGACCGGCCGCAGATCGACCTGCGACCCCGGCAGGAAGGCCTTCACGCCGCCGCGGATGGTGACCGAGAGGCCGCCCTTCACGCGCTGCGCGATGGTGCCCTCGATGAGCTCGTCGCGCTCGCACGCGGCCGAGATCTCGTCCCACACCTTGAGACGATCGGCCTTCTCCTTGGAGAGAATGACCAGGCCGTTGTCGTTTTCACGCGACTCCAGCAGTACCTCGACCTCGTCGCCCGCCTTGACCGAGACCGCTCCATCGGTACCGGTGAACTCGTCGATCGGGATCTGCCCCTCCGACTTGTAGCCGATATCGACGACGACATAGTCCTTGGCGACCTGGATGACATGGCCGCGGACGATGTCGCCTTCCTTGACGTCTTCCCGCTTGAGGCTCTCTTCGAACATCGCGGCGAAGTCGTTCTCCATGCCGCGACCCTGCTCCATACCTGCTTCAACCATACTGTGTAGCTCCCGCACGCTGGGACGGAACGCTGCCGGACCCCTGGCGTGAGGGCGAAAACTAGACGCCCACCCCCCTCATGTCAAACGAAAACGCGCGCGTACGGCGTCGGCGATGCGGGCGATGACGGCCTCCAGCGGGACCCCCGAAGAGTCCACCAGGGCGGCGTCATCCGCCTGACGCAAGGGGGCCGCCGCACGTTGGGTGTCCTGCTCGTCGCGCGCCACCTGCTCGCCGAGAACCCGTGCGAAGTCGATGTCTTGCCCGGCCGCGCGCAGCTCGTCCCAGCGCCGGCGCGCGCGCTCCTCGGCGGAGGCGGTGAGGAAGAACTTGGCGCCCGCGGTGGGAAACACCACGGTGCCGGTGTCGCGGCCCTCGACCACGACCTCGCCGCGCTCGCCCAGGCGGCGCTGCAGGCCCAGCAGGGCGGCGCGCACGGCGGGCAGCTTGGACACCGCGCTGGCGCCGTTCGAGATCTCGGGCGTGCGCAGCTTGCTGGTGACCTCCTGCTCGGCCTCCTGAGCCACGGTCACGAACATGCGGTTCTTGTCGCCCTCGAGCTGGAAGCGCACGTTCATCTCGGTGGCCAGCGCGGCCAGCGCAGGCTCGGCGTCCCAGGCCACGCTGCGGGCCTGGGCGACCACGGCCAGGGCGCGGTAGATCGCGCCGGTGTCGAGCAGCTGCCAGCCCAGGCTGCGCGCGACCGCCTTGGCGACCGTGCTCTTGCCGGCGCCGGCGGGTCCATCGATGGTGCAGATGCGGGAGTCGTTCATGGGGCGACCTTGAAGATGAAGGGAAAGCGGACCTTGGTGGACGCGCTCCCGGGGGGAAAGCGCAGCTTGCGCGCCCTCTCTACCATGCATTGCTCGACCTCGGGAGTCAGCCCTGTGGCGACCGCGGTCTGTACGCTGCCATCGGGCTCGATGGTGAACTCGAGCATGACCTTTCCGGCCAGGCCAGGCTGCTGCTTCAGCGCCGTCTCGAAGCAGAACCGGAAGCCGCCCGAGGCGCTGCGCACCACCTTGGCGATGGTGCCCCTGTCCACGACGTCGCCGGGTGCGAAGGCCAGCCCGGCGTCGACCGCCGCGTCGGGGGCGGCATCCGGGACCGCGGCGTCGACCACCGCCGGCAGCGGCCGCGGCGGCGCCGTCACCGGCGGCGCGGACTGCCGCGGCTGGCGCGCGCGTTTCTCACAGCCCGCCATGGCCCCGGACCCCGCCAGCCCCGCCACCAGGGCGACCACCAGCAGCACCCCGCATTTGCCGACGCGCATGCCGGCAGTCTGGCATGGAACCCGCGTATCAATGCGTTGGCACTGGTGTAAACTCGCGCGACCGTCATGACCGCCTCCCCGCCCACAGCCGCGTTTCGCTGGCGTCCGCCGCCCCTGAACGGGCCTGCGCTGATGCTGGCGCTGCTGGGGGTCAACGTGTGGGCGACCATGGCGCTGGTGCCCGCGCTGTGGAGCGGGGCCGCGCGCGGCACCACCATGCGCGTGCTGCTCCTGCTGCCGCTGCTGCCGCTGGCCATCGGCGTGCTGTGGCGGCGCGCCGGGGAGCTCCTGCTGGTGTTCCCGATGGTGCTGCTGGTGCCGCTGGTGATGGACGGGCGCATGACCTCGAGCACGGTGTACTCGCTGCGCACCTTCGCGCTGGCGGCGGGCTCGCTGATCGGCTTCCTGGTCGGCGCCGCGGTGGTGCTGGCGCAGCTCGACGCGCCGGCGCGCGCGGCCAGCGAGCGCTCGCTGAGGCCGCGTCAGCGCGAGCAGCAGGGGCCGTCGCTGGCGCCCGCCGGGCAGCTGCAGCCGGCCGAGCTGCCCGAGCGCTGGCGGCGCCGCTTCCGCCTCTACGGCCTGCTCGGCGTGCTGTCGGCCATCTTCCCGCTGGTGCTGGTGTACGCCGCCAACTTCATCCCGGCCGAGCAGAAGAACCTGCGCGAGGTCTATCCCGGCCGGGTGGCGTCGATCCAGTCGCTCATCAACCTCATCGTGTTCGGGCTGTGGGCCGGGATCTACGGGGTGTACTTCCTGTCGCCGCTGCGCGCCCACCGCACCGGCGACAAGGAGCTGACGCGTGACCTGGCGCGCCTCAAGGAGTCGCCGCGGCGCCCGGGCTGGATCTTCTATGTGGGCGTGGTGGCCGCGCTCGCGGGCCTCATCCTCTTCTCGCTGCTCGAGGTGCGATAAGCATGCGCAAAGGGTTCTTCGAGATGCTGGCGCTGGTCCTGATGGCGGGCAGCCTGGCGTTCTTTTACAAGTGCGTGACCTACCTGGAGCGGCGCGACTATGTCGCCGCCATCCTGCTGGCCTTCGTGGGCTTCGCCATCATCCGGGTCGGCTCGGAGATGGCGCGCCTGGCCCTGGTCCAGAAGGAGTGATCCGGAGCGCCGCCATAGCCGCCCTGGCGGTGCTGAGCGCGGGCCCGCTGGGTGCGGGGTGTGGCGGCCGGCGCGCCCGCCCGGCCGAGCAGCGCGTGCAGGACAGCGACGCCCGCGAGCGCGCGGCCATCGCGCGCGCGGCCTGGCTGCCGGCCCCGGCGCGCCCGACGCCCGCGCTGCCGGTGGACGAGGTGGTGGCCGAGGTCGATGGCGTGCCGATCTACGCCAGCGAGGCGGCGGCGCAGGCGCGCGCGCGGCGCATCACGGCGCGCGCGGCGGTGGACGAGCTGATCGCGCGTGAGCTGCTGGCCGCGGAGGCCAGGCGGCGCGGCTACCAGGAGGATCGCGCGGTCATCGAGGCCCGCCACGCCCCGCTGGCGCGCGCGCTGCTGGCGCGCGACTTCGCGCCGACGTTCGACGGGCCGGAGGACATCCCGGCCGCCGAGATCGCCAGCGCCTACCAGGCCAACCTGTCCAAGTTCGTGGCGCCCGAGTCGCGCGAGGTGCTGTACGTGCGCGCCAGCGACGCCAAGCCGACGCCGCCCGCGGCCGCCGCCCGCGCCGAGGCGATCGCGCGGGCCTTCCGCGCCCGCTTCCCCGCCGGCGCCGCGGCGCGGGTCGACTGCGACGCCGTCAAGGCCGCCGCGGTGGAGGCCCAGCGCGAGGAGCCATCGCTGGCCTTCGAGGTCTATGACGCCTGGGCCAGCGCGACCGACCCGGTGTTCGCCAAGGTGATGTTCGCGCTGCCCGAGCCGGGCGCGCTGTCGGAGCCCTTCAAGACGCCGTGGGGCTGGGACGTGCTGTGTCTGAAGAAGATCACGCCGCCCAAGAACGTGAGCCTGGCCGAGGCCGAGCCCGAGCTGCGCACCCGCTTCTTCGAGACCGCGCGCGCGGCGGCGTTCCAGCGCTTCCTGACCGGCGCGCTGCGCACCACCGAGGCCGCGGTGGTGCCCGGGGACGTCAGCGTCCGGCGCGCCTTCCCCGAGGGCAGCGTGGCGGCGCCCACCCCGTGAGCACCTCGTTCACACCGATCCTGAACCACACGCTGGAGCACACCCCCGGCGCGCTGGCGGCCATCTTCGCCGACGCCGACGGCGAGGCGGTCGACTCGGTGTCGACGCGCCTGCAGCCCGACGACCTGCTGGTGCTGGGCGCGCACTATGGCGTGCTGCTGTCGATGATGCGCTCGGGGCTGACGCGCTTCGCGCTGGGTCGACCCGAGGAGATCCTGATCCACCACTCGCGCACCGACGTCCTCATCCGCGAGGTCGGCGACGGCTACTACGTGGTGCTGGCGCTCGACGCCGGCAGCCACCTGGCCACGGCGCAGCGGCGCCTCGACAGCTGCGCGGCCGCGCTGCGGAAGGAGATGTGATGCGCCGCGCGGGCAAGCTGCTGGCCATCGCGCTGCCGCTGCTGCTGGCGCTCGGCGCCACTGCGCGCGCCGACGAGCTCGACTATCGCGCCGAGAACGGTGGCTGGAACGGCCTCAGCGAGCTGTTCGCGCTGGCCCGCGGCGACGGCCGCGCCATCGAGGTCGGCAGCGCCATCGACTGGGATCACCTGGGGCCGCAGGACATCCTCTTGCTGATGTACCCGCGCTCGGACGTCGATCCGCGCGCGCTGCGCGACTTCGTGCGCTCGGGCGGGCGCCTCATCCTGGCCGACGACTTCGGCCGTGGCGGCCCGCTGTTCGCCGCGCTCGACATCGAGCAGCGCGACTTCGCCACCCTCAAGACGGCGCCGCGCCTGTGGAACCCCGACCACCCCAACCTGCCCATCGCGCAGGTGGTGACCCGCGACGGCGAGCTGGCCGCCGGCCTGACCGAGGGCATCGACGAGATCGTCACCAACTACCCCACCGTGCTGACCAGCGAGCGCCACCCGGTGATCTATGGCTTCTCGCCCACCGAGGGTGTGGTCATCGCGGGCAACCTGGGCAAGGGCAAGTTCGTCGCCATGGGTGATCCCAGCCTGCTCATCAACGTGATGCTGGGCTTCGACGGCAACTTCCACTTCGCGACCCAGCTCCTGCGCACCATGGCGCCCGACCAGACCGCCGACCGCATCGTGGTCGTGGTGCAGGAGTTCCAGGTCAAGGGCGCCGCCCCGGTGGCGCCGCCGGAGCGCCCTGGCCTGGCCGGCAAGGCCGGCGAGACCCTGGTGGCCTTCAACGGCTTCCTCGACGAGATGAACGACTACCTGGCGCCCGACCGGCTGTTCCGCTGGATCGTGCTCTTGCTGGTCATCCCGTTCGCCATCGCGGCGGCGCTGCTCTTGTCGTGGGCGCGCGGCGCGCGGCTCGACGGCCGCTGGACCCGGCCGGCCAGCGCGGCGGCCCGCCTCGACACCGCGGATCTGCTGGAACGCTACGACGACGGCCGGCCCACGCTGCCCTGGAACTATCCGGCCGCGCTGGTCCGGGACGACGTCGAGCGCCGGCTGGCCGGCGCCCTCGGCGAGCCCGATCCGCTGGGGCAGCCGCCGGTCAAGATCATCGAGATGCTGGCGCACCGGGTCTCGGCCGAGGCCGCGGCCATCGCGCAGCCGCTGCTGCCGCGCCTGCGCGCGCTGCCCGGCCGGCAGCAGAACGCCGGCGCATGGCTGGGCAGCTTCATCACCCGCAAGCAGTTCGACACCCTGCACGACGAGGCGCGCGCGCTGGGCGTCGCCATCGACCGCGGCCTGGCCGCGCGTCAGGCCGCCGGCCTGGCGCCGCCGCCGCCGCAGGCGCCGCACCTGCCGCCTCCCCCACCGCCACCCCCGCGCAGTCATCCTGGCGCACCTTCCAACCCCCACCTGGGATAGAACCGAGCCATGTCGCAACCAGTCGTCCCGTCACCGACCTCGTCCGTCACCGGCATCGATCCCCAGACGCTGGCGCAGATCCTCGACGTCTGCGGCATGGTCGCGCGCGAGGTCCAGAAGGTCTTCATCGGCCCCGCCGAGCTGCCCGAGATCCTGCTCACCGCGCTGCTGGCGCGCGGCCACGCCCTGCTCGAGGGCGTCCCCGGAGTCGCCAAGACGACGCTGTGCAAGGGCTTCTCGCGCGCGCTGGGCTGCACCTTCAAGCGCATCCAGTTCACGCCCGACCTCTTGCCCTCGGACATCACGGGCACCTACATCCTCGACATGCGCGACAACAAGTTCGTGCTGCGCGAGGGGCCGATCTTCGCGCACATCGTGCTCGGCGACGAGATCAACCGCGCGCCGGCCAAGACCCAGTCGGCGCTGCTCGAGGCCATGCAGGAGAGCCAGGTCACCATCGAGGGCGAGACCCGCCCGCTGGGGCCGCCCTTCATGGTGCTGGCGACGCAGAACCCGGTCGAGCACGAGGGCACCTACCCACTGCCCGAGGCGCAGGTCGACCGCTTCCTGGTCAAGGTCGCGGTGCGCTACCCGACCCCCGAGGACGAGCGCCGCATGCTGCTCACCTACAACCGGCCGCGCGCCGAGGTGCGCGCCATCCTGTCGCCCGAGGACATCATCCGCCTCGGCCAGCTGGCCGATCAGGTCCACGTCGAGGACGAGCTGTTCGACTACATCCTCAGCCTGACCCAGTACACCCGCAAGCACCGCCGCGTGTACCTGGGGGCGTCGCCGCGCGCCGCGCTGGCGCTGCTGCAGGCCGCCAAGGCGCGCGCGCTGACCAAGGGGCGCGACTATGTGCTGCCCGATGACGTCAAGCTGCTGGCGCCCTACGTGCTGAGCCACCGCATCATGATGACGCCCGAGGCCGAGCTGGAGGGCGTGCTGGCCGACGCCGTGGTCAACGAGGCGCTCGAGCGCGTCTCCTACAAGCGAGCGCGGTGACCCCGTACCTGTCCACCCGCGGGCGTTTGCTGCTGGCCAGCGCGCTCGTCATCATGCTGGGCGGCGCGGTGCGCGCGGCCTGGCCGCTGATCGCGCTCGGCGGCCTGGTGCTGTCGACGCTGATCACGATGCACATGCTGTTCTACCCGACCGCGGTGCTGCTGCGCCGGCGCAAGATCGAGCTGGCCTGGTGGGTGCCGCCGTCGGACACCGCGGGCGGCGCCATCATCGCCACGCACCCGTTCCAGCTCCACGTCGCGCTGCGCAACCACGGGCCGCGCGCGCTGCGCATCCATGATCTGCAGATCTTCTGCTCCAGCGCGCTGGAGGTCGATCAGACCCTGCGCGTGACGGGGCCGCGCGGCACCGAGTCGGAGCTGTCGGCGCGCACGGTGGCGGCCGCGGCCGGCCACTGGTTCCTGCACGGGGCCTCGCTGGAGTTCGGCGACCCGCTGGGCTGCTTCCGGGTCCGCGCCTACTTCCCCAACCCGCTCGGCATCAAGGTCTTCCCCAAGCTGTCGGCGGCGCGTGGCGCGGCGCTGGTGGCGCGGCCGCAGGCGGGCGCCCTGCACGAGCGCGCCGGCCTGCACCACGTGCGGCGCAAGGGCCTGGGCGGCGAGCTGCGCGAGATCCGCGAGCACACCCAGGGCGACGCCTTCAAGCAGATCGCCTGGAAGGCCAGCGCGCGTGCCCGCAAGCTGATGCGAGATCGTGGTCACGCACCAGATCTTGCTCGATGTCGCGGGCTCGATGCGGCAAGGCGAGGTCGGTCGCGCCAAGCTCGACTATGGCATCGAGGTCGCGGCGGCCTTCGCGCGCGAGGCGCTCGACGCCGGCGACCGCGTCGGGCTGACGACGTTCGATGCCCGCGTCATCGGCGCCATCGAGCCGCGCGACGGCAAGCCGCAGCTGATGCGCATCGTCGACCACCTGCTCGAGCTGCGCAACCTGGTCGACGAGGATCTGACCGAGCTGACCGACGGCGAGCTGGTCACCGCGGTGGCGCGCTACCTGGCGCACCAGGAGGCGCTGGACGTGCGCGTGCCGCGGCCGGCGCGCATGGATGACCCGCGCTGGTCGCGCCTGGCGGCCGGCCCCGGCGGCGAGCTGTACGACCTGGATGCGACGGGGCGCGTGGTCGCGACCTTGCTGAAGGCGCGGCCGCCGATGGCGGGGCGCCATGCCCAGTCGTGGTATGCGCGCGTGGTCGCGGGCGATCCCGAGATGGCGCGCTTGCGGCTGTTCGCGCGCGTGCGGGGGATCGAGGTGCCGTACCGGCGCGATCCGCCGCCGGGCGGCCGCGTGGCCGGGTTCGGCGCGGCGCTGGCCAAGGGCGGCGCCGGCCACGCCGGCAAGTTCGTCATCGTGATCAGCGACCTCGAGGGCATCCTGGAGGATGCCGACAGCGCGCTGCGCCAGCTCGCGGTGGCGCGCCAGCGCGGCCACCATGTCGCGGTGGTGTGCCCGTTCGGGCCGGCCTTCGCCAAGGTGGCCAAGACGCCGTCGGGGCAGCGCGTGGGCGAGCTGCTCGCGGGCGAGGAGCGCCGGCGCGCCGAGCAGGCGCGGCGCAGCGTGGAGCGGCTGGGCATCCCGGTGCTGATGGCGGGGCCCGAGGACGTGCTGCTGGTGCTGGTGCGCCGGCTGGCGCGCGCGCGGGCCGCGCTGCGCGGCCGCGTCGCCGGGTAGCGGCCAGCATGCCGCGGGCGGTGCGCAGGCGGCGGGTCGTGCTGGCGGCGTTCGAGCCGTTCGGGGGCCGGCGCGAGAACCAGTCGGAGCGCGTGGTGCGCGAGGTCGCGGCGGCGGCGCCGCGCGGGGTCGACGTGGGCGTGCACATCCTGCCGGTGACCTTCGCGCGGCTGCCCGGCGCGGTGCGCGCGCTGGTGGCGCAGCCGGGGCATGCGCTGGTCATCGTGGGCGAGGCCGGCGGCGCGCGCGGCCTGCGCCTGGAGCGGCTGGCGGTCAACCTGATCGACGCCCGCATCGCCGACAACGCGGGCGCCCGCCCGGTCGACCAGCCGGTGCTGCGCGACGCCCCGGCGGCCCTGTTTTCCAGCGCCCCGGTCAAGCAGCTGGCCGCGGTGGCGCGCCGCAAGGGCGCCGCCGTCGAGCTGTCGCTGTCGGCCGGGAGCTTCGCCTGCAACGCCAGCTACTACCTGGCGCTGACCTGGGCGCGGGTGCCGGTGCTGTTCGTGCACGTGCCGGCGCGCCTGGCGGCGCCGCGCCGGCATCTCATCGCCGCGGCCCTGGGCGCGGTCATCGGTGCAATTGCCAAGGGCAAGGATTGACGGGCCCCATACGCCTGATAGGATTGGGGCACCTGCTGAGCAAAGGAGACCTCTGCGATGGCCACGACGATCACCGAGGAGTGCATCAACTGCGGCGCCTGCGAGCCGGAGTGCCCGAACGAGGCCATCAGCGAAGGCGAAGACATCTATGTCATCGACGCCGCTCTGTGCACCGAGTGTGTCGGCTTCCATGACTACGAGGCCTGCCAGGCTGTGTGCCCCGTCGAGTGCTGCGTGCCCGATCCGAACAACCGCGAGGACGAGGCCACCCTGCTGGCGCGCGCGGTGAAGCTGCACCCCGACAAGTCGTTCCCCAGCCCGCTGACGGCGGACCTGACGCGCTTCTCGAACCCGAACCGCCAGAAGGCGGCCGGCGAGTAGCCCGACCCCCATTGCGGAACGAGAGCGAGCCCGGCTGGTCCGGGCTCGTTTCATTTCAAGGGGCCATGGAAGTCTCGCGTTCGCTGCGCACCAGCCTGCCGCTCGCCGCCATCTGCGCGCGCCTGGAAGCGCAGTTCGGCTGGCCTCCCTTCGTGATCGACGCCGGCGTGGCGCGGCTGACGGTCGGCGACCTGCGGCTCGAGCTGGAGTGGGTGCCCTTCGACCCCCGTCGCGAGCTGCGCGCCAACGTGATCGCGACGCTGGCGGACAAGGGCCGGGACTTCGGGCGCCGCTGGGACGATGCGCTCGACGCCATGAACGAGCCGGCGCGGTTCCGCTTCGTGGACCACTACTACCTGCGTTCGGCGCTGGCCATCGATGCGTTCATGGCTGCGCTGCAGCAGCCCTTCCAGCTACCCGACCTGCATCACGACTGCGAAAACGACAACGAGTGGTGCATGGCCGAGACCGACGACGTGGTGGTGCACGTGTCGCACGCCTATCAGCTGGGCACCTACCACGAGTGGCAGCCCAAGCGCTGCCCACCCCGGTGCAACTACTGGATCGAGGTCATGGTCAAGGCGGCGGCGCCCGCCGCACTCGACCAGGCGTGGCGAGCCGGCTGGCGCCAGCGCTGGATCGAGGCGCTGCAGGAGCTCGGGCGCGGGCAAGTGCACATCGACGGGGTGTGGCACCACCGGCGTCGGTCCCTGGGCCGGTGATGACCAGGCCAGGGTCAGGGCCAGGCTACCCCTGAGGTCGGAGCAGCCGCAGCACCTCGAAGCCAATCACCGCCGCCGCCAGCGTCAGCACCAGCCACAGGAACAGCTTGCGCAGCTTGCGATCGTCGCGCCCCTGCGCGAGGTGCGCACCGATCCAGCCGCCCACCAGCGCGGCGCCCGCCATCGGCAGCGCCACCGTCCAGGCGATGGCGCCCCGCCACGCGAACAGCGCCACCGCCGCGGCGCACGAGGCCAGGTTGACCGGCTTGGTCAGCGCCACCGCCTGCTTGAAGCTGACCCCGAACAGCGCCACCGCGCCCAGCGTCAGCACCGTGGTATAGCCGCCCGAGAAGACGCCGCCGTAGACCGCCAGCAGCGCCGACCCGAGGTAGCCGACCGCGCGGCGCGCCGGCGTGGCCTGCCCCGGCGCGGCCCCGAACGACGGCCGCCGCCACAAGAGCAGCGCGATCGCCAGCATGCCGCCCGCCACCACCGCGCGCATCACGGTGCGCGGCAGCGACACCGCCAGCTCGGCGCCCAGCAGCGACCCCGGCACCGCCAGCGCCGCCAGCGCCAGCGTGGGCGAGCGCGGCACCGCGCGCGCGACCAGGAAGCGCCCGGTGGCCGAGATGGTCAGCCCCAGCGAGGCCACCATGTTGGTGGCCACCGCGACACCGGGGTCCATGCCGGCCAGCAGCATCACCGGCACCGTGAGCAGCGAGTTGCCGCCGGTGATGGCGCCGATCCCGGCGGCGACCCCGCTGGTCAGCGTGAGCCCCAGCAGGACGGGCAGGTTCACGACCGCAGCATACACTGGCGCCCTGGCAGCGCCGTCGTTCACGGCGGCGTGAACGCCCACTGTCGCCATCTGGCGACACCTGCGAACGTTCGGCCACCCCTGGAGTGGACAACCACCTGAATTGACTGAGATGATGGAGTCGGCCCTGGGCTTGCTATCTCCTGGGTCATCGTCGGTACGAATCAACTCAGTAACCCTATGAGGAGCATGAAGATGTCGAGCTCGAAGCTGCGTTCGCGAGTCCTGGGAGTCACGCTGGCCCTGGCCGGTCTGGGCATCACCAGCCTGGCGAGCGCACAGAACTCGCCGTACGCGCCGCCCCCAGGCGCGGCCCCGGCGCCGGTCTATCCCGGCTACGCCCCGCCGCCTCCCGGGTACGCCCCGGCCCCGGCTCCCTACGGCGCGCCCGCGCCGGCGCCCTACGCGGCGCCCGCCCCCGCGCCGGCCGGCTACCAGCCGATGTACGGCGAGGAGCAGCGCCCGCCGGGTGTCGAGCGTCGCGGCCTCATCGTCGGCATCGGCATCGGTGGTGGCGCCATCTCGTGCGACGGCTGCAATGACTCGCTGGGTGGCGTCTCGGTCGACGTGCACATCGGCGGCATGCTGGGCCCCCGCCTCGGCATTATGTTCGACGGCTACGCCATCGCGCACCCCATCGAGGGTGGCGGCAGCTTCGTGCACGCGGTCGACACCGTGGCGGCGCAGCTGTTCCTGGGTGACCGCTTCTGGGTCAAGGGCGGCCTCGGCGTCGGCCAGCTGCAGCTGAGCGACGACAGCGGCCAGGTCCGGCTGGAGAGCGACACCGGCCCGGCCTTCATGCTGGCCGCGGGCTTCGAGCTCTTGCAGACGCGCACCTCGGCGCTCGACATCCAGGTCCGCGCCGCGGCGACCGACTTCGAGGGTGGCACCATCACCAACGGGTCGTTCAACGTCGCCTACAACTGGTACTGAACCAGGCGGCCACGGCCGCTCACAAGCAAGAGGCCCGCACCAAAAAGGTGCGGGCCTCGGCATTTTCGGGTGCGGCGTGCTGCGTGCGACGGCGCTACGCGGCCTTCTTGAGCGCCTGATCCAGCGTCTTCAGGTTGACCGACACCAGCTTGGAGATGCCGGGCTCCTGCATGGTGATGCCGTACAGGGTGTCGGCGATCTGCATCGTCCGCTTGTTGTGCGTGATGACGATGAACTGCGAGCGGTCGGTCATCTGGCGCACCAGCTCGTTGTAGCGGGTGACGTTGGCCTCGTCGAGCGGGGCGTCGACCTCGTCGAGCAAGCAGAACGGGCTCGGCTTGATGAGGAAGATGGCGAAGATCATGCTGACCGCGGTCAGCGCCTTCTCGCCGCCCGAGAGCAGCTCGACGGTGCCGTTCTTCTTGCCCGGGGGCTGCGCGAAGATCTCGACGCCGGCCTCCAGGATGTCGTCGCTCGGGGTCAGCGCCAGGTGGGCGCGGCCGCCGCGGAACAGGCGCGGGAACAGCTCCATGAACTGCTTGTTGATGGCGTCGAAGGTGGCGCGGAACAGCTTGCGCGAGGTCTTGTTGATCTTGGCGATGGCCTTCTCGAGCTGATCCAGCGCGCGCTCGAGGTCCTTCTGCTGGCCGGTCAGGAAGTCGTAGCGCTGCTCGAGCTCGGCGCACTCCTCGATGGCCATCAGGTTGATCTCGCCCAGGCGCTCGATCTGGTCGCGCAGCTCGCGCACGCGCGCCTCCTCGGCCTCGCCGGCCAGCGGGCGCAGGTGGTAGTCGCCGGCCTCGCGCGAGATGTCGAGGCGGTACTTCTCGACCATCTGCGCGATCAGGACCTCGGTCTGCATGCCGAGCTGCCGGAACGCCAGCTCGTGCTGGGTGGCCTCCTCGGCCAGCTTGCGCACCTGCTCGCGCACGCCACGCAGGTCGAGCTCGGAGCGGGCCAGCTCGGCGCCGCGGGTCTCGTAGGCGGTGCGCGCGACCTCGAGGTCGGCGCGCAGAGCGGCCTGCTGCTCCTCGGCGAGGGCGCGCTCGTCGACCAGGCCGGCGACCTTGCCGCGCAGCTCCTCGGCGCGCGCCGAGCCCTCCTCGCGGCTGCGGGTCAGGCGGGCGATCTGCTCGGCCAGGCGCTCGGCGCGGGTGGCCTGGCGACCGTGCTCGGCGCGCGCGGCGCCGCGCGGCTCGCCCAGCTGCGCGACCAGCACCTTCCACTCGGTGACCTGGGCCTGGGCGTCATCGACCCGGCCGCGCAGCTCGAGCAGCACCTCGGTGAGCGCCAGCTGCTCGCTCTCCAGGGTGGCGGCGCGGTCCTCGGCGGCGCGGTTGGCGACGCGCATCTCCTCGGCCTCGCGCTCGGCCTCGCCGCGCGAGGCGACCAGCACCTCGGCGTCGCGCGCCAGCTCCTCCTTGCGGGCCTCCAGGCGGCGCATCTCCTCGCGACCGCGCGCGGCGTCCTTCTCGTGCGACAAGAGCGCCATCTCGCGCGAGTGCGCGTCCGAGGTCAGCGACTCCAGCGTCTTCTTGAGCGCGGCGATCTCGCCCTTGTGCGCGAGGTGGCGCGTGTTCCAGTCCTGGAACTCGACGTCCAGGGTGGCGACCAGCTCCTCGAGCTCGCGGATCTCGCGCTTCTGCGCCAGCACGCCGGCGCCCTGCGCCTCGCGCGAGCCGCCAGTGACCACGCCTCGCGCGTCGATGACCTCACCCTCGAAGGTCACCATGGTGCGCCGCAGCTCGCCGCTCTGCCACAGCTCGAGGCCGCGGGCCAGGCTGTCGACCAGATAGACGTCGCCGAGCAGGCTGGCCGCGACCGGCGCCAGCTCGGGCGAGCTGACATTGACCAGCGCCAGCAAGGGGCCGCGCACGCCCTCGGGCAGCACGACCTCGTCGGTCGCGCCGCCGGCGGCGGGCTCCGCGGCCAGCTCGGACTCGGACGCGGTCTCGGCGACGGCGTCGTTGGCGACGTCGACCGCCATGTCCTCGAACGCAGCGTGCACGACCTCGAGGCGCGTCACCTGCTCGACGCCGCCATCGGCCGCCATCGACTCCTCGATGACCGGGACGACCCCGACGACCTCGCCGATCCCGCCGCCCTCACCACCCACCTGCAGCGGATCGGCACCAAACCCGGCCTCGGCATCGACATCGTGCTCGTGCTCGTGCTCGTGCTCGGTCTCGTGCTCGGTCTCGCCGCTCGCGAACGGATCGGCCCCGAACGCGGCCTCGTCCTCGGCATCAATCTGCAGCGCCGCTCGCGCCGCCTCGGTCCAGCTCGGCCCCGGCGCCGGCAGCACGTCGGCCGCCACTGCCCCGGCCTCGGCCTCGACGACCACCGGCGCGGCCTTGACCACGCGCAGCGGCTCCGGCTTCGGCAGCTGCGCCGCCGACGCGATCGAGATGAAGCCCGCGCGACCCTCGCTGCGCCGCTTGAGATGATCGATCGCCAGCGCCGACGCCGCGTGGTCGTCCACCACCACGTGGCCCAGGCGCTCGCCCAGCACCGCCTCGACGGCGACCTCCAGCTCGGCCGGGGCCTGCACCACGTCGGCCACCAGGCCGCGCAGCCCCTGCCCCACCGCGTCACCGCCGCGGCCACGCTGCTGCATCAGCGAGCGCACGCCGCGCTGGAAGCCCTCGTAGCGCTCGGCGATCTCGCGCAGCGAGTGCAGCCGCGAGCGCCGCCGCGTCAGCTCGGCGCTGCGCGTCTCGACCTCGGCCTGGCTGACCGCGAGCAGCTGCTTCAATTCGGCGACGCGGCTCTCGACCTGCTCCTTCTGCATGCCGAGATCCAGCTTGAGCTGGCGCAGATCACCCAGGCTGCGCTCCAGCGCGTGCACCTCGGCAGAGGCCTCGCCCAGCCGATCCTCGACCCGGCGCGCATCACCCGCCATGCGCTCCAGGCGGATGTCCATGTCGCCGATGCGGCGCTCGATGGCGCGCACGCCCTCCTCGCCACGGGCGATCTGCTGCTGCTCGCGCCCCACCGCGGCGCGCGCGGCGTCGAGCGCGCCCTGCTTGCCCTGCAGCATCATGCGCAGCTCGCGCAGCGCATCCTCGCGCCCCGCCAGCTCGTGGCCCTGGCTCTCGGCGCGCTCGTCGAGCTGCTGCAGCTCCGCCTCCAGCCGCGCCACCTCGGCCTCGGTCTCGATGCGCTCGCCGTCCAGGCGCGCGGCCTCCGACTCGGCCTCGAGCACGCGCTGATCCAGCTCGCGGGTCTCGCGCGCGGTGAACTCGATCTGGCTGACCACCAGCGACAGCCGGTTGTCGCACTCGTACAGCTTCTCCTGCGCCAGGTTGGCGCGCTGCTCGTCGGCCTGCAGCAGCAGGCGGGCGTTGCCCAGGCCGTCCTCGCGCGAGGCCAGCTCGGCGGCGGCGGCGTCGCGCGCCAGCATCAGCTCCTCGAGCATGCCGCCCTTGTAGCGGGCCTCCGAGGTCAGCCCCAGGAAGCGCTGGGCGGCCAGGGTCAGCTCGAGATCGCGCACCTCGGTCTTGAAGCGCTTGTAGCGCTCGGCCTTGGCGGCCTGGCGGCGCAGCGAGCCCAGGCGCTTGTCGATCTCGGTGGTGACGTCGCTGACGCGCAGCAGGTTCTGCCGGGTCGCCTCGATCTTGCGCTCGGCGGCGCGCTTCTTGGCCTTGAACTTGGTGATGCCCGCGGCCTCCTCGATCAGCGCCCGGCGATCCTCGGGCTTGGCCGACACGATGAGGCCGATGCGGCCCTGCTCGATGATCGAGTAGGCCTTGGTGCCGACGCCGGTGCCCAGGAAGAACTCGGTGATGTCCTTCAGGCGGCACGGCACCTTGTTGATCTCGTACTCGCTGGTGCCGTCGCGGTACAGGCGGCGCGTGACCGCGATCTCGCCGTACTGCGAGTAGTCGATCGGGGTCTCGACAGGCTCCGACGCGATCACGACCGGCTCGGTCCCCGGGGCTGGCGCGGCGCCCTCGGCGGCCGCCGCCTCACCCAGCGCGGCGTCGGCCTCGTCGTCGGCCGCCAGCGCGGCCTCCAGCTCGATGTCGAGCTCCGACTTCTGCGAACCCAGGCCGACATTGCCGAAGGTGATGGTCACCTCGGCGTAGGCCGCCGGCCCACGCGACTCCGAGCCATTGAAGATGACGTCGTCCATCGACTTGCCGCGCAGGTGCTTGGCCGACTGCTCGCCCATGGCCCAGCGGATGGCGTCCACGATGTTCGACTTGCCGCAGCCATTGGGACCAACGACCGCGGTGATGGGATCCTCGATCTCGAGGACCATGCGGTCGCAGAAGCTCTTGAACCCGGTGATCTCGATCTTCTTGATCTTCATGGCGTTCTCCACGTCCCCCGCCCACATGTGACACAGCCTGTCACGTCACATATGGTCAACCAGGTGCTCAACGGGTAACACGGAAGCTGATCGGCCTTCAAGACCCATCCTACAACCGCTTGTATCCAGAATCCGAAATCACCACAAACGATGGTACTCGCAGGACAAAGCAGCTGGCACCAACAGCGACGATCAGACGTGATCGCGCTGTGGGCAACTTTTCGCATCGGGACGCAGAAGAAAGCCCCCAAGTTCGCGTGTTATAAGGAAGCGCCCATGCGCCTCCGCGCCCTCGCCCTGCTGGCCGCCACCCTGGCCCTTCCTCTCTATGGAGCGCGTAGCGCGGGCGCCGACCCCAGCACCATCCGGGTCCAGGCGCGCTCGCGCATCCGGGTCGACAAGTTCGTGCGCGAGCCCTTCGGCGTCCGCATCGGCGGCCGGCTGCTCGACGCCGGCAACGGCAGCGGCATCACCAGCCGGATGCTCGAGATCAAGGTCTTCGGGGTGGCCAGCGGGGACATCACCGAGTCGGCGGTCACCAACGCCAAGGGCGAGTTCGAGGTCACCGTCGCGCTGCCGCTGGGCGCCTACACCATGTCGGCGGCCTTCGCGGGCGACGCCGACTATGGCGGCTCCGAGCTGACCAACAAGGCCTTCGACGTCGCCAAGGAGTCGCTGACGCTGACCATCAGCGCGCCGGCCACCGTCGACGTCAACGCCAAGACCATCACCGTCACCATCAAGGCCAGCTATGACGGCAGCAAGCGCACCGTCGCGGTCAAGCTCAACCGGGCCCTGATCGACGGCACCGGCGCCGCGCTCGACGACAAGCTCATCACCACGGTGACCACCGACGGGCCCGACGGCGACGCCTCGATCCAGCTCGACGTGCCCGGCCTCGGCGGCCCCGGCGAGAAGCGGCTGACCGCGACCTTCGAGGGTGACACCGCCTTCAACGGCTCCACCGCGGAGCACACCCTGGCCGTGGTCGCGCCCATCGGGCTGACGCTGGCGGGGCCCACCGGCACGGTGCGCTCGGACAGCCGCATCAAGCTGCTCGGCAGCGTCAAGGATCACCAGGGGCCGCTGCAGGTGCCGATCGCGATCAACGCCGCCGGGCGCCGCGTCGCCGACGTGATGTCGGACGCCAGCGGCAACTTCAAGGTCGAGCTGCCGGCCAGCGAGTACCGCAGCGGCAAGGTCGCCTTCGTGGCCGAGTATGTGTCGCCGTCGCGCTGGCGCCGCAGCGGCAAGTCGTCGCCGGTGGTGATCCGGATCGAGGCCTCGCCGCCGATCCCGATCATGTGGGCCGCGCTGGCCGCGCTGGCCACCGCGCTGCTGGTGCTGGGCTACCTGCTGTGGCGCTGGCGGCCGTGGCGCAAGGTGGCCGCGCTGGCGCGCGAGCGCCGCCAGGGCGAGGAGCCGCTGAGCGGCCTCAAGCTGGCGCGCGCCGGCCTGGTCGATCGCTTCCGTCGCCCCGACGATCACGGCTTCTCGGGGCGCGTGATGGACGCGCACGAGAAGCTGCCGGTGGCCGGCGCCGAGCTGACGCTGGAGCCGCCGCGCCCGGTCGGCGCGCCCGCCGGGGCGGTGCCCGCGATCGTGCTCTCGACCGGCGCCGACGGCAGCTTCAGCCTGGAGGGGCTGCCCGCGGGGGCCTACTCGTGCGAGGTGCGCGCGCGCGGCTTCGTGCGCGAGCGCTTCAAGTTCCAGCTGCCCCACCGCGGCGAGCTGCGCGGCGCCACCGTGCAGCTCTTGCCGGTGCGCGAGCACGTGCTGCGCCTGTACCGGCGCGTGGTCGAGCCGCTGATGCCGGATCGCGCGGTGTGGGGCTACTGGACCCCGCGCGAGCTGTTCCGCCACGCGCGACGCCTGCTCGGCGAGGGCGCCTATGGCGCGCTGGGTGACTTCACCATCCTGACCGAGGAGACCTACTACTCGGGGCGCCCGCCGGGCGACGACGTCATCGACCGCGCCGAGGCCCTGGCGGCCCAGAGCCGCGGCTAGCTGGTTGGGCTGACCAGGCCGGCGCCTCTCTGCTATAAGCGGCGCATGGACTACACCCAGATCGCCATCGTGGTCGCGATCGCGGGCCTCGTCGTGCTGGCGGTGCTGATCATGTCAGCCGCACGGCGCAAGGCTCGCGAGCGGATCCAGGGCGCGGATCAGCTCGAGAAGCCGGGCAAGCAGGAGCTGCCCCCGGCGGCCGACGATGATGAAGACGACGAGGGCGACGGCGAGGCCGCGCCGGCCGAGCGCGAGAAGGTCGTCGCGAAGAAGCCCGAGAAGAAGCCCGAGAAGAAGCCCGAGAAGGCGGCCGAGAAGCCGGCCGACAAGAAGCCGGCGGACAAGGACGCCCGCGAGCCCAAGATCGTCGCTGGCAAGTCGACCTCCGACCGCCTCGACATCGAGCACCCCGACGTCAAGCCGTCGCACGTGCCCGACAAGCTCGCCGCGGCCCACGAGCGCTCGGCGGCGCTGCGCGCCGGCCTGGCCAAGACGCGCGGCGGCTTCATCGCCAAGATCAAGCGGCTGTTCGAGGGCAAAAAGCGCCTCGACGCCGGCCTGGTCGGCGAGCTCGAGGAGGTCCTGTTCACCGCCGACATCGGGGTCAAGACCTCGCAGCGCCTGTTCGAGCGCGTCAAGGCCGACCTCAGCAAGGACGAGCTCGGCGACGCCGACGCCGTGTGGCGGGTCATCAAGCAGGAGTCGATCGCGCTGCTGGCCGCCGACGGCAGCGCCGCGTCCATCGACTATGCCCGCGCCAAGCCGTTCGTGCTGCTGACCATCGGGGTCAACGGCGCCGGCAAGACCACCACCATCGGCAAGCTGGCCGCCAAGCTGTCCCAGCAGGGCAAGAAGGTCGTGCTGGCCGCCGGGGACACCTTCCGCGCCGCGGCCACCGAGCAGCTCGAGATCTGGGGCCAGCGCACCGGCGCCCCGGTGGTCAAGGGCAAGGAGGGCAGCGATCCCTCGGCGGTCATCTTCGACGCCATCAAGAAGGCGCAGACCGAGGGCGCCGACGTGGTCATCGCCGACACCGCCGGCCGCCTGCACACCAAGACGGATCTGATGGAGGAGCTGCAGAAGATCCGCCGGGTCATCGACAAGGCCATGCCGGGCGCGCCGCACGAGACCCTGCTGGTCCTGGATGCCACCAACGGCCAGAACGCCATCCAGCAGGCCGACAAGTTCAAGGCCGCCATGCAGGTCACCGGGATCGTGCTGACCAAGCTGGACGGCACGGCAAAAGGTGGCGTGGTCCTGGGGATCTCGGACGAGCTCAAGCTGCCGGTGCGCTACATCGGCATCGGCGAGAAGGTCGAGGACCTGCGCGACTTCGACCCCGCCGAGTTCGTCGAGGCGCTCTATGCACGTGAGGAAGAGGACGCCGCGTGAACCGCGTCCAGGGCAGCAAATTGCACCGAAACCCGCGGTGCGAAACGCACTTTGGGCCCCGAACCTGGTGAATTAGAAGTTGATTCCCGGAAAACCTCCATGGTATGACCCGGGCCACTGCAAGCAGGCTCCACGGCAAACCCCCACGGTCCAGTGAGGTTTGATTCGATGAAGAGCAGGTACGGTCTCAAGTTCCTCAGCGTGGCACTGGCCACGGCAATCGCCGCCTCCGCAGGCGCCCGTAGCGCATTCGCACAGGATGACGCCGGGGGCGACGACGGAGACGTCACCTTCAGCCCTGACGAGACCGAAGGGACTCCTCCCGCGGACACGCCGCCGGCGGACGAGCCCGGCCCCGTCATCGACGATGGTCCGGTCATCGACGAACCTGCCACGCCCCCGGGCGGCACTGCCAAGAAGAGCCTGGGCAGCACGCGCGAGTCGTGGAAGGACATCATCGTCATCCCGCAGAAGAAGTTCCTGAAGCGCAAGCGCTTCGAGCTGTCTCCGCACCTCGGGATCACGATCAACGACAACATGATCCGGCACTTCACGCAGGGCGCCGAGATCAACTACTTCCTGACCGACGCGCTGTCGATCGGCGTCGAAGGCAACTTCTTCATCGCCCAGGAGCTGGAGCGCTACAACCTGACCCCGCAGCAGCACTGGCGGGTGCCGACCGCGAACAAGTACATCTGGAACGCGGCGCTGAACTTCAGCTACATCCCCTTCTACGGCAAGTTCGCGCTGTTCAACCGCGCCACGGTGCACTGGGAGAGCTGGGTCGCCGCCGGCGTCGGCGTCGGCCAGAGCGAGGTCCTGCCGCGCGACCCCGCCAACGAGGCGTTCAAGAACTTCCTCATCCAGCCCAACGTCGGTGGTGGTCTGCGCTTCTTCATCTTCGACTGGCTGGCGCTGCACATGGGCGTGCGCGACTACATCTTCCTCGACAAGTTCGAGGCGACGAACCGCCCGCCGGGCGGCCAGCAGTCGGGGGACACCGCCAAGGAGAAGGCGGACTCGGCGCTGATCAACAACGTCGTCGCGTACGCGGGCCTGAGCTTCTGGTTCCCGCTGTCCTTCAAGTACAGCACCCTGCGCTAACGGAGACGGCCTGATCATGATGATGACCCGCACGTCGAAGCGAATCGGTGTCGTGGTGCTGGCGATGGCCGGGCTGGCGGCGTTCGCCGCCGAGGCCCGCGCCGAGCGCAAGAATCCCCTGGCGGGGCAGCCGGCGGTGCGCCGTCGCTACCTCATCAACCGTGGCCGCTTCGAGATCTCGCCGCACATGAACTTCAGCATCGCGGCCGACCTCAAGCACACCATCGCGCCCGGCCTCAAGGTGCAGTACCACCTCAATGACTGGGTGTGGATCGGTGGCACCGCCGGTTTCGGCGCCATCAACATCAACACCGGCCTGTTCGACGAGGTCCTGAGCACGCTGCCGGCGACGCCGGTGACCGACGGCACCGACCGCGGTCCGTCGCGTGATCAGGCCGAGGACCGCGCGCGCACCATCGGCTTCATGGGTGACGTCCACGCCTCGTTCTCGCCCTGGTTCGGCAAGGTCGCGCTGCTCGGGCGCTGGTACCCGGCGGTCGATCTGTTCTTCACCGGCGGCGTCGGCTTCGTGCAGCTCAAGAACAAGGTCGATTCGGGCACCCCGGACACCACCTGCCGCCCCAACAGCGCGGGTGTGTGCCAGAACGCCGCGGCCGACTCGGATCCGCGCAACGACGTGCCCGACACCAACAGCATGAAGATCGGCCCCATGCTGGGCGCGGGCATGCACTTCTGGTTCTCGAAGTCGGTGTCGCTGAACATCGAGTTCCGCGACTACATCTTCAAGGACAACCCGTCAGGCTTCAACACGACCATCGAGGAGAACCTCGACGTCAACGCCGACGACATGCAGATCGAGAACCACGTGTTCGCGATGTTCGGCGTGTCGATCTACTTCCCGATGAAGGTGAAGATCTCGCGCTGAGAGATCAGCATCGATCGAGAGACGGCGCCCAGGTGGCGCCGTTTCTGTTTTCGGAGCCGGCGCTGTCAGTCAGGGCAGCGGTCGGATTCGTTCAGGCGGCGCGCGGTCGCTGGGACGATGACGCACAGGATCCCGCTGACGTCGTCGTCGACCAGGCCGTGGCGGTAGCTGATCTCGAGGCGGTGGCCGGGCATGCCGTCGATGGGCGGGCTGGTGAAGGAGCCGTCGGCGGCGGCGCGCACGATGGAGCCGAGGCCGAGGTTCTCGTTGAAGATCTCGTAGCGGTAGCTGGGCCGGCTGGGCTGCGGGCCGCTGCTGACGATGAGCGAGGACGAGGACGCGATGCCGATGTCGAAGTCGTCGGGGCTGGGGGGCGGCAGCGGCACCGACGGGGTGTTGCAGGCGGCGCCGAACAGCGCGAGGCAGCCCGCCAGGACGAGGGCCAGGCGACGGAGGTGGTGAGCTGGACGGGGCGACTGCATCGATGGGTGGGATGAGCAAGCCAGAGGCCCAGGGCGCCCTAGCAAGATCAAGATGTTCCGAGATCGACTGTCAACCAGGTTGGCGACACTGTCAACCGGAGGGGCGTTTCAGGGTGTTTTCCGGGGCAGCTTGCCGCCCCAGGGTGGCGCATCGGTCGGCAGGGGCTGCTTGCCGGGTGGACCCGGGCCGCCCTTGCCGCCGGGGCTGACATCGAGCGGCAGGGCGCCCGGGAACCAGACCGGGATGAGGGCGTCGCGCAGGGCCTGCAGGGCGACCGGGTCGCTGGCGAGCAGGCGGTCGCGCGGGGCGTTGTCGGGGAAGAAGACGCCGAGGGCCACCAGTCGATCGAGCGCCAGGGTGCGGCCGTCGAGGCTGCCGCGCTGGATGAGGTGCCACAGCGTCAGGCTGTCACGCAGGCGGGCCGCGACCAGGACGTCGGCCAGCGCGATGAGGGCGTCGGGGCTGCCGGCGGGGGCGCCGTCGAGGCGGGCCAGGGCGGCCACGAACTCGGGGCTGGCGTCGATGAAGTAGGGCGTGTGCGGGCCCGTGGTGGTGAGGTCGGCGCGCGCGCCGGCGGGGACCACGACGAGGTGGGCGTCGCGGCCGAGCTCGACCCAGCCCGAGGTGACGAGCAGGCTGCCGGCGCCGTGGCGGTCGACGTCGAGATCGTAGGCGCAGCCGAGATCGGTCGCGGTCGCGGCCGGGGTGTCGACCACGAACAGGCGCGGCGGCGCGGTGACCTCGGCGTGGATGCGGCCCTGGGCCAGCTCGAGGCGGTGCTCGGTGGGGCCGCTGCGCACGACGCGGACGCGGGTGTCGGCGGCGATCTCGAGCTTGCCGATGTCGGCCACGGCGAGCTGGGCGCGCGAGGTCGCGTCGGTGACCAGCCACTCGCCGACGGCCAGCTTGTCGGCGGCGGTGATGGCGCGCCCGTCGGCGCGCGGGGCGCCGGCCAGGGGCGCGACGGCCCAGCCCTGGCGTGGGGCGGCCGGCGTGCTGGGCGGGCGGCGCAGCAGCCAGGCCGCGACCAGGATGGCGACCGCGGCGGCGGCGGCCAGCGGCATGAAGCGGCTCATCAGGGCGCCGCGCCGGGCCCGGCCCCGGGCGCGGAAGGCGGCGGCCACGGCGACATCGTCGAGCGGGCGGCTGTGCGCCTGTGGGGCGAGCGCACGCTCGAGGCGCTGGAC
>JBGASF010000123.1:0-24633 GCA_044229835.1 Polyangia bacterium | reverse complement strand
TATTTCCCCCGAAGCGCGCCCGCCACCACTATCCGCGAAGTGACGCGGCTTACTTCAGGTTGCGGATGGCCGCGGCCGCGATGCCACGGACCACCACGCTGGCGTCGCCGTCGCGCGCCGCCGCCAGGGCCGCGAAGGCCGCGCGGTCACCCAGCTCACCGAGCGCCCAGGCCGCGTTCTCACGCACGCGAGCGTCGGCGTCCTTCAGGGCGCCCTCGAGGGCGACCCGACCGGCGGTGTCCTTGAAGAACCCCACCGTCTGCACCGCCTCGAGGCGGACACCAGCGTCAGCGTCCGTGATGGCGGCGCGGGCGTCGGTCGACACCGTGACCTCGCGCAGCTCCCGGATGGCCGCCACCGCAGCGCGGCGCACCTGGGCATCGGCGTCCTTGGTCATCGCGGCCAGGGTCGGCAATGCGACCTTGTGGCCGATGAAGGCCAGGGCGTTGACCGCGGCGACGCGGGCCATCGGCTGCAGGTCACTCCTTCCGAGCGCCGCAGTGATGGGCGCGACAGCCTCCGGGTTCATGAACGCGCCCAGCACATCGGCCGCGTTGCGGGCATACACCCCGTTGGCGCTGACCAGACGCTCGAACATCTGGTTCCTGATCTTGGCCCGCATGCCGGGCCGCTTGGCGATCCACCACGCGGCGACCTCGCGGACCCGATAGTCCGGGTGGTCGATGAGCGTCGTCATGATGACGCCGCAGCCACCGCAGGTCAGCTTCTCGGCGCGCTCGACCTCGGCCATGATGGCGTCGGGCGAGTTGGAATCGACCGCCTGCTGCACCGCGCCGAAGCTCGAACCGCGACCAGCGAGCGCCGTGCCTGCCGACAGGGACAGGGTCAGGAGCGCCGCAAGGACCGTAGCCTTCATCCTGCTCTTTTGGTTGGTCTTCATGGTCATTTCTCCTTAGTACCCAGTGCCCGGCAGGTTTTCACGCGAGTAGAACTGGCCGCCCATGTCGGCCATCAGCGTGAACAGGTAGATCTCTTCCGCCGTCAGGGCCGTGCCACCCACATCCTGCGGGTGCGTGGCGGTGTTGAAGGCACGGACCGGGGTCGCGCTGGTGTCGACCGTCGGGAACATGCGCACCGGGTTCAGCTTCTTGATGAGGTCCGACTCACGCGCGCTGCCCGGGGTCACGAACGACTTCGGCATCGCCGAGCCGGGCGCGATCTGGATGGGCGAGTTCGGCTCGTTCAGGATGTCCATCGGACCCATGATCGACAGGTGCGACATCGAGTAGGTGCCCATGTCGTCGAGCATCGGGCCCGCGACGCCACGCAGGTCGAAGGTGATGACGGTCTGCGTCGGCGGCATCATCGAGGTGTCGATCAGCGTGTAGGTGTAGTTCGCCGGGCCCGGGGTGCCGTTGTGGCAGCTGACGCACTTGGCGTCGAGGATGGGCTGCAGCGCCTTGTCCCACGGCACGCCCTTGACGGCGGCGTACGAGTAGTCGGTGCTCTTGCGCAGCGCGCGGGCGATGTCGAGGTTGACCGGGCCGAGCGCGATGGCCTGCGCGACGCCGGGCTGCACGATGGTGGTGGCGGCGCGATCCTCGTGGCAACCGCCGCAGAAGCGCGACTGGCCGGGGCCAGCCGAGACCCAGACGTTCTCGGTGCGGACCGCCATGCCGAACTCGTCGAGCAGCTGCTGGTGGATCGGGACGTTCGCGGGCACCAGGGCGGCGAACGAGCCGTCCGGCTGCACCGGGACCTCGCCCAGGCGGACGTGGCCGTCGAACTCGGTCAGACCGAAGTCGCGCGCGCCTTCCTCACCCGAGAAGCCCTCCATGATGCGGACCATCTTGACGATGCCGGGGGTGATGGCGCCCAGCGAGCTCTGGTAGACATCGAGCGCGCCGATGAGGACGTTGGTGTCCGAGAAGCTGTTCTTGGCCGCGGGGGCGACCGTCGGCGGCTCCTTGCGGGCGGCGATCGCGATGGGCGAGACCTCCCACATGTCCGGGTTGTTGTAGAGCGGGTAGCGCTTGCCGTTGTCGAACAGGTAGATGCCGAAGTCCGGGTTCAGGCCGGCCTGGCCCAGGATCTCGCTCTGCACCGGGCCGTCGGCCCAGCTGACCAGGAACGACGGCTTCATCACGTCGCCCACCGGGTAGGCGTCGTAGTAGCGGCCGACGCCGTTGAACGACGGCTCGTTGCCGCCGGGGACCTGGGGGGTCAGGTCGGTGGCGTGGGCCTGCGCCTCGGCCTTGCCCAGCTCGACGGTGATGAGCTTGCCGGCCTGGATGGTGCGGTCACGCGCGGTGGCGATGGCGACCACGACACCCGGGCGGATCTCGCGGGCCTTGATCACGGAGTTGGTGATGCCCGAGCCCTCCTTGCCGTAGGCCTCGCGGGCCGTCGACATGTCGGGGTTGACGAACATGAGGTTACCTTCGTTGACGTTGCCGAGGTGGTCCCACTGGGTCATCAGCACGCGGCCATCCGAGGCCAGCGTGGGCGACACGCGGTGCGACAGGTTGCGCGGCCCCATCTTGAGGTCCGAGCCGTCGAGGTTGAACGAGACCAGCTGGGCGGTGACGCCACGCTCGTACTCGTCGCGGAACTGCGGGGTGTTGGCCTCGACCACGCGGGTGGTCATGGCGACGATGCGCCCGCCCGGCACATAGACCGGGTAGACATAGGTGTCGGGGCCCGAGGTCAGCTTGCAGGCGCCGCGCTGGCCTTCCATGCACGGGTTGGTGCCGTCGAGGTTGATGCGATAGATGTGGTAGTCCGACGAGCCCTCCTCGCGCGCCGAGTACACGACCTCCTTGGCGTCGAAGGACAGGTCCATGGCCTGCACGTCACCGTTCACCATGTTGGTGACGTTGGTGAGCTTGCCGTCGGCCGAGGGCGGCGTCAGGGTGAAGATGTTCCCGCCGGGGGCGTAGTCGGCGTACTGGAAGATGTCGCCCATCCCGCCACGCTTGGTGCGCTGGATGAACACGACCCCCTGCACTCCCTTCAACACCTCCGAAGTACGGCTGTCGCTGTCACTGCTGCAGCCGGTCGCCAAGAAGGCGCCTGGCAGCAACGTGAGAGCGATGCCAATCCCGCTCACCAACCGGCGCTTTGACTTCCTCATGGGCTTTGCCTCCACTGGGTCCATCGTGCCTGGGTGCTAGAGCACAGAGTGGGCCAAGGGGACACGGCCGTGTTTTCAACAAGTTGCGCGAGTCGGGTTCAGAGAGGCAGGGGGTAGCCGCCCCCAACTGTGGGTTGCTAGCCCGGGCAAGGGGGCTAGACCACAGGTGTTTTCGAGAGGCGCGCGTGCAGGTCGTAGAGGTGGTCCAGCGCCTGGCGCGGGGTCAGGGCGTCGAGCGAGAGGGCGAGGATCTCCTGCGCGACCTCGGCCTCCATGTCCGCCCTGGCGCCCGTGCCCGTGCCCGTGCCCGTGCCCCTGCCCGTGCCCCTGCCCGTGCCCGCCGTGCCGGCGCTCGTGCTCGTGCTCGTCCTCTGCTCCAGCTCGCCCAGCCGCGCCCGCGCACGCTCCACCACACTGCGCGGCAGCCCGGCCAGCCGCGCCACCTCGATGCCATAGGACCGCGACGCCCCGCGCGGCACCAGCGTGCGCAGGAAGACGACCTCGCGCCCGTCGGGCGACTCGCTGACCGCGACCGAGAAGTTGCGCACCCGCGGCAGCGCCTCGGCCAGCGCGCACAGCTCGTGGTAGTGCGTCGCGAAGATCGTCCGCGCGCCGATGGCGTCGTGCACGTGCTCGGCGACCGCCCACGCGATCGACACCCCGTCGAAGGTCGAGGTGCCGCGGCCGATCTCGTCGAGCAGGATCAGCGAGCGCCGCGTGGCGTGGCGCAGGATGGCGGCGGTCTCGCGCATCTCGACCATGAAGGTCGACTCGCCGCGGGCCAGGTTGTCGGCGGCGCCGACGCGCGTGAAGATGCGATCGACGCGGCCGATGCGCGCGCGCCGCGCCGGCACGAACGAGCCCGCGTGGCCGAGCAGCGCGATCAGCGCGACCTGGCGCATCACCGTCGATTTGCCGGCCATGTTGGGCCCGGTCAGGACGACCAGCTGCTCGGCGTCGGGGCTGAGGCGGGTGTCGTTGGGCACGAAGCCGCCCGGCGCCGCCAGCGCCTCGACCACCGGGTGGCGCCCGGCCTCGATCTCGAGCAGCTCGCCGTCGTCAATCGTCGGACGGACATAGCCTCGTGTGTGCGCGACCTCGGCCAGCGCCGCCAGGGTGTCGATGGCGGCCACGCGCGCCGCGCACGCCATCAGCAGGGACGCGCTGGCGCCGAGCTCGGCGCGCAGGGCCTCGAACAGCTCGGCCTCGAGCACCACGCGGCGCTCCTCGGCGCCCAGCACCTTGGCCTCGTGGTCGGCCAGCTCGGGCGTGATGAAGCGCTCGGCGTTGGCCACGGTCTGCTTGCGGATGTAGTCGGCCGGCACCGCGGCCAGGTTGGAGCGCGTGACCTCGATGTAGTAGCCGAACACGCTGTTGAAGCGGACCTTGAGCGAGCTGATGCCGGTGCGCGCGCGCTCGCGCTCCTCGATGGCGGCGATCTTGGACTTGCCGCCGTTGGAGGCGTCGACCAGCTCGTCGAGATCGGCGTTGACCCCGGCGCGGATGACGCCACCCTCGCGGTGGTTGACGGGCGGATCGTCCACCAGCACGGCGTGCAGGCGCGCGCCGAGGGCGCCCACGCCGGCGAAGATGTGCGGATCGTCGGTGGCCAGGAGGGGCTGCTCCAGCGGCTCCAGCAGCGCGGTCAGCGCGGGCAGCAGATCGATCGACTGGCGCAGGCGGCCGAGATCGCGCGGGGTGGCGACGCCCAGCTTGGCGCGCGCGGCCAGCCGCTCGAGGTCGTAGATCCGCGCCAGCAGCTCGCGGAGCTCGTGGCGCAGCGCGGGCGCGCCGACCAGCGCGGCGACGGCGTCGTGGCGGCGCGCGATCTCGACCACGTCGGTCAGCGGCGCGGTCAGCCAGCTACGCAGCAGGCGCCCACCCATGGCGGTGCGCGTCTCGTCGATCAACCCCAGCAGCGAACCGTGCTTCTTCCCCGTGGTGGAGTTCTCGGTCAGCTCGAGGTTGCGCCGCGTGGTGTCGTCGAGGACCAGGAAGTCGCCCGGCGCATAGGGCGTGAGGCGGGTCAGCGGCAGCTTGCCCGCCGGCTGCATGGCGCGCGCGTAGCGCACCGCCTGCGCCGCCGCGGCCAGCGCCAGCGGGCGCGACTCGAACGCCGCCGGCGCCGCCGGATCACCCAGCACGTCGGCGATGAGGCCGCGCGCCTCCCCTGCCCCGGGCGCGGCATCGACACGCGTGATGGGCCCGCGGAAGCAGGCCCGCAGCGCCTCGGCGTCAGGCGGCAGCAGGAGCTCGCTGGGGCGGAAGCGCGCCAGCTCGTCGAGGAACCGATCGAGCGGGCCACCACCCGCGCGATCGTCGACGCCGTGGGCCGGCGCCGGGACCTGGCCGTCGCCGTCGCCGTCACCGTCGGCCAGCTCGGTGGCCACGAACTCCCCGGTGGTGACGTCGAGGAAGCTCAGCCCGATGCGCGTCGGCGCGCCCGGCCGATCCACCACCACGCTGGCCAGGTAGTGGCCGCGCTTGGCCTCCAGCTGCTCCTCGTCGAGGACGATCCCGGGGGTCACGATGCGCACCACCTCACGGCGCACGATCCCCTTGGCCAGGCGCGGATCCTCGACCTGCTCGCAGATGACGACCTTGAAGCCCTGCTCGATCAGGCGCGCCACATAGCCCTGCGACGAGTGGTGCGGCACGCCGCACATCGGGATGGCGTCGTCGCGGCCCTTGTCGCGCGTGGTCAGCGTCAGCTCGAGGGCGGCGGCCGCGGTGCGCGCGTCGTCCCCGAACATCTCGTAGAAGTCACCCAGCCGGAAGAACACGATGGCGTCGGGGTGGCGCTCCTTGACCTCGGCCCACTGCCGCATCAGCGGTGTGTCCTTGGGATCGCGGGCGCGGGGCGCTGCCATGGTGCCCGCCAAATTCGTTCAGTGGTGTGCCGAGGTCAAGCGGGTATTCTGCCGGCATGCGACAGATCTGGATCACGAAGAAGGGCGCCCCCGAGGTCCTGCAGGTCAAGGAGGCGCCGGATCCCGAGGCTGGACCGGGCCAGGTCCGCATCAAGGTCAAGTGTGCCGGCATCAACTTCGCCGATCTGGCCGCGCGCGCCGGGATCTACCCCGATGCGCCCAAGGTCCCGTGCGTGGTCGGCTACGAGGTCTCGGGGGTGATCGACCAGATCGGGGGCCCCGCGCCCGAGGGCTCGCCCTACCGCGCCTTCGGCGCCGACCTGAAGGTCGGCGATCAGGTCTTCGGCATGCCCAAGTTCGGCGGCTACACCGACACCCTGGTGCTGCCCGCGGGCCAGGTCTTCCGCATGCCCGCCAAGATGACCTTCGAGGAGGCCGCCGCGCTGCCGGTGGTCTACCTGACCGCGCACCACATGCTGATGTTCACCGGCCACCTGCGCCCGGGCTCGAAGATCCTCATCCACTCGGCGGCGGGCGGCGTCGGGCTGGCGGCGATCCAGCTGGCCAGGACGCGCAACTGCGAGATCTTCGGCACCGCGTCGCCGAGCAAGCACGACTATCTGCGCGCCCAGGGTGTCGCGCACCCGATCGCGAATGAAGGCTACATCGAGGCCATCCGGGCCATCCTTGGTACGGACGGCAAGGACGGCGGCCTCGACCTGGTGCTCGATCCGGTCGGCGGCCCCTCGTGGGGCGATGGCTACGACCTGCTCGGCCCGGCGGGGCGCCTGGTCTGCTTCGGCTTCTCGGCCGGCCTCAAGGACAAGACGGTGAGCTGGCTGTCGGTCATCGGCGCCTTCCTGAAGATCCGCAAGTACAGCCCCATCAAGCTGATGGACGCCAACAAGACGGTGTCGGGCGTCAACATGGGCCACCTGTTCGACCGGCTGGATCTGCTGCGCCCGCAGTTCGAGGCCCTGATCAAGCTGTACGAGGAGGGCGCCATCAAGCCGACGGTCGACAAGACCTTCCCGTTCAGCGAGGCCGCCGCCGCGCACCACTACCTGCACGACCGCAAGGCCAAGGGCAAGGTGCTGCTGACGCCGTGAGCTAGTTGCGGGCGACGTAGGCGATGACGTGGTGCTTGCGCTCGAACTCGCCCTTGGCGGCGACGGCCTCGGCGCGCGAGGCGAAGTCGCCCAGGCGGATGCGGTACCAGGTGCGACCGTCGTCGCCGGGCGCCGCCACGATGCGCGGCTTGTAGCCGGCGGCGCCGAGGCGGGCCAGCATGGCGTCGGCGTCGGCCTTCTCGGGGATGGTCGGCAGCTGCAGCGTGAAGCGCTGGTTGGCGTCGTCCGCGAGCGCGGCCCCGGCGCCGTCGTTGCCGCTGCTGCTGCCGGCCACCGGCCTGGCGTCGGCGGCGGGCTTGGCGGCGGCGGCCGGCTTGGCCGAGGCCACCGGCGCGGGCGAGGCGGGCGATGCAGCAGGCGAAGCGACCGGCCTGGCCGACGCGACGGGCGCCGCCACCGGCTTGGCCGAGGCGACGGGCGCCGCCACCGGCTTGGCCGAGGCGACAGGCGCCGCCACCGGCTTGGCCGACGCTACCGGCGCCGCCATGGGCTTGGCTGACGCCACCGGCGCCGCCATCGGCGCGACCGGCGCCGGCTTCGCCGCGGCCGGCTTGCGCACCGGCGCGTCGATCGGATCGGTCAGCGGATCCGGCGTGGTCGCGCCCGAGGCCAGCTGGCGATGAAACGACAGCCCCTCGTCGGTCGCGCCCGCGACCTCGTCCTCGGCCTCGGCTTCGGCCGCGCTCATGCGATCCATCGCCGCCAGCGGAGGTGCCGCGGCCCGCGCGCTGCCTGCGTGCACGCTCTTCTGCTCCAGCCGCCGCCCCACCATCACGCCGAGCGCGAACACCAGACATGCGCTGATCGCGCCACCGAAGAAGAGCAGGAACACCTGCCGGCTCTCCAGCCGGACGTCGACCCCGGCATCCTTGAAGTGGTCGACCTTCGTGAGTGCCATGGAGCGATCTTCGAACGCCCCGATCGATCGGGCAAGTTTCTGAGATCAATCAGGAAGATCGGATCCAGCGACACCTACATGTGGTCATCGAAGGGGCCGGCCACTACAACATCTTGTGTCGGCCGGACATCCGCTGACCAAGCAAGCTTGGTCAGCCAGAGCCGGACCCGGACTCGGACCCGGACATCCGCTGACCAAGCAAGGCTTGGTCAGCCAGAGCCGGACCGGACTCGGACATCCGCTGACCAAGCAAGGCTTGGTCAGCGGATGATGAAGTTGCGATCGCGCGACACGTTCTGCGGCTGGATGCGCTGCACGACGCCGCGCCCGCCGCTGCCGTTGTCGCCGCTCTGCACGATGTAGAGGAAGCTGTCGGGCGCGCGCTCCAGCGAGAACGGCAGCGGCGAATCCAGGTCCGCGCCATTGGAGCCGAAGCCACCGCCGATCTCGACCTCCATCAGATAGCCGGTCGGGATCTCGCCGCTCATGCCGGTAAAGTCGAAGTGCAGCGACGGGTTCTCGAAGCGCACCGCGCCGCCGCTCAGGCACGGCCCCTCGACACCCGCGGCGCACGCCGGCGGGTTGCGCGGCACGCGGTTCTGCAAGAGCGGGCTCTTGCCGCCGTCGATGACACACTGACCGCCGGCGTCGGCGACCACGCGATGCTGCGCGACCCCGCCCGCGCGCGACGCATACAGCGCATCGCCGACGCGGACCTCGTAGCGCTGCAGCTCGGGGAAGCAGCCCGGCCGCGGCAGCCCGCCCGCGGTGCAGCGGCCGCGCCCGAGGTCGCACACGAAGCCGGAGCCGCACTCGCCGCTCGACGCGCACTTGGCCTCGCAGTGGCGCAGCCCGCTCGGCGCCGGCGCGCTCTCGCAGGCGAAGCTGCGCATCAGGCCGGTGGTCTGATCGATGGTGCTGGGGCAGTCGGTGTCGGCCGTGCACACCAGGTGGCGCGGGTGCGGCTCGGCCGCGGTCCCGAACACCAGCCGGGTCGCGCTGGCCTCGCGCACCTGATAGCGCCGCCCCGTGATCATGACGTCGGCGCACTCGGCCGACAGCCGCTTGCGATCGTCGTCGCTGCCCGGGAAGCACAGCCCGGGCAGCCCCGCGGGCGCGCCCAGGTTGTTGGTACAGGTCGAGCCCGGCGCGCAGTCGCTCGGCTGGGTGCAGCCGCGCAGCACCAGGATGTCGCCCGGCTGCACGCCCATGGCGCAGAACGGCGCGGTGGCGTCCTCGAGCACGCCGGTGTCGTTGATGGGCGTGCGGATGTTGTCGCCGAAGCGCGGCACGCCCGCGGTCAGCGAGCCCTCGAAGATGAACTGCCAGCGATCACCCGAGAGCAGCTCGTGCAGATCCGGGAAGGTCGCGCGCCGCTCGGCCTCGATCTCCGCCACCGACAGCGTGCCACCCTCGGAGGGCAGCCGCTGCACCGGGTGGGGCACCGCGAGGCCGTCGGCGTTCAGCACCTTGCGCAGATCGGGCGCCTTGGCGTCGGCCACCAGCTCGGCGCCGGTGTCGTCGATGCGCACCACCAGGGTGGCGCGCGGCACGCCCTGCGAACGAAACACCGGGGTGCCGTCGGTGTCGTACTGGCCGGCCACGCCGGAGCGCAGCTGGTGCGCCCGCGTCGCCGCGATGTCGCCCGGGTGCAGCGACAGGGCGTCCCGATCGACCAGGTTCACGGTGTAGACCCGCGCGCGCGAGCCCGCGATGAAGGCGAACTCGCCGTTGAGGCGGATCGGGCTCCACGCGATGCGCCCCGTGGTCAGCCCGGCCAGCTCCTGCGGCAGCAGGTTGTCGACGCTGGCGAAGGCGACGTCACGCGGCAGATCGCCGCCCGGCAGCCGCAGCCCGGGGCCGGTCGCGCTGGCCCGGCGGCGCAGCCCCAGCGACACCGGCGTGCAGATGCGCGCCTCCTGGGCCTGCACCGTCAGCAGGCGCGGATCGACCTGGGTGTCGCACTCGATCTCTTCCAGGGTGTCGATGCGCAGCACGCGCACGGTGCCGTCGCGGGTGACCGCGTACAGGAAGCGCGCCGGAGCGCCCTGCATCAAGACCGGCCCGCTGGCGCGCAGCTTGAGGACGCCGCGCGCCCCCGCCAGCACGATGCGACGCGCCGAGCCGGCGACCAGCTTGCCGTCGCCGCCGACGTCGATGGCCCACACCACCTCGGCGTTGCTGAGGCCGACATAGACGCGGGCGCCGCCGCCGGCGCGCTCGACCACCGCCATGGGACGCGGCGCCGGAGCGCCCTCGGGATCGACGCCGCCCCCGGTGCCACCGGTGACCGCGGTGCCGCCACACTCGGCGGCGCAGCTCAGCGCGCTGCCACGATCGCTCGCCACGCTGGCGTCGAGCGACATCGCGCTCAGCACTTCGCCGGTCTCCAGCGCGACCAGGCCGAGCGCGCCGCAGCCGGGCAGCGTCAGCAGCGCGCAGCGCGGGCTGGGGGTGGTGGTGGCGCTGGTCGCGGCCAGGCACAGCGGCGCCGGCAGCATGGCCAGATCGGCGGGGCGCGCCGCCAGCTCGGTGCCGCCAGCGCGCAGCTTGATCCGTGCGACCTGCCCCTGGGCGCCGCCGGCGTGGTCGCCCAGCGCGGCCTCGGCGACCGAGATGCGCGCCAGATCGCAGCTGGAGCCGACGGTGACGTAGACGTCCTTGCCGTCGCTGCTGGTCTCGAGATCCTCGGCCAGCGCGCCGACCGGGATGAAGCTGAAGCCGGGCAGCGAGGGCTCCTCGTCGACCAGCTTGCCGTCGCCGCCGAACACCGCGACCTCGCCGCGCACGCTGTTCAGCGCGAAGCCGAACAGCGACGGCCCCTCGGGCTCGCTCACCTGGTGCGACGGGATGGCGCTGCACGCGCTGGGCGCCACCACCTCGAGGCCGCCGTCGGCGCCGGGCTGCGCGCACGCGAAGGCGACCGCGGTGGGGCGATCCAGGAAGTGCGCCACCGAGGGCACCGGATCGCTGGAGCAGCCGAACGCCACCGTGGCCAGCGCCAGCGCGCCCGCGGCGAGCCTCATCGAGCGCAGCGTCATCCTCATCGCGCCACCTGGGTGCCGATCTGCATCAGCACATCGTGCTCGGTCGGCCCCGGCACCAGATCGATGACCGAGATGGTGGCATCGACGAAGTTGGCCACGTAGGCGCGCGGCGTCGGGGTCTCGCGGATGGCGATGGCGTTGGGGCCACGACCGGTGTCGATGACATCGACCACGCGCGCCGCGCCTGGATCGACGACCCAGACCTGGCCCGCCGCGAAGCACACCACGTAGACCCGGGTGCCCGCCGCGCTCTCGCGCACGCGCAGCAGCGACGGCTGCGCGCAGACCTCGATCTGATCGACCAGCTGGTTCTTCGGCAGCCCGGTCGCCGCGTCGATGCTGGTGTCGAGCACCATGACCTGCGCCGGCGCGCGCGACAGCACATAGGCGCGATCGCCGGCGTCGGCGAAGGCGATCCCGCGCACGTCGGCCGGCGACCCGGTGGCCACGAACTGCGCCGGCAGATCGAAGGTCGGCCCCGGCACCAGGCGCGACCCGGTGCGTGCCTCGCTGGCCGGCGGCGGCAGCGCGCTGGTGACGCGGAAGGTGGCGATGCGCGCCGCGGTGCGGCTGGTCAGGTAGATGAGGCCGTCGGGGTTGCCCGGCGTGCGCGGCTGCACCGCGTAGGCGGTCAGATCGCCGGCGCTGTTGGCGGTGAAGAAGCCGGCGCGGAAGTCGATGGCCAGCGGCGCCGGCAGCGAGCCGCGCAGATCCAGCAGGGTGACGTGGCCGGTCGACAGGTGGGTCACATAGCCGAGCTCCAGCGTCTCGTCGATGCTGAGGCCGAAGGGCTCGCCGGGCAGGCGCAGCATGTCGTCGCTGGCGCTGGCGGTCGCGGGCACCCGCGCCACGCTGGTGATGCGGTGGGTCTCGTCACAGGTGGTGGCCAGGCCGCTGGTCGACGAGGCCGTCTTGGCGCAGGTCAGCACCGGCTTGCCGTTGACCACGCTGACGTCGGCCCAGGTCACCGAGGGGTCCCCGCGCACCGCGGTGATCAGGCGACCGCCACCGGCCGCGCGCGGCAGGTAGCGCAGCTCGCCGGCGAAGTTGCCGATGCGCACCGTCGACGCGGGCTCCAGCAGCGGGCTGTTCTCCTCGTCACACACCAGGGTGCCCGGGCTGAGCGCCGAGGTGGTGCAGTAGTCGGGGCGACCGCCCGGCCCGGCCGCGATCAGCTCGTCGGCCTTCTTGAGGTCGAGCGCCACCAGCGAGCCGTTGCCATAGCGCAGATCGGCGTTGGCGTTGGCGACATAGAGCCAATCTCCCGAGGGATCCACCGCGAGTCCGGCCGGGTGATACAGCCGATCCCGCGGCGGCGCGATGGAGTCCTCGCTGGCGGAGCAGCCGGTGTGCAAGGCGAGCCCCAGCAGCGCCAGCAGGGCGACCCGGGAGAGCTTGTGCGTGGCAGCTGGAATCATTCGCGTCTCGGACCCCGGAGGCGGCCTTCGGGTTGCCCGCTTGTAGCAGCACGCGCCAGCAGACACAAGCCGATCCGCATGCTTAGGTGGCGGTGCTGGCCTCGGCCTCAGCCCTTGTGCGCCAGCGCGGCCTGGGCGGCGGCCAGACGGGCGATGGGGACGCGGAACGGCGAGCAGCTGACATAGTCGAGGCCGAGCTCGTGGCAGAAGGCGACCGACGACGGCTCGCCGCCATGCTCGCCGCAGATGCCGATCTTGAGCTTGGCGTGGGTGGCGCGCCCCTTGTCGACCGCCAGGCGCATCAGCGCGCCGACCCCGTCGCGGTCGATGGCCACGAACGGATCGCGCGCCAGCAGGCCGCGCGCCACGTAGGCGGGCAGGAAGCTGGCGGCGTCATCGCGCGAGATCCCCATCGTGGTCTGGGTCAGGTCGTTGGTGCCGAAGGAGAAGAAGTCGGCGTGCGCCGCGATCTTGTCGGCCGTCATGCAGGCCCGCGGCAGCTCGATCATGGTGCCCACCGGCAGGTCCAGCGTGGCCCCGCGCGCGGCGGCGACCTCGGCCAGGATACGCAGCGTCAGCGCGCGCATGGTCTCGAGCTCGCGCGCCAGGCCGACGATGGGGATCATGATCTCGGGCCGCGCGTCGATCCCCCGCGCGCGCACGTCGAGGCAGGCCTCGGCGATGGCGCGGACCTGGACCTCGTAGATCTCGGGGAAGGTCACCGCCAGGCGGCAGCCGCGGTGGCCCAGCATGGGGTTCGACTCGTGCAGCGCGGTCAGGCGCTGCTCGACCGCCTCGACCGGCTTGCCGAGGACCTCGGCGACGTGGCGGATCTCGGCCGCCTCGTGCGGCACGAACTCGTGCAGCGGCGGATCGAGCAGGCGCACCGTGACCGGCAGCCCCGCCATCGCGGTGAAGATGGCGTCGAAGTCGCCGCGCTGCATGGGCAGGATCTTGTCCAGCGCGTGGCGCCGCCCGGCCTCGTCGTCGGCCAGGATCATCTCGCGCACGGCCAGGATGCGCTCGGGCGAGAAGAACATGTGCTCGGTGCGGCACAGGCCGATGCCCTCGGCGCCGAAGCCGCGCGCGACTGCGGCGTCGGTCGGGGTGTCGGCGTTGGTGCGCACGCCGAGGCGGCGCACCTCGTCGGACCAGCGCATCACGGTGGCGAAGTCGTCGTCCAGGCGCGCGGCCTTGAGCGGCGCGGTGCCCAGGTAGACGTCGCCGCGGGTGCCGTCGATGCTGATGACGTCGCCCTTCTTGACCACCACGGTGCCGGCCACGAACTGCTCGCGCTCGTAGCTGATGCTGATCTGCGAGCAGCCGACCACGCAGCACTTGCCCATGCCGCGCCCGACCACCGCCGCGTGCGAGGTCATGCCGCCGCGCGCGGTCAAGATCCCCTCGGCCGCCTTCATGCCGTGGATGTCCTCGGGCGAGGTCTCGGCGCGCACCAGGATCACGGCCTCGCCGCGCCCGTGCCAGGCCGCGGCGTCGTCGGCCGAGAACACCACCCGCCCGCTGGCGCCGCCTGGCGAGGCGCCCACGCCGCGCGCGATCGGCTTGCGCCCGGCCTTCTCGGCGGCGTCGGCGTCGATGGTCGGGTGCAAGAGCTCGTCGAGCTTGCCCGGCTCCAGGCGCGCCAGCGCGGTGTCGCGATCGATGAGGCCCTCGCTGACCATGTCGCACGCGATCTTGACCATGGCGCGCGCCGAGCGCTTGCCGGTGCGCGTCTGCAGGATCCACAGCTTGCCGCGCTGCACCGTGAACTCGACGTCCTGCATGTCCTTGTAGTGGCCCTCGAGCCGGGTGAAGACCTCCATCAGCTCGGCGTAGGCCGCGGGCTGCAGCTCCTCCAGCGAGGGCGGATCGCCGGGCTGCCGATCGGCGCGCGCCAGCGGCCCGGGGTTGCGGATGCCGGCCACCACGTCCTCGCCCTGGGCGTTCTGCAGGTAGTCGGCGAAGACGTGGCGCACGCCGGTGTTGGCGTCGCGCGTGAACGCGACCCCGGTGCCCGAGTCCTCGCCGAGGTTGCCGAACACCATCGCCATCACGGTGACCGCGGTGCCCCAGTCGTCGGGGTAGTGGTAGATCTTGCGGTACTCGACCGCGCGCGCCCCGTTCCACGAGCTGAACACCGCGCGCACGCCGCCGAGCAGCTGCTGCCAGGGGTCGTCCGGGAAGTCGATGCCCAGGCGCGCCTTGATCTCGGCCTTGTAGCGCGCGACCAGATCGCGCAGGTGCTCCGCGGTCAGCGCGGTGTCGGCGCCGTGCGCGCCGATGCCGACCTCCTCCTTCTTGCGCTCGAGCAGGAGCTCGAACGGATCGCGCTCGCGCGCGCTCTGCGGCTTGAGGCCGAGCACGACGTCGCCGTACATGTGCACGAAGCGCCGGTACGAGTCCCAGGCGAAGCGGGCGTCGCCGCTCTCGCGCGCCAGCGCCTCGCAGGTGCGGTCGTTGAGGCCGAGGTTGAGCACGGTGTCCATCATGCCGGGCATCGAGACCCGCGCGCCGGAGCGCACCGACAGCAGCAGCGGGCGCTCGGCGTCGCCGAAGCGGGTCCCGGTCAGGCGCTCGATCTCGGCCACCGCGGCGCGCATGCCGGGCTCGATGGCGTCGGGCAGCTTGCCGCCGAGCTTGTAGTACTCGGTGCACACCTGGGTCGAGATGGTGAAGCCGGGCGGCACCGGCAGGCGCAGCGCGGGCCCGGCCATCTCGGCCAGGTTGGCGCCCTTGCCGCCCAGCAGCGCCTTCATGCCGGCGTTGCCGGCCGCCTTGCCATCGCCGAACTCGTAGATGAACTGGTCGCCCATGTGCCTACCTCCTGTCCTGTCGGGGCTAGAACTGCAGCTGGCGGAAGTCAGCGACCTCGAGGAACAGGGCGTTGACGGTACCCATCAGGGCCAGGCGGTTCTTCTTCAGCGCCTCGTCCTTGTCCATGACCATGACGTCGTCGAAGAACTTGTCGACGGCGGGCTTGAGCGTGGCCAGCTCGGCCAGCGCGCCCTCGAAGTCGAAGCCGTCGGCCTTGCCCTTGGCGCGGAGCTGGACCTCGCCGAAGGCGGTCCACAGCGCGCGCTCGGCGTCGACCGTGAAGCGCGCCGGGTCGGGCGCGCCCCCGGCGGCCTGGCCCTTGAGGATGTTGGCGACGCGCTTGAACGCGACGCCCAGCGGCTCGAAGTCGGCGCGCGCGCGCATGCGCCCCAGGGCGCGCGCGCGGGCCTCGGCCGACACCGCGTCGTCGCTGCGCGCCTCCAGCACGGCGTCGACCACGTCGCCGGGCAGCTGGTGCGCCTCGATCACGAGGCCGCGCAGGCGGGTCTTGAGGAAGTCCATGACCTGGCCGGGCAGCGCCGCCTTGCCGGCCGCGGGCAGCCCGCCGCCGTACGCGGTGATGGCGGCGTCGATCAGGCCGGGCAGCGGCAGCCGCCACTTGCGCCCCAGGGTGATGCCCAGGATGGCGATGGCGGCGCGGCGCAGGCCGTAGGGATCGGCCGAGCCGCTGGGCACCAGGCCGACCCCGAAGCAGCCCACCATGGTGTCGATGCGATCGGCGATGCCGATGACCGCGCCCAGATCCCCGGCGGGCAGCTCGGCGCCGGCGCCGCGCGGCAGGTAGTGCTCCAGGATGGCGTCGGCGACCACGGCCGACTCGCCCTGCAGCAGGGCATAGGCGCGCCCCATGACGCCCTGCAGATCGGGGAACTCGCCGACCATGTGCGAGACCAGATCGGCCTTGCACAGGTGGGCCGCGCGCGCCACGTCGGCCGCGCTGAGCTGCGGCGCGACCTGGGTGGCGACCCAGGCGGCGACCTCGCCGACGCGCTTCACCTTGGCGCCGATCGACCCCAGCTTGGCCTGGAAGACCACGCCGTCGAGCCTGGCGGCGCGCTCCTCGAGGCGGACCTTGCGGTCCTCCTCGAAGAAGAAGCGCGCGTCCGACAGGCGGGCGCGCAGCACGCGCTCGTTGCCGGCGCGGACCCGGGAGGCGTCACGCGTGACGGTGCCCGCGATGGTGCAGAAGCGCGCCGCCAGCTTGCCGGCGCCGTCCTCCATCGCGAAGTAGCGCTGGTGCGCGCGCATCGCCGACACGATGACCTCGGGCGGGATGGCCAGGAACTCCTGGTCGAAGCTGCCGCAGATCCCGACCGGCCACTCCACCAGGTTGGCGACCTCGTCGAGCAGCGCGGGATCGGGGCGCACGCGCGCGCCCGCCTCGGTGGCCAGGCGCAGGAGCTCGGCCTCGATGAGCACGCGGCGCTTGGCCGGATCGACGATGACGAAGGCCTGCTCCAGCTTGTCCTGCCACTCGCGCGCCGAGGCGACCTCCAGCTCGGCGGGCGCCATGAAGCGGTGGCCGCGGGTGCGGTTGCCCGACTTGACGCCGCAGAACTCCAGCGCGACGCGCTCGCCGCCGTAGAGCGCGATCAGCCAGTGCACCGGGCGCGCGAACGACTCCTCGTAGGCGGCCCAGCGCATCGACTTCTTCCACGGGATGGCGCGCAGCAGGCCCGACAGCAGGGCCGGGAGCAGCTCCAGCGTGGGCAGGCCGCGCTCGTGGCGACGCGCCGACAGGTACTCGCCCTTGTCGGTGGTGACGAGCTCCAGCGCGCTGACCGCGACGCCATGCTTGGCGGCGAAGGCCTCGGCGGCCTTGGTCGGCTTGCCGGCGGCGTCGTAGGCCGCCTTCTTGGGCGGACCGCTGACGACCTCCTCGAGATCGGGCTGGCGCTCGGCCAGCCCCTCGACGATGAGCGCCAGGCGGCGCGGCGTACCCAGCGTGATCACCCGCGTGTAGGCCAGGCGCGCGGCGGTCAGGCGCTGCTCGGCCAGCGGCCCGAGCTCGGCCAGGGCGCGGGCCAGAAAGCCAGCCGGGATCTCCTCGGCGCCGATCTCGAACAGCAGCTCATGCGCCGTCATGGCGCGCTCTCCACCGGGATCGCGGCCGCGGCCTTGATCTCCGCGAGCGCCGCCTTGGCCGCTTCCTTGTCAGGGTGTCCATCAGGTAGCAGGGGAAAACACAGGCGTTTACGCTCGGCGAGGTAGCCCTCCGCGCAGGCCTTGGCGAGGCCGCGGACCCGGCCGATGAAGCGCTGGCGCTCGGTCACGCTGATGGCGCCGCGGGCGTCGAGCAGGTTGAAGGCGTGGCTGCACTTGAGCGCGAAGTCGTACGCCGGCAGCACGATCCCGGCGGCGACCAGCCGCTTGCACTCCTTCTCGTACTTGTCGAACAGCTCGAAGTGCAGCGCGATGTCGGCGTGCTCGAAGTTGAACTTGGAGTACTCGACCTCGCTCTGGTGGTGGACCTGGCCGTACTTGACGCCCTTGACCCACTCCAGATCGTAGATGTTGTCGACGTTCTGCAGGTACATCACCAGGCGCTCGAGGCCGTAGGTCAGCTCGCACGAGATGGGGCGCAGATCGATGCCGCCGGCCTGCTGGAAGTAGGTGAACTGCGTGACCTCCATGCCGTCCGACCAGACCTCCCAGCCCAGGCCCCAGGCGCCCAGCGTGGGCGACTCCCAGTCGTCCTCGACGAAGCGCAGGTCGTGATCCAGCGGGTCGATGCCGATGCGCTTCAATGACCGCAGGTAGATCTCCTGCGACTCCACCGGCGACGGCTTGAGGATGACCTGGAACTGGTAGTAGGCGCCCAGGCGGTTGGGGTTCTCACCATAGCGACCGTCGGTGGGGCGTCGCGACGGCTGCACGTAGGCCGCGTTCCACGGCTCGGGACCCAGCGCGCGCAGCAGGGTGGCGGGGTGGAAGGTGCCGGCGCCGACCTCCAGATCGTAGGGCTGCTGGATGACACAGCCCTGCTCGGCCCAGAAGTGTTGCAACTCCAAGATGGCGTCCTGGAAGTACACGGGATCTCCTCGAATGGTGGTGCCGGTATAGCGAGCTTGTCCGCGCGGAGCAAGCTCGCTGGCGGGCTGCGTCGCGGGGGCTGAAGCGGCTTCTTGCTCGCGCGGGCGCGCGGCGGTAGCGTGCCGGGGGAGATGCGTCGGGCGCTGCCACTGACCGTGCTCGCTTGTGCCGCGGCCGCGGCGGTGCTGGTCGGCAGCTGCAGCCTGGCGCTCGACTTCGACGGCGCCATCGTGGACGCCGCGGTCGACGCCAGCGTCAACGACGGCGGTGACGCCGCGGTCGATGCCGCCGTGGACGCCATGGCCGACGCCACCACCGACGGGCGCGTGACCTGCGAGATGCCCGGCGACGACACCCTGAGCAGCGCCGGCATGGCGCCCAGCACCAACTTCCTGGCCGACCTGTGCCGGCGCGGCGACCACGACTTCTTCCGCTTCAGCCGGGTCTCGGCGGCGCCGATCCGGGTCCGCGTCGAGTTCGACCCGCTGCAGGGCGACCTCGACCTGCGCCTGTACAGCGGCTTCAGCACCGCCCCGCTGGCGACCGCCGCCGCGACCACCGGCGACTTCGCCGAGCTGACCGCCGACCCCGCCGGCAGCGTGCTCATCATCGAGGTCTTCGACGACCTCGAGGCGGTGAGCAATGGCTACCGGGTCATCATCACGAACTGACCTCGCCCCGCGAGGGTCAGTTCGTGTCCGTCTCCGGTCCTGGGGGCGTGCGCGAATGCACGCCTGTGCACGGGCGCACGTCAGGTTGTCGCACCGTGCGACACCACCCGGCGACGGCCCCTGCCATTTCGCGGTGTTCGCGCTGGCATGCGCCTTGTAAAGTGGATCACACGTGCGGACCGCCTGGGCTGGGCTCCTGCTTTGTGTCGTCGGTTGCGGCGGGACGGGTGTGGTCGAGCCTGACGCCGGTCTGCCCGACGACGCCGCGACGGCCAGCCCGGACGCCCGCCTCGAGCCGCCCCTGGTGTGGACCCCGTGCGGCAGCCGCGAGTGCAGCGAGCTCTCGGTCCCGGTGCGCTGGAGCGCCCCCCAGGGCGCCCGCCTGGCTCTGCACGTCGAGCACCTGCCGCGCATCGCCCCCAAGGCGCAGCTCTGGCTGCTGCAAGGTGGCCCCGGCGCGGCCGGCGCGGGCCTCGGCGCGCTGCTCGACACCATCGCCACCCGCTCACCCGAGCTCGAGCTGTTCCTGCCCGACCACCGCGGCAGCGGCCTCTCGGGTCGCCTGGCCTGCGACGACGAGGAGGCGCCGCAGAGCCCCGGCGGCGTCACCATCACCGACGAGGAGTGGCCGGTCTGCGTGGCCTCGTTGCGCCGCCGCATGGGTGACACCCTGGCCGACTACAGCTCCGAGGCGGCCGCCCGCGACCTGGCGGCGCTGATCGCGCGCTTCCGCGTCTCCGGGCGCCCGGTCTTCATCTATGGCGTCGGCTACGGCACCACGCTGGCGCACCGCTTCCTGCAGCTCAGCCCCGACGGCGCCGACGGCGTCATCCTCGACTCGGTCAGCTGGCCCGACCGCACCTACCTCGACTACGACTCGCTGTGGAACCAGGCCGCGCGCGGCTGGTTCGATCTGTGCGGCGCCGACGCCCTGTGCTCGAGCAAGCTGGGCGCCGATCCGTGGAGCGCGCTCGACAGCCTGGAGCGCCGCCTCGCCGACGGCAGCCACTGCCCCGCCGTGGTCGACGCCGGCCTGACCCCGCGACGCCTGGAGCAGCTGCTGGCCGCGCTGATCGCTCATGACGACACCCGGGTCGCGGCGCCCGCGCTGGTGTACCGCCTGCAGCGCTGCGCGCCCGCCGATCGCGACGCCGCCATGAACGCGCTGCGCTGGCAGGAGGCCCAGCAGGGCGCCGACACCTCGTTCTCCCCGGTGCTGGCGCGCAACATCCTCTTGTCCGAGCTGGGCCTGACCGATCCCGCCATGGACCCCGTCCTGGAGCGCGCCGCCGAGGCCTGCCTGGCCTGCCCGGGCATCGGCATCGGCCTGCGCGCGCGCACCGAGGCCTGGCCGCGCTACCCCTTCCCGGAGCGGCTGCGCAGCTGGGCCGCCACCGAGACCCCGCTGCTGCAGCTGGCCGGCGGCCTGGATCCGCTGGCGCCCGCCGCGCGCCTGATGGCCTCGGGCGCCGCCGAGCACTTCACCGCCCAGGGCCAGAGCATCATCATCTTCCCGCACGCGGCCCAGAGCGTGGTGGACAGCACCCCGACGCGCACCCCGGGCGCGCCCGACTGCGGGCTCGATCTGCTGCTGCAGTTCGTGGTCGCGCCGCGCGCGCCGCTCGACCGCGGCTGCCTCGGCGACCTGGCGCCGCCCGACTTCACCGGCACCTCGCTGGCGCCCGCCATCCTGGGCACCCCCGACGCCTGGGACAACTGATCCCGGCGCGCTCGGCCCGCGCCGGCTACAGGTCGATCTGGCTGCCCGGCGCCTTGGTCCCGCCGGAGCCCTTCTTCTGCAGCCGGATGGTGATGGTCTGATCCTTGTTGGGCCGGAACGAGACCTCGCGCGAGCGATACGCCGGGTCGGCCACCTTGAGCTTCACCTTGTCATCCGACGCCGGCACCGTCCTGCTGTAGCCGACCACGGCCTCGTCGTTCCAGGTCACCGTGGCCTCGGGCGGCGAGATCTCGAACGTGATGGTGACCTGCCTGGCGACCGCGGCATCGACCGCCGTCGCGGCCGTCGCGGGCGCCACTCCGGCATCGACCGCGGAAGCGGCGCCGCCCGCCACCGGGCTGGCGTTCGGACTCGCGCTCGGGCTGACCTCGGTGCCCGGGCTGGCGCTCGGGCTCGGACTCACGCTCGGGCTGACATCGGTGGCCGGGCTCGCGCTGGGACTCGCCGACGGCGGCGGGCTCGCGCCCGGCCTGCCCCCTGCCCCCGCCTTGCCGAGCGCCGCCATGGTGCCGAGCTCCAGCCGCGGCTTGCGCGCCGCCGCCGCGCCCGCGCCGGCCTTGTCGCCACCCATGAAGAACAGCACCACGCCCAGCCCGGCGCCCACCAGCGCGCCCAGCCCCAGCACCAGCGCGGTGCGCCCGCCCCCGCCCTGCCCCTGGTCGGCCGGCTTGGGCGCCGCCACCGCCTGCAGCGCCATCGGCGTCTGTCCGGTGCCCCCCGGTGGCGTCCATGGCTGCTGGGCGCCGACGCCCTGCTGCGCCGCCGCCATCGCCGCCGCGATCTGGTCGGGCGACGGCGCCTGCCCCTCCAGCATGGTGCGGTCGCTGGGCTTGAGCACGCTGGGCAGCCGGTGCTGCCCGCTCGGCATGGCCTGCAGCGGCAGCACCAGCTTGGCCAGCTCGGGCGCCGGCGTGCGCGTCGACAGGTCCGCCGAGGCGCGCACGAACGGCCGCAGCGCCTCGGCGAACTCGGCCGAGGTCTGGTAGCGCTGCTGCGGGTCGACCGCCATGGCGCGCTGGATGATGCGCTCGAACGGCACCGGCAGATCCGGCACGATGCTGCGCGGCGGCGGCACCTTGCCGGCCGCGATCTCGAACAGCAGCGCGTTGAAGTTGGGCGCCGAGAACGGCAGCCGCCCGGTCACGCACTGATACAGGATGACGCCCGCACCATAGATGTCGACGCGGTGATCGAGCGTGCCGCCGCGGGCCTGCTCGGGCGCCATGTAGTACGGCGTGCCCAGCACGAACCCGGTCGACGTCAGCTTCATCGACTGGTCCTGGTTGAGCATCTTGGAGATGCCGAAATCGAGGATCTTCACGAAGTCGGAGTCGGCGCCACGCGTGATCAGGAAGACGTTCTCCGGCTTCAGATCGCGGTGCACGATGTTGTACTGGTGCGCCGCCGCCAGGGCCGACAGCGTCTGGGTCAGGATGTGCGCCGCGCGCCCTGCCTCCAGCCGCTTCTCCTTGGTGATGACCTCGTGCAGGTTGAGCCCGCGCAGGAGCTCCATGACGATGAACAGCGAGCCGTCCTCGCTGCGCCCCATGTCCCAGATCTCGATGATGCCCTCGTGCCCGATCGCGCTCGCCGCGCGGGCCTCGCGCTTGAAGCGCTCGAGGATGTCGTCGTTGGCGGCGTACTCCGGGTGCAGCACCTTGATGGCGACGTGCTTGCCCAGCACCAGGTGCTCGGCCTCGAACACCGCGCCCATGCCGCCGTCGGCCAGGTGGCGCACCACGCGGTACTTGCCGTCGAACACCCGGCCCGGCACGGTCGTCCCCGGCATCGGCTGGTTGGTCACCGGACACACCTTGAGCTTGGGCGGGTGTTCCTGGCGGCAGTGCGGACAGGCGGGCAAGTCAGCCTCGCCCGAGATGGTAGCACCCTCTAGAACCGCCCGGCCACTCCGATACCACCAGGCCACAGCACGGGCGCGGCCTGCAGCCCACCGGCGCGTGCGGCCGCCGCGCCCCCGCGCCGGGGCCGCCTGGCCTGCTGCGCCCCTGCCGCCTCGCCCCGGCCGCGCACGCGCGCGAAGTAGTACCAGGTGGTGAACGTCGCCGTGCCGACCGCGCTGAACAGCAGGACGTCAGTGACAATCGCCAGGGTCTGGCCGCTGTCACGCGCCGCCTCGCGATCTTCGACCGAGCGGGTCTCGTCCGCGAAGACATCGTGCTGTCCGACCGCCGAGACCCCGGTGATCAGCGCGATGGTGGCCAGCGTCCCGGTGGCGCCCAGGCCGACCCACAACGGCCAGCGCGCCGGGCGCTGGCGCGGCGCCTCCGCCGCGGGCTGCTCGGGCTCCTCGGGCTCCTCGGGGGTCACCTTGGGCTTGGGCTTGTCGGGCGGCGCCTTGGCCAGCTCCTCGAGATCGAGCAGGATCTCGGCCTCCTCGCCCGCGCTCAGCGTCTGCTCCAGGCGCGCGGGCGCATAGCCCTCGGCCTCGGCCAGGAAGACGCGCTCGCCGGGGTCGACATAGACCACGCCCTCGATGGGCGCCGAGCCCACCGGCCGGCCATCGACCGTCACCACCGCGCCGTCGACGTCGACCTGAAAGGTCACCCGCGCCACGCGCGGGCGCAGCTTGCCGGCCGCGCGCTGGGCCTCCTTCTTGAGCGCCGCCGGCACCTGGCCGGCCGCCTCGGCGAGGAACTGCTCGTAGTGGGCCAGCGCCGCGCCCAGCCGGCCCAGCTTCTCCTCGGCGCGCGCCAGCGGGTAGTAGATCTTGGGGCTGGGAAACGCCGCGTGCGCGGCCAGGTAGCGCTCCAGCGCCCCCTTGGCGTCGCCGCCCGCGAACAGCTTGTCGCCCTCCTCGATCAGGCGGCGCGCCTCCTGCTTGGCGTCGGCGCCGCTGGTGTCGGCCGGCGGCGTGTCGCCATCCTTGGGCGCGTCGGCGTCGCCGTCGCCGGGCGGATCGATCTGGACGTCGTCGTCGTCGTCACCCTCGTCTGCGCGCGCCACCCCGGTTGCACCCAGCCCCAGCCCGACTGCGACCACGACCGCGAGCCACCACCCCAGCGCCGGCACCCTCGTCCGCCTCATGACATGCCCTCCAGCTCGCTCCGGCGTGGCAGCGCCGCGGTGGCGCCCAGCCGTGTGACCACCCGCGCCGCGACACGGTTGGCGAACCCCAGCGCCGCCTCCAGCTCGCCGCGTGACAGCTCGGCCGGGGTGCGCCCCTCGACGAGGTGAGGCGAAAGCTCCGCCCACAGCCCCGCGGTGAAGCCATCGCCCGCGCCGGTGGTGTCGACCACGTCGACGCGCAGCCCGGGCAGCGCCCCGGTGCCGCAGGGCGCATCGTAGTAGCAGCCGCGCGCCCCCAGCGTGATGACCGCGACGCCGACGCCGAGATCGCGCAAGAGCCGCCCCGCGCGCGCCACCTCGGTGGTGCCCAGCAGCGGCCCGAGCTCGTCATCGGAGATCTTGACCACCGCGGCTCCCTCCAGGGCCCGCTTGATGAGGCCGGGCGCCTGGCCCGGATCTTCCCACAGATGCAGCCGCAAGTTGGGATCCGTGCTGAGCAGACAGCCGGCCCCGCGCGCCAGCTCCAGCGCGCGCAGCAGGGCGGCCCGCGACGGCTCGCGCGCCAGCATCGACGATCCGAAGTGGACCACGCGGCTGTCGGCGATCACCCCCGCGGCGCCCGCGATGTCGTTCTCGGTGATCAGCATGTCGGCGCTGGGGTGACGATAGAAGTGGAAGGTGCGCTCGCCGTGCAGCCCCACGCACACGAAGGTGATGCCGGTGCGCGCGGTGCGGTGCACCCCGACGCCGCCGACGCGCTCGACGTCGAAGGCGAGTGCTTCGTCCTCGAGCTCGACCTCGAAGCGGTGGGGCGCCTCCCGCCGCATGCACCCCGTCATCGCGCGATCCCGAAGTACCCGGCGAGCATC
>JBGASF010000122.1:0-24737 GCA_044229835.1 Polyangia bacterium | reverse complement strand
CCAGGCGCATGGTGACGTGGACCGAGGGCGGCGGCAGCGCGCTCGAGGTCTGGCTGCACCTCATGCAGGGCGGCGCGGCCACGACCCGCGTGGTGTACCAGCGCGCGGGCAACACGGGCGGCGAGGCCAAGGTCGCCATCGACGGCGACGATGCCCACCTGTTCTGGGTCGAGGCGGCCAACCTCGGCTTCCCGGTGCTGCGCGCCAGCCACCGCAGCCTGAGCGGCGCCGACTTTGGCCCGCCGGTGGATCTGGAGGCCAGCGCCGACTATGTGGTCGCCGCCCGCGATGGCGAGGCCTTCGTGGTCTCCACCAGCGGCAACACCGTGGTGGCGTTCCACTTCGAGTGACGCGCGCGGCGGCGCGCCGGCACCACGAATCGCGCAGGTTCTGCAGTCGATCGCGGCCCCCGCAGGCAGGCCGTGCGCGCGCGCGCGGCGCGCCGTCGGGGCGCACATGGCGGCCGCACATCTGGCCGTGATCCCTGGCGTCGCTGCGCCGCGTGCCGGCTGCGACGGCGCCGCGCTGGCATCGGCGATGCAACCTCGCGAGCGGGGGAGGCTCTCATGTCACGACAGTGGCTGTTCGCGCTGGCCTTCGTGCTGCACGGGTGCAACTGCGGCGGCTCGTCACCGACGCCGCCGAAGCCGCTGCAGCTGGGCGATCAGGTGGCGGTGCTCGAGACCAGCGTGCCGAGCGGCGGCGCGGTGGTCACCGTGCCCGACGGCCTCGTCGCCGGGCTGCGCATCACGGTGCCCGCCGGCGCGTGGAGCTCGAGCGTCACGCTGACCGTGCGCGCGACCCCGGTCGAGGCGGTCGACATCGACAGCGTGCGCGCCGGCTCGGCCCTGGTCAGCCTGCAGGCCAGCGCGTCCGGCCTGGCCGAGGAGCCGCTCGAGATCTTCGTGCCCGGCACCGGCAACCCCGACGAGTTCGCCATGGTGTTCGGCTATGACCGCAGCACCGGCGAGCTCGAGGGCATGCCGTCGTTCCCGTCCCCGGGTGGCACCACGTTCCACACCCGCCACTTCTCCGAGTACCTCACCCTGCTGACCCTGAAGGTGAAGCTCGACGAGGCCATGGCCACCACCTTCGTGTTCGGCAGTGATGACTTTCCGATGGTGAACCACGGCTCGTACGCCGCGCCGGATGGCTTCTGCTCCGGGCAGGTGGTGTCGGCCCTGAGCTACTGGCAAGACCGCCGTCGCGACGGTGGGCCGCCGCTGGTCGAGTACGCCGACCAGCGCCCGCCCGGCCTGGCCAGCTCGACGCGCGCGTCGCAGGCCTTCTACCGCGACGACCAGCGCGCCTGGCGGCTGGCCAGCGCGGTGCAGACGCAGTCGCTGTTCACCGCCGAGCGGCGCGGCTGGTGGCGCGTCAACGATCGCCAGTACGCCGACCCGTCGCTGACGCACCAGCTGCTGACCGCCGCGCTGTACGTCTCGAAGAGCCCGCAGTACGTCAGCGTGCAGCGCGACACCCCGGACGGCGGCGTGTCCGGCCATGCGCTGCTGGCCTTCGCCAAGCAGACCGACGGCGGCGCCATCCGCTTCCTCATCTCCGATCCCAACTGGCCCTGGCGCCAGGACGCCAGCAGCCCCAAGACGCTGACCTGGCAGGGCGGCGACGGCGGCTTCGTGCCCTACCAGGGGCGCGCCAACGCCACCGACACCTCGCGCGTCTATCCGCGCATCGCGTACCTCGGGACCTGGGCCTACATCCCGCGCGACCAGGTGCGCGAGCTGTGGAGCAAGGCCGATCACGACGACCTCGACAATGTCCTGCCGGCCGCCAACCTGGTCGCCCTGGCGGGCACCCCGGGCAACCCGCAGACCGACCTGGTTGACGGTTTGGTGCGCACCGATCCGACGCTGCGCATCGCGCTCGATCCCGAGTCGTTCCCCTGGTCGCTCACGGTGTACGACGCGCAGTTCCAGGCCCAGGCCTGGGCCAGCCAGGTGCTCGGCGAGGACTCCGCCGACATCACCCTGGCCGAGGGCGACAACCTCATCGGCGTGCAGGTGCAGGGCCACCAGCCGCCGCGGACGCGGGACGAGTGGGTCGACTTCCGCTGGGTCAAGGTGCGCTACACACCGCCGACGGCGGGGCAGCCGGTGCTGCTCGGCTCGGTCAACTTCACCTCGGCGGCGCGCGGCCTCGACGTGGTCGGCACCACCGCGTACGTGATGCTCGACCAGCTCGGGCTGTCGATCGTGGATGTCGCGCAGGCCAGCGCGCCGACCATCCAGGTCGTCAAGGACGTGGCGCCGCACTCGACCGGGCGTGGCGTGGTGGTGACGCCCGACAAGTTCGCCATGGTCGGCGTGGGCAGCTTCAAGCTCGTCGATGTGCGCAACGCGCTGTCGCCCACGGTGCTGTCGGCGGTGGGCTTCAACGCCGACTGCGGCAAGCTGGTCCTGCGCGGCACCTGGGCCTTCGTGGCCTGCGGCAAGAAGAGCTACACCAGCGAGGGCATGCTGGGCATCGCCACCATCGCCGACCCGCTGAACACCACGCTGAGCCGTGGCGTGTCGGCCATCACCTGGAGCACCACGGTCAAGGACGTCGCGCTGTCGGCGGATGGCAACACCGCGTTCCTGCTCGGCAGCGGCGGCAGCGTGGCGGCGTTCGACGTGACCAGCCCGGCCACCGTGACGCAGACGCCGCTGGGGACGCTGAGCGGCAGCTCGACCACCTCGTTCGCGCTCGACCGCGAGGGCAGCCGCCTCTTCGTCGGCGCGGGCGATCTGTCGATCATCGACGCCACCAACCCGGCCGCGCTGGTGCGCCTCGGTGGCGACCGCTACCGCGACGTGCGCGATCTCGACGCGGTGGGCTCGACGCTGGTCGCGGTCGGGGTGGTCGGCAGCGCGGGGCGGGTCTGGTTCTATGACGTCTCGAACCCGGCCTCGCCCACGGTGAAGCAGACGCTGGAGCTGGTCAGCCCGGCGACCGCGGTCGAGGTGGTCGGCAATCGCGCCTACGTGACCACCGCGACCGCCAGTGGGGCAGGGCAGCTGCTGGTCATCGGCTTCTGAGCGCGCGGCGCGCGGGGCGGCGTGGCGTGGCGCTGTGCGGCGTCGCTCAGTCGGGGCAGCCGTCGCTGTCCTGGCGGCCGTTGGCGGTCTCGGGCTCGTTGGGGCAGCGGTCCTGTGCGTCGAGGATGCGGTCCTTGTCGTTGTCGGGGTCGGGGCAGCCGTCCTCGTCCTCGAAGCCGTCGGCGTCCTCGGGGTCGTTCGGGCACAGGTCGTCGACGTCGAGGATGCCGTCGTGATCGTTGTCGGGGTCGGGGCAGCCGTCGCTGTCCTCGAAGCCGTCCTTGTCCTCGGGATCGTCGGGGCACTTGTCGCTGGCGTCGCCGAGGCCGTCGAAGTCGCGGTCGCCGGGATCGCCGTCGGGGCAGCCGTCCTCGTCGGCGTGGCCGTCCTTGTCCTCGGGGTTCATCGGGCAGCTGTCGTCCTGGTCGAGGATGCCGTCGCGATCGTTGTCGGGATCCGGGCAGCCGTCGACGTCCTGGTGGCCGTCGTGATCCTCGGGATCGTCGGGGCACTTGTCGACGTCGTCGGCTTCGCCGTCACCGTCGCGGTCGCCGTCGGTCGGGCGGCTGCGCGGGCGCGGCGGGGCGGCGCCTGGCTCGGGCGCGAAGCCGGGTTCGCCGGTGGGGGCGACCGGGGCGGCGGGGCGGCGCGTGGGGCCGCAGCCGGTCAGGCCCAGCGGGGCGGCGGTCGCGACCGCGAGCATGACCGTGAGCGCGAGGGGGAGGCGAAGCGAGACCACGACGGAGGGGCGGCGCATGGCTGGAAACGCTACCAGGTCGGAGCCCCTTACGTGGGCCTCGTTTACGACCGAGTCACGCCCTGGATACGCCGAAAAACGCAATTGGATCAACGTTGTGTGCACATGGTCGCCGGGGCGCGAGACCCCGGAGCGGGGCCGCGACTCTCCCCGCTGTGGATGCCGATTCGGTAATCGACTGCACGCTTGCGCGCGCCTCGGTGGGGCGCACCTCCCGGCCCTGCGACCAGGGTGCGCCGGTCCGCGCGATGCAATGGGGCAGCGCACAGGAGATGACCATGATGACCAGGACGATCACGCGAGGAGGCCTGCTGCTGGCGGTCACGTTCGGCGTCGCGCTGGCGGGCTGCAGCAGCGATCCCGAGGTGGCCACGTACACCAGCGCGCTCAGCGGCAAGCAGTGTCGGCCCGATCCGCAGAGCCTCATGCCGATGTCGCCGGCGCCGCTGCACAAGAGCAACGGCAACGGCGGCCAGCGCAGCCCGACCGGGATCCCGGGCGACAACCTCGACGATCTGCACAGCGGCAAGATCGACTGCTACTACGACGGCAACAGCGGCCAGGGCGACGACCGCAAGCACCCCTGCACCATGAACGACTTCCCGCAGCCGGGCTGCGACAGCATGGGCTGCTGCGACGACGACGTGCTGCTGCCCGATCCCGAGCAGACCGGCACCGGCACCACCACGCAGCCCGGCGACCCGACGCAGCCGACCGATCCGACCCAGCCGAGCGACTCGACCCCGACCACGCCGGTGCCCGGGATCGAGCAGCAGTAGCCGTCGCGCACGTCGGCGTGAGACTCTACGGCCCCCGCATCGGTGCGGTCAGGACCGGGGGAGTGCATGAGTGACGCCGCGGACGACGACAAGAAGAAGATCGACAAGTTCGAGCTGGCCAGCGCCATCCTGCTGGGGTTGGCGGCGGTCGGCGCGGCGTGGGCCGCCTATCAAGGCGACCTGTGGGGCGGCCAGAGCGTCGAGGGCTACGCCGACGCCAACAAGCTGTCGACCCAGGCCGAGTCGGCCTACAACCGCGCCGCCACCGAGGCCGAGCGGGACACCGCGCTCGACATCCAGGCCAAGCAGGCCATCCTGACCGCGCTCAACACCAAGGACACCGACGACGGCACCCGCGAGCTCAACATCACCATCGCGGCCTACCTGTACCAGCACCAGCTCAGCGAGGAGGGCTACAAGGAGCTCGGGCTGCCCGCGGGCTACTTCCGCGGCGGTGACGACGACGCCGCGCCGGCGGCGCCCGGCGGCGCCACCGACAAGCAGCCGACCGCGGGCCGCGACGACGCCCGGGCCGAGAAGGCCGACAGCAAGGCGGATGACGAGGACGAGGCCCCGGCGGCCACGCCCGCACCAGCGGCCGCGCCGGCGGCGCCGGCCGCCGCTGCCGACGAGGGCAAGACGCTGTCGTTCGAGCAGCTGACCGCGTCACTCGATCAGGAGCTGGGCGACGACCACTGGGAGAAGATGGTCGGCGCCACCCTCGAGATGTCCGACGCCGCCGACAAGCGCTTCAAGGAAGGCCAGCGCGCCAACGAGGTCGGCGACAAGTTCGGCCTCACCAGCGTGATCTACGCCCTGTGCCTCTTCATGGCCGGCATCGGCCTGGTGGTGAAGAACAAGGTGAAGTGGGGCTTTTACGCGGTGGGAGTCGCGGCGTTTGCGGTGGCGACGTTCCAGCTGGTGAGGACACCGTGGGCCGGATAGCACGGACGAACAGGTCACAGGCCACAGGTCACAGGTCACAGGCGATGAGCAATGGGGCGGCGTGCGGCGGGCGGTGCGGTCGCACGACCTGCGCGGTACAGGCGGTACGGACCGGGCACATCGGTGACAGACCGGGCACACCGCTGACAGACCGGGCACATCGGTGACAAAGCAGGCCGGGACCATCGCCGACCCCTCCGACAGTGCTCATTGCCTGTTTCCTGTGACCTGTACCCTGTGGCCTGTCTGTCCGGGTTCCGCCTAGAAGTTCGCTTCCAGATCCCGCAGCTGGTCCGCGATATCCGACTTCGACGGCGCGTACGGGTTCATGCTGCCCGGGGCGGGCGCGGGCTGCATGGCGCGGCGGCGGTTGGCCTCGATGACCAGCTCGGCGGGGTACTCGACCTGGTAGCTGATGCGGAAGTCGCGCTTCTCGCCGGGCTTCAGCGTCAGCTCCCAGTGCAGAAGGCCCTGCGAGTCGGCCTTGTTGGCCGGCGTGATGCTGATCTTCTCGATCTTGATGTCCTTGTTCTCCGACACCGGGATGCGATCGGTCAGCGTGAACGAGGTCTCCTCGGCCGACAGGTTCTCGACGTTGATGATGAAGACGACCTGCATCTGGTTGCGCGCCTTGCGGATCAGCGTGCTCTGCTTGCGATCCAGCTGGCGCGTCAGCTTGATGTGGTCGGCCACGCTGAGGAACAGCGAGAAGCGCTCGCCCTTGGCGATGAACTCGCTGTCGGTCATGCCCAGGAAGGTGCCGTCTTGGTACAGCGCGACCTTGCCGGGTAGCAGCGCCTGGCCGGTCGAGTTGGTCATCGCCACCGTGCGCGCGGCGTTCAGGCTCTGCTCCGGCGCGGCCACGATCTTCTGCGTCGAGCCCAGCACGTCGCGCCCGATGAGCAGGCGCACCGGGTGGCCGTCGCCGCGCACGCTGGAGGCCGGCTGCGCCTTGTAGTGCGCGGTGGTGCCGCGCTTCTCCAGGCTCTCGAACAGCGACACCGTGCGGCCCTGCACCACCTGCAGATATTCGATGTTGCTGCGGTAGACCTGCTCGAAGTTCTCGCGCGCGCGCTCGGCGCTGGTGCCGCCGCGGACCTTGTTCCAGAGCTGGCTCTGGCCCTGGAAGGCGGCCTGGGCGCGCGTGAACGACGACATCTGGCTGGTCAAGATCCGCGTCGCGGTCTGGGTGTCACCCAGGGTCAGCGCCTCCAGCTCGGGGATGCGCACCGACTGCGTGGTCGACTGGGTCGAGAACGACAGCTCGGCGCCGCCCCAGTCCTCGCCGCTGGTCTGGGTCACCGCGGCGAACGAGATGACCTCCACGGTCTTGGCGTCGGTGGTGCTGGCGCGCAGCTCGTGCATCGGCTCCCAGGTCACGCCGGGCAGCATGTAGGTCAGCTCGACGGTGACCGGGGTCGGCGCGCTGGCCTTGAGCGTCACCAGCACGGTGGTCTCCTCCAGCTTCATCAGGCTGCGCGCGTCGTCGAGGCGGCGCAGGCTGGCGTCGTACTCGGGGGTCAGGTCGTCGAGGCGATGCTGGGCGGCGCGGCGCGCGGCGCTGAGCTTGCGCAGCTGCTCGCCGATGAACTGCACCACGTCGCCGTAGCTCTGCACCTTGATGTCGCCGATGATGGTGTCCTGCGTGATCTTGGCCAGCGAGAAGGCCTTGATGGCCTCGACCTGCTGCTTCTGGGCGTCGATCACGGCCAGCTCGTCGCGCAGCGCGGCCAGCTTGTCGGTCAGCGCCTTGTGCTGGGCCTCGACGCGCTGCCAGCTGAGGTCGGTGGCGCGGGCCAGGAAGCGGCGGTCGACGCGGACGTCGTCGATGCGCCCGGCGCTGGCCGAGACCTGCACCGAGCCGTCGTCGACCCAGCCCGGCAGCCCGCGGAAGGCGAACACCGTGGCCTCGGTGCCGGCCTCGGCGCTGGCCTGGCGGCTGATGCGGGCGCGATCCGAGTACACCGTGACCCGGGTGACCTTGGAGTCCAGGGTGCGGGCGTCGGAGTCGGCGTCGGCGACGTCGGCCACCGTCGGGGGCGGCACCTTGGGTGTCGCGGGTTTGGACCTGGTCGTGGGTGCCAGCGGCCCAGGGCCGTGGCTGCGCGGGGTGCAGCCGCCCACGAAGGTCAGGGACAGACCAAGCGATACCAGCCAGCCACGCTGTGAGTTCATCGGGCGGGCTGACGTGTGAAACCGCAAAACGGTCTACTTGCCGAGCTGGCTGCTGTAGCCAGGGGGGGCGCGGGTCAGGTGGTTGCATTGTGGCGCCACGGTGGCACCCTGATGGCGATGTCCCTGAGGACACGCGTCATCCAGCTGGCCGACCCGGGCTGGCGGGCAAATGCCCGCAACCTGGGCACCCTGGTGGAGCCCGGCTGGGCACGCGCGGGGCGGCGCGACGAGCTGGGGGCGCTGTTCGTGCGCCACTATGCGGCCATCCGCGGGGTCTGCGAGGGGGTGCGCACCCCCGGGCTGGTGGTGGTCGCGGTCGAGCCCGAGCGAGTGGTCGGCACCCTGGTGCTGCGCGCGCGGCCGGGGCGGGTGGCGTCGGCCATCGTGGGGCGCCATGGCAGCGCGGATCTGTGCCTGCCCGATCCCGAGCTGGCGCTGCGCCAGCTGTGCCTGCTGGTGCAGGAGGTCGGCGCCGGTCGGGTCCGGCTCGGCGTGCTCGATCTGCACACCCACAGCGGCTTCGAGGACGAGGCCGGGCGCCGGCTGGAGGCGCTGGAGGCCGAGGGGCCGGTGTTCGTGCGCTGCGCCGGCTATGCGCTGTTCTGCCTGCCCACCGGCGATGGCGCGCCGCCCGGCGAGGTCTGGCCGGAGGAGCCGGCCGCGGGCCTGGCCTGCGTGCCGGCGCGGATCTACCTCGGCGAGCGCGAGGCCGAGCCGGACCGCTGGCTGCGCCGCGAGCGGCGCCTGCGCGCCGATGCCGATGAGGATGGCGACGCGGGCGAGCCGGGTGGCGGCGCGCGGGGCGGGCTGGCCGCGGGCACCACGCTGGTGACCACGCGACCCGGGCTGGCGCAGCTCGACGAGGCCGCGGTGGCGCCGCACGAGCTGGCCGGCGAGCTGTGGCTGGCGTCGGGGCGGGGCGCGCCTGGGACGCGCTTCGCCATCTCGGACCAGGCGCTGGGCCGCGGCCTGCTGATCGGCCGCTATGCGCGCTGCGACACCCGCACCAGCGCGGTGCTGGCCGACCCCTCGCTGTCGCGCGTGCACCTGCTCCTGCTGCGGCTGGGTGGCGAGGTGCTGGCGGTCGACACCGCCTCCAGCAATGGCTGCCGCGACGCGCGGGGGCAGGGTTTCCGTGTGCTGCCACTCGAACCGGGGCAGCGCATCGCGCTCGGCCGCCACACCGCGCTGGAGTGGCGGCCACGGCCCCGCCTGTGGTGCTAGAGAGCCGAACCGCCAACCTCCCTGGTCCCGCGGCGTGTCCAGGTGATAGCATGGACGGATGAGCGGCGAAGGCGGCCAGCGGACGATGATGATGGTGCCCGACGCCGTCAAGGCGCCGGTCACGGCCAGCACGGAGTCGGTGCTCGTGGTGCTGTACCCGCCGGGGGCGCAGCTCGGGCGGCGCTACCAGCTGGCCAATGACCGGCACGAGATCGGGCGCGCCGACACCCTGGACATCCCCATCGAGGCCGACTCGGTGTCGCGGCGCCACGCCTGCTTCGTCAAGACCTCGGCGGGCTGGGACCTCGAGGATCTGGGCTCCACCAACGGCACCTTCGTCAATGACGAGCGCATCACCCGGCGCGCGCTGCGCGATGGTGATCTGTGCCGGTTCGGCGCCGCCATCCTGAAGTTCCTGTCGGGCGCCAACATCGAGGCCGCCTACCACGAGGAGATCTACCGCACCTCGATCATGGACGCCCTGACCGGGGTGCACAACAAGCGCTACTTCCTGGAGTTCCTGGAGCGCGAGCAGGCCGCGGCGGTGCGCTACAACCTGCCGCTGTCGCTGGTCATGTTCGACATCGACTTCTTCAAGAAGGTCAACGACACCTACGGCCACCTGGCCGGTGACGCCGTGCTGGCCGAGGTCGGCAAGCGCATCCGCCCGCGCATGCGGCGCGAAGATCTGGTGGCGCGCTACGGCGGCGAGGAGTTCGCCTGCGTGCTGACCAAGACCGACGTCTTCGGCGCGCGCAACTTCGCCGAGGCGCTGCGCACGCTGATCTCGAGCCAGCCCTTCGTGTTCCAGGACAAGCAGCTGCCGGTGACCATCAGCCTCGGCGTCGCCAGCCCGGTGGCCACCACGGCGACGCCCCCGGTCGAGCTGATCCGCATCGCCGACGAGAACCTCTACGCCGCCAAGCGCGGCGGCCGCAACCGCTACGTCGGCTGAGCCGCTCAGCTGCGCTTGCGGTGGCTGAGCATCATGGCCGACGTCAGGGTCGTCAGCTTGCCGGTGTCGGCGCACTGGTAGCACGCCTCGACCGACTTCTTGCAGCCACCACAGGACGCCAGCAGCTCGCGTGTCTGCAGCAGCTCGGCGCGCACCCGGCTCATCTGCTCGATGTCGGCGCTGACCTGGCGCACCAGCTCGTCGACCTCGGTCAACATGTGGTGGGCGCAGGGCGCACCGTCGGGCTGGCCCTGGCGTCGGCCGAGGAAGGCGCGGATCTGGCTGAGTGACAGCCCGGCCTTGCGCAGCGAGACGATCAGGCGCAGCTGGATGAAGGCGTCCTCGTCATAGCTCGGCGGCCCGGCACCCTCCCAGCGCGGCAGCAGGCCATGGGCCTGATACACCTGCAGCGCCTTGCGGCTGCACCCGGCTGCGCGAGCCAGACCACTCGCGGTGTAGTGCTGAGTTTCCATGGCTACAGCCTGGACCCGGGCCCAGGGCGCGACTTGACCGATGTCAACTCCGGCGTCAGCGAGTGAGCAAGAAGTCGATCAGGTCGGCGACCTCGGTGTCATCGAGCTGCGAGGTGCCGCCGTGGCTGTCGGGCACGCCGTCGCGCTCGTTGAAGCCCGGCGCGCCGGCCAGCGCGTGGTGCCCAGGGGGCAGCAGGGCCGAGCGCAGCGAGCGCGCGCGGCCATCGTGATAGAAGCGCGGCGCACGATCCCACAGGCCGCGCAGCTGCGGCACCCCGACATGGAGCCCTTCGGGGCCCTGCTCGACCGGGGGCACGCCGTCGACCGAGAAGGTGGCGCGGAAGCCCTCGGTCACGGTGTCGGCCACCGCACCACCAGGGGCGCGCGTGGGGCTGATCACGGGCGGGCTGCGCAGCGGGCGCAGGAAGGGGTTGAAGGCCGGCTGCGAGGCGATGGTGGTCAGCGGCAGCGGGTGGCAGGCGGCGCAGCCGAGCTCGGCGCGCTGGAACAGGCGCTCGCCACGCGCGGCGCTGGGCAGCGCGAGGGCGCGGTTGGGGTTGGGCGGCAGCCGCGGTGCCGCCAGCAGGAAGAGGCCGATGGCCCGGGTCACGCCGTCGAAGCCGAGGCGGATGGGGCCGCCGCCGGGCAGCTTCAGCGAGTCGCCGAAGCTGGTGCTGCGGCCGGCCAGGCGCAGCACCGCGCTCTGCATCAGGGCGTCGCGGGTCGCGCTGGCGGCGCCATAGCCGCGGGCCTGACACTCGGGCGGTGGGTCGCTCTCGCAGCGGAGGACGTGGTTGCAGCCGGCCAGCGCCGGGCTGGCGGCGCAGGCGGCCACGCCGGGGTAGCGGCTCCACACCTGGGCATCGGCGAGCTCGCAGCAGAAGTTCTCCTTGCGCGCGAACTCGTTGAGGACCGGGAAGAAGTTGTTCTGATCCATGGCCGCCTCGAGGAACCATGGGCGGGTGTCGTAGGCGCCGCGATAGGCCTGGATCTGGCGCGAGCCCCAGGTTCGATCGGTCTGCAGCGGCATCGCCACCACGCGATCGAGGTTGCCGCCGTCGCGGTGGCAGTGCACGCACGACTGGTCGCCGTCGACGGTCAGCGGCGCGGTCACCGCGTTGAACAGCTCGCCGAGCTCGACGTCGGTGGCCGGGAAGCTGCCGCCGCTGAGGTCGCCGACCAGCAGCGGCGTGCGCGGCGCGCCCGGCCCGGCCACGGCGTCGAGGCCGGTCACGGTCTCGCCCAGGCGCTCGACCACCCAGGCGGTGCGCCCGTCGGGGCTGGCGGCGACGTCGATGGGGGCGTGGCCGGTGTCGTACAGGGCGCCCGGGGCGTCGACCGCGCGCAGCCGGCCGGTGGCCAGCTCGAGCTCGAAGCGCTGGGCCTGGTTGGAGGCCGACATCACGACCAGGAAGCGCGTGAAGCCGGGCTCGGGTGACGCCACCCGGGCCATGCGCGTGGGCAGCGCGCCGCCGACCAGCCAGCGCTCGCGCGGGGGCAGCGCGCTGGCGCGCTCGGGCGGCCAGCTCTCGGGCGCGGCGATGGCCAGGCCGCGGGTCGGGTGATCGGGGTCGACGTCGCGGTAGTCCTTGCAGCAGATGGTGTCGCTGGTGAGCTGGAAGACCGACTCCCCGGTGGCCAGCGCGAAGACCTCGAGCTCGTTCTGCACGTCCTGGAACATCACGTTGCCGGTGCCGTCGCCGGGGCTGCCGTCCTCGTCGCCGTCGACGCCGGCGGCCGGCGGATGGCCGGTGCCGTGCCCGATGTGCGAGGCCACCAGCCAGGGCCCGACGAGCAGCAGGCCACCGATGGGCGAGCCGACGCGCAGGCGTCGTGGCGCGCCGCCCGCGCCCGGGATGAGGTCGATGGCGCCGCCGGTGGCCGAGCCGACCGCGACCAGGCTGCCGTCTTCGCTGACCGCGAGCTCGCTGGGGTTGCTCGACACCGGGAGCCCCATGGGCTGGTCGAGGTCGCGCGCACTGTAGTCGTCGGCGCTGACGGTGAAGCGGGCCGCGCTGACGCTGAGCTGCCAGGTCAGCAGCGCGTCCTTCCAGCGGTTGGCCAGGTACAGGCGGCGGCCGTCGGGCGCGAAGACCAGCGCGCTGGTGTAGTAGGGCACCGGCACCGAGGCCACCACGCAGTCACAGCGGGTGTCGATCACGCTGGCGAAGTTGGAGTACAGGTTGGCCACCACCAGGAAGTCGCCGCCGGGGTGCAGCGCCAGCGCCACCGGCGCGCGCCCGACCTGGATGCGCTTGCGCACGCGCCCGGCGCGCACGTCGACCACGGCGACGCGGTCGCCGGGGACGTCCTCGAGGCCGGGCAGCGCGACATACAGCGTGGCGCCGTCCGGGCTGACCACCACGGCGCGCGGGCGGTCGCGGTGCGGCTGCGGCGCCCACAGCGGGTCGGCGGGGGTGAACGGGTTGGGCTCGGGGGGCAGCGAGTGTGGCGCCCAGGCGCCGCGGGGCGCCGGCGCCGGGTCGCTGTCACAGCCGGGCAGCGCGGGCGGCGCCGCGAGCGCGGCCAGCGCGGCCAGCATGTGCAGCGCCAGCGCGGTGGCGCGCCTGGGGGCGGGCGCGCTCAGGGCACACCTGCGTCGCCGCAGACCCGGACGCCGTCGGGGCCCTCGACACAGTCGGGGCGGTAGCGCAGCACGAAGTCGCCGCTGCTGTCGGCCTGGCAGCCGGGCTGGCCGACGTGCACGCGCAGCGCGCCGCGGGCGTCGACCAGGGTGGGCAGGGCCTCGTCGTTGAAGAACAGGCGCTGCGGCTCGAGGTCGCCGGGGCGCAGATAGCCGAGCGGCTGCGCGCGGGCTGCGGCGCCGGCCAGCGTGATCTCGGCGCTGGCCAGCAGCGCGTCGGGTGGCGGCGGGGTCAGCACCAGGCGCAGGTAGACATAGCGGAAGCCCTGGAAGCCGAGCACCAGGTCGGCCTCGACGGCGGCCGCGCCGGGGCTGAGCGTGGCGAACCCGCCGCTGGGGGTCTGCACCGAGGCTGCCAGCGTGGTGCTGCACGGGCGCGGGCCGCCGTCGCTGCCGGTGGGGTCGTCGTCACCACAGCCGATAGCGCCGCCGCCCAGGGCGAGGACGAGGGCGAGGACGAGCACGAGTCGGAGGCCGAGTCGGAGGCCGAGGAGCAGCGGGGACGGCTTGCGCATCAGAAGGGAACCTCCAGGGACACCGTGGCGACCACGGCGTCACGCCGCTGTTGCAGCGGATCGTCGGGCCAGAACAGGGCCAGCCAGGTCGCCGCCGCGGTCAGGTGGGGGCCGTCCGGGGCGGGCGCGGCGCCCAGCGCCAGCTCGCAGGCCAGCCCGAGCGCGGCGCTGCGCTCGCGGCCGAGGCCGCGATCACGGCTGCGGTAGGCCGGCACGGTGTCGGCGCCGCGGTAGTGCGTGCGATGGAAGTCGGCCGCGCTCTGCAGGTAGCCGCGGGCGCTGGCGCCGAGCAGCGCGCGCCGGCCCAGGGGCAAGAGGGCTCGCGCGCTGACGGTGTGGCTGGTCAGCCCCCAGCCATCGGCTGCGAGGCGATAGTCGACGTGCAGGAAGACGCGGTCCTCGGCCAGCGCGCGGCGCACGCGCAGCAGCGCGGCCAGCGCGGCGCGCAGGTCGGGGGTGCGCTCGGGCACGCTGCAGCAGCGCTCGCCGGTGGCGGTCTCGATGGTCACGTAGCGGTACGGGCTCTGCAGCGCGCCGACCTGCAGCTCGCCCTCGAGCACGACGTCGAGGTAGCCGGCGCGGTCGGTCACGCGGGTCCAGCTGGCGCCGAGCTGCATGGTGGTGCGCGAGCGCGCGGCGCCGGGGTCGTCGGCGCGGCCGACCGCGGCCTGGGACAGCGCATAGGTCAGGGCCACGGTGTCGGCGCGGCTGGCGCTGTCGAGGCTGACGCCGGCGCTGGCGCCGAGCAGGTCGAAGTCGGGCTCGGTCGACCCGAAGCCACGCAGCGACAGCGTGGCCAGGCGTGACAGCGGCAGGCTGAGGGTCAGCGCGGGCTCGACGCGGGTCTCCTGGAAGCCGCGCGGTGAGGCCTGCGAGATGAGGTCGACCGAGGCCGCGCTGACGATGTCGATCACCACCTCGGCGGTCAGCTCGGCGCGACCGGCGGGCGCGGCCAGCAGCGCGCTCGGGCGCACCACGGTGACGGCGTCGACATCGGCATCGCCCGCCAGGCCGACCTCGGCGCGCCGCACGGCGCGCGCGGTGCTGGCGGCGGCCGCGAGCGCCAGCGCGCCGCAGGCCAGCCCGAGCCGCGTGGAGAGGCCGCGCGCTAGTTGCATCCGCAGCCTCCGCCGACCTGGCCGGTGGCGCCGCTCGTGCCCTCGCGGATCTCGTGCACGTGGCCCTCGGTGCGGCTGTGCGCGGGGAAGCTGGGCGCCGCCAGCTCGCGGCGCGCCAGCGACTCGCGCTGCCAGGCCGGCACCGGCCGGCAGCCGGCCAGCAGCAGCGCGCCGGCGAGCGGCGCCAGCAGCGCGCGCAGCGGGCGCAGGAGGTGACGCCAGGTCGTCATGGCAGCGCCTGCAGCCAGCTCAGCAGCTGGCGGTACTCGCGCTCGCTGGGCGACAGCCACTGTGCGCCGCCCTGGTGGCCGCAGCCGCCCGCGGCCAGCGCCAGCGGCTTGCACAGCACCAGGCTGCTGGCCAGCGCGGCGCCGCGCTCGCGCGGCTCCAGCACGAAGGCGGCGACGCTGCGCGCGTTGGCGGCCAGCTCGGCGGCGCTCAGTGGTTCGACCAGGAAGCGCCGGGTGCTGTCGGCGCGGTAACTGCCGCTGCCGTAGAGGGCGAGCGGGCGTTCGACCCGGCCATGACAGGCCGGCGAGCCGCAGCGGCGCTCCAGGATGGGCTGCACCTCGCTGGCGAAGCTGGCGACGTCGACCGCGGGCAGCGGGATGTCGGGCGGCGCGGGGGCACAGCCGAGGCAGGCCAGGGCCAGCACCAGCAGCCTCACGGGGTCACCTCGCGGGCGCTGTGCGGCGCGGGGGCGCGGTAGATCGCGCCGAGATCGATCCAGCGCGCGAAGGCCGCCAGCTCGCCGGCGTCGAGCGGCGGCACCGCGGCGCCCGGCGGCGGGCAGGGGCCGGTCAGCGCGCGCGGCGCCTCCAGCTCGCGCCCGAGCAGCTTCTCCATCAGGTAGGAGCGCCGCGCCGACGCCCCGCGCTCGTCGACATAGCGCTTGCCGCCGCCGGAGCCGGGGCCGAAGGCCTGCAGCGCCTCGTAGGCGCGGTCGTAGTACGCCGTGGGCACCGGCTCGAGCGCGAGGCCCGCGGCGGGCGTCTGGCCGGCGTGACAGCCCGTGGTCGCGCACGAGCGCGCCAGGATGGGGCCGAGCTCGCGCCCGAAGTCGAAGCCGACCTCGGGGCCAGCAGGCAGCGCGGCCTGGGGCGCGCGCGGGCGGCGCGGGTCACGACCCTGGTGGCTGGCCAGGGTCACCGAGGCCTGCGACAGCGCGTCGAGCGCGGCCTCGGGCACCGCGGCGAAGGCGTGGGCGGCGTCGCCGTCGAGCGCGCCGTGACAGCCGGCGCACGCCACCGGGTAGGCCGACAGCGCCACGCCCTGGGGCATGACCTCGCCGCCGAGCAGGTACAGCCAGCGCGCGCCCTGGGCGCCCACCGCCATGCCGTCGGGGCCCAGCGCCTGCACGCGGAACGGCCGCCGCGCCGGCAAGGTCGCGCGCAGCGAGCCGTCGGTCTCGAGCGGCAGCACTGCCAGGGTCGTGGTCGGGCCGTGCACACCGTTGGAGAACCAGGTCGACGCCGGATCGTGGTTGGCGATCTCGCCGGGATCGACCGCGGGCGCGCCGGCCGGCGTGGTCGCCGACCAGCCCAGCAGGCGCAGCGCCGTGATGTCGCTGCGCGCGGGCTTGTCGCCCACCGGCGCGAGGCCGCGCAGGATGGCCTCGATGGCGGGCGCGCCAGCGTGCACCAGCGTGGCGGTGCTGGCGGCCGGCGTCCACGCCGGCTCGTGGGCCTCGTCCTCGGGCGCGCGCGCGACCAGGATGGCGGGCTGATCGTCGGCCAGGCCGGGCGCGTCCTCCAGCGGCAGCAGCGACTCCAGGGTGGCCGCACCGGTGGGGCCGTTGCCCAGGGTGGCGAGGTAGAGGCCGCTGTCGGGCGCCGGCGTGGCGGCGGTCGGGGCAGGGGACCAGGCCACCACGACGCGGCCGTCGGGCAGCGGCGCCGGCTCGAAGAAGCTGCCGCTGCCCAGCCTGCTGACCGCAGGCAGGAAGCCGGGCACCGACGGCGCGCCGGTGCTGCCGATGCGATCGGGGCCGAGCTGGCGCTCGATGACCGCGAGGCTGCCGCCGGTCCCGGCGGCGTCGGCGTCGAGCAGGACCGCGACGTCGCGGCCGTCGGGCAGCTCGCGCAGGCCCCAGGTCACCGCCGCGCCGGTGGTCTGGCCGTGGTGCGGGTGGTACTCGGGCTGCGCGTGCGCCGGGGCATGATCGATGGGGAAGCGGAACACCGGTCCGCGCAGGGCCCCGCCCAGGCGGCGCAGCACGGTGAAGGCCAGCGAGCCGCGGAACTCGCCGACCGCGAGGAAGCTGGGCGAAAGCTCCGGCGTCGGCGTCACCGTCAGGCGCAGCGGCACCCCGGCCTCCAGCACGTACAGCTCGACATCCAGCGCGCGGCCGCTCTCGTCGAGCTCGCCGGCCCGCGTCGACGCGAACACCACGCGGCCGTCGGGCGCATACAGCGGCCAGCGGTTGCTGGTCTTGCCGCCGCCGGGCAGCACGCCGCGGTCGTGGGTCAGCTGGCGCAGCTGGCCGGTGGCCAGCTCGAGCTCGTACAGGTTGTGACAGTCGTCCTCCGAGGTGCGCATCGCGAACAGCACCCGGGTGGCGTCGTGGCTGGGCGCGGGATCGCGGATGTCGGCCGGGCCGCTGTGCAGCGTCGCGGTCAGGTTGCGCGCCGGCCCCTCGGGCAACGGGCGCAGCCACAGGTCGGAGCCCGGGTGGAAGCCCTGCAGCTCGGTGATGGCGCGCGGCTCGGTCGGGCCGCGCACGAAGACGACGCCGGTCGGCGCCTCGGGCGTCGCCGGCAGCACGGCGTCGCGCTCGGCGCGCGCCCAGGCCACGATGGCCTGCGCGCCGGGGTCGTCGGGCCCGCTGAAGAAGGCGTCGTTGCCGCCGCGGTGCACCACGCCGCCACGCGCCAGCGGCAGCGCCTTGACCAGCAGGCGCGAGCGCGCCGGCGCCCCCAGTGCCAGGTTGCGCCGCGCGGCCTGGTAGCTGGCGCCGAGCTCGGCGCGCGAGAAGCCACCGCCCTGGCCCGGCATGGGCGGCGCGAACACGGTGCCCGCGAAGCCCAGCGGGCCGTGACAGCGCGCCAGCATACAGCCGCGATCGCGCAGCACCGGCAGCACGCTGTCGGCGAAGCGCTGCTCGAGCGCGCTCAGCGCCTCGTGCCCCTCGCCGCCGCCGCGCTCGCCCTCGATCCAGCCCAGCAGCGCGGCCAGCGCGGGCGTCTCCAGCGTGGCGAAGGGGTGGCCGCCCGCGTGCGGCAGCCCGCCCGCCGCCAGCGCCAGCGGCTTGCGCAGCAGCGTCGACCACGCCGGGCGCGCGGTGTCGATGCGGGCCTTGACGTTGGCGTAGGCGGCGGCGAGATCGCGCACCTTGCCGTGGGCGTCGACCTCGACGAAGAAGAAGCGTCGATCGATGACCTCGCCGCGCGCCTCGGCGCCGGCGCTGACGCCGTGACAGACCACGGCCAGGCAGTGGCGCTCGAGGAGGGCTGCGGTCTCGCTGTCGAAGCGCGCGCGGCCCTGACTGCGCCCACAGCCGAGCGTCGCCAGGGAGAGCAGCAGCGCGAGCGCAGGGCGCACCCATGATCGATACGCGGTGCGCCCTGCCGCGCTCTTGATCGCGGTCAACCCGGGCCGCGCGGCGCCCCGCAGACTGCACCGGATGCGGGTCACACGTGTACCCTCGCTGGCCGAGGAGATCGCCAACGGCGCCACCCACGGCCTGGGCGCCATCCTCAGCGTCGCCGGCCTGACCCTGCTGGTGACCCTGGCGGCACCGCACGGCGGCGTGCACCTGGCCAGCGCGCTGGTGTTCGGGCTGGCCCTGCTGCTGCTGTACACCGCGTCGGCGCTGTACCACCTCATCCCGGCGCCGCGCGCCAAGCACGCCCTCAAGGTGGTCGATCACGCCGCGATCTACCTGCTCATCGCCGGCACCTACACGCCGTTCACGCTGATCACGCTGCGCGACAGCGGCGGGCGCTGGCTGTTCTGGGTGATCTGGGGCCTGGCCGCGCTGGGCGTGGCCTGCGAGGCGGCCTGGGTGCACCGGCCGCAGTGGCTGTCGGCGCTGATCTATGTGGCCATGGGCTGGCTGGTGGTGCTGCTGGTGCGGCCGCTCAGCCAGCACTTGCCCGCGGGCGGCCTGTGGCTGCTGTTCGCCGGTGGCGTGGCCTACACGGTGGGCACGCTGTTCTATGTGCTGCACTGGGTGCCCTTCATGCACTCGGTGTGGCACCTGTTCGTGCTCGGCGGCAGCGTGTGCCACTTCCTGGCGGTGGCGACCTACGTGGTCCGGGCCTGAGGGCCGCGCGGCCTCAGCGCCGCAAGAGCCTGCGCAGCCAGGCCAGCAGGCGGGTCCACAGCCCGCGGCGGGCCACTGTGCGGGCGCCCGGCACGGTCAGGGCGGTGACGTGGTCGGGGGCGACCTCGGTGACGGCGACGCTCGCGCTGGCGCTGGCCGGTGCGGGTGGCGTCGGGGCCGGGGCGGACGTTGCGGGCGCCGCTGCCGGCGCGCGGCTGGCCAGCGTGCCCGCACGCGCGAGCTCCTCGGCCTGCTGGCACATGGGGTCGGCGCTGGCGACCTCGCTGACCTCTGCGTCCAGCGCCGCCGCGAAGCGCTGCGCGAACTCGCGCCGCATCGCCGGCACCTTGAGGCGCACGATCGACTCGTAGATCTTGCGCAGCCGGCCCTGGGCCTCGACGCCGGCCAGGTAGCTGAGGCAGGTCGCGCCGGGGCCGTCGGCGCGCACGTCGAGGTGCACCAGGAGCTGTCCGGTGTCGCCGGGCTGGACCTCGCCGACCCGCGCCCCGCGCAGCTCGGTGATGGTCTGGCCCAGGTAGGACGCGCCGCGCGCCTCGATGCAGGCGCCCTCGCGCACCACCACGACCTCCATGCGCACCTGGCTCTCCACCGGGACCACGCCCAGGGTGACCCCGACCTTGCCATGCACGGTGGCGCCGTCGATGTGCCAGGCCTTCAGGGTCGGGATGCAGCGCGCGAAGTCCTCCATGCTGGACAGGTAGGCCCAGACCTCGGCGACCGGGCGCGCGACACGGAACTGGCCTCGTAGCTCGATCATCGCGCCGGCGCCCCCTCGCCCAGCCACCAGCGCGCCACGCCCAGCGTCTCGGCCACCGCGCCGGCGGCGATGTAGCCGGCCGCGCCCAGGATCCCACCGCCCGGGTGCCCCGCCCCGGAGGCCAGGTACAGGCCGGGCAGCGGCGCCCGCGCCTGCGACCACGCCGGGGTGGGACGGAAGCAGTCCAGCTGATCCAGCGACGAGCGGCCCAGGAAGGCGCCGCCCTCCTGCATCGAGCTCAGCTTGCGCTCGATGTCGAGCGGGGTCTGGATGAAGCGCGCGATGATGTTGCCGCCGCCGAGGTTGGGCGCGGCGGCGCGCCAGCGCTCCAGCAGCCGATCCGCGTAGCGCTCGCGCTCGCGGTCCCAGCGCGCGGCGTCGCCACCCAGGCGGTAGGGCGCCGGCTGCCACAGGAAGGCGGTGTGCCGGCCGGGCGGGGCCTGGGTCGGGTCGTGCAGCGACGGCGCGGCGCAGTACATCGCCGGCTCGGGGGCGCGGCCGGCGCGGATGTCGCCCCACAGCCGCGCGAAGTCGGCCGGGCCGTCGAGGCCGACGCCGACCTTGAGGGCGCGATCGAGCTCGGGCGCGAAGCCCGCGGCGCGGTAGCGCGGCGGCTCCTCCAGCGCCAGGTGCACCGAGAAGATCGAGTACTCGTCGAGCTTGAAGTGACGCGCCGGCCTGACCACCTCCTCGGGCAGCCCGGCGTCACCGAGCAGCCCCAGCACGGTCTGCCGGAAGCCGACCGCCGACACCACCGCGCGCGCGTGCACGGTGCCACCGCCGCGCAGGTCGACCCCGACCGCGCGCCCGTCCTCGACGCGGATGCGCTCGACCTCGTGCATGCCGCGCACCACGCCGCCGGCGCGCAGCAGGGCCCGCCACAGCCCGTGCGCCAGCGCGTGCGAGCCGCCCACACACAGGTGCGAGCGCTCGATCTGCGTCACCACCAGCGGCACCAGCATGCCGAGGCCGGCGTAGTCGGACACCACGCCGCGCGGGATGGCGAGCTGGAACAGCACCAGCGCGCGCACCGGATCGCTGTGAAACAGCTCGGCGGCGACGTCGGCGGGCGAGCTGCGCTGCAGGCGCAACCACTCCATGCCCTCGGGCGAGCCCTCCAGCGCCGCGCTGGCGTGCGACGGCGGCGGCGGCGACGAGTACAGCGCGGGCACCACCACGGCCTCGACGAACTCGCGGTAGCGATCGTGCACGGCCTGGTAGGCGCGCGCGTCCTCCGGCGAGATGCGCGCGATGGAGGCCACGCTGGCGGCGACCTCGTCGTGCACGCACAGCGCGCGGTCGTCGCTCAGCGCCAGGCCTACCTGCACCGGCGGGCGCAGGTAGGCGACGTGGTGGCGCTGGGTCAGCTCGAGGTCGGCCATCGCCGGCATGATCTCGACGGCGTCGTGAAACACCGAGTGCAGGTTGTGGTAGTAGCCCGGGCGCGTGACCTCCTCGGTGGTCAGGCCGCCGCCGGCCTCGAGCCGCTTCTCGAGCACGCACACGCGCAGCCCGGCGCGCGCCAGGTAGGCGGCGCAGATGAGGCCGTTGTGGCCGGCGCCGATGACGACGACGTCGAAGTGATCGCGCGGGGCGGCGTGGCTCATGGGTCCTCGCGCCAGGGCCGGTCCAGCGCCGGCATGCGCCCGCCGAGGTCGAGATCCTCCAGCACCACGCGGGCACAGTTGTAGCCGGGCGAGCCGGTGATGCCGCCGTGGACGTGCATGCAGGCGCCACCCAGGTACAGGCGCGGCACCGGGCCGCGACAGCCCGCCAGCTCGGGCAGCGGGCGCAGCTCACCGAGCTGGGCCGGCGTCAGCGCGCCGAAGTGAAAGCCGCCGCGGCGCATGTTCACCATCTTGCGCTCGACGTCGAGGGGGCTGTAGGCGTAGCGCCCCAGCACGGTGTCGCCGTCCAGGTTGGGCGCATAGCTCTGCCACACCGCGACGCAGCGCTCGAGGTAGTCGTACTTGAGCGCGTCCCAGGCGCCGGCGTCGCCGCCGGGGGCGTAGGGCGCGAACTGCCACAGCAGCCCGGTGTGCTTGCCGGGCGGCGCCTGGGTGGCGTCGAACAGCGTGTTGTTGGAGGCGTTGAGGCGCGGCGTGCGCGGCAGCTCCTGGCGGTCGAGCTCCTCGCAGTGCTCGATCAGATCCTCGGGCCGCTCGTAGCCGAGGTTCAGGTTGAAGGCCTGCTGCAGATCGGGGTTCCAGCGCGCCGCGGTGTAGCGCGGCGCCTCGGCCAGCGCCAGGTGGCCGCCCATCAGGACGTCGGAGGGGCCGTACTGCACGCGCGCCGCGCGCTGGCGCAGGCCGGCGTCGTAGCTGCCCTCGGGCAGGCACTGCACCAGGGTCTGCTCGAGATCGACGCACGACACCACGGCGCGCCGGGCGCGCAGCTCGCGACCGCCGCGCAGCCGGACCCCGACCGCGGCGCCGGCGTCGTCGAGCAAGATCCGCTCGACGTGGGCGTGCTCGAGCAGCTCGCCGCCGCGCGCCAGCAGCTCGCCGCCCAGCGCGTGCGCGAGCTGGTGCGAGCCGCCGCGGCACAGCTTCCACTCGGTCAGGAACGACAGGAAGGCCAGCCCCAGGAAGGCCATGCCGGGCTGGCGCACGTCCCAGCCGCCGATGGCGACGTGAAACAGCAGCAGGGCAGCCAGCGCCGGGCACTCGAAGCGGCTGCGCACCCAGTCGACCGGCGAGGCGGTGAAGACGTCGAAGCCGAAGTCGCGCGCCAGGGCGTCCGCCATCGCGGCGCGGCGCTCCACCGTGCGCGGGGCCGGGGTGTAGGCCAGGCTGAGGAAGGGCTCGCGCCAGCGCCGCAGCGTCGCGCGCAGCTTGCCGTAGGCCTCGGCGTCGCGCGGCGAGAAGCGCGCGATCTCGGCCATCGAGTGGGCGTCGTCGCGGTACAGCACCAGCGCGCGGCCGTCCGACAGCGGCATGCCCAGGTTGGCCTCGGGGTGGAAGTAGCGCGTGCCGCGCTGGCCGAGGTCGAAGTCGCGCAGCGGCGGGATCCAGGGCGGCGAGGCGTGAAAGTTGGAGTGCAGGTTGTGATAGAAGCCCGGCAGCGTGCTCTCCTCGGTGGACAGCCCGCCGCCGAACTCGGCGCGGCGCTCCAGCACGCAGACCTCGAGCCCGGCGGCTGCCAGGTACAGCGCCACCGTGAGGCCGTTGTGTCCACCGCCGATGACCAGGCAGTCATAGGTCGACACCGTCACCCGGGTCATGGTGGCGCCAGCGCGCCTGGCCGAGGTTGACGAGGGTCAAGTCGTCAGGCGGCGGGCCCAGCGTCGCACGGTCTTGACGCTGGCCTCCAGCGCCGCGGCCTGGTGCACCTCGATGAAGACGGGGACCCCAGCGCCCAGGGCGCGGGGCAGGAAGCCGCGCACGTCGACGCTGCCACGCCCGATGCCGAGGTGGCCGTCGCTGTGGCCATCGTTGTCCGACAGCGCGAAGGCCACCGGGGCGCGCGGCAGCAGGCCTGCGGCCGCGGTGGGCGTGATGGGGCCGCCGAAGGCATGGGCGTGGGCCACGTTCCACAGCACACGCCAGTCGGCCAGCTCGGGCGCGGCGGCCAGCTCGAGGAACAAGGGCACCGGATCGTTCAGATTCTCCAGCACCAGCGCGACGCCGGCGGCCGCGGCCTCACGGCCGAGGCCGGCGGCATGCTCGAGGAAGCGCCGCCGTCGGCGCGCGCTGCGCAGCCCGGCGTCCGGATCGGTGCGCACCACGACCCAGCGCGCACCCGCGCGAGCGGCGAACTCGACGGCGCAGCGCACGGCGTCGGCCGAGCGCGCGGCCCAGGCCGGGTCGTCGTCACCCAGGGCCAGGTTCCACACCGACGCGCAGGCGGTCAGGCCGAGGCCGAGCTCTCCGGCCAGTTCGCGCGCCTGGTCGGCCAGCGCACCCGGGATCGGCGTGGCGGCGCCGGCGCCGTCGAGGTCACGGTCACAGATGATCTCGACGTGGCGACAGCCGATCGCCCTGGCCCAGCGCAGCCAGCGCGGCAGCGACTTGAGCAGCCAGACATCGCAGCCGAGCTCGATCAACGCAGCACGACCTCGCGCTGGTGGACCACGAAGGGCGACGCCTCGGCGCGGCGCAGCGCCTCCTCGAGCCGGGCCCGCGCGTCGGGCCGCAGCGTCCGCGTGGCCAGGTCGCGGCGGTACACCGCGACATAGAAGGCGTCGGGCAGGAAGCGCAGTGTGACCAGCGCGCGCCGCGCCTGCGCCGGCACCGCGAAGCGGTAACGCTGCGTCGCGCCCGAGGCGATCCGCGTGTCGGGCGGCCCCTTGGCGATGCGCTCGCTCAGCGCCGGGGCGTCGTCGAAGCCCACCTCGAGCCGCGCCTCCGGGGTGCCGGTGGTGGGGAAGTGGTGCCCGCAGCCGAGGTTGGCCAGCGTCACCTGCAGCGCGCCGTCCTTCACGGTAGCCTCCAGGGTGACGCCCTGGCGCACCGCATCGACGTCGTGTGCGCCGCGGAAGCTGTGGTCGCCCGCCGGCATGTGGCAGTGCTGGCACTGAAAGCCCCGCGGCATGTAGGGGCCCAGCAGCCACTCGCGGTAGGTGTCGAGGAAGGGCGCGGCCTGGTGGCAGGGCAGGCAGAAGTCGGCGCGCTCGAAGCGCGGCTCGGTCACGACGCTCAGCACGGGATCGGGCAGGGTCGTGGACCGGCGCTGGGGCCCGAGCTTGCGCCAGCCGCGCAGGTGGCAGCTGGCACAGGTCACACCCTCGGCCGGTCGTTCGGCGGTCGGGGTGTGACAGCCGCGGCAGGCGGCGCCGCTGGCGCGCGTGCTGGCCGAGATCAGGGCCTCGGGGCCAGGCCCCATCGCCAGCGCGTGGCGTGAGTCGCGCCAGCCCTGGTACTCGGCGGCGTGGCAGCGCGCGCACTGCAGTGCCGACAGAGTACGCTCCGCGGGGGCCAGGCCTGGTGGCGGGGCGCCCAGGTCGATGACGCCCGGGAACAGCGTGTCTGGCGCGCCTGGCGTCGGCGCTGAGGCAGCGCCGGCAGCCGGGGCGGCGCTGGCGGGCCGGCCCACCCGCGTCGCGCTGGCGTGCGCGGCCAGCGACCACAGTT
>JBGASF010000121.1:0-24739 GCA_044229835.1 Polyangia bacterium | reverse complement strand
CCCCAGCACGCGCGCCCGCAGCAGCCCCAGCACGCGCGCCCGCAGCAGCCCCAGCACACGCGCCCGCAGCAGCCGCAGCACCAGCCGCGCACGCAGCAGCCGCAGCACGCGCGCCCGCAGCAGCCGCAGCACGCGCGCCCGCAGCAGCCGCAGCACCAGCAGCGCCCGCAGCAGCAGCAGCACCAGCCGCGCCCGCAGCAGCAGCAGCGCCCGCAGGGTCAGCAGCCGCGTCCGCCGCAGGCGCATCATCAGCCGCGTCCGCCGGGACCGACGGCGGCGCACCCGCCGCGCCCGCCCGGCGATGCCCAGCAGCCCGGCCAGCCCAGCGGGCGCTCGCGGCGACGCCGTCGTCGTCATTCACCCGCCTGACGCAAGCGTTGCGCAGGTCGCGGCGCGGACCCGCCTGATCTGGCGGGGTTCCGGGTGGCTCGCCCGATGCAATTCAACCGGGTGAACCCAGTCGCGGAGGCTGTCATGGCCACCAGAACCCAGCAGTACAAGACTGCAGCAGAGCGAACTCACGGCACCCCGGCCAAGAAGCCCGCGCGTCGCAAGCCCACGCCCGCCCAGCTCAAGGTCTCGAGGCACGCCGCCGTCAAGGCGACCTATGCACTCGAGGAAGGAGGTGCACGCAGATCCACGCGCGGTTCCAGCCCTCTGCACATCAAGCCCGACGCTGCGCTGCGTAATCGCGCAGTGATGCGTGCCCGCTCCGCGAGCGCACGGAAGGGACGCGGCAAGAGCCCGAAGTGACGAAGTGACGAAGTGACGAAGTGACTGGTAACGAGCAACGAAGGGATGAAGTGACCCCGCAGTGACGACGTAGTCCTGGTTCGTTGGCAGTGCCAGGCCCGGACGACCGAGCTGGTCCGGGCGAGAAAGGGGGAACCGACCAGCCTCGGGCTTCTCGCCCGGGGCTGGCCGCCGTTTCGGCGCCGTCCGCGAGCGGCCGTATACTGCGCCGGTGAGCCAGCTCGCAGCCGTCGATGACGCCGCCGTGCGCGCCGTGCTGGAGACCCAGCGCCTGGCCTGGAACCGTGGCGACCTCGACGGCTTCATGGCCGGCTATGCGCGCTCGGACGAGCTGACCTTCACCTCGGGCGGCCACATCCAGCGCGGCTTCGCAGCCACCCAGGCGCGCTACCGCGAGCGCTACGGCGGGGGCGCGGCCGGCATGGGCCAGCTCGACTTCGAGCTGCTGGCGGTGCAGGCGGCGGGCGCCGATGGCGCGGTCGTGCTGGGCCGCTGGCGCCTGACCGGGACGGCCAGCGCGGGCGGTGGCGTGTTCTCCGTCGTGCTCGAGCGCGCAGCCGGCGGCTGGCGCATCATCCACGATCACACCACGGCCACGGCCCAGGGCGAGACCACCCCATGAAGAAGACCTTCCGGACCACCATCGTGCGCGACGGCTCGATGTGCTTCATCCCGGTGCCCTTCGATCCGAAGCCGGTGTTCGGCAAGCTGCGCGCGCCGGTCGTGGTCACGCTGGCCGGCCACAGCTACCGCAGCACCATCGCGTCGATGGGCAACGGCCCCTGCTTGCCGCTGCGCCGCAGCAACCGCGAGGCCGCCGGCCTCGAGGGCACCGAGACCCTGCGCGTCACGCTGGAGCTCGACACCGAGGTGCGCGCGGTCGACCCGCCGCGCGACCTCATGCGCGCGCTGAAGGCGGCGCCCCCTGCGTGGCAGCGCTGGAGCGAGCTCAGCTACAGCCACCAGCGTGAACATGCCGAGGCCATCGAACAGGCCAGGCGGCCCGAGACGCGCACGCGCCGCATCGCGGCCGCCGTCGCCATGGTGGCGGCGCGGCCCGCCAAGGCGCCCCGGCCCCGTCCACCGGCCCCCGCCGGTTCGCCCCGTCGCAAGCGCTGAGTCGACAACCAGGTGGTCGCAGTCCTCAGATTTCTGAGGGGGCGCCACACGATGACGGGGACTTGTCCCCTGGTACCAGCGGGCATCGATGGTGCATGGTAAGGACGCATGCACATCACCACGCTGGGTCGTTCTCTGCTGGCTGCGCTCACCGTCGTCGTCGTCGGCGCGGGGTGTTCGCAGGAGTCCGAGCCGCCCATCCAGCCGGTGGCGCAGATCTCGCTGGCGTCGCTGGGGCAGGGCGACCTCGTGGCCACCGGCGTGGCGCGCCACCCCAAGACCGGCAACCTGTGGCTGCTGGCGCGCGGCGTCGGCCTGCTCGAGGTGTCGCCCGACGGCAAGCTGGTGTCGCAGATCAAGCTGGGCACCCACGGCCTCGACAACGTGCTCTACAACGACGTCGCGGTGCGCGCCGACGGCACCTTCGCGCTGACCGCCAACGGTGAAGGCTACAAGTACGATCCGCGCACCGAGAAGCTGGAGTTCTACTTCTGCCTGGTGCCGTCGTTCGAGCCCATCGTGATGGAGAACGACGCCATCGCCATCGACGAGGTCACCGGGCGCATCTTCGTGGCGCCGGCCTACTATGACACCAGCGAGGGCACGCGCCGCCTGACCCGCGCGCTGCTGGCGCAGTACGCCATCGCCGACGGCGCGCCCCTGGTCGAGAACGACATCATGGAGACGGGCGTGATCGCCAAGGGGCTGGTGTTCGACATGGCCGGCGGCGGCGTGTGGGCGCTGCAGGGCTCACAGCTGGTCCACTTCACCGGCGGCGGCAAGCTCGACGGCCGCACCCAGGAGCTGGCCGGCATCGAGGACGGCGCCGGCATCGCCTTCGACGGCGACACCATGTGGGTGCTCGACGCCCACGACGGCGAGCTGCGCTCGTTCCCGCGCCCGACGCTGTAGCCAGCGCGCTCCGAGCGCGCTCTAGCGCGACCTCAGCGCCTCGGTCGCGTCGTCGACCTCCCACAGGCAGCCATCGGCGGGCACCCGCGCCGCGGTGCTGACCCAGGTGATCTCCACGCGCGGGTGCGGCACCGCGGTGGCGCGGGTCCAGCAGCCCTTGGCCTCGCCGCGCTCGCGCAGCTGGTTGGTCGCCAGATCGAGCACCGCCACGCGCAGGGTGAAGGGGGGCTCGCCGGTCGACACGCTGAGCAGGTCCCGGCTGGGCGCAGCGGCGAGCAGCAGCCGATCGCCGCGCAGGGCGTCGCCGCCGACCGGGTGCAGGCCGCCCAGGAAGGTGAACTCGGGGGTGGGCTCGGCGCCGGGCCGCACCGACCACAGCGTGGTGACGTCGACCGACAGCCGCGGCGACGCCGGCTCGGCGACCACCAGGGCGCCCTTGCGCACGCCGATGACCTGGGCGTGCGACACGTCGTCGCGGTCGTACAGCACGCGCAGCGCCGGCGCCACCGGGTCGAGGTCGGCCAGGACCAGGCGCTGGCCCGGCCCGTCGATCGGCGTGATGACCTGCGCCAGCCGCCCCAGCGGCCTGAGCAGCGCGCGCCCCAGCGAGGTCACGCGCGCGCGCGACGGCTCCCACAGCCAGATCCGGTAGTCCTCATAGGTGTCGTAGATCAGGTAGCGATCGGCCGACACCGCGAACACCCGCGGTGGCAGCCCGGGCCAGGGCACCTCGGTGACGTGGCCGTCGAGCACCAGCTGGCTGCCGTCCCGGCCGATCACGACGGCGTCGGTGGTGTCCCCCGCTGGAAAGTGAAAGCCGGCCAGCGCGGTCGACGCCGGCACCAAGCCCGCGGTCGGCGCCGGCGTGTGCGATGTCGGCAGCCCCGGCGACGGCTCGGTGTCGCCGCCGCGCGGCGTGTACGAGCAGCCCGTGAAGACGGCGACCAGCAGCGCAGCGCAGGCGTTGGACATGCACCGATGCTGGCGCGCGCGCGCGCGCCGCGCGGTCAAGGCTCGGTAAAACCACGCCTCAGGCGCCGACCATCTCGCACCAGTACGGCAGCCAGCTGTCGAACACGAGCTGTCCGCCCGCAGCGCCCGGCTGATACAGCGCCACCGTCTCGGGGGCGTCGAAGTCACCCAGCCGCCAGATCTTGCCCGCCTGTTCGCCGCCCAGGACCAGCACGCTGTAGTCACCGCAGCCGAAGTCGGCCAGCGCGATGCACCCGGGCGGATCTCCGCTGTGCTGCCCGGCCTGCACCTCGGGGGCGGACATGATGGTGGCGAACGGCTGGGCGGGGAAGCCGGCCAGGCGGGTGATGAGGTCCGCGGTGTAGGCGTTCGCGTAGGGAAAGCTCCCGGCCGGAGTGCCGGTCAGCGTGGCCTGGGCACCGGCCAGCGACAGGAAGGGCACGCTGTCGGAGTCGACGCCGTCGGCGACCTCGGTGAGGAAGCGGCGATACCCGGCGGGCAGCGTGACGCCGTGGCGGCGCTCGAAGTCGGCCACGGTGGCCTCGGGCAGCGGGGCGCGCAGGGTCAGACCGTCGGTGGCGGCGAGGCGCTCGCGCAGCTTGGCAGGGTCGAAGCTCATGGCCGTCTTCTATCACTGATCTGGTTGACGACAGTGACGGCCACCGTAGCCGGCGGCGCCGGGCTCGCGAGGACGACAAGCCCTTGGACTCCGCTGGCCGCGCGTGCGGCACGGCTGTTGCTGTGCCGGCCCCGAATGCGCGCGCTCATCGTCCTGCCCTTGCTGGCCAGTCTGGTTGCTTGCTCCTCCGATCCGGGCGTCGACGGCGATGTCGATGACGACCAGCTGGTGGCCCAGGGCGAGGTCACGGTCGATCAGGATCAGGACCTGGACGGCAAGGCCGATCGCCCCGACCTCGCGCTGCGCACCCTGAACATCACGCCGGCCTCCAGCGTCGGCCGCAGCGAGACGCGGCGCGTGCTGACCTCGGCGGCGGCCTTCCGCAGCTTCCTGGGCGTGGCGCCGACCGGGATCGACTTCAACCGCGAGTGGGTCGGCTACTACTCGGCCGGCGTGCGCCCGACCGGCGGCTACGTCGCGCAGATCACCCGGGTGCGCCTGAGCGACTCCGGCATCACCGTCAAGATGACGACGCGCCTGGAGTCGCCCGGGCCGAGCTGCCTGGTCACCCAGGCGACCAGCAAGCCGCAGATCCTGGTCGCCTTCCCGCGACCGCGCCCGGCGGCGACCCACTTCTCCTTCTACACGGCGAACACCACGCGCACCTGCGCGACCTGCGCGACGCCGGTGGCGAGCGACCTCGGCCGCCTCGATGTGACGGTGCGGCGCCGTGTGCGCGCGGTGTACTTCACGCCCAGCGATCGCCCGCTGCGTGCTTGCCTGGGCGAGCGCCTGGAGACCTGGCTCGGCCTGGCGCGCGACTTCTACCGCGACGAGATGCGCCTCAATGGCCACGTCACCGCGGCCGGCGTGGGCAAGAGCTTCAGCGCCGACGTCGACGCCGGTGGGCGCTGGCGCGTGGCCTACATGATCGGCGAGCATGACGCCGCCTGGTATCGCGCCCAGGTCGACGCGGCCGGCAACCCCGACGCGCCCGGCGCCGCCCTGGCCGAGATGTTCCGCCGCCTGCCCGCGGCGTTCCACAACGACAACGTGACGGTCTACTTCTACGACACCACCACGGTCGCCGAGCAGCGCGTGCAGAACTCGGGCAACGCCGGCTCGGGCGCGCCCTGGGAGGGCACCGGCGCGGGCTACGTGCTGCAGGGCACCCACTTCATGGGCTTCGGCCTCGGCTTCGACACCGTGGCCACCAGCGCGGCGGGCCAGCGCGCGCTGTTCGAGGACCGCACCCCGTCGGGCATCCAGGACTGGGATGTCAACGGGGTCTGGCGCGAGCTGACCCGCGGCGAGTACGCGTCCTCGATGGTGGGCGCGTCGATCCACGAGCTCGGCCACGCCTTCTACCTGGACCATGTCTTCGACCTGACCGGCGGCCTCGACCTCAACATCATGGGCAACGGCTTCCGCCGCTTCGGCGGCCGCTTCACCCCCGCCGGCCCGCAGCCCGCCACCATCCTGGGCCCGACCTCGGCGGCCGCGCTCGACGGCGCGGTGCTCTTCAACTAGATCTCGGGGGTGGCCCCGGCGTCCACCCCACACAATCCACCCTGGCTGCACGACGGACCCGCCGTCGCGGCGGCGCTGGTCGCCGAGTGTCTGCCCGGCGTCCACTTCGAGCCACCCGACTTCCCGCGCGAGGAGCTGGGAGCCTCGCTGGTCGGCCTCGAGCTGCTGATCGATCGCCACTTCGAGCCCGACGGGGGCATCCCCTCGCACTACGAGCTGCTCGCCACCGTGATGGTGCGCGGGCGCCGGCTGGCGTGGATCGGCCTCGGCGGCGCGGGCCACGTCGACCTCGACCCGGCGGCGGCGGGTGGCCTGCTGGCCGCGGCGCGCGCCCTGCTGGACAGCAGCGACCGCGGCCACAGCGGCATCGACACCGCCATCGGGCGCACCATCACGCGGGTGCGGCTGCTGATGGAGGACGGCAAGGCCACCGCGCGCGGCCACAGCGAGCACGGTGGTCACACCACCCGCGAGTGGCGCCTCAATGACTGCGCGCCGGGGCCGCTGCCCAAGGCTTGGGCGCACCTGCTGGACTGCGTGCGCGATCTGGCCCCGGTGCCCGCGCTGGGGCCCCGGGTGTTGCCGCGCGGCCCGGTCGACCTCGGCCCCGCCTTCGCGGCGCGCGCCGCGGTGCCGCTGCCGCACGTGCAGACCAGGCTGCTCCTGAACCAGCGCCTGTGGCTGCGCGTCGGCCAGGACGCGACCTCACGCCTGTACCGCGTCGACGTCGACCCCAGCCAGCTGCACGAGGTCGACGCCGCCGGGCGGACCGTGCAGACGCTCGACCTCGCCACTGGAGTTGCCGTCGATCTACCTGGGCTATCCTTGACGAGGCGTCAAGTCGTCCTGGCTGACGACCACCTCGACGTGACCATCCTCGACCGCGCCGCCTGGGCCTACGTGCAGCGCGACTGACGCGGGCCTCAGCGCAGGCCGGCCAGGCCGGCGACCACGGTCGGGGCGCGGAAGCTCCACGGCGGGGGGCCGCCCAGGTGGGGGTCGCCGAGCTGGGCGTGTCGGTTGCCGCCCCAGCACATCACGGTGCCGGCGCGCAGCAGGGCGCAGGTGTGGTCCTCGCCGGCGTCGATGGCGATGGCATCGTCGAGGCCCACCACCGCGACCGACGCGGCGGTGCTGGCGTAGCTGCCGCCGCCGAGCTGGCCCACCGAGTTGTCGCCCCAGCAGGTCACGGTGCCGCCGCGCTGCAGGGCGCAGGCGTGGGAGCCGCCGACGGCGATGGCGATGGCGCCGCGGATGTCGGCGCGCGGGGTGACCGTGGGCGTCAGCTTGGCCCAGCTGTCGTTGCCGTCGCTCCAGCAGGCCACGCCGCCGGCGCGCGTGACGGCGCAGGCGACGGAGTCCCACAGCGCCAGGTCGACGGCGTCGAGGCCGAGGTCGGTCACCGTCCACACCCGCTGCGCCGCGTGATCGGCCACCGCGGTGCCCCAGCATGACACCCGTCCGCCGTGCAGCGCGCAGCCGTAGCCCCAGGCGTTCACCGCCAGCCGCTTCACCGGGGCGGCCACGCGCACGATCTCGCCGCCGGTCGCCAGCTGGTCGCCGTGTCGGCCCCAGGCCACCACGCTGCCGCTCTTGCGCGCCACCCCGAGGTGGCCCAGCGTGACGTCGATGGCCACGGCGTCGCTGACGCCCGCGACCGCGATCACGTCGCTGTGCTGCTGCGCGCTGGCGTCGCCCAGGCTGCCGAGCTGGTTGTCGCCCCAGCAGCGTGCGGCGCCGCTGCCGAGCACCGCGCAGGTCGCGGCCTCGCCGGCCGCCAGCACGCGCACGCCGGTCACCCCGGGCACGCGGCGCGGGGTGGCGCGCTCGGGTTCGCTGCCGGCGCCGAGCTGGCCGCCGGTGTTCCAGCCCCAGCACGACACCCCGCCGTCGGCGTGGACCACGCACGAGGACAGCCGTCCCGCGCTGATGGCGCGCGCGTCGGAGAGGCCGGGCACCAGCCGTGCGCGGGTGCCGTCGTGGTTGCCGCCATCGCCGCTCTGCCCCAGCGAGTCGTCGCCCCAGCACACCACGTGGCCGTCCTGGCGGCGCACCGCGCAGATGTGCGCCGCGCCGATGGCGACCGCGCGCACCAGCAGCGGCTCGAAGTCGGGCTGGAAGGCGCGGGTCTGATCACCGTCGCCGCCCCACGACCAGCACTTGAGCGCCCCGCTCGGGCCATGGCCACAGCTGATGGCGCCGCCCGCGCTCAGCGCGCTGATGCCATCGGCGCCGTATTGCTCGGTGGGAGCCACCGGCGCGGTGGGGCGCGAGAGGTGGGGATCGCCGATCCAGCGCTCGCCCCAGCAGGTGACCTTGCCGCTGCGCCGCGCCGCGCAGGTCAGGAGGCCGCCTGCCGCGACGCGCACGGCGTCGGTGACCGGCAGCTTCAGCGCCGCCGCCGAGCTGGCCGCGCCGCCGAGCTGGCCGCCGCTGCCGTCGCCCCAGCAGTAGATCTGCCCCTTGGCGTCGCGCGCACAGCTGTGCTGCGGGCCCGCGGTCAGCTCGACCACCGCGGGCAGGCGCGCCACCTTGGCGGGGGCGCCGCCGGCATCGGACCAGCACGACACCGTGCCGCTGCGCAGGCGCGCGCAGGCGTGGTGCACGCCGACGGCGACCTCGGCGGCGTCGCTGATCCCGGCCACCGGGGCCAGGTCATGGCCCCAGCGCTCGAGCTCGGGGGCGCTCCAGCACTGCACCGCGCCAGCGCGCGTCACCACGCAGGTGCGCCCGGCCTCGGCGTCGATGGCGATGGCATCGCTGACGCCGCTGACCAGCGCGGGCACGCTCCAGCGCACGCGGTCGCTGACGCGGCCGCGCAGCGCGCTGATGTCACCCAGTCGCCCCGGCGCGCCCCAGCAGCTGACCCGCCCGCTGGCCAGCAGCGCACAGGTGTGGCTGGCGCCGGCCGCCAGCGCGACCACGTCGGGCGGCTCGGGCAGCGCGACGGGGGCGCCGCTCGGGCTGGGCGACGGAGATGGCAGCGGTGACGCCGACGCCGACGGTGATGGTGACGTGGACGGCGACGGCGACGGCGACGGCGACGCCGACGACCCGGGCCGCGCAGCGATGCTGCCACCCGCGCCACCCGACCGTGCCCGCCCCGCGTCGCCGCCGCAGCCAGCCCCCGCCAGCGCCAGCACCGCCGCCGCCGCGCCCCCCATGACCAGCACCCGCCAGCTCCGGTCTCGCATGCATATAGATGATAGCCCCAGCCCAGGTGAATCGCGCTCACCGTCGCGGTATCTTCGCCGCCATGAGGGTCACCCGGGGCGCGCTGGTGGGGTTGTCGATGGCGTTCGCGCTCGCTGGCTGTGGCCCGCCGCGCTCGGGTGGGGACGACGACGACACCACGACCGGCGATGGCGGCGCCAACCTGTGCGCCCCCAACGCCCGCTTCTGCGCCAGCCCCAGCGCGATTCACCTGTGCAGCGCCAGCGGCAAGACCAGCACCGCGGTCGATGCCTGCGACCTGTCCACCGGCGTGACCTGCGAGAACGGCGCCTGCATCCCGGCCTGCGAGGCCGCCGCCATGCGCCGCTCCAACATCGGCTGCGAGTACTGGCCGGTCGATCTGCCGCAGTTCTGCGATACCTCGGTGCTGGCCGGCTGCCCGCGCTCGGAGCAGTGGGCCGTGCTGGCCGCCAACCTGAACCCCTACCCGGTGCACCTCACGATCGAGCGCAACGAGGCCGACTACGGCCAGGCCATGTCGCTCGCGGTCGCCGTCGAGCAAGACGTCGCCCCCATGCAGGTCGCCCTCATCCTGGTGCCGCAGCGCGAGGTCGACGCGTCCTCCAACAGCGACCCCGAGAACCTGTCCGCGCTGACCTCGCGCGCCTACCGCCTGACCGCCAGCGGCCCGGTGGTCGCCTACCAGGTCAACACCCTGCGCGAGACCGACTCCATCGACGCCTCGCTGCTGATCCCGACCTCGGGCCTCGACAAGCGCTACCGCACCATCGGCTGGCCCTCCGTGGTGCTCGACCTCCTGGGCCAGCGCTCGCGCAACCGCGGCTTCATGACCATCGTGGGCACCCAGGCCCAGACCCACGTCCACGTCACCGCCGGTGGCCGCGTCGTCGCCGGCCCCGGCGTCGCCGAGCTGCAGAAGGACGGCACCATGGACGTCACCCTGGGCCCGTTCGACGTGCTGCACCTGGCCGGCACCCAGAGCGGCGGCCTGGCGCCGCCCCCGGCCGAGGGCGACCTCTCGGGCACCATCGTGCAGGCCGATCAGCCGGTCGCGGTCTATGCCGGCGCGTCGTGCGCCAACGTGACCGGGCCGATGGGCTCGCCCGATCCGCCCGACGGCCGCATGGGCTGCTGCTGCGACCACATCGAGGAGCAGGTGCCGCCGGCCAGCGCGCTGGGCACCCGCTTCGCGGTCACCCGCAGCGCGCGCCGCTCGACCGGGGCGTACATCGAGCCCGATGTGTGGCGCATCCTGGCCGACCAGCCCGGCACCACCATCACGACCAACCTGCCGGCGCCCTGGGATCAGTTCACGGTCGAACAGAACCAGGTGGTGGAGTTCTGGTCGCAGACCAACTTCACGCTGGTGGCGTCGAAACCCGTGCTGCTGGCGCAGTTCATCGTGTCGACCGAGTGGGGCGCCGGCATCGGCGATCCCGCGCTGACCTTCATGCCGCCGGTCGACCAGGCGCGCGCCGCCTACGTCTTCCTGGTGCCCGAGACCTACGTGCAGAACTGGGTCGTCATCGGCCGCGAGGTCGGCACCAGCGTGAAGCTCGACGGCCGCGACGCCCCGGGCGAGTTCGGCAGCTGCCGCATCGACGCCATCGGCATGCTGGGCGGCAAGGCCTACGAGTCGCTGAAATGTCCGATGACTGCCGGAGTTCACACCCTCGATGCCAGCGCGCCGGTGACCCTGATCGAATATGGTTATGGCTCGACGGGGTCGATCGCCTACGTGGGCGGCGCCGACGTCAAGCGCATCAACCCCATCGAGTGAGTGAGCCGCCCGCATGCTGCACCTGCCCCACCTCGCGCCCACCTCGCCGCCGCCGACCGTCACCGTCGAGGACGAGCTGCGCGCCCTGACCGAGCGCCTGCCGGTCGCCGCGCTGACCGAGCAGTTCCGCCACGACGAGCTGCTGGTGCTGCGCGACTTCGTGCCCGCGCGCGTGCTGGCCGAGATGGTCGCCGAGACCCGACGCCTGATGCCGTCGGCGCGCCGCTCGTACCTGCCCTTCGTGCGCAAGGGCGGCGCCATCAGCCACCCCACCATCCAGCGCGCGGCCCCGGCGCTGCACGCCTTCCAGCTGTCCCCCGCGCTGCGCGAGACCTTCCAGCGCATCGCCGACGGCCCGGTGCTGGAGGCGCGCAAGCAGGACGATCCGCACGCCTCGGCCATCTACACCTACACCCGGCCCGGCGATCACATCGGCTGGCACTATGACGACTGCGGCTGCGAACCCCAGGCGGCGTACTCGATCATCCTCGGCCTGGTCGATCGTTCGAGCAGCCTGCTCGAGCTCATCACCTTCAAGAAGACGCCGGGCAAGGCGCCGGTGCGCCGCCTGGTGCGCGTCGAGCCCGGCACGCTGGTGTTCTTCTGCGGCAGCAACGTGTGGCATCGCGTCACGCCGCTGCAGCGCGGCGAGGAGCGGGCCACCTTCTCGTTCGTCTATGTGAAGCAGAACAGCCACCCGCACGGCTGGGACAAGCTGCAGCTCGAGGCCATCAACACGCTGCTGTATTTCGGGCCGCGCGCGCTGTTCAAGCGGCAACCCGACCGCTAGTGCGGGCGCCGGCGCGGGCGCGGTCGCGGGCGGTCGCGGCGCTGGCGCTGGGCAAGCTGGCGCTGCATCTCTGCTGCGCGGGCCGCTACGGGCTGCACCGCGACGAGCTGTACCTGCGCGCGTGTGGGCGGGCGCTGGCCTGGGGCTCGCCCGACCATGCGCCGCTGGCGCCGGCGCTGGCGCGGCTGGCCGAGCTGGCGGGCGCCGGCACGCTGGGGCTGCGCGTGCTGGCGGCGCTGGCGGGCGCGCTGACGGTGTGGTGGACGGCGCGGCTGACGCGGCGCCTGGGCGGCGATGGCGCGGCCCAGCTGGGCGCGGCGGGCGCGGCGCTGCTGGCGCCGGTGCTGATGCATCACGCCGGCGTGTACGGCACCGGGACGCTGGAGGTGCTGGCGGCGGTGGCGGGCTTCGATGCCCTGGTGTTCGCGCTGGCGGCGCCCGGGCGCTGGCGGCGCTGGCTGCTGTGCGGGCTGGCCTTCGGGGTGGGGCTGTTGGCCAAGTACACCCTCGGGCTGTGGCTGGTCGGCCTCGCGGTCGGCCTGCTGGCGAGCGACCAGCGCCGCGTGCTGGCGACGCCGGGGCCGTGGCTGGCGCTGGCGACCGCGCTGGCGCTGCTGGCGCCGAACCTGGCGTGGCAGGCGACGCATGGCGCACCCGCGCTGGACTTCATCGCCTCCAGCCACGCCGCGGTGGTGGCGCGCTTCTCGCGGCTGGCGGTGCTGCTGGCGCAGCCGGTGCTGATGCACCCGGTGGGCTTCGCGCTGGCGCTGCCCGGCCTCGTGCGCGGGCTGCGCGAGCGCGGCGTCGCGCGCGTGTTCGCGGTCGCCTTCCTGGTCGCGACGGCGGCGCTGGTGCTGGCGCCCGGCAAGCCGTACTACCTGGCGCCCGGCTATCTGCCGCTGTGGGCGCTGGGGGCGCCGGCGCTGGCGCGCTGGCTGGCGGCGCGCGGGCGGGCGCTGCGGGCGCTGCTGCTGGCGGGCACGGCGCTGGCGGGCGCGGTCGCCTTCGTCATCACGCTGCCGGTGCTGCCGCGCGCGCTGCTGGTGCGCTGGCAGGTCGCGCGCATCAGCAGCGAGCTGCCGCAGTTCGCCGACTGGCGCGCGCTGGTGGACGACATCGCCGCCGCGCATGCGGCCTCTGGCCAGGTCGCCGAGGCGGTGCTGACCGACAGCTATGGCAGCGCCGCCGCACTCGAGCTGTATGCGGCTGCGCTGCCGCGCGTGATCAGCGGCGCCAACGGCTACTTCCTGCGCGGCCCGGGCGCGCAGCCGGCCGCGCTGCTGGCCATCGGCTATCCGCGCGCGCTGCTGGGCGAGCTGTGCCGCGAGCTGCGCGTGGTCGGCGCCGTGCGCAGCCAGGCGGGCGGCGGCAACCGCTACGACTTCCCGCGCACCATCTGGCTGTGTCGGCCGCGCGCCGCGCTGGCCGCGCTGTGGCCGCGGCTGCGTCGCTACGACTGACTGCGCCGGGCCAGACGTCAGACGTTGAAGAAGAAGTGCATGATGTCGCCGTCGGCGACCACGTACTCCTTGCCCTCCATGCGCATCTTGCCGGCGGCCTTGATGGCGGCCTCGGTCTTGTACTGCTCGAGGTCGGCCAGGGTGTAGACCTGGGCCCGGATGAAGCCCTTCTGGAAGTCGGTGTGGATGACGCCGGCGGCCTCGGGCGCGGTGGCGCCCTTGCGGATGGTCCAGGCCCGGACCTCCTTCTCGCCCGCGGTGAAGTACGACTGCAGCCCGAGCAGCCGGTAGCACTCGCGCGCCAGCGTGGCCAGCGCCGGCTCGGTCAGGCCGTACGACTGCAAGAGCTCGGTGCGCTCGGCGGGGGCCAGCTCGGCCAGCTCGGCCTCGATCTTCCCGCACAGGATGACCACGCCGGCGCCCTCGGCCTTGGCGCGCTCCTCGACCAGCTTGCTCCACTGGTTGCCGGCGGGCAGATCGCCCTCGCCGACGTTGCAGCAGTACAGCACCGGCTTGGCGGTCAGCAGGCCGAAGGTCTGCAGCAGCGCGCGCTCGTCGGGGTTGAGGCTGGGCAGCAGCGTGCGCGCGGCCTTGCCGGCGGCCAGGCAGGCCTGCACGCGGGTCACCAGGGCGAGCTCGGCCTGGGCCTCCTTGATGCCGGTCTTGGCGTTGTTGGTGGCCTTCTTGAGGCGCTTGTCGGCGCTGTCGAGATCGGCCAGCGCCAGCTCGAGATCGATGATCTCGATGTCGCGGATGGGATCGACCGCGCCGGCGACGTGGACGACGTTGGGATCCTCGAAGCAGCGCACCATCATGAGGACGGCGCTGGTCTCACGGATGTTGGCCAGGAACTTGTTGCCCAGGCCCTCGCCCTGGGCGGCGCCCTTGACCAGGCCGGCGATGTCGACGATCTCGACCGAGGTCGGGATGACCTTCTGCGGCGGGATGTACTTCGTGATGCGCTCCAGGCGCGGATCCGGCACCGGCACGATGCCGATGTTGGGATCGATGGTGCAAAAGGGGTAATTCGCGGCCTCGGCCTTGCCGGCCGTGAGCGCATTGAAGACGGTGCTCTTGCCGACGTTGGGCAGACCGACGATTCCGACCGAGAGGGCCATGGCGGGTTGGTACCGAATCCGTGCCTTTGACGCAACCGGTCATGTGAGTCAGGTGACTGCGAAGTTTGCGCTGGCCACCCGCCCCGATTTGGCTAGCATGCGAGCCAATATGCACACCAAGACTTCCTGGATGGGGCGCCTCGGAATCGGACTCACGCTGCTGCTGGCGAGCTCGCCAGCGTGGGCGGACAGCACGGCGCAGACGCTGCCGTTCACACAGAACTGGACGACGACGACGCTCATCACCGCGAACGACAACTGGAGCGGCGTGCCTGGCATCATCGGCTACCTCGGGGACGACCCGTCAACGTCTGCCAGTCCCGTCGATCCCTCGATGGTCCTGCTCGACAACCTCGGCACCATCATGCAGGACGTCATCGCAAACCTCGCGGTCACCACCAGCACCGCGGGCGGCGTCGGGGAGTTCGAGATTGCCAACCCTGTGGTGGGCTTGCAGGGGTCTGGTACGGCCGACGCGCCGTTCCTGCTCCTCCACGTCAACACCACGGGCCTCACCAACATCACGGTGGCCTACAACCTCCGGGACCTCGACGCCTCGACCGACAACTCCATCCAGCCGGTCGCGCTGCAGTTCCGGGTCGGCAACACAGGAGCATTCACCAACGTGCCCGCCGGGTTCGTCGCGGATGCCACCTCGGGCCCTAGTCTCGCGACCCTGGTGACCGCGGTCAGCGCCGTGCTGCCGGCGTCCGCCGACAACCAGTCGCTGGTTCAGATCCGCATCATGACCGGTAACGCGGCCGGTAACGACGAGTGGGTCGGCATCGACGACATCTCGGTCACCCAGGGAGTCCTGCCCCCGACCAACCCGGCCGGCGTCGGCACCGCCACCCCGTCCAGCCAGGGTCAGGCTGGCACCACGCTGCTGACCGTCGCCGTCACTCCGGGCACCAACCCGACCAGCACCGGCATCGGCGTGACCGCCAACCTGTCCGCCATCGGCGGATCGGCCACGCAGGCCTTCCGCGACGACGGCATGGGCGGCGACCTCGTGGCAGGTGACAACACCTTCTCCTTTGACGCCACCATCGCCGTGGGCACCTCCGCGGGGGGAGTGTCGATGCCGTTCACCATCACCGACGGCCAGGCCCGCATGGGCTCCGGGGCGCTCGCGCTGACCGTGCTGGCGCCGACCAACCCGTCGGGCACCGGCAGCGCCAACCCGACCAGCGGCGCGCAGAGCTCGACCACCACCCTGACCGTCACCGTGACTCCGGGCACCCTGCCGGCCTCCACCGCCCTCGCCGTCGGCGCCGACCTGACCTCGATCGGCGGCTCGGCCACCCAGCTGCTGCTCGACGACGGCGTTGCCCCCGACGCCACCGCGGGTGACAACGTCTTCACCGCCACGGTCACCGTCGGGGCCGCCGCCACCGGCGGCGCCAAGAGCTTCCCCATCACCATCACCGACGCGCAGGCGCGCACCGGCAGCACCACCATCGCCTTCACCGTCCTCGGTCCGAGCAACCCGAGCGGCGTCGGCAGCACCACGCCGGCCACCGTCAACATCGGCGAGCAGACCCTGATCGCCGTCGCCGTGACCGGCGGCACCAACCCGGCCTCGACCGGTCTCACCGTGACCGCCGACCTGACCGCCATCGGCGGCTCCGCCACCCAGGCGCTGCTCGACGACGGCAACAACGGCGATGCCAGCCCGGGCGACAACATCTTCTCGTTCCGCGCCACCATCCCGCTGGCGACCAGCCCCGGCGCCAAGACCATCAACGTCACCATCACGGATGCCCAGGCGCGCACCGGCACCACCTCGACCTCGGTCACCGTGCGCACGCCGACCAACCCGAGCGCCACCGGCACCGCCAACCCGACCCCGGTCCTGGTCGGCGGCATGACCTTGCTGCGCGTCACCGTGACCCCGGGTGACAACCCGACCTCCAGCGGCCTGGCGGTCGCGGCCGACCTGACCTCGATCGGGGGCATCGCCAGCCAGCAGCTGTTCGACGATGGCAGCAACGGCGACGTCACCGGCGGTGACAACGTGTTCTCGTTCAACGCCAGCATCCCCGGCGGCACCTCGGTCGGCGCCAAGACCCTGCCGGTCGTGGTGACCGACGCGCAGAACCGCATGGCCAGCGCCTCCATCGCGCTCAGCGTGGCCACCGGCTCCGGCCCGGTTGGTGTCGGCGCCGCGACGCCGAACAGCCTGATCGCGGGCGCGGGCACGCTGCTCACCGTGACCGTGACCCCGGGCTCCAGCCCGGCCTCGACCGGCCTCACCGTGACCGCCGACCTGACCTCGATCGGTGGCTCGGCCACCGCGGCCTTCTTCGACGACGCGACCAATGGCGACGTCACCGCCGGTGACAACGTGTTCTCGCGCCAGACCACCGTCGCGGGCGGCACCACCCCGGGCGCCAAGTCGCTGACCGCGACCATCAGCGACGCCCAGGCGCGCACCGGCATGACGTCGATCTCCCTGACCGTGCTGGCGCCCAGCAACCCGAGCGGCGTCGGCGCCGCCAGCCCGTCCACCGCGCAGGCCGGCACCATGACCCTGCTCACCATCGCGGTGACCCCGGGCGCCAACCCGACCTCGACCGGCCTCGGCGTCACCGTCAACCTGAGCTCGATCGGTGGCTCGGCCACCCAGGCCTTCTTCGACGACGCCAGCAACGGCGACGTCACCGCGGGTGACAACACCTTCTCGTTCCGCGCCACCATCGCGGCCGGCACCACCGCCGGCACGCGCGGCCTCAACGCCACCATCACCGACGGCCAGGCCCGCACCGGCACCGCCAGCATCACGCTGACGGTGACCGCGGCGCCGACCAACCCGACCATCACCACCTCGGCCAACCCGAACCTGACCACCGCGGGCAGCCAGACGCTGCTGGCGGTCGCGGTGACCCCGGGCGCCAACCCGACCAGCACCTCGATCGCGGTGCAGGCCGATCTGCAGGCCATCGGCGGCTCGGCGTCGCAGGCCTTCCTCGATGACGGCGCCAACGGCGACGCCCTCGCCGGTGACAACATCTTCTCGTTCCGCGCCACCATCGCGGGCGGCACCACGGCGGGCGCCAAGACGCTGCCGGTCATGGTGATGGACGGCCAGGCGCGCACGGCGTCGGGCTCCATCGCGCTGACCATCAGCGTGGGCACCACCGGCCCGGTCGCGGCCGGCACCGCCACGCCGTCCTCGGTGCTGCCGGGCGGGCAGACCCTGATCGCGGTCACCATCACCCCCGGCACCAACCCGGCCTCGACCGGCATCACCGCCACCGTCGATCTCAGCGGCCTCGGCGGCAGCGCCACCCAGGCGCTGTTCGACGACGGCAGCAACGGCGACGCCACCGCGAGCGACGGTGTGTACTCGTTCCGCGTCACCGTCGCCGGGGGGATCTCGGCCGGCAGCAAGTCGCTGCCGATCGCGGTGGCCGACGCGCAGGCCCGCACCGGCAGCACCAGCGTCACCGTCACCGTGCTGCCGCCGCCCACCAGCCCGACCGCGGTCGGCGCGGCCAACCCCGCCATGGTGGCCGTGGGTGGCACCTCGCTGCTCACCGTCACCGTCACGCCCGGCAGCAACCCGACCTCGACCGGGCTGGCCGTGGTCGGCAACCTGACCGCCATCGGCGGCTCGGCGACGCAGGCCTTCCGTGACGACGGCATGATGGGTGACGTCACCGCCAGCGACAACGTGTTCTCGTTCAACGCCACGGTGCCGGTGGCCACCGCGCCGGGCGTCAAGTCGCTGCCGGTCCAGGCCACCGACGCGCAGACCCGCGCCGTCGCCGCCCTCATCTCGCTGACCGTCAACCCGGCCAGCTCCACCTGCGGCAACCACGCCCTCGAGGGCAGCGAGCAGTGCGACGACGGCAACACGATGGCGGGCGACTGCTGCTCGGCGACCTGCACCTTCGAGGCCGCGACGACCACGTGTCGCGCCGCCGCGGGGGCCTGCGACGTGGCCGAGATGTGCACCGGCAACAGCGGCTCGTGCCCCAGCGACGTCAAGAGCATGGGTGTCTGCCGCGCCGCGGCCGGCACCTGCGACCTGCCCGAGATGTGCGACGGCATCAGCAACACCTGCCCGTTCGACGCCAAGAGCAACCAGGTCTGCCGTCCCGCGGCGGGCGCCTGCGATCAGGCCGAGATGTGCGTCAGCTCGAGCAACGAGTGCCCGGCGGACGGCTTCCTGCCCGACAACCTGGTGTGCGGCGACGGCACCACCCAGTGCAAGGCGGGCGCCTGCGTGCCGATCGACAACGGTGGCGGCGACTCGGGCTGCGGCTGCCGCGCCGGTGGCAACTCGCGCATGCCGGTCAGCCTGATGCTGGCGCTGGCGCTGTTCGGTGTCGTCCTGGTGGTCCGCCGCCGTCGTCGCCGCTAAGTCGTTGGCGGCTCCCCGCACCATCGCCCTCCCCGCGCGCACCATCGCCGCGCTCGACCTCGACCGACTGACCCGCAGCTTCGCCCCGGCGCACCTGACGCCGGGGCGGGCGCGCGGCCTGTGCGGCAAGCTCACGCTGACGGCGGCGTCGGCGGCGTCGGGCGCCCCGCTGTGGCAGGACGACGCCTGGCGCCGCTACCTGGTGGCGCTGCTCGCCGAGCTGCCCCACTTCGCCTATTTCCTGCGCCCGGATGGCGAACACTTCGTCGAGATCGTCCTGGGTGTTCTGCCACGAAAACATTTACAGCGTGACAAGCAAGGGGCGCTGGCCCCGGACGGCCGCGTGCTGGCGCAGGTGCTGGCCACGCTGCTCGATCCGGTGGCCGACTACTGTCGCGCGGTCGGCGACGACCCTGCCGCGGTGACCGGCCGCCTGCTCGGCGGCTTCGGCCGCATCGGCGCCGCGCTGCAGGGCTACTTCAGGTGATATCGTCCGGGCATGCGTAGAGCCGCCCTGCTCGTCCTCGTGGTCCCCGCCCTGGCGCTGGCCTGCTCCAAGAAGGCGCGCGACGAGAAGCCCGTGATCGACAACCACCTGGGTGCGCGCGATGGCGGCGCGGTGGCCACCGCCTCACCGTCGCCGTCGGCCTCGAACCGGCCGCCCGACAGCACGCCGCTGGAGGCCTGCAAGGGTGATCGCACCCCCGGCACCGGCAACCCCAGCTCGGGCGGCGACTGCAAGACCGACGCGGACTGCACCGCGGGCAAGAACGGCCGCTGCCACCACTCGCCCGGCGGCGGCCCGCGCATGCCGTGGAACAGCTGCAGCTACGACTACTGCTTCGCCGACGCCGACTGCCCGGCGGGCAACCTGTGCGTGTGCAACCGCCAGGGCGGCAACGTGTGCAACCTCAGCAACTGTCGCACCGACGCCGACTGTGGCGGCGCCCAGTGCGGCTTCGCGCCCAACGTCAAGTGCTGGGGGCCCGGCGGCAACTTCTGTCGCACCGCGAAGGACAAGTGCAAGGTCGACCAGGACTGCCCGCAGCCCAGCGGCGGCGGTCGCGCGTCATGCACCTTCGACCAGGACACTCAGGCCTGGGGCTGCAAGCTGCACGAGATCTGCCCGGTCGGCTGAGGCGGCGCGGCCGGGTTGCGCGGCGGGGCTGCGCGGCGGGGCTGCGCCGGCGGCGCGGGTGCGGCGCTACGCCGCCCAGCCCTGGTAGCCGCCCAGCGAGGTGCGCGCGTTCTCCAGCGCCTGCTCGAAGGCCATGGGGCCGAACTGATCACGCGCCAGCGCACCGGCGGCGATGACGGCGCTGAGGAAGGTCTTGGCCGAACCCAGCGGCTCCGAGATGTTGGCCGGGGCCTTGCGCTTGACGGCGTCGGCGAGGGCACCCTCGAGCTTGGCGAGCACGTCCTTGAGCTGGACCACGTCTGGGGGGGCTGCGGGACGGCGATGCCAGCTTCTGCGATGGGGGTAGCTCACTGGCTACAGGATACTCGGGATCTGCCTCCGTGGGGGATCTGGACCACGGGAATCAGCATGGGGGGCGACGACGTTCAGTCTCCATGAACCAGGTGGTGAAGGGGCTTCGTGCGCTGTGCGTGACGCTGGCCACGGTGGCAGGGGCGACCTCGGCGCTGGCGCTGGCGCCGGGCCAGGCCGCGCGCGGCTTCCGCGACGGCGCCAATCATCACCTCGGTGATGACAGCTTCGTGGCCCGCTTCGGGCGCCCGCCCGGGCCCGGTGACAGCGAGGCGCTGCGCATGCACACGCACCTCACCCATGTGCGCGCGCTGCTGGGGGCGCGCCCGGCCACGGCGCCCGCGCTGGAGCCGCGCCGCGCCGCCCTGCTGGCCGCGCTCGACGACTACATCGCGCACGGCGCGACGCCGGTCAACCGGGTGCTGCCCTGGCGCAACCCGGTCTTCATCGATGGCGACGGCGCCATCTGCGCGGTCGGATACCTCATCGAGCGCAGCGCCGGCCGTGCCCTGGCCGAGCGCATCGCCGCGCACCACCGCTACGACCTGCTGGAGGACATCGCCGCCGCCGAGCCCGAGGTGGTGGCCTGGGTGGCGTCGTCGGGCTTCACGCTGGAGGAGCTGGCGTCGATCCAGCCCGGCTACCAGGGCCCCGAGGTCGATCGCTGGCAGCTGTGGACGCTGGACGAGTCGCGCCCGCACGACGGCCCCTGGCGCCTGGAGCAGGATGGCGTGGTCACCACCGGCGCGTGGCGGGGCGGCCAGATGGACGGCAGCTGGACGCGCACCCGGGACGGCCAGCGCCTGGGCAGCGGCAGCTTCGTGCGCGGGCGCGGCACCTGGCGCGCCGAGTCGCCCAGCGGCGTCTTGCTGGCCACCGGCCCGGTGCGGCGCAGCCACCCCGACGGGACCTGGCGCTTCTTTCACCCCAGCGGGCGCGTCGCGGCCGAGGGCGGCTTCGCCCGCGGCCATCGGCATGGGCGCTGGCGCTTCTTCCACGATGACGACGCCGGGACCGTGCTGGCGCAGGGCCGCTTCACGCGCGGCGCGCTGAGCGGGCGCTGGCGCCACTTCGACGCGCGCGGCAAGCTGCTGGCCACAGCGTGGCCCGAGTCGCCGCCGAGCTGGCGCGGGGAGATGGCCTTCATGCTGCGCCTGACGCCGGGCCAGACCGGCGTCACGCACGAGGTGCACCAGGGCACGCGCGCGGGCGACTGGCATCGGCTGGATCGGGTCAGCACCGATGACGGCCACGTCTTCTTCCTGCGCTGGGAGGGCGACCGGCAGGCGCTGTTCGACAGCAGCGGGCGGCGCCTGGAGCAGGGCGAGGTCGACTGGATGGCGACCGGCTGCAGCTGGGGCCCGGCGCTGCGCAAGCTGGCCGTCAGGGGGGCGCTGTCGCGCATCCACGGCCTGCTCACCGACGCCGACGACGCCGAGGACGTCGATCCCGGCGACGGCAACAAGCGGCCGCGCACCGCGGCCAGCATGGCCTGCGGCGACAGCCCGCTGGGCCCGACCGAGAGCGCCGCGCTGAAGCGCGCCATGGCCGCGCTGGTGGCGGTGCGCGCGCCGGTGCCGGCCGAGCTGCTGCGCTTCATCCCGGTCGACAGCAACGCCGACGGCGATCCCGGCAACGACGACGAGCGCAACGATCTGACGCGCCTCCTGGCCGACAACATGAGCTGGTACATCGAGTGGCCGCACATCGACGGTCGCTTCGAGGAGGTGCTGGCCACGCTGCCGGATCACTACCCACCCGGGGACGGCAGCGAGGACACCCTGACCGTCGAGGGCGTCCTCATCCGCGAGCAGTGACCGTCAGCCGACGCGGTTGCGCCCGGCCTGCTTGGCCTGCAGCAGCGATTGCTCGGCCTCGCACACCAGGCCGGCGCTGCCGTGCACGCGCGGTGACGACGCGCTGGCGATGCCCGCGCTGACGGTGCAACGCACCGGCGCCGACGCCCCGAGCTCGAACGGGGTGCCCTCGATCAGCGCGCGACCGCGCTCGGCGACCACGCGGGCGCCCTCCTCGGGCGTGTGCGGCAGGATGACCAGGAAGCTGTCGTCGCCGAAGCGACCGATGGCGTCGCTGCCGCGCAGGTTCTCGGCCAGCCGGCGCGCCGCCTCGCGCAGCACCGCGCTGCCGGCGGCGGTGCCGTGGGCGCGGTTGATGGCGCCGAGCTCGTCGAGGTCGAACACCACCACGCTGAGCGGGGTGCGGTGGCGGCGCGCGCGCTCCAGCTCCATGGCCAGCTTCTCGACGATGTGGCGGCGCGTGAAGGCGCCGGTGAGGCCGTCGCGGATCGACAGCGCGCGCACGCGCTCGATCAGGCGGGCGTGCTCGCACACCAGCTGGGCCTGGTGCGCCAGCGTCTCCAGCCAGGGGCCGGCCTCGGTCGCCAGCTCGCCGCCGGCCAGCGCCAGCATGCCGATGACGCGCTCGCCGGCGTGGACCGCGGCGCTGTGGAAGCTGCTGCGCGGCGCGCTCGAGGCCACGCTGTCGGCGGCGGGGTCGAGGTCGAGGACGGTCACCTCGCCGAAGCGCACCATGCGGCGCTCGCACAGCAGGGTCTCCAGCACCTGCTGGTGCAGCGCGGCCAGCGCGTCGCTGCTCAGCGGGCGGCGCTGCAGGGCGATGACCTCGACGCCGTCATGCTCGTCGACCAGCGCCAGCACCGCGGCGTCGGCGTCGAAGTTGCTGGCCAGCTCGCCGAGCACGGCGCTGCAGGTCGCCTCGAAGCCCTCGACCTCGCGCGGGATGCGCGCCAGCGCGCCCAGCAGCGCCGACTCCTGCAGCTGACGCGCGCGCTCGTGCTTGCGCCAGCTGAAGGGCGCGTCGAAAGAAAGCATGGCCTCGACCATCGTCATCGCGGTTCTCCTGGCGCCGGTGGCATCCGCACCCAGGTAGTGCAACCCGGCGGCCAGCCCAGGCGCGCGCAACCACGCCACGCCGCACGGCCAAGTCACCGTCCCCACGAGGCCTCGCGCCCGCCACCCACAGCACCCACATCGTCACCCTGGAGCCGCCGCCATGGTGGGCCAGCCCGACAGGGCGCACTCACCCAGCCGTCAGCCCTCGACGGTCACGGTCACGGTCACGGCCACGGCCCACGGCCCACGGCCCACGACTGCGAGGCACGAGGCCCGCTGCACGACGCACGACGCACGACGCACGACGCACGACGCACGACGCACGACGCACGACGCACGACGCACGACGCACCGTCATTTCCCTGCGGATCGTGGCCCGTGGGCCGTGGAGCGTGACCGTGACCGTGACCGTGACCGTGACGGCGTGACCGTGACGGCTTGCTGGGAAGCCTGGCCGATGGGGCGCCGGGCCTTCAGCGCAGCCGCGAACTCGCTTCGAAGCGTGTCGCCATTGGCCGATGGTATACCGTGACGCATGGGTCTCACTGCGCGCTTGCTGTCACTGGCTGTCGTCGCCGTCGCCACCGCGCTGGTCGCGCCCCGCGTCGCCGACGCCTGAGGCCTGTCACCGCCCGTCGGTCCGACGGGTCTGCCCTACGAGTGCGACGGCACCGTGGTCGACACCCCGTGGCGCGCCAGCCTGGCGGTCAGCGTGTTCTCGACCACCGTCAACCTGGACGGTCGCGACGTCGACCTCGCCGAGGCCAGCCTGTCGGCCTCGGTCGGCTATCACCCGGGGCCGAAGTACGGCGCCAGCCTGGGCCTGGGCGCCATCCTGGGCGGTCGCATCGACAGCGACACCCGCAGCGGCAGCCCCGACGGCGCCGGCGAGGGCAGCATCGACCCCGGCTTCCTGGCCACCCTGTCGGGCACCTGGCTGGCGCGCTACGAGACCGAGCGCGGCCCCTTCGTGATGGCCAGCCTCAGCCTGGGCTTCTCGACCACCACGGCGGAATCGGACGACGGCGCGCCGCACCGGCTGACCTCTGGCGACGCCCGCGTCGGCGTCATGGTCGGCAAGACCTATGGGCGCCTGACGCCCTACCTGGTGGCGCGCGCCTTTGGCGGCCCGGTGCTGTGGACGCTGGGCGGCGACAGCGTCAGCGGCGGCGACGTGCACCACTACACCATCGGCCTGGGCAGCAGCCTGCGCCTGCCGGCGCGCCTGGATGGCTTCCTCGAGCTGATGCCGCTCGGTGAACGCAGCGCCAGCGCGGGCCTCAGCCTGAGCTATTGACGCGTCATGACCCCGCCCGCGCTGCTCATCGTGTTCGTGGCCGGGACCAGCATCGAGCGCGAGCCCGCCTTCACCACCGGCCTGCCCATCGTGCGCAACGGCCCACCCGGGACCTTCGTGTGCTTCGGCGGCGGCGAGCGTGTGCCGCTGCCGACGGATCAGATCATCAGCGGCGAGGTCGTCGCCGGCTGCGCGCGCGTCGGCTTCGGCGGCATGCAGTTCGCGGGCGAACACGACGGCTGGCTGGTCTTCCAGCGCGTGCGTGATCTGCTGCCCGAGGCCGAGCTGTCGCCCGAGCGGCGCAGCCGCATGACCCTGGCGCCGCGCATGGTGACGGCCATCTTCGCGCACGGCCGCCAGGTCTGGCCAGTGACGGGCTACCACTGAGGTGATACTGTCGCGCCGGGGAGGTCACTCATGAAGCTGCTCGCGATGGCGTTCGTGGTCGTCACTTTGGCTGGCT
>JBGASF010000120.1:0-25188 GCA_044229835.1 Polyangia bacterium | reverse complement strand
CCTCACCGTCGGCCGAGCGATCACGCACATAGGTCTCGACCGCCTGTGCCGCCAGCCGCGCGGCGTCGTCCCAGCGGCGCTCCTCCAGCGCCAGCCGGGCCAGCGCGGTGCGGCTGGAGGCCACCGCGACCGGCAGCGCCAGCCGCTCGCGCGTGGCCAGCGCGGCCTCACCCAGCGCGCGCGCCTCGGCGAGCTCCCCCCGGACCATGGCCAGCTCGCCACGCAGGCCGGTGGTCCACGCCTGCAGGCGCTGGCTGCCCAGCGCATCTGCCAGGGTCTGCGCCTCGCCGAGCTGCTGCACGGCCGCGGCGGTGCGCCCCGCGCTGACATCGAGCATCGCCAGCGAGACCAGCGCCGCGACCTGGGTGTGGCGCTCCTCGGTGCGGCGGCCCAGCGCCAGCGCCTCCTCGGCGCGACGGCGGGCCTCGTCCAGGCGTCCGTCGGCCCAGGGCAGGTTGGCGATCTCGGCCAGCGCGCGCGCCAGCTCGGCGTCGGTGCCCAGGCGACGCAGGATCTCGATGCGCTCGGCCGAGTAGTGCTCGGCCGCGGCAGGATCGCCCGCGCGCGCGACGATGTTGGCCATCGCCGACAGCGCGCGCACCACCCCGAGCGGGTAGCTGGCCGCCGCCGACGCGTCACGCGCCCGCGCGGCCAGCTCCAGCGCGCGGGCGCCATCGCCGAGGTTCATCGCCGCCACCGCCTGCTTGATGCGCGCCTCCGCCGCCAGCACCGGGGCGTGACGCGCCTCCGCGCTGGCCAGGGCCCGGGTCGCCGCGATCTCCCCGGCCGCGTAGTCCCAGCGTCCGACCTGGGCGTCGCACTCCAGGAGGTCGATGCGCGGATCCTCGCGGTCCGGCGCCGGCAGCTGGCGCAGACCCGCCAGCGTCGCCAGCGCGCCGGGGCTGTCGCGCAGCACGATCTGGGCCGACGCCGCGCGCAGGCCGTGCTCGATGTCGTCGGGGAAGAAGGTCGCCAGGGCGCGGTAGATCTCGAGCGCGCGCTGGGCCTCGCCGCGGGCCTCGTGGTCGAGGGCCTCGATCAGCATGCGCTCCTCGCGCGGCAGCCCGTCGGCGCGCGCACGCGCCAGCGCGGCCTCCTCGCGCAGGCGGCGCGAGTAGCCGAGATCGCGATACACCCGCGCCAGCGCGGCGTGGCCCTGGGCGAACTCCGGCGCCTTGGCGACGGTGGCCTCGAGCAGCTCGCGCGCGCGTGGCAGGTCGCCGCTGCGGGTCGCGGCCAGCCCCTCGGCGTAGCTGCGCGCCGCCGCCGCGCTGACCGGCAGCGCATGTGCGGCCTGGCCGGCGCTCCCGGGCCCCACCACCCCGAGCTTGCGCCTGAGGCCGGTGGCGGCGCGCACCGCCAGCTCCGACAGGCGGTCGACCTCGCCCTCCTCGGCGAAGCTGAGGGCGACCCCGCTGCCACGCGTCGCCTGCAGGCGGAAGTCGACGCGCACGCGCTCGCCCTGCACGGTGTAGCTCCCGACCAGGACGTGACCGACGCCGAGGTTGTCGCGCACCCGGGTCAACGTCTCGCGCGACAGCGCACCCAGCTCGCGCAGGCCCAGCTCCTGGCGAGCGCGCGCCGCCGTCTCACCCGAGATCAGCCGCAGCTTCTCGTCGGCGCCCAGCTCGGTGGACAGCATCTCACCCAGCGCGGTGCCCAGCCACGCGGTCTCGGGTCGCCCGCCGAGGTCGTGCAGGCCGAGCACCACCACGCTCGGACGCCCGCTGGTCCGGCGCACCTCGGCGCCACGCCTGAAGGCCCACAGGCCGACGCCGGCCACCAGCCCGGCCACCGCCAGCGCCGCGACCAACCAGGGCCAGCGCCGGCTGCGCCCGCGCCGCCCGCGCAGCGCCAGGACCGCCTGCGCCGGCGACGGGTAGCGCTCGCGCTCGGCCAGCGCGAGGCAGCGCATGATCACGCGCGACCAGCGCTCGGGCAGCTCGGGTCGCAGGCTGCGCGGCGTGGCCGGCGGCGCCCCCAGCCGCAGCAGCGCGGTCGCCAGCGCGCCCTTGCCCACGAAGGGCAGGCGCCCCGTCATCATCTCGTAGAGCACGATGCCGAAGGCGTAGACGTCGCTGCGCTGCGAGATCTCCCCGCCCTCGACCTGCTCCGGGGACATGTAGGCCGGGCTGCCGATCATCTCGGCGGTCGGCGTCAGCGAGCGCGTCTTGCCGTCCATGGGGCCGCGGGCGAGGCCGAAGTCCGAGACCACCACGCGGCCGTCACCGAGCAGGATGTTGGCCGGCTTGAGATCGCGGTGCACGATGCCGACCGCGTGCGCGGCGGTCAGGCCAGCCGCGATCGCCTCGATGAGTGGCAGCGCCGCCTCGGGCGCCAGCGGCCCGGCGCGCAGGCGCTGCGCCAGCGTCTCGCCACGCACCAGCTCCATGGTCAGGAACAGGATGTCGCGCCCGTCGCCGGTGCGGTGCTTGCCGAAGTCGAAGATGCGGCACACGTTCGGGTGGGTGACCTTGCGCGCCAGCTGGATCTCGCGGCGCAGGCGCTCGGCCGCGGCGGTCGCGCCCTCGTGGGCGGCCGGGTGCAGGGTCTTGAGCGCCAGGCGCTCCGACAGCTCCTCGTCCTCGGCCTCGTAGACCTGGCCCATGCCGCCGCCGGCGATGAAGCGGACGATGCGGTAGCGCTCGGCGACCAGCTCGCCGGGCGCGAACAGCTGGCCGCGCTCGGGCGCCTGCTCGGGGGCGCTGGGCGTCGCGGCCTGCGTGGGTGCGCAGGCAATCGCCTCCTCGTCGCCCGACGCCATGGCTCAGCATAACTCGGCGCGTGGTCGGCGGCGGCGGCGACCCACCCTGCGGCGTCGATGCCCGCACGCTGGCCTGGCATGTATGATGAAGCGATGGCCTCACCACGCCGGACCGGGCTGGCCACGCGGGGCGGCGCCGCGCTGGGCGCCCTGCTGTGGACCACGCTGGCGGCGGCAGCCCCGAGCGGACGCCTGGTCGTCACGCTCGAAGGCGAGGCCAAGCTGAGCTACCTGGCCGAGGTCGGCGGCCTGGCCCGCAAGGTCAGCATCACCGGCACGGTGGCGCTCGACAATGGTCTGCCGCAGCCGGTCGACGGCGTGGTGCTCGACGCCCGCCTGTTCGAGCCCGACGGTCGGCGCAGCGCCACCGGCCGCCCCCTGGGCATGGGCGGCGGCGAGCAGTGGCTGACGCTGTCCCCGCCCCTGGCGCCCGGCGAGCGGCGCTCGGTGGCGCTGGCCGCGACCTCGACGGTCGGCATCCGCCTGGAGCGCGCCACCTCGGTCGACGTGCGTGCCAGCGCGGCCTGGTATGGCACCGAGGCCGTGCAGGTGGTGTCGCAGCCGGCGGCTCCCGACGCCGCCGGGGTCACGGTGACGCTGGAGCCGAGCGCGGGCAAGCGCCGCCTGGTGCGTGAGGGCCTTGGTGACGGCGAGACCGCACGGCTGCGCCGCTATCTGTTCGCGGAGCTGCGCCTGGTGGTCGAGAACCACGGCAGCGGCGCGCTGCGCAAGCTCACGGTGGATGTCCGCCGCGACGGCGCCGTGGTCGCGCTGGCCCAGCCCCACCTGGTGCTGGAGCTGTCACCTGCCCTGCCACCCGGGCAGGTCCGCGTGCTGACCCGCACCGGCATCCTCGACGAGCCCATCACGCGCGAGGACGAGCGCTTCCCGGCCGAGGTCGCGCTCGAGCTCGTGCCCAGCGGCGAGGACTTCAAGCCGGCGCGGACGCCGGTGCTGCTGCAGCGCAAGGCTGACCTCAAGAGCGACGAGAGCGCGCGCAGCAAGACGCTGCGCAAGCTGGCGGCCGGGGACGCCGTGGTCGAGCAGGGCACCTATGGCAAGGTCAGCGAGGTGGTGACCCTGGACGGCGTGCTGGGGTATGTGCCGATCAAGGCGCTGAGTGTGGCCACCAAGGTCGGCGGCAAGCCCCTGCGGTCGAAGGCGGGCGCGCGCCGCACCGCGACCGGCTGGTACTTCCCGGCCTGCGACCTGGCCGACCGGCTCGGCTTCACCGTCAGCGGTCTCAGCGGGGAGACCCGCCTCAGCCGCGGCACACTCCGCCTCGAGCTGCGCCTGGGCGAGCTCGCGGGGACCCTGGTGACCAGCGGCTACCCAGACGACGTACGCCGGCCGGTAGAGGTCGATCATGTCGCCTACGGCTTCAGCGAGTGCCCCATGGTGTCACCGGCCACGCTGCAGCTGCTGGGGATCGAGTGGACCGGCCCCTGAGGGCGCGCGGCGCGGGCGTCAGTTCCAGCGGTAGCTGAAGTCGACCCAGGGCACGCCCATGACCAGGCCGCCGTCACAGTCGCCCTCGACGCGGCTCGACAGGCACACCGGCTTGATGAAGCCGATGTCGCCCGCGATGTCGCTGGAGAAGAAGCGCAGGCCATACGACAGCAGGCCGCCGTCGGCCAGCTCGTTGTCGCCGTCGGCGGTGACGCCCGCGGTGTCGAAGCCCGCCAGCAGCTTGACGCGACGGCCGACCTTCTTGCTGACCGACACCGAGACCAGGTATGGCAGCACGCCGTTCTGGTCGGCCTCCAGCGCGAAGCCGGCCTGCAGCGCGCCCGACAGCAGCGACGCGCAGGTCGGGTCGAGGCACAGGCTGACCGCGCCGCCGAGCAGCGCGGCCGAGGCCGAATCGGAGCTGCTGCCGCTGTCGCCGTCGCTGCCATAGAACAGGTTGCCGACCAGCGCGAAGTGCAGGTTGCCGCTGCTGACCAGCTGCAGCTTGCCGCCGATGATGGCGAACAGCGGCATGTCCTCGGTGATCGGGGCCATCGTGGTCAGCGAGACCTGCAGCTGATCGGTGACACCATAGGTGATGCCCATCAGGAGCAGCTCGTAGTCGGTGAACGAGAACGAGCCCTTGGGCTGGGTCTCGGCGGTGGGCGAGATGATGTTGATGAGGCCGCGATCGATGTGTGGATCCTGCAGGCGCCCCTGGCGATGCGTGGGCACCGGCGGCGCGGCCTCCGCGACCACCACGGCGGGCGGCACCGCCGCGACCAGGGTCGGCGGGCCGGCCATCGGATCCTGCGGTGGCGGCGCAAACGGGGTCGGCGGCGGCGCATACGGGCTGCCCGGCGCCACCGGCGCTGGCGCCCCCGCGGGTGGCGGCGTCCCCGGTCCGGGTGGCGTGTCCTGCGCCCGGCCCTGCGCGCCCCACAGCAGTGACACGATCGCTCCCGCCACGATGCCCGCCCCGGTTGGCTTCATGGTGCCAGGATAGCCCAGGTCCGCCGCCGCTCCGGTGACCAGTTGCACAGGCCGCGTGGCCGCGTTCTATGATGGCCGGGTGAAGCTCCTCGCCGTTCGTCGCGTGCTGTTGCTGCTGGCGGCGCTGGTGTTCACGGGCATCGCGGTGGCCAGCCTGGTGGCTCCCGAGACCATGGCCGGTTCGATGGGCCAGCGCCTCGACGGCGTCGACGCGCGCAACGAGTACCGGGCCATCTACGTCGGGCTGTGGCTGGCGCACAGCATCCTCCTCGTGGTGGCGGCGCGCCGCATCGAAGAGCTCGTCCTGGGTGACCTGGCGGCGCTGCTGATCGCCGGCCAGGTCTTCGGTCGTGTGATCAGCGTCGCGCTCGACGGCGCGCTGCCCAGCGCCAAGATGTGGCCCGCCGCCGCGGCCGAGGCGCTGGGCGCGCTGACGCTGATGCTGGCACGGCCACGGCGTGGGCGATGAGCGCGCGCCGCGCCCCTGTGCGCGCGGACCTGCCCTGACCCGTGGGCCAGCTGCGCCACAGCGCGGACGATGGTGAGGGCGGCGCCCCGGCCCGCTGCGCCATCTGTGGCGGGCAGGCCGCCGGTCCGTGCGCGCGCTGCCGGCGCCCGGTGTGCGGCGACTGCTGCGTGCTCAGCGAGGGCGGGGTGCGCACCTGGGCGCTGTGCCTGGCCTGCGACCGTCGCGGCGGCCGCTCGCTGGCGCGCCCCTGGCTGCGCGTGATCGGCTGGGTCCTGGGGCCGGTGCTGGCCCTGCTGGGGCTGCTCCTGCTCTTGCGCCTGCTTTCGTAATTTTGTAGCCAACTCTAAAATTCGACTTGACGCCACGATTGCCTCGCCACATATTGGAGTCGTCTCCAATATTCAGGAGAGAGGCAGTCGATGACGACCCTGGCCGAGATCCCGCTCCGGCAGCGCAAGCAGGCGCAGACCCGCCTGGCCCTGCTCGACGCCGTGCTGCAGCGCCTCGACGGCAAGCGCACCCTGGACGACATCCCGGTCAAGGAGCTGTGCGACGCCGCCAACATCTCGCAGGCCTCGTTCTTTAACTACTTCCCCAGCAATACCGACCTGCTCGTCTACTTCGTGCAGATCTGGTCGCTGGATCTGGCGGGCCGCGTGCACACCGGCGCCGGCGCCAGCAGCTCCGCCCGCGAGGCCATCGAGACCATCTTCGTCAGCACCGCCCGCGAGGCGCGCCAGCACCCCGGCGTGATGGCCGAGATCATCGCGCACCAGGCGCGCATGATGGCGCCGCCGGTGACCGCGGAGCTCTCGCTGGCCGAGCGCCTGCTGGCCTTCCCGGGTCGGCCCGAGCTCATCGATCTGCCCGCGGTCGGCCTCGACGGCCTGCTGCCGCCGCTGCTGGCGCGCGCGGTCAGCGACCGCGAGCTGCCCGCCACCGTCGACCAGCAGGCCGCGTTCCTCGGCCTGACCGCCATCTTCTTCGGCGTCCCGCTGGTGCTGGCCCGCCGCGATCCCGCCCTGGTCGAGCCGCTGTATCGCCAGCAGCTGGCCATCTACTGGGCCGGCCTCGGCGCCACGCCCGCCCGCACCAGCAGCACCGGCAAGCCCGCTGCCACCCGCAAGCCCAGCACCACCCGCAAGCCCAGCACCACCCGCAAGCCCAGCACCACCCGCAAGCCCAGCACCACCGACGAGCCCGGCACCACCCGCAAGCCCAGGAGGACCCCATGACGACCACGACCGCCACCCCCAGCCCCGCCCTGCCCCTGGCCGCGGCGCACCCCGCCCACACCGGGGACCTCGCGCCGCCCGCCGCGCCGCGCGCCCTCGCCGAGCACCTGCCGCTCTGGCTGCTGGCCACGCTGGGCGCCCTGGCCACCCTGCTGACCGGCCCGCGCTGGGGCGTCGCCGCCCTGGCCTGGCTCGCCCCGGTGCCCTACCTCCTGTACGCCCGCCGCGCCCGCGGCTGGCGGCCCTGGCTGGCGCTGCTCGGCGTCATGGCCGTGGTGTTTCCGCTGCAGCTCCTGCCCATCGTGACGGCGCCGCTGCCCTTCGTCCTCATCTTCCCGTTCGGGCTGCCCGCCGCGCTGGGCGCCTTCCTCATCGTGCTCGCCAGCGAGCAGCTGCGCCGGCGCACCGGGGACGTGGTCGGCCTGCTGTCCTTCGCCGCCCTGGTCGCGCTGCTCGACTGGGTCGGCCTGCGCTGGACCGAGCTCGGCGCCTGGTCGACCACCGCCAACAGCCAGGTCGGCTCGCCGACCGTCATCCAGCTCGCCGCCCTGACCGGCCTGGCCGGCATCGGCCTCCTGATGGCCTGGTTCGCCGGCGTGGTGACCATGCTGCTGGCCAGCCCGCAGCCGCGCCGGCGCTGGCCGCACCTGCTCGCGGTCTCGGCCGCGCTGCTGGCAGCGCTGGCCTTCGGCAGCGCGCGCCTGGATCGCCAGCACGGCGGCCGCACCGTCACCGTGGCCGCCGTGGTCACCGACCTCGGCCTCGGCCCCCACGGCATCCCCGCCCCCGCCGCGCTGGCCGCCAACACCGACACTCTGTTCGCGCGCACCCGCCTGGCCGCCGCCCGCGGCGCGCGCCTGGTGGTCTGGAACGAGGCCGCCACCCTGGTCGAGCCCGCCGACGAGCCCGCCCTGCTCGCGCGCGGCCAGCGCGAGGCCCGCGCCCTCGGGGTCGACCTGGTGCTGGCGTACGGCACCATCGCGTCGCGCGCACCGCTGCTGCTCGACAACCAGTACCGCTTCATCACCAGCGAGGGCGCCATCGCCGACACCTACCGCAAGCACCACCCGGTGCCCGGCGAGCCGTCGATGCGCGGCACCGCGCCGCTCCACCTCATCACCCGCCCCTACGCCCGGCTGGCCGGCGCCATCTGCTACGACTACGACTTCCCCGCGCTGGCGCGCGAGCACAGCCGCCTGGGCGCCGACCTCGTCTTCGTGCCGTCGTCCGACTGGCGGGGGATCGACCCGGTGCACACCCTGATGGCGCGCGTGCGCGCGGTCGAGAACGGCTTCTCGGTGCTGCGCTCGACGCGCTGGGCGCCCTCGGCCGCCTTCGACGGCTACGGCCGCATCCGCGGCTGGATGCCGGTCACCGAGCACAACGACCGCGTCATGGTCGCCACCGTGCCGGTGGGCCGCGTGCGCACCCTGTACTCCGCCGTCGGCGACGCCCCGGTGGTCGCGGCCTCCGCGGCCTGGCTGGCCCTCGCGCTCACTCTGGCCCTGCGCAAGCGGCGCGGACGCGGGTAACATGCGACCCCGATGGCCACGGGGTCCAGCAAGCGCCGGGTGCGGGCGCCCAACCAGAAGGCCCGCACCGCGTCGCGCGCCGCGGCTCGCTACGACCTCGACAACCTCGAGAGCCACGAGGTCGGCGCCCTGGTCAGCCTGACCCGGCGCGCCTACCGGGTCCCCGGCCGCCCCGGGACGCTGGTCACCCGCGTCATCGAGGACGAGCGCAGCGTGCGCGCCGATCTGTCCCAGGGCGTCACCATCATGGTCGCGCGCACGCACAGCGCGAAGCCCCGGCTGCTCGGCGCGGTGCGCCTGGTCGAGGATCGCGGCGCGCTGTTCTTCTCGCGCCTGGCGGTGGCGCCCGCCGCACGCGGCCGCGGCCTGGGCGCCGCCCTGGTCGGCGCCGCCGAGTCGTCGGCGCGCGCCTGGGGCCTCGACGAGGTGCGCTGTGACGTCGCCCTGGGCAAGGACCTCATCGGCTTCTACGAGCGGCTGGGCTACGAGGTCGAGCACGAGTACATGGGCCCCGGCGGCCTGGCCAAGGCCCAGCTGGTCAAGCGGCTGTAGCGCAGGCGCGCCGCGCTGAAGGCGATTCGACTCGCGCGGCGTCTTCATTTACCCTGCCGCCATGTCCACGACCGAGCGCGACGTCACCGAGATCACCGCCAAGCACACCTACGGGACCTGGCGCTTCCAGCGCGGCTGGAAGCCCCTGCACGTCACCCGGGCCGAGGGCTGCTACTTCTGGGACAAGGCCGGCAAGCGCTACCTCGATCTCAGCGCGCAGCTGATGTGCTCCAACCTCGGCCACCAGAACCCCGCGGTGGTCGAGGCCATCTGCAAGCAGGCCCGCGAGCTGGCCTTCATCAGCCCCGGCTTCGCGTGCGACGTGCGCGCCGACCTCGCGCTCGAGCTCCTCACCGTGATGCCCAAGGGGCTCGACAAGTTCTTCTTCACCACCAGCGGCACCGAGGCCAACGAGTGCGCCATCAAGATGGCGCGCGCCTTCACCGGCAAGCACAAGATCATCGCGCGCTACGCCGCCTACCACGGCTCGACCGCGGGTTCGATCGCGCTGACCGGCGACTACCGGCGCTGGTTCGCCGAGCCGTCGGGCGCCGTCGAGGGCGTCATCCGCGCGCCCGACATGCACTGCTATCGCTGCCCGCTCAAGCTCGAGTACCCGGCCTGCGACGTCGCCTGCGCCGACTACATGAGCTACATGCTGGAGAACGAGGCCAACGTCGCCGCGGTCATCGTCGAGCCGGTGGTGGGCACCAACGGCGTGCTGGTGCCGCCCAAGGAGTACCTGCCGCGCATCGCCAAGATCGCCAAGGAGCGGGGGATCCTGCTCATCGCCGACGAGGTCATGAGCGGCTGGGGCCGCACCGGGCAGTGGTTCGCGGTCGACAACTGGGGCGTCATCCCCGACATCCTGTGCACCGCCAAGGGCGTCACCAGCGCGATGGCGCCGCTCGGCGTGGTCGCGACCTCGCGCGCCATCTCGGACTACTTCGACGACCACATGTTCGCGCACGGCCACACCTACGAGGCGCACCCGCTGACGCTGGCGCCCGCGCTGGCCGCCATCGCCGAGTACCGCCGCCTCGGCCTCATCGAGCGCGCGCGCACCCAGGGCGACAAGCTGGGCGCCAGGCTGCGCGAGCTGGCCACCCGGCACCCGTCGATCGGCGAGGTGCGCGGCCTGGGGCTGTTCTGGGCCCTCGATCTCGTCAAGTCGCACAAGACGCGCGAGCCCTTCAACACGCCGTTCGACAAGGCCAGCAAGAAGCCGATGGTGATCGACGCGGTCACCGCCGAGCTCATGAAGCTGGGCGTGTTCTGCGTCGGCTGGATGAGCCACCTGGTGCTGGCGCCGCCGCTGATCATCGACGACGCCGGCCTCGACGAGGCCATCGGCGCCCTCGACAAGGCGCTGGCCATCGCCGACGCCCAGGTCGTCGCCTAGCCATGGACAGGTGGAGCCAGTGGCCAGACCGGCCGCGCGCCCAGCGCACGGCGATCATCGCCCAACTGATGGCCAAGCTCGGCCACCTGGGCCGACCATGCTGGCTCCCTGTGGTCAAGGCCGGCGACGGGCCTGCCGTGGGTTCGAAGTTCGGTGGTGCGGCCTGGCTCCAGGCAGGCGAGACCTGGCCGATCTGTCCCAACTGCGAGCAGCCGATGCAGCTCTTCCTGCAGCTCGATCTCGAGACCTTGCCCGACGAGCTCCAGGACGACTTCGGGCAAGGGCTGGTCCAGCTGTTCTACTGCACCACGCAGGAGCCGCAGTGCTGGGACGAGTGCGAGGCCTACCTGCCTCACGCGCGTTCGACGCTCTCGCGCCGCGTCGATCCCGGCGAGGGTGGCTCGGCGAGTGTCCTGGACGACACCCGCGAAGCGTTCGCGCCGAGACGGATCGTCGGCTGGGCCAAGGTCGCCGCGGATCTCCCGTCCTTCGAGGAGCACGGCGACATCAAACTCACTGAAGACGAAGACGAGGCCTGGGAGGCGCTGGAGCTGCCGACCCCCGGCGACAAGCTCGCCGGCTGGCCGGCCTGGAGCCAGGGCGTGGAGTACCCCGCCTGCCGCGACTGTGGCAGGACCATGCGCCAGCTCTTCCAGCTCGGCTCCGAGGACCACCTGCCTCACAGCTTTGGGCGCGGAGGCGTCGCTCACCTGATGCAGTGCCCCGACCACCAGGACGAGCTGGCCTTCGTCTGGCGCGACTGAGATCACGACGCCGAGGTGGCCGCCTCAGGCTCCGACGCGCGCGAACACGTCCGCGGCCTTCACCACCGTCGTCCACCGCGCGAACACCTTCTCCGTCAGCACCCGGTGGACCTCGGGGTCGCGGTCGGCGCAGCAGTCCTCGACCACCACCAGCCGGTAGTCGGCGTCGGAGGCGTGGCGGACCGTCGACAGCACGACGCCGCTGGTGGCGATCCCGGCGAGCAGCAGCGTCTGGACCCCGCTGGCCCGCAGCACGAGGTCGAGGTCGGTGGCGAAGAAGGCGCTGACGCGGCGCTTGGTGACGATGACGTCGCCGGGTTGCGGCGCGACCGCGGCGTGCACCTCGGTGCCGGCGGCGCCCTCGGCGAAGCGCCCGCCCTCGCGCAGCGGGGCGTACAGCTGGTTGCCTGGGCTGATCTCCGGGTGGCCGGCCCGGAAGGCGACCACCACGTAGATGACGCGCATCCCGGCCTGGCGCGCGCCCGCGATCAGCCCGGCGGTCCGCGCCAGCAAGGCGTCCTTCTCGGCCGGGACCAGGTCGACGACGGCGGTCTGGTAGTCCATGACGAGCAGCGCGGTGGTCCTGGCATCGATGCTGGGCGAGCTCATGGCGGCGACTCCCTGCGGCGGTCGGATGGCGACACAGCGTCGCCATCTCGACGCCGACGGTAGCCAAGTCCCGGCCCGATGGCAACACCGTGTTGCCATCTTGGCGGCGCGACGGTAGCCTGGCCGCGATGACACCTCCGGCCACACGCCCGCGTCGCACCAAGGGGATCCTGGGGGGACGCAGCGACCAGGTGGTGCGCCGGGTGCTCGAGGCCGCCATCGTCGAGCTCGCCGACTCGGGCTACGGGGGCTTCCGGATGGACGAGGTCGCGCGGCGCGCGCGGGTCAACCGGACCACGATCTACCGGCGCTGGCCGAGCCGGCTGGCGCTGGTGACCGCGGTGGTCGAGCGGCTGCGCGCCCCCCTGCGCACCAGCCCGCTGCCCGACACCGGCGCCCTGGAGCGCGACCTCATCGAGGCCTTCACGCGGCGCTGGAAGCTCGGGCGCGAGGTCGAGGCGCGAGCCTGGGGACGCCTGCTCGACGAGCGCCGGAACCCCGAGGTCGAGGTGCTGGTGGGTCGCGTTGTCGACGAGCGGCGCGCCGAGTGGCGGTCGATGGTCACGCGCGCGATCGCCCGGCGCGAGCTGCCGCCCGGGACCGACGAGCAGCTCGTCCTCGACTTCGTGCGCGCGCTGGTCGACGCTCGCGGCGCGCAGCCGCTGGACGCGAGATGGCTGACCGCCGCCGTGCGCACCGTGGTCGCGGGCGCCGGCGCCGGCACCCTGCTGCGCGCCCGCGCCAGGCGGCCGCCGCCCCGGCGTGGCCGCGCCGCTACGGCAGGTTGAAGTTGTCGAACTGCGCCGCCCCGCTGGTGGTGCCGTCGCCGGTGCCGGCCCCGAGCTCGACCGCGATCACGCTGGTCGGGATGGGGCTGGCGACCGCCGGGCCGATCGCCGTCCAGCTGCTGCCGTTGGGCGAGGTCTCCGCGGTGACCATGCCGCCGCTCTCGCGCAGGCGCCACCACAGGTGCATCGCCGGCTGGTAGGTCACGCTGGAGATGGTGCTGCTGGCGCCGCCGACGCGCCTCATGAAGCGTAGCGTGCCGCCCTCCTGGTTGATCGACATCATGTCGTTGTTGAGCGGGTTGCCCGCCTCCAGGTAGGCTTCGGCGCCGGTTGTGGTGCCGACCATGCCGGGCACCTTGACCAGCATCGCGCTGCCGGCCAGCTGGTAGCCGCGCCCGGTGCGATAGGCGCAGTACGAGCCCGCCATGCCCGAGGCCGGTGTCATGGTGACCACGCCGCCGCTGCGCGTGACCACGCAGCCGCTGCTGGTGTAGCTGCCGCCCCACAGCGGCCCGCGCGTGGCGGCGTCGAAGTTGTCGGTGATCGACGCCACCGGGCAGTAGGCACCGCCCGGCGCGACGCCGTTCTCGAGGTTCAGGTTGTCGAAGTGCGCGCTGCCCGGCGCAGCCTCCGACGCCGTGGTCGCGGCGGCCAGCATCACGGTCAGCGAGGTCACCGGGACCGGCGTCGCCACGCTGGCGCGCACCACCCAGGTCCCCGCGAGGCCACTGGGGGAGGTCTCCCAGTACAGCGTGCCGGCGCTCTCGCGCAGCTGCCACCAGCGGTGCGCCACCGGGTCGTAGGTCAGGGTGCCGATGTCGGTGAAGCCGGCGCCGGTCTCCTTGCGGAACAGCAGCTGGCCGCCCTCGAGCTGGAAGAACACCGCGCCGCCGGCGCCGTACAGCTGCACGTAGGTCTGGGCGCTGGCCGCGCTCGGGACCTGCGGCACCTCGAGGAACAGGCGCGAGTCGCTGAGGTCGTACTCCATCCGGCTCTCCAGGCCCGAGGTGGCGCTGGCGCGGCTGGGCGGCAGGGCGAAGACGATGCGCGAGCCGTTGAAGGTCACGCTGGCCCCGGTGGCGGCGAAGGGCGGCTGCCACAGCGGGTTGCGCGTGGTCGAGTCGAAGGCGTCGGACAGCAGCGTGGTCTTGCCGCACCCGGCGGGCGGCACCACCACGTCGGTGCTGGGTCCGTCGCTCGTCGGCCCGTCGCTCGCCGGTCCGTCGCTCGCCGGTCCGTCCATCACGCGGCCGTCGAGCTCGGGCCCGCCGGTGCACTGACTCGACAGGCCGTTGCCGGCGAACTCACCGTAGCGACGCCCCGAGCTGCAGGTGCCATCCGCGAAGCTGCAGAAGTGGGTGTCGGGCTCGCAGCTGCCGGGCGCGCAGTCGCCATCGACCGAACACACGAACGCCGCCGACTTGACGCACCCGAGCGCGCTCGACAGCACGGCCAGGGCAAGGGTGACGCGCAGCATGGGCAGCCGCGATCCTAGCACGCGCCGCGCAGCCGCCCGTGAGCACCCTGCCCGGCCCCGGTCTTGCTGGGCGGTTGGCCTTCCGGGTCAGCGTCCGCTGCGGAACAGCAACGCGTGGCGCACATCGGTGGCGCGACGCCGGGCGCGAAACTGGATGCGGCGCAGCGCCCGCGTCAGGCACGAGCGGATCTCGGCCTGATCGTCATCGTCGGGCAGCCCCAGCAAGCTGGCGGTCTTGACGCGACCGGCGCGGTTGATGGTGAACAGCAGCGTGATCTTGCCGATGCGTCCCGGGTTCCAGGCGCGCCGGCTCTGGTAGCAGACCTCGAGCCAGGGCAGCTGCGCGCGGAGCGTACGGGCGTCGCTGCCCGACACTCCCGACGACGCCGACGCCGCGCGCGCTGGCAGCACGGCGCACAGCAGGGCGATCAGCAGGGCACGCACCATCATGTCGCGATCAAAGACCCGGCCAGCACGAGGGGCAAGTTTTCATCCGAAGCTGACCACCGAGCGCACGCTCTTGCCCTCGTGCATCAGCTCGAAGGCGTGGTTGATGTCCGCGATGGGCATGCGGTGGGTCAGCAGCGCATCGATCTCCAGCTCGCCGGCCAGGTACTTGTCGACATAGCCGGGCAGCTGGGTGCGCCCCTTGACGCCGCCGAAGGCGGTGCCGCGCCAGACCCGCCCGGTGACCAGCTGAAACGGCCGCGTGCTGATCTCCTGCCCGGCGCCGGCGACGCCGATGATGATCGACTCGCCCCAGCCCTTGTGGCAGCACTCCAGCGCGGCGCGCATCAGCTTGACGTTGCCGACACACTCGAACGAGTAGTCGACCCCGCCGCCGGTCAGCTCGATGACGACGTCCTGGATCGGCGTCGCGTGGTCGGTCGGGTTCACACAGTCGGTGGCGCCCAGCTTGCGCGCCAGCTCGAACTTGGCCGGGTTGACGTCGATGGCGATGATGCGCCCCGCCCTGGCCATGACCGCGCCCTGGATCACGCTGAGGCCGATGCCGCCGAGGCCGAACACCGCGACGCTGGCGCCCGGCGTCACCTTGGCGGTGTTCAGCACCGCGCCGATCCCGGTCGTGATGCCGCAGCCCAGCAGACACACGGTGTCGAGCGGCGCGCGCTTGTCGATCTTGGCCAGCGCGATCTCGGGCAGCACGGTGTACTCCGAGAACGTCGAGCAGCCCATGTAGTGGTGGATCATCCGGCCGCGCCCGGAGAAGCGCGAGGTGCCGTCGGGCATCAGCCCCTTGCCCTGCGTCGCGCGGATGGCCTGACACAGGTTGGTCTTGCCCGACAGGCAGAACTTGCAGGCACGGCACTCGGGTGTGTACAGCGGGATGACGTGGTCGCCGACGGCGACGCTGCTGACGCCGGCGCCGACCTCCTCGACGATGCCACCGCCCTCGTGGCCGAGCACGGTCGGGAACAGCCCCTCGGGATCGGCGCCCGACAGCGTGAAGGCGTCGGTGTGGCACACCCCGCTGGCCACGATGCGCACCAGCACCTCGCCGGTGCGCGGCCCCTCGAGCTCGATCTCCTCCAGCACGAGAGGCTGCTTGGCCTCCCAGGCGACTGCCGCGCGTGTCTTCATGGCGCGGCATCCTACCCCACGCGGCTCAATCGCCGACACCGACTGCACCGTGCCATGCTCACCCCATGGAGCCTCCCGACCTGCCCGTGCCGCCGTCGCTCGACGGCGCCGCGACGCCGCTCGTCCACGCCATCGAGGCCGGCGACCTCGACGCCATGCTGCTGCTGCTCGAGCGCGGCGCGAAGTTCGACATCGACGTGGACGGCACGAACCCGGTGCTCTCCGCGGCGTGTGCCCAGCCCGACAGCGATCTGCTCAAGCAGCTGCTCGCCCGCGGAATCGATCTCGCGCCCTATCCGAGGTGCGTGGGCGCCGACAGCGAGGCGAGTCGCCTCCTGCGCCAGGCGCGGGCCGGCGCGCGTCCGATCGTCGGCCCGCCGCCGAAGTCACGCTGGTGGACCGACTGCGCGGTCTGCAAGGCCCTGCCGGACCACATGGGCTGGTGCCACACGGCGAGCGGCGAGCGCACCGGCGCCCCGCTGCCGGCCATCACCGAGCAATTCGAGACCTTCGGGGACCTCTGGAAGTGCCCGTGGTGCTGGACCTACTACGAGCATGAGCGCGACCACGACAACGGCATCACCGACGGCTGGGACAGCGAGAGCCTTCGCCGCATCCACGTCCTCGAGCGCGCGCTCCTGTTGCTGCGCGGGATGTCCGGCGGTGGCGGGCCGACGCCGCGCATCGACCGCGAGATCGCGTCGGTCACGCGCGCGATCTACTTCGAGGACATCAAGGCGCTGCCGGGAGACAAGTTCCAGATCTCCGGCGAGCGGGTGCGGGACGGCCGGCGCGTGGTGATGATCTACAGCCTCGGCGACACCGGCGCCAGGCAGCTGATCGGGCGCTGGGTGCCCGAGGCCGAGCACGCTCAGCTGGTCGCCGACCTGAAGACGCGGGGATTCCCGGCGGCCGAGACCGACTTCGATTCCGACTCCAACTTCGTCTGGGTCCGCAACGCCGACGGCCTCGAGGTCTTCGACGACACCGGCAGGGTCTTCGCAGCGGCCGGCGAGCGCGCAACGCTCGACGACGACCGCGTCCTGGCGCGCACCGACATCGCGCGCGTCATCGCGTTCGCGGACGGCTACGTCGTTCGCGGCGTCAAGGCCGTGCTGCGCTCGGGCGAACAGGTCGCGCTCATCACCGAGACCTCGACGTCGGCGACGATCGATCCGTTCTACACCCGCAACCAGCTGCTGTCCGAGACCGGCTGGTGCGCAGCGCTGGCCATCGCGATCGCGCACTGGGTCGGCGTCGCCTTCGAGAACCTGATCTGATCCAGCGCTGGCCGCGGCTCAGTGGATCGGCACGTAGAAGCCGGTGGCGCGCAGCTCGATCTGGCTGCTGCTGTCGCCGACGGTGGCGACGTCGAACGTCACGACCAGGCTGTCGCCCTGCCTCATCAGGTGCTCGCGGCCGTCGGCGTCACAGAAGGCCGGGCGTGGCGTCGCCGCCGGCGCGCACTCCAGCGGCGCCAGCGTGCGGCCATCGACCTCCGCCACGATGGCGTCGAGGTGCGTGACCTCGGCCTTCTCCTCGCTCAGCCGCACGCGCAACAGGCCATCTTTCCCGAGCCGCGCCGGCAGGGTCAGCCCCTGCGTGGTCGCCATGGCGCGCCCGCGAATGTTGCGCAGGATCTCTCCCACCAGCGCCTCGTGGCCAGCCCCGCCGACATACACGAACGGACACGCCGACAGCTGGCTGCAATCCTGGACCAGCCCGCTGGGCGTGCGGCTGCGCTCGATCAGCATGCCGCTGGCGTCCGGCGCCATCACGACGCGCTCGCGCGCCACCGGGGTCGCGGGATGCTGGGCCCGCGTGCACGCCCCCCAGCCGTCCTCCACGAAGGCCACGCCTCCGCTGCCGATCTCGAGCTCGACGCGGCCATAAGTGCCGAGGCCACGATCGAGGACCATGGTCAGCGCGCCATCTCGATAGCTGAACAGGCGGTAGTGCGTGGGCGGATCCTCGTCGTCGTCGGTCTCCTGCTCGATGAGGAGGTGCCGCGTCGCCAGCGCGTCGTCGAGCGCGACCTCCCGCCCGCGCGGCGCACGCGAGGTCAGCGCCAGCTTCAGCGTCGCCGCGCCCACGCTCAGGGTGCCATCCTGCGCCAGCAAGATCCGCTCGGGCCGACGATCGCCGTCGAGATCCGCCAGCAGATCCAGCAGCGTCCCCGGCGGCGCCGCGGCCAGCGATGCGTCGGCAGGCGGCCCAGCGTCCACCACGCGCGCCGGCAAGCTCAGCACCACTGGTGCGACCTCGCGCCGGCCATCGCGCCGCTGCTTGCTGCACCCCAGCCCCACGCCGAGCACCGCGCCCAGCGCCACCCCCACCACCACCCTGAGCCACGCCACCAGATCGAACGCCTCCACCATACCCAGCCCAACGGCCCCCAGCCGCCCTCCATTCCGACGTTGCCTGTTGCCTGTGGCCTGTTTCCTGTTCCCTGTCGCCTGTTCGTCCGGCTACGGCCGCGGCAGCCTCTGCACCAGCGCCCGCGCAAACTCCTCCGGATGCTCGCGATGCAAAAAATGCCCGCCCGGCAGCGTCACCACCTCATATCCCGCGGTGTGCCACCCACGCGCGCCCTCGAAGGCCGCCGTGCGCAGCACCGAGTCGGTCGCGCCCGCGAACGCCAGCGTGGGCACCGTGACCTTGTGGCGCTGGCTCTTCGGGATCGAGAAGCCCAGCGCACGGTAGTAGCCACACGCGGCCTCGACGCAGCCTGGCTCGGCAAACGCCTTCTTGACCGCGTCGGTCTCGCCCGCGGGCACCTGCCACGCCGGCGACCAGCGCCGCACCAGCTCGTCCACCAGCGCGAAGTTGGTCGCCCGCATCTTCGCCGGCGCGCCCTTGCGGCGCAGCGTGATGAAGTGGCGGACCTTCCACAGGATGAACGGCGACGGCTTGAGCGACGCCGGGTGCGGGATCGCGAGCGAGACCAGGAAGCGCACCTTCTCCGGCGCCGCCAGCGCGACCGCATACGCCGCGGTGGCGCCCCAGTCATGGCCGATCACGATGGCGCGCTTCTCGCCCAGAGCGTCGATCAGCGCAGCGGCATCGCGCCCCAGCGTCTCGGTGTCGTACTTGCCGTCGGCCGGCACCGGCGTCGGTGCATAGCCGCGCATGAAGGGCGACACCGCGCGGTAGCCCGCCTTGGCCAGCGCCGCGCGGGTGTGATCCCAGGTGTGCGCGGTATCGGGGAAGCCGTGCAGCAGCAGCACCAGCGGCCCCTCGCCCTCCTCCAGCACGGTGAACTCCAGGCCGTTCGCGGTCACCTTGCGTGTGGTCGCCGACATGGCGCGCACAGTACCGCAATCCCCCATCGCCGCGCCGGCTTGCAGATTCGTCCTTGCATTTGTAATACAACAAATGACAACATACTCCACATGACCCACACCGCCTCGACCGCCGAAAATCCCGCTGCTGACGCCGGCCCCGCCCCGGCCGTGACCGCAGGCTGCGCCGCCGGGGCCGCCCGCGTGGCCCGCGTGGCCAACCGCATCGGCCGCCTCATCATCCACCTGGCCGGCAACATCGAGCGCCTGGTCGGCGACGTGGTGCGCGACTCCAGCGACCTGGCCCGCGAGACCGAGCAGCTCTCGGTCGCGGTCGCGCGCACCGCGGTCCAGGTCCACGCCGCCGTGCGCGCCACGCCGCGCTTCTCGCGCATCGTCAAGGAGGTCATCGCGCTGGCCGCGCGCTACCGCCTGCAGCGCACCCGCGCCGAGATCTTCGGCGCCGACGCCCCCGAGACGGTGGCCGCCCGCGCCACGCTCGACGACGACGCCGCGCGCCGCCTCTACGAGCTGTGCATCGAGCTGCGCGGCGGCGTCCTCAAGGTCGGCCAGTTCGCCTCGGCCCGCGTCGACCTCCTGCCCGCCGCCTACGTGCGCGAACTCGGCAAGCTGCAGGACCGCGTGCCCGCGGTGCCCACCGCCGACATCATCGCGCGCATCGAGAGCGAGCTCGGCCGCCCCATCGGCGAGCTCTACGCGTCGTTCGAGGACACCCCCATCGCGGCCGCCTCGCTGGCCCAGGTCCACGGCGCCGTCCTGCACGACGGCACCCGGGTCGCGGTCAAGGTCCAGGTGCCCGGGATCGAGGACGTGGTCGAGACCGATCTGGCCGCCTTCCGTGTCCTGGCCACGGCGCTCAAGGACCTCCTGCCCGGCACCGATCTGCCCACCGTCGCCGCGGAGCTGTCGCGCTCGGTGCGCGAGGAGCTCGACTACCGCAAGGAGGCCGACTCGCTGACCCGCTTCGCCGCCATGGCCGGCAGCACCATGGCCGGCACCGTGATCGTCCCGCGCCCGCACCCCGCGCTGTCCGCGCGTCGCGTGCTGACCATGGATCGCATCGACGGCGCGCGCCTGCCCGACTGGCTGGCCGAGACCGACACCCGCGGCGCCGACGGCGTGACCGCGCGCGACCACCTGCTCGGCACCATGGTGCGCAGCTTCGCGGCGCAGATCCTCGAGCACGGTCTGTTCCACGCCGATCCGCACCCCGGCAACTTCCTGGTCGCCGAGACGCTGGGCAGCCCACCGCGCCTGGTCATGCTCGATTTCGGCGCGGTGCAGGAGTATGGCCCCGCCGCGCGCGCCGCCTACGCCGAGCTGGCCATGGCCATCCTGGGCGGCAACGCCGCGCGCATGACCGAGCTGTTCGCCACCCTGGGCTTCCGCACCCGCGGCGAGGACCCCACCGCGCTGCACCAGTTCGCCGAGCTGCTCATCGGCGCCCTGCGCCAGGGCCAGAACACCACCACCCCTGCAGGGCTCGCCGCGCTCGACCCGCAGGCCCAGATCGCCGCCGCCATGGACCTCGCGCGCCGAAACCCCATCGTCGCGCTGCCGCAGGACTTCGTGCTGCTGGGCCGCGTGCTGGCCACGCTGGGTGGCCTCATCGTGCGCTACCGGCCGTCGGTCGACCTGGCGACCGCCATCCTGCCCGCGCTCACGCGCGCGATGGCGCCGCAGCCGGTGGCTTCGGCATGATCACGAAGTAGATCACGCCCGACACGATCGACGACACGAACCAGGCCCAGGTGTACAGCACGTTGAAGACGTGCGGCACCGTGCCCGGATCCAGCTTGCCGGCCGCGACCACGAAGCCGGGCAGGCAGGGCAGCACGCCCAGCACGAAGGCCGCCACCGCGCGCCAGTTCCAGCCGTTGGAGTACTCGTACTGGCCGCCGCGCCGGTACAGATCATCGATCGCCAGCTCGGTCTTCCGCAGCAGGAAGTAGTCCACGATCATGATGCTGCCCACCGGCCCCAGCAGCACGCCATAGCCGACCAGCCAGGTGAAGATGTAGTTGCCGATCGACGACAGGATCTTCCACGGGAACATGCACAGCCCGATGACGGCCGTGATCATGCCGCCCATGCGATAGCTGATCTTCGACGGCGCCAGGTTGGAGAAGTCGTTGGCCGGCGACACCACGTTGGCCGCGATGTTGGTCGACAGCGTGGCCAGCGCCAGCCCCAGCATCGAGATGCCGACCACCAGCTTGCTCTCGAAGCGCGTCACCAGCGCGGTCGGATCCGCGATCGGCGTACCGAACTTGATGCCGCTGGCCGCGGTGGCCGCGACCCCGATGAAGGCGAACAGCGCCATCGTGGTCGGCATCGCGATGGCCTGCCCGATGACCTGCGCGCGCTGCGACTTCGCATGGCGCGAGAAGTCCGGGATGTTCAGCGCCAGCGTGGCCCAGAAGCTGACGCCCGAGGTCAGCGCCACCGCGAAGGTCTCGCTCAGCGGCTTGCGCGCCCTGGCCGACATGATGGCGCCGAGCCCGCCGCCGGCGTCGATGGCCCACACCAGCAGGGCCACGCCGCAGGCCAGCAGGAACGGCGCCGACAGGGTCTCCATCCACTTGATGGACTCCATGCCGTTCCAGATGAAGTAGACGTTGATCAGCCAGAACACGAAGAAGGCCAGGAACGGCCCGGTGCCCACGCCCAGGATCGACATGGTCAGGTCGGGCATGGCCACGCTGGGGAACAGCGCGCTCGCGGTGGCGTGCAGCCCGAGGCCGCCGAACCAGCAGTTGATGCCGAACCAGCCGCACGCCACCAGCGCGCGCAGCACCGCCGGCAGGTTGGCGCCGCGGACCCCGAACGAGGCCCGCACCAGCACCGGGAACGGGATGCCATACTTGGTCCCGGGGTGGCCGTTGGCCATCAGCGGCAGCAGCACCACGGCGTTGGCCAGCGCGATCACCAGCACCGCCTGCCACGCGCTCATGCCGGCCTCGACCTGCCCCGAGGCCAGGGTGTAGGTCGGCACGCAGACCGCCATGCCGACCCACAGCGCGGCGATGTGCCACACGTTCCAGGTGCGCTTCTCGCCCGGCGTCGGCGCCAGATCTGCGTTGTAGAGAGATGGGTCGTGGGCCATGAGCGAAGGCTGACGCTGGCTACAGCGCGAAGGTGCCGCGCTTGATGAACTGCCCCTGCCCCGGCTTGCCATTGAAGCGCTGGCGCCCGAGCTTGTCGTCCTCGACCACCACGCGCCCGCGCGACAGCACGTGGGTCGGCGCGCCGATCACGGTCTTGCCCTCGTAGGCGGCGTAGTCGACCTTCATGTGCAGGTTGGCGTGGCTGAGCTCGAACTTCTTGTTGGGGTCCCACACCACCAGGTCGGCGTCGCAGCCCACCGCGACGGTGCCCTTGCGCGGATACAGCCCGAAGATCTTCGCCGGCGCCGTCGACGTGATCTCGACGAAGCGGTTGAGCGAGATCTTGCCCTCGCGCACGCCCTCGTACATGAGGTGCAGGCGGGTCTCGACGCCCGGCATGCCGTTCGGGATCTTGGCGAAGCTGCCGGTGCCGAGCTCCTTCTGGCCCTTCATGCAGAACGGACAGTGATCGGTCGACACCACCTGCAGGTCGTAGGTGCGCAGGCCGCGCCACAGGTGATCGTGGTGGTGCGCCGGGCGCAGCGGCGGCGTGCACACGTACTTGGCGCCTTCGAAGCCAGGCCGCGCCAGATCGTCCTGGCTCAGGAACAGGTACTGCGGGCAGGTCTCGGCGTACGCCGGCAGGCCGCGATCACGCGCCTCCATCACGCGCTCCAGCGCGCGCTGCGCCGACAGGTGCACGATGTAGACCGGGACCTTGGCCATCTCGGCCAGCGCGATGGCGCGCTCGGTGCCGGTGGCCTCGGCGGCCTCGGGCCGCGTCAGCGCGTGGTACACCGGCGCGGTGTGGCCGGCGGCCAGCGCGCGCTCGACCAGGACGTCGATGGGCAGGCCGGTCTCGGCGTGCATGCAGATGAGGGCGCCGATCTCGCCGGCGCGCAGCATGGCCTTGAAGATCGACTGGTCGTCGAGCAGCAGCACGCCGGGATAGGCCATGAACAGCTTGAAGCTGCTGATGCCCTCGTTGACCAGCTGACCCATCTCGTCCGACACCGACTGCGGAAAGTCGGTGACGATCATGTGGAAGCCGTAGTCGATGGCCGCCTTGCCCTCGGCCTTGGCGTGCCAGGTGTCGAGCGCCTGGCGCAGCGAGCCGCCCTTCTGCTGGATGGCGAAGTCGACGATCGTCGTCGTCCCGCCGTGCGCCGCCGCCACGGTGCCCGACTCGAAGTCATCCGCCGACGTGGTGCCGCCGAACGGCATGTCGAGATGGGTGTGCACGTCGATCCCCCCCGGGATGACGTACTTGCCGGTGGCGTCGATGGTCTCGTGCGCGGTGATGCCGGCGCTCGACGCCACCAGGCCGGTGATGCGACCGCTCTCGATGATGACGTCGGCCTGGAAGGTGTCGCACGCGGTGACGACGGTGCCGCCCTTGATGACGGTGACGGCCATCAGGGCAGCTCCTTGGTCAGGTCGCCATACAGGTCGGGGCGGCGATCGCGGAAGAACTGCCAGGTGCGGCGGACCTCCTCGATCTTCTCGAGGTCGCAGTCGGCGATGACCAGCTCGTCGGCGTCCTCGGACGCGCTGGCCAGGAACTGCCCGCGCGGATCGACGATGTACGAGTTGCCGTAGAACTTGCCGATGTTCCACGGCGCCTCGGTGCCGACGCGGTTCGAGCAGGCCCAGAAGGTGCCCGACGCGACCGCGTGCGCCGGCTGCTCCAGCCTCCACAGGTACTGCGACAGCCCGGCCACGGTGGCCGACGGGTTGAAGATGATCTCGGCGCCGTGCAGCGCCAAGAGGCGCGCGCCCTCGGGGAAGTGGCGGTCGTAGCAGATGTACACGCCGACGGTGATGCCCGACGACAGCTTGAAGGTCGGATAGCCGAGGTTGCCGGGCTTGAAGTAGAACTTCTCGAAGAAGCCCGGGTTGACCTGCGGGATGTGCGTCTTGCGGTACTTGCCGAGGTAGGTCCCGTCGTGGTCGAGCACGGCGGCGGTGTTGTAGTAGACGCCGGCCATCTCGCGCTCGTAGACCGGGACGATCATCGCCATGTTGTACTTCTTGGCGACCGCCTGCATGGTCTCGACGGTCGGGCCGGGCACCGCCTCGGCGGCGTCGTACCAGCGCGGGCTCTGCGACGGACAGAAGTAGGGGCCGTTGAAGATCTCCTGCAGGCCGAGGATCTGGACGCCCTTCTGTCCGGCCTCGTGGATCATCTTCATGTGCTTCTCGAGCATCGCCGCCTGGATGTCGGCGACGGACGCCTTCTCGTCATTGATGACGTTGCCGGCCTGGATCAGCCCCACCTTCACTGTGCGCGCCATGGTGTGTGTGCTCCCTTTGCTGAGGGGCGAAGTTATCTCGCGCGTCACCCGCCGGGCGCAAGATCGAAGCGAATTCGGGGGTTGACGTGGCCATACATGCTACGTATTGTCACTTGAGATGCACCCCAATCTGCTGTCCTTCGGGCCGCTGCGTCAGATCGCCTCCAGCTTCGAAGCCATCGAGCGCGGACGGGCAGCCACGCCCGCCAAGCAGCTGCGCGAGCGCACCCTGGCCGGCGTGCGCGCGGTCGGCAACGGCTGCGTCCCGCTGCTGGCGCGCAAGCTGTGCGGCGCCTCGGAGCGCCAGGCCTCGTGGGCGTTCTTCCTGCTCGGCGCGCTGGGTGGCGAGCGGGTGCTGCGCGAGGTGCGCGCCCGCCTGCGCGACCCGCAGCTGCCCGACGAGCGCAAGGCGCTGCTGCTGGCGCTGCTCGGCGAGCTCGGCGCCGAGATCCCCGACGACGTCGTGCTGGCCGACCCCGACCGGCTGGCCCAGGCCAGCGTGCGCGAGCTGATGGCCTCGCTGGAGACCGAGGCCGACTACACCCAGGCCGCCGAGCTGATCGTGGCCCAGGTCCCGGTGGTCGACCTGCCCGCCTTCGTGGAGGAGCTGACCCGCGACGCCGGCGAGCCCGCGGTCAAGCTGCTGGAGGCGCTGCTGGCCCAGGGCGAGCTGCCGCGCGAGCTGTCCCCGCGGCTGACCCGCCTGCGCAAGGGGCTGACCGCGCGCCCCGACGGCGCCCCGCGCGTCAGCGCAGCGGCCAGCAGCCCGAGCCCACCGCCCGCCGAGTCCCGCATCCGCTGCCACCCTGTCGCGGCCGCCCCGCGCCGCCCGACCCGCCCCCGCCGCCG
>JBGASF010000011.1:0-86145 GCA_044229835.1 Polyangia bacterium | reverse complement strand
CCACGGTCTTTGCGGCCAGGCCCGCAGAGAGCCACTGCAGCGGCGTGACCGGACGCTCGGCGTCACCCTTGCCGACGACCAGATCAGGGTGCGGCGTCGTGAACCAGGTCCTTACCGCCAGCGGATGGGCGTCGATCGCGATCGCCGGCAGCACCTTGTCGATGTTGCGCACCAGCTTCGAGCGTGACTCGAACTGGAACCTCGGCAGGCGCCACGCCCCAGCTTCCTTGACTCCGTACAGGGTTCGGCTGCCGAGCCGTTGTCGCAGCCTGCTGGGGCTGACGCCCAGCGCCTGGCCCGCAGCCTCCAGGCTCAGGCTCTCACTGAGCATGATGCCGAACTCGATGCGCGAGCGCTCCAGCCCTGAGGTCGTATCCCCGTCCGCCTCGACGAACCCAGCTTCATCGAGCAGCGCAGCCTCCGCAGGGGTCAGCTGCGGACTCGTCGGAGACGATTGCTCGGTCGTCAGGTCGTCGACCGCGGCCTCGGCGCCCTCGAAGCGCAGCCTGAGCTCCCGATCCGTCACCGATGCACCCACCGCCCGAGTCCGCCGCACCAGCGCCATCCTGGACCCGCGCAGCACGACGACCATGGTCTCGTTCTCGCCCAGGGACGACACCCCCTTGGGCAGCACGACCTTGATCGGCTTCCCCCGCGCCTCCACCTTCGCGAGCGCCTGCCCGAGCTGCTTCAGGTCAATCTTCTCGGTTGCCATCGAAGACCTCATCTCTAACGATATGTAACGACGACTATACATCGTTAGGATACGCTTGATGGAGGCGCTGCGCGAACACTTCTCGCCGCATGAAGGCGGTCACAAAGGCCTGGGTGCCGGTGGTGCTGGCACACGAGAATGCGCAACCGACGAGATCTCGACCAGGCCTCATCGCGTTCGCGCAGGCCCGAAACGAACGCTGGATGTCGTCCAGGCCGGTATCGACGCTGCAGATCACTGCGAGGTGTGCGGCTTTGAGCCGAGCCGAGCGGAGTGACTCGCGAACGTGGCCAGTCACCGTCTCGCTCCGATGGTCGATCTCGTGCACGACCCCAGCACACGGGGCCGCGAGAAGCTCTCTGAGTTCGCGACCCGAGTACCCGATGAGGCCGGGAAGCACCATCCCCCCCAGCAACGCTACTGCCACCGGCGCATCCGGCTGGGCGCTCAGGACGGCGCCGTCGATGCTTCTGGACAGCTCCAGCCGGGCATCGATCGAACCCACGTGGGTTTCGAGTACAACGAGGCCCACCGCGGCGCCGCGAGCGCGCAGGGATCTGACCACGCCATGGACCAGCGGGTGCATCGCGTCGTCGCCGGCGGCGACCACCAAGGCGAGAGCGGTCGCGCCTGAAGTGAGGTGATTGATGCTGTGTTCGTCCGCCTGGGCGTCGATCTCGACACGGAGGATGTCGATCGGCATGCTCGGCCCGCGAACGAGAGGGACTCGTCCCCTGCGCGTGACCTCGACGAGCGCGGGACGCCAGTGGGTCATCCCGCCCCTCTCTTGTTGGCCTGAGCCTCCGCCCGCTGGAACCCCGTCGCCAGCCGAACCGCCTGTGACGGCGACCGAACCGCCGGATAGCGGGTCGATCCGTTGGTGAGTGACAACAGCCCCACGGTGATGCTGTCTCGCTCGAACACAAACTCAACCCTGATCAGCTCGGTGGTCACGGCCGCGCAGAGGTCGCCGCCAGCACTCAGCCCGAGCGCAGCCTCGGGGAACTCGACGGTGCGGCAGCGACTCAAGATGTCGCGACAGCTGTCGGTGACTGGCGCTGGCAGGCGGGCAAGCTCGTCGCACCGGACGGCATCCTGGACGAAGACCACGTTGTCCTCGTCTTCCTCGCCCTGCGCGAACTCACCAGAGACCAGCAGCGCCTTCCGGCTGCGCAAACGAGCGACGAGCTGCGGCTTGACCCGAGATGGCATGAGACACGCGCGCACGGTCCGGGTCCCGTCGCCAAGCCGCATCAGGAAAATGGCCTGCTTGTCAGTCGTTCTGCGCTCGCGAAGGTACGTGACCTTGGCGAAGAACCTGGCGGGGCCGGTGTACCGATCGTTGAACGTGTTGATCGACGCGAGGTCGGAGGTCGCGAACAACTCGCCGGCACCTGCCGCCGCCCGCGCCGCCGGCAACCACGCCGCCGCGCCGACCGCTACGGTTCCCTGAAGGACGCCTCGCCTTCTCACCATACGGAGAGGCTACAACGGCCCTCTGACATTGCCCGTCTCGTCGCGGCCGGGTGTATTCTGCATTTCATGGAGCGCGACGCTTTCCGGAATCAATTCACATTCGAAGGCTGGTTCAAGGAGTGGAGGGCGGCCCTGGCGCAACCGGGGGAAGCGTCAGACTCCGCCACTGCTGGGCATTGGTCCGGTGCCTTTCGGGTTAGGCGTGCGGTGCTCGAAGCGCTATCGGACGCTGGAGCTGAGCAGTTCCTCAATCCACTGGTAGCTAGCCACTTGCGCTCTTTCGGTTCGCGAATCGCGAGCACTTCTGCGCCAGAGAGCTGGTTCTGGGTTCGTTCGGAATGGGAGAAGGTCGACATCTCATATGGGCTTGCACCGAGGCGCTTCTCAGGCGAGTCCCGTGGCTGGGAGAGAGCCTGGCTTAGTGGGGCCACAGGCGACCTGGGACAGTGCGAGGTCAAGGTCTGCTACACCCACCACTATGCCGGCAAGATGGGGGTCCTGAGGGGGCAGTTGGAGGAGCGCAGAGAGCGGGACGTTCGCCGACGCCCTCATTTCGAGAGACAGAGGTACCACGGCCTCATCTGGCTCTTTCAGCACGAGGGGGTTGGGGAACTGCGGCACGTGGGCGATCGCCTGTTGAAGGAAGCCGAGGATCTTCGCTTGAAGGTCTTGCACCCCTTCCTGATCCCTTCAGCAGCCGACAACCTCGGCCGGCTGTGGCCATCTTGCGAGAAACAGAACTACGAGTGTGGACTGAGTCTCGCGCTCGTTGAACTTGAGCCCCTAAAGGCCTCCTAAAGGGACAGCGCCCTAAAGGGAACCTCCCCGAGTTCAGCCCTTCTTGCCCTTCTTCTTCTTGGCGACCTTGGGGGGCGGCTCTTCGAGGCCGATGAACTCGAAGTCGTTGAAGCGGAAGGCTTCGACCTTGGGGCCTTCGCCCCAGGGCAGGATGATGGGGGTCAGGTCGTCGGCGGGGGTCTCGAGCCAGGTCTCCTGGGTGAAGCCGACGACCTCGCCGACCGTGAACACCAGGTCGTGGCCCTTGCCCTTGGGGTGCTTGCGCAGGGTCCAGGTGTTGGTGAGCTTGTTCGGGGTGGCGAACTTGCCGATCTCGTGCGCGAAGGTGCGCTGCCATTCGGTGCCGTTGAGGTTCCACACCGAGAGCAGCTCGCGGGCGCCGCCGTTGCCGCGCTGGATGAAGCGCACGATGATGCTGGAGCGGCCGTCGCCGGTCAGCTCGACGACGCGGACCTCCTTGACGTCCTTGGGGCTGGCGACCGGGACCGAGAAGTAGGTGAAGCTGTCGCTGATCGAGCCGACGACCTTGCCGGCGGCGATGACGCGCTCGGGGCCGGGGTCGCCGTCGAGGTCGGCCAGCTTGTCGAGGGTGATGTCGGCGGGGCGGATCTTCAGCTTGCTGAGGAAGTCGCGGTAGACCTCGTCGCCGCCCTGGAAGTTCAGGCTGTCGAGCTCGCCGTCGCCGCGGCCGCGCGCGCTGGTGACCACGGCCTGCACGGCGCGATCGACGCGGGCGTCGCCGTCGGTCACGGTCAGGCCGAAGGGCAGGCGGGGCACGCCGCGCGACCAGCCCGGGACCTCGGCCCAGGGCAGGCCGATCTCGAGGTTGTAGCCGCTCTTGGTGGTGCCGCCGGCGATGTCGATGTTCTTGAGCGGCTTCTTGCCGGGCATCCAGCGCGTGACCTGCTTCTGCCCGCTGCCGTCGCCGGGGAAGATGACCAGGCGGCGGGCCGCCCCGTTGACCCCGAAGGCCAGCTCGACGGCGTCGTCCTTGGCGGGATCTCCGCCAGGATTCCGGATGATGCGGTCGTCGCGCACCTGGATGGCGAACATCAGGCCGTCGGGGTCGTAGACGCAGCGGACGTTGATCGACAGGTCGGAGGCGCCGCTGCTGGCGCCGCCCGGGAGGGGCTGCTCCAGGGTGATGCCGGCGACCTCGCCCCACTCCGAAAGCGCGCCATCCACCAGGGCGAAACCCGACTCTGCCAGGTCGCAGGAGATCTCGGTCGCTGCCGCCGGGCGGGCACCTGCCATGGCGACCAGCGCGACCACCCCGAAGCTCAACCGCCGCATGACCCGGAAGGCTAGCGCAAAATCCGGGGCCAGGTGCCCGAAATGTGTTAGATCGCCACGCATGCTGGAGACCATCAGCAAGGGATTTCGCGCGGCCAAGGCCCGCTTCACGGGCAAGACCGAGCTGACCGCCGACGTCATCGACGAGGCGCTGGGCGATGTGCGCATGTCGCTGCTCGAGGCCGACGTCGGCTTCAGCGTCGTCAAGACGTTCATGGCGAGGGTGAAGGACAAGGCCATGGGCGAGGAAATTCAGCTCGCCGCCAAGTCCAAGGACAAGAACGTCCGCATCACGCCCGAGCAGGCCTTCATCAAGATCTGTCAGGACGAGCTGACGGCGCTGATGGGCCCGGTCGAGACCGAGATCAAGTACGCGCGCAAGGGACCGACCGGCATCATGATGGTCGGCCTGCAGGGCTCCGGCAAGACGACCACGGTCGGCAAGCTGGCGCGCTATCTCGAGAAGGACAAGAAGAAGGTCCTGCTGGTCGCGGCCGACGTGTACCGCCCGGCCGCCATCGAGCAGCTCAAGGTCATCGGCGAGAAGGCCGGTGTGCCGGTGTACTCCGAGCCGGCCGGCAACTCGCCGCCCGACATCTGCGAGCGCGGCGTGCAGTACGCGCGCGAGCACGGGCGTGACGTCGTCATCTTCGACACCGCCGGCCGCCTGACCATCGACGAGCCGCTGATGAACGAGCTGGTCGAGATCGACCGGCGCTGCAAGCCCGCCAACATCTTCCTGGTGCTGGACGCCATGATCGGCCAGGTGTCGGTCGACACCGCCAAGGCCTTCAACGAGCGGCTGAACCTCGAAGGCTTCATCATGACCAAGCTCGACGGCGATACCCGCGGTGGCGCGGCGCTGTCGGTCAAGGAGGTCACCGGCAAGCCCATCAAGTTCCTGGGCATGGGTGAGACCCTCGACAAGCTGGAGGAGTTCCGCCCCGAGGGCCTGGCCACGCGCATCCTCGGCATGGGCGACATCGTCGGCCTGGTCAAGGACTTCGAGCAGGTGGTCGACGCCGAGAAGGCGGAGCGCGACGCGCGCCGCATGCTCAAGGGCAAGTTCGACATGGCCGACTTCCTCGAGCAGATCCGCGTCATCAAGAAGATGGGGTCGCTGAAGGATCTGTTCGAGAAGATGCCGATGGAGCTGCCGGAAGGCGCCAACATCGACGACAAGGAGCTGCAGAAGATCGAGGCCATGATCTCGTCGATGACGCCCAAGGAGCGCTCGCGCCCCGAGCTGTTCGTCGAGTCGAGCTGGGAGAGCATCATCGCCAACGGGCGCCAGCAGAAGCGGCGCACCGCCGACTATGCGCCGTCGCGCGTGCGGCGCGTGGCCATCGGCTCCGGTCGCAAGGAGAACGAGGTCAAGGAGCTGCTGCACAAGTTCGCGATGATGCGGCAGATGATGCAGCAGATCGGCCAGTCGTCGGGCCTGCTGGGCAAGATCCCGGGCATGAAGGGGATCGCGCAGGCCAAGCAGATGATGGGCATGGACTTCTCGCAGTTCATGAACGTGCCGGGCATGGAGCAGGGGCCGCGCGCGGGGCGGCCGCCGATCCGCGTCAATCGCGACAAGGACAAGGCCAAGCGCAAGGCGGCCAAGATGGCGCGCAAGAAGAACAAGCGGCGCTAGGCGTGCGGCAGGGCAGGGCGGCGGGGCTGGGCGCGCGGGTGGCGCTGCTGGGCGTGCGCGCGGCGCTGCTGGGCGTGCGGGTGGCGCTGCTGGGCGCGCTGGCGGCGCTGCTGGCGGGCTGCCCGGCGAGGTTGCCGCCACAGGGCGCGGCGCCGGGGCCGGTGCGTCGCGCGACGGCGGTGATCTGGGGCTGTGACGTCGAGGGCATGGGCTGCGTGGTGGTCGAGGCCACGCTGGCGCGCGACGGCTGCTACCGCTTCGAGCAGCGCAGCGCCAGCGCGGACGCGGCGGGCATGCGCGCGCATGGCTGTCTGCCCGATGCGGTGACGCGGCGCTGGTTCGCCGAGGCCGACCGCGCGCTGCCGCGGCTGGCGCCCGATCCGCCGCGCCCGCAGACCCAGCTGCCGATCACGACGTCGCACGCCTGGCTGGAGCTGGAGCGCAGCAGTGACGGGCGGCGCTTCGGCTCACACGAGCTGCTGGCCAACCTGCTGTGGCGCGAGCTGTCGCAGGACGCCGCGGGCGGGGTGCTGGAGGTCCCGCCGGGAGCGAGCTGGCGTGCGCTGGAGCTGCGCGTCACCGCGGCCGAGGCGGCGGCGCGCGGGGAAGTGCGGGTGCAGGTGACCGCCGACGGCCGCGTGCGCTGCCGGCGCGTCGAGCTCGCCACCGGCCTCGTCGAGGTCGACCAGGCCTGGCTGACGCTGCCGCGCGTGCGTGAGCTGCTGGCGCGCGCGCTGGCGGGGGTGGCGCCCGGCGCGCTGGTGGCGAGCGCGACCACACAGCAGGGCGACGGCCTGTACGTCGAGGCCACCGCGACCCATGGCGCCCGGCACGGCAGCCCGCCGGAGCCGCTGCGAGTGGCGCACGCATTTTCTGCGGCGGCGCGCGGCCTGCCAAAGGTGTGCGACCTGACACCTCCCTGAGCCGCGCCGGGGTACCATGGGGCGTGGCGCTGCGTGGGTGGGTCCTGGTGGTCGGCGTGGTGGTCGGCCTGGCGGCTGCGGCTGCGGGCTGCGGCGACGATGACGCCGGCACGCCCGATGGCGCGGTGGTCGATGACGCCGAGGTCGCGGATGCACCCAGCCGGGATGTCCGCCCCGCGCCGACGATGCCAGCACCGCCGCAGCCACCGGGGTTCACGCCGTGCCCCGTGGGCTGGCGCGCCACCATGTTCGACGGCCTGAACGCCTGCGATCCCTATCCGGTCACCGGGCGTGAGGTCTGCGCCGACGATCAGGAGCACTTCCCGGGCGAACCAGGCTGCGCCCTGATCGGGACCGCCTGCCCGAGCGGTGACTGGGCGACCGACCTCCCGGTCGGGCCGCGCATCATCTACGTCAAGCGGGGCGCCAGCCCGAGCGGCGCCGGGACCCAGGCGGCACCCTACACCACCCTGTCGGGAGCGCTGGCCGTCGCGGTGGCCGGCGATGTCGTGGCCATCGACAAGCAGTCATACAGCGGCCTCTACGAGCCGGCTGCGGGCGTCACGCTGTGGGGCGCATGCGTGGGCTCCAGCGTGCTGAGCAGCTCGACGACGGGTGACGTCGACGGCGTGGTGACCCAGCTGGCTGGCCGGCTGACGCTGCGCAACCTGACGATCCGCGCCAACCGGCCTGGGCTGGTCGTTCGCGAGGGCGCCGAGGCGATGCTGCAGAGCGTGCTGATCGATGGCGCGCGCCACATCGGCATCGATGTCGTGGGTGGAGTGCTCGAGGCGCGCTCGCTGGTGGTCAGGGACACCGTCGGGGTGGGCAGCGCGCTCGACGAGCGTGGACGAGGGCTGCGCGTGCGCGCGTTCGAGCCGGCCGTGGGCGCGCCGGTCCCTGGGCGGGCGACCATCAGGAACTCGGTCTTCAGGCACAACCGCAGCGTCGATGTCGCGCCCATCGACTCGGACATCACGCTGGAGGACACCGCGCTGGTCGGGACCCGTGACGAGGCCACCCCGTGCAGCCCGCTGTGCGGCAGCGCCCTGCTGCTGCAGCACGCCACCGCGACGCTGCGGCGGGTCTTCATCTCTGGCCCGGCGGCCTCGGCGATCTACGCGCCGACGCGGTCGACCCTGACCGGCACCGAGGTCATCATCCGCAGCCCCTTGCGCGGCGGCGTGGTGATGACCGAGGGCAACAGCCTCAGCCTCAGTCGCGTCATCATCGCGCAGAGCGGCAGCACCGCGATCGCGGTCACCGGTGGCGCGGGCACCATCGACGACACCGTGATCGCCGATGGCCAGGGCGGCATCAACTATGTCGGCTCCGCCCAGCTGCACCGCGTGCGCGTGTTCAGGACCAGCGGGCTGTCGTGCATCTACGGCGAACGCCTCGACGTGCTGGAGGACGTCGCGCTGGAGGACTGCGAGGGGCAGGGGCTGGTCAGCGGTGCCGGCCGGCCCACGCTGTCGCGCCTCAGCATCGTGCGCGCTCATGGCGCGGCCATGAACTTCGGGCGCAACTCCGCCTTCGACGGCACCGACGTGCGGATCGCGGGCACCCGGCCGCTGATGTGCTCGATCGGGCCCGCGCCGACCTGCCCCGACCAGATCGGGTTCGCCTCCGGGCTGACCATCCAGGGCGGCGGCGAGGCCACGCTGGCGCGCTTCCAGCTGACCGACAACCTGCTGGTGGGGGCCCAGATCGCGCCGTTTTCGGGGCTGGATCTCTCGCAGGGCGAGATCAGCGATCACACCGTCGGCATCAACCTGCAGGTGGCCGGGTACGACATCACGCGGCTGGCCGATCGGGTCATCTTCCAGCGCAACGCCATCAACCTCGACTCGGCCACGCTGTTCGTGCCGCCGCTGCCCTGACGCTGGGCCTGGGAGATGACAAGATGTGGACCATGAGGCGACGGCTCGGGTTGCTGGTGCTGTGCGGGGTCACGCTGCTGGCAGGATGTGGCGATGACGATGATGGCACCGCGGGCAGCGATGGCGGCGGCCTGTGCACGTCGGCGGCGGTCTCGGCAGCGCTGGCAGCCGCGGGCCCGGGCGACGTGGTGTCGCTGGGCGCGTGCCGGGTCACGGGGCCGTTCACGGTCCCGGCCAGCGTGCGCCTGCGGGGTGCCGGTGTGGCCAGCAGCGTGGTCGTGGCACCCGCGGACGGCGTGGCGCTGACCCTGGTGCCCGGCGCCGCGGCGACGCCCACCCAGCTCCAGGCCATCACCATCGAGAGCGCGGGTCGTGCCGCCGTCGTCATCAAGGGCGCCGGCGCGGCTGGGCTCGACAGCGTCAACATCGCCATGACCAAGGGCGTCGGCGTCGCCACCGACCAGTCCACGGTCACGCTGCAGGACGTCAACATCACCGGAGACATCGAGCCCGCAGATGCGCTGACGCTGCCCCTGTTGCCCGATCCGGCGAGCTACCCCGCGCATGGCCTGGTCGCGATCGGCGGCGACCTGACCCTGCGCCGCTTCAGTGCCAGCAAGCTGGCGGCGACCGGGGTCTCGTTCAGCGCCAGCACCGCCAGCTGGGCTGGCGGTAGCGCTTGCGACAACGCCGGCATCGGGGTGCGCGCCGATGGTGGCACCCTGCTGCTCACCGACGTCACCGCGTGCCGCACGCTGCAGTCCGGGCTGAACCCGGTGTTTGGCATGCTGTTCACCGGGGGCGTCGTGGTCACCAGCAGCGGCGTGAAGCTGATGGACAACGAGCGCTTCGGCATCGCCCACGTGGGGTCGAACGGCAGCCACACCGACCTCGTCGGCATGCGCAACGGCGATCCCGCGGTGTGGGTCCAGGAGTCGACGTCGTTCCAGCTCAAGGGGGCGGGCTCGATGCTGGTGGGCAACAAGTTCAACGCGCTGGTGGTGCGCGACTCCAGCAATGTCACGCTCCGTGACGCCATGATCACCGACACGGTGATGCAGCAGCGCACCACCATCCCGGCCCCCGGGCAGCCGTCGGGACCCGTCACCAACGGGGATGGCATCCAGCTCGTCCGCGCCACGGCGAGCGTCGTGCAGGACGTCACCCTGGTCAACAACGGGCGGATCGGGATGCTGCTCGATGTCGGCAGCGGTTCGATCGGGGACGTGCAGATCATGGGCAGGGTGCCGGTGTCGGGACCGGCGAACGGAGCCCTGATGCAGAGCACCACCGGCATGGTCGCGCTCGGGACGGGCGGCTGGGACAGCGCGGTCATCCGTGATGCCGCGACGCTGGCCCGCGACACCGCAGCCAGCATGCGGCTCGGCACGGTCGGGGTCGGCGTGATCTCCCCGCAGATCCTGCCCAGTCCGCTACGGGCGCTCGCTGACCTGCGGCTGTGATCAGGCCAGCTCGCGGTGTGCGGGCACGTCGGACAGGAAGCGCGCGCGTAGCTGCTCGTCCGTGATGAGGTCGGCCAGCTGCTGGATCCGTTCGCGGCCCCGCTGGCGGACGACGGCGGCCTCGTCGTCACGCCCGCTCGCGCTGAGCACCCGGGCGTGGATGACGTACACCTCGGCCTCGTCCTCCTCGAGGCTGCCGAGCTCGGTGAGCAGGGCCATCGCCGTGGTCGAGCTGGTCAGGGCTGCCGTGGCCTCGCTGGCCGCAAGGTGGGCAGCCGCACCCAGGGTCAACGCGGTGACGCGCACCGCGGGTAGGTTGGCGGCGATGGCGTCGGACGCGGCAGCCTCGGCCTCGATGATGGCCCGCGCCGCCAGCGGCGGGGCATGGGCCAGCAATGCCCGGGCCCGGTACAGCCGTACGAAGGCCGCCAGCCGGGTGTCGCCCACCTTGGTCGCCAGCGCCTCGGCCTCGTCGAGCGTGGTCAGCGCCTCCCGGGCGCGACCCTGCATGGTCAGCGAGTAGGCCAGGTTGACCAGGGTGTAGGCCTCGGTCAGCTTGTGGCCGACGCGGCGCAGGCCGACCAGGGACTCGCGCAGCGCGGTCTCGGCGTCGCCGTAGGCGCCGACGCGGTTGTACACGTCGGCGAGGTTGCCGGCGTCGCCGGCGGCGCGGCGCAGGTCGCCGACCTCTTCGTAGAGAGCGACCGCCTCGCGCAGGGCACGCAGCCGCTGCCCGATGTCGCCGCGCGCGGTGGCCAGCTGGGCGCGCCAGTGTGCCGCCAGGGCGCGGGTCTCGGTGGCCAGCGGGCCGAGGCCCTCGATCTCGGCCATCGAGGCGGCGGCCTCGGCGAGCTTGCCGCCATAGATGAGGGCGACCGCGCGCCAGCCCAGAGCCAGCGCGAGCACGTCGGCGTTGCCACCCTCGCGGGCGGCGGCTACCGCGGCGTCGGCGGCGGCCAGCGCCTCGGCGGGGCGCCCCGTGCGCGCGAGCAAGAAGGCGCGCTCGGTGCCGACGCGCGCATGCTCGACCGGTGTGTGCGCGACGGCGCGAGCGGCCTCGAGCTCGCGGCCCTGGTCCTCGAGGCGCAGCATGAAGCGGAGCGCGCCGGCGCGCGCCATGCGCAGCGCGAACAGGCTGTCGGCCGGGGCGCCGAGCTCGAGCGCACGCCCGGCGCAGCGGACCACTGCCTGCGGATCGTGCTGGCCCTTGGAGCCCAGGGCGGCGGCGGCATAGCGCGCGGCCGCGGGCGCGGCCTCGCCGCCGCGCTCGTGGTGGATGGCGATCTCCTCGTCGTCCTGCTCGGCCCCGGCGTCGGCGGCGCGGGCCAGGAAGGCGGCGGCGCGGCGGTGCAGCTCCTCGCGCAGCTCGTCGGCCAGCATGCGGTAGGCGACGTCGGCGACCAGGGCGCTGCGGAACTGCCACTCGCGTCCGCGCTCCGCGCGGGCGCGGCTGCGGGCGCACAGCTCGCGGCGTGACAGCGACGCCAGCAGCTTGCCGGCCCCCAGCACGCCCAGGGCCTCGACCTCCTCGATCGAGAACGGGCGCCCGAGCAGGGCGGCGCGCTTGCACAGCTCCTTCTCGGAGCCGGGCAGGTGATCGAGGCGCGACTGCACCGCAGCCTCGACGGTCAGCGGCAAGGGTAGATCGTCGAGCACGGCGTCGAGGCGATCCTGATCGCGCAGCTCGAGCACGATCTGCTCGACGAACAGGGGATTCCCGGCGGTGCGCTCTGCGATCGCGCGCAGCAAGGGCTCGGGCAGCGGGCGGCGCGCGATGCGCTGCGCCAGCGTGGCCACCTCGGCCGCGCTGAGGCCGCGCAGCTCGACGCGGACCTGGCTGCGTCCGGCCAGCAGCTGCGGCTGCTCCTCGAGCAGCTCGGGGCGCGCGGTCGCCAATACCAGCAGGCGCGACTCCGTCTCGCGATCCAGCAGCTCGTCGAGCACCGCGAGCGAGGCCTTGTCGGCCCACTGCAGATCCTCCAGGACCAGCGTCAGGGGACCGCGGGCGCACAGGCCGGACAGGTAGTCGAGCAGCGCCACGCGCAGCCGGTCCGCCATCAGCTGGGCATCGCTGCGCGCGGCCATCAGCGCCAGCGAGCCGGGCATGCCGATGCCCAGCATCTCGCCGAGGAAGGCCGCGCAGTCCAGCGCGGCGACCCCTGACAGCGCCTCGCCGGCCAGCGTCAGCACCGCAGCGCGGCGCTCCTCCAGCGGGGCATCGGCGTCGATGCGCGGCGCGCCGGGCACCGCGGCGTTGGCGCGGGCGCGGGCCAGCACGGCGGCGCTGAGCAGGGCCAGGGCGGCCTCGCGGCGGGCGGGTTCGCCGCGGGCCATCAGCACGGTGGGCGACTGGCCCAGCTCGGCGGCGATGGCGTCGGCCTCGCGGCGCAGGCGGCTCTTGCCGATGCCGGGTGGGCCGAGCAGCAGGACGGCGCTGGCGCGGCCATCGACCAGGGCGGCCTCGATGCCGGCGCGCAGCTGGGCCAGCTCGGTGCGGCGGCCGATCAGGGCCTCGTCGGGCGATTCGTGGCCGTCGTGGCCGCGGCCCAGGCTGCCGGTCCCGGTGCCGCTGTCGGAGCTGGCCTCGACCTGGAACAGGCGGGCGCCTGCGATGGGCACCAGCGCGAAGTCGCCGAACAGGCTGCGCGCGGTGGCGCCGTCGACCGCGACGCCGCTGGGCAGCGCGGCGCAGCTCTCCTCGGCCTTGCGCAGCACGTCGCCCGAGATGGCGGTGCCGGCGCGGGTCGCGCGCCCCGAGGCCACCGCGATGCGTCCGGCCGCACCTGCCGCTGCCAGCGCCGCCGAGGTGGCACGCTTGACCTCGTCGCCCTCCCAGGATTCGCCGCCGAACAGGCCGACGGCGCGGCCGCCCATCAGCTGCAGGAACAGGCCGCCGCGCTCCTTGACGGCGCGCTCGATGACGTCGCGATCGTGGACGTCGTGCGCCAGCAGGATGGCGACCACGCGGTTCTCGCCCAGCGTGATCGACCGTCCCGGCAGCACCTCGGTGGCGGCCAGCGCGGCCTGTGCGCGCACCGGGGCGTCGCCGGCGTCGCCCAGGTCACACGCGGCCAGCGCGGCCGCGAAGGTGCGCGCGTCGGGCCAGCGCAGCGCCGCCTCCTTGCTGAGCGCGCGCATGACCACCTCGCGCAGCATGACGGGGACGCCCGCGGGCAGCGGCGCCGGCTCCTCCATCAGGACGGCCACGATGGTTGGCAGCACCGAACCGCGGTCAAAAGGTGGACGACCTGTCAACATCTCGTACAGGATCACCCCCAGCGCCCACAGGTCGGCGCGGGCGTCGAGGTCACCGTCGCCGCGGGCCTGCTCGGGCGCCAGGTAGCTGGCGGTGCCCAGCACGGTGCCCACGCTGGTGATGCGGGTGTCGGCGTCGGTCCACAGCGCGATGCCGAAATCGACCAGCTTGATGCTGCCGCCCCGGCACGAGAACAGGTTGGCCGGCTTGAGATCGCGATGGATCAGGCCGGCGCCGTGCACCGCCTCCAGGCCGCGGCAGACCTGGACGCCGATGTCGATGACGTCGGCCAGGCGGGCGCGCCCGTGGCCCAGGCGATCGGCCAGGCTCTCGCCCTCGAGCAGCTCGAAGGCGATGTAGGGTGTGCCGTCGCGGTCGGCGCCGGCGTCGAGCACGCGCACCACGTTGGGGTGCTCGATGCGGATCTCGGCCTCGCGCTGGAAGCGACGCACCAGGTCGTCGCTGCCCAGGTGCGCGCGCACCACCTTGACCGCCGCGACCTGGCCGTCACCGCGGACGCCGCGATAGACCACGCCCATGGCGCCGCTGCCCAGCACCCCTTCGAGGCGAAAAGGGCCGATCTGGCTGCGGGTCTCGACGGTGGCGCGGGTGTCGCCCATGACGAACTGGCGCGAGAGTAGCGGACTATCGCGCCGCGCGGGCCGCTAGAAATCGGACCAGGTCACGCGGCGCGCCGGGAAGTTCAGGTAGAACCACCAGCCGCGCACGCCGTTGTGGGTGTCGATGTCGCTGAACGACGCGCAGTTGGGTTCGCCGCCGGGGGGGCGACCGCCGGGCAGCAGCAGGCTGAGCGGCTGGCCGCCGACCAGGGGCAGGTTGCTGGGCAGGATCGTCGTGTTGGCGGTGGACTCGCTGATGAAGCCCATCAGCAGCCCGTTGACCAGGGTGGTCGCGGGGTTGCCCGAGTAGGTCGCGGCGATGCGGGCGTCGCTGAGGGCGACCGGGACGCCGCCCAGGTTCAGCGACACCGTGGTGTTGGTCGACGCGAAGCAGCTCGCCGCCGTCGACACGATGGCCGGGCTGTAGCCGGGCACGCGCGGGGTCAGGGTGTTGGCCAGCGGGGCCAGGCAGTCTGCCGTGGTGGTGCCGTTGGTGGTCATGGTCATGACCTCCTGCAGCGTGCTGCGACGGCAGCTCGGGTTGCTGGTCGCGGTGCAGGCGGCGAAGTGCAGCTCGGCCTGGGTCATGCCGCCCGAGGCCTGGGTCAGCGGGCGGAACACCAGCGTGGGCGACAGATCGAGCAGCCCGTCGGGCGGCTGGCTGGCGTCGGTGTTGATGTTGGTCTGCAGCGCGTCGTTGACCGAGAAGCCACCGAAGGTGACGTCGGTGAGGTCGCGGCAGCCGACCGCGGTGACGAAGACGTGCGGGTCGCGCAGGTCGAGATCGGTCATGCGGAAGGCGCTGGGCGGCGGCGCGGCGCAGTTGTTGTCGTTGGCCGGGGTGGCGCCGGGCGGGCAGCAGCCGTCGTTGTTGGCGGGCGCGGTGATGGGCGTGTTGATGCAGCGCGCCAGGCAGCTGGTGCCCTGCAGCACGTCGCTGGTGCACGCCATGGCGTCGTTGCACGAGGTCGGGCAGCGGCCGGCGCCGCTCGAGATGGCGGTGTCGCACTGCTCGCCGGGGTCGACCACGCCGTTGCCGCAGCCGACCGGGCAGTCGAGGTCGGTGCTGCGGTTGACGCCGGGCGGGCAGCAGCCGTCGCCGCTGAGCGCGGTGGTGATGGGCGTGAAGGTGCACGTCGCGGTGCAGGTGTCGCCGTTCGACAGCACGTCGCGGGTGCACGCCATGCTGTCGTTGCAGGCCGTGGGGCAGCTGCCGGTGCCGCTGGCGATGGCGGTGTCGCAGGTCTCGCCGTTCAGGACCACGCCGTCGCCGCAGCCGGTCACGCAGTCGCTGTCGGTGCCGGTGCCGGCGCCGGCCGGGCAGCAGCCGTCGCCCGGGGTCGTCGCGGTGATGGTCGTGTGCGTGCACATGGCCTGGCAGGTGCCGCCAGCGACCAGGGTGTCGGTGGTGCAGGTGCGGCCGTCGTTGCAGCTGGTGGGACAGCGCATGGGGCCGGCCGGGATCAGCGGGTCGCACAGCTCGCCGCTGTCGATGACGCCGTTGCCGCAGGTCGGCAGGCAGTCGTTGTCGTTGGCGTTGGTCGCGCCGGCGGGGCAGCAGCCGTCGCCGTTGGCGGGCGCGGTGATGGGCGTGAACGGGCACGACGCGGTGCAGTTCGAGCCCACCAGGGTGTCGCTGGTGCAGGCCATGCCGTCGTTGCACGCGGTCGGGCACTTGCCGGCGCCGGCCGTGATCGCGGTGTCGCAGGTCTCGGCGGTGCCCACGATGCCGTCGCCGCAGCTGGCCGAGCAGTCGCTGTCGTTGCTGGAGTTGGCGCCCGCGGGACAGCAGCCGTCGCCGGCGATGCGCGCCGTGATGGGGTCATGCACGCAGGCGGTCTGGCAGCCGGCCGAGGCCAGCACGTCGGTGGTGCACGCCATGTTGTCGTTGCAGCTGGTGGGGCAGGCGCCGGTGCCGCTGGCGATGCCGATGTCGCAGCTCTCGCCGTTGGCGGTGTCGACCACGCCGTTGCCGCACACCAGGCGGCAGGTGGCGGTGCAGATGCTGTCGGCGATCTCGTCGCCGTCGTCGCACTGCTCGGGCGCGTCGACGAAGCCGTCGCCACAGTTGGCCACGATGACCTCGGCGTCGGGCTGCGCGGCGTCGCGCGTGGCGGCGTCCTTCTTGCCCGGGTCGCTGCTGGAGTCGTCGCCACACCCACCGGCCAGACCGGCCACCATCACCAGGACGAACAAGCCAACTTTACGCATGAAACGGATGGTACAGCCGAGGCGGCGTGGGCGCTACGGGCTGGTCCAGGGCACCCGGCGCGTGACGAAGTTGAGGTAGAACCACCAGCCGCGCACGGTACCGTTCATGTCGCGGGCGTCGTGGCTGGCACAGTTGCCCATGCCGCCCGGGAGCAGCGAGCTGAGGCGCTGACCGCCGACCAGCGGGAGTGTGTTCGGCAGCACAGTGGCGTTGGCGTCGGCCTCGCTGATGAAGCCGATGAGCAGGCCGTTGACCGTGGACTGGGCCGGATTGCCGACATAGGTCGAGGCGATGCGCGCGCTGGTCAGGGTGATGGGGACGCCGCCCAGGTTCAGCATCACGGTGGTCGAGCCGGACGCGAAGCACGGCGTCGCGGTGTTGGTCACCGCCGGCGTGTAGGGGCGCAGCGTGCCGGCGACAGGGGTCAGGCAGGGCGTGGTGGCACCGGCGGCGCTGTTGGTGGACATGGTCATGACCGTGGTGCCCGTGCCGGCGCTGCAGCTGGTGCTGGCGAGGGGGGTGGTGCAGTCGGCGAAGTTCAGCTCCAGCGGGGTGGTGGCGCCCGCGACCTGGGTGAAGGGGCGGAAGATCAGCGTGGGTGACAGATCGAGCAGGCCGTCGGGCGGCATGTCGCCGTCGGTCTGGATGTTGGTCTGCAGCTCGCCGTTGACCGAGAAGCCGATCAGCGGGGTGTCGGTGACGTCGCGGCAGCCCAGGAAGTTGACGAAGACGTGCGGGTCGCGCAGATCGAGGTCGTTCATGCGAAACGCCGTCGGCGTGGGCGCCGCGCAGTCATTGTCGGTCGCCATGGTCGCGCCCGCGGGGCAGCAGCCGTCGCCGTTGGCGGGCAGCGTGATGGGCGTGTTGGTGCAGCGCGCCTGACACATCGTGCCGACCAGGGCGTCGGTGGTGCACGCCATGCTGTCGTTGCAGGTGGCCATGGTCGGGCAGCTCCCGGCGCCGGCGGCGATGCCGGTGTCGCACAGCTCGCCCATCTCGAGCACCGAGTTGCCGCACACCGCGGGGCAGTCGTTGTCGGTGTTGCGGTTGGCGCCGGCGGGGCAGCAGCCGTCGCCGTTGATCGGCGTGGTGATGGCGGGGAAGCTGCAAGTGGCGGTGCAGGTGCCGGCGTTGTTCAGCACGTCGCGGGTGCACATCATGCCGTCGCTGCACGTGGTCGGGCAGCTGCCGGGGCCGACCAGGATGGCGCGGTCACAGGTCTCGCCGGGGTCGACCACGCCGTTGCCGCAGCCGGGCACGCAGTCGTTGTCGTTGCCGGGGGTGGCGCCGGCCGGGCAGCAGCCGTCGTTGTTGGCGGGAGCGGTGATGGCGGTGTTGGTGCAGCGCGCCTGGCAGGTGCCGCCGGCGACCAGGGCGTCGGCGGTGCACGACATGTTGTCGTTGCAGCTGGTCGGACAGCTGCCGGCGCCGGTGATGATCAGCGGATCGCACAGCTCGCCGGTGTCGATGACGCCGTTGCCGCAGGTGGGCAGGCAGTCGTTGTCGTTGGCGTTGGTCGCGCCGGCCGGGCAGCAGCCGTCACCGTTGCTGGGCGTGGTGATGGCCGGGAACGAGCACTGCGCGGCGCACATGGTGCCGCTGAGGACGTTGCGCGTGCACGCCATGCCGTCGTCGCACACCATCGGGCAGGCGCCGGCGCCGCTGTTGATGGCGGTGTCGCAGTTCTCGCCGATGCCGACCACGCCGTCGCCGCACACCGCGGGACAGTCGCTGTCGTTGGTCGAGGTGCCGCCCGTGGGACAGCAGCCGTCACCGCCGATGAAGGCCGAGATGGGATCATTGATGCAGGTCGCGGTGCACTCGGACGCCGCCAGCACGTCGGAGGTACAGGCGTTGCTGTCGTTGCACGAGGTCGGGCACGCGCCGGTGCCCGTGCTGATGGCGGTGTCGCAGGTCTCGCCGAACTGGGTGTCGACCGCGCCGTTGCCGCAGGTGAAGCGGCAGGTGGCGCTGCAGACCATGTCGGCGATCTCGTCGCCGTCGTCGCACTGCTCGGGTGGATCGGTGAAGCCGTCGCCACAGTTCACGAAGGTCTCGGCGTCCTCGCCGGCGTCGGGCACGGTCTGCTGCGGCGCGTGGCCGTTGTCTCCGCAGCCGTGCAGCACCATGACAAGCAGAGCGAAGCCAATCTTGCGCATGCGCGCATGGTATCAGCTCGTCAGCAGCACAACGAGGCCGGCAATTGCCGCAAGGCCGGCGACAATCGCGACCGCGAGCACGATGTAGGGCGGGCGCCGGCCGGGTAGGGCAGTCGGCTCGCTGGCCGGGGGCGCGGCCTCGGCGTCGACGAGGGGCGCCGCCGCGGGCGCAGAGGGCGGGTCGCCATCGCCGAGCTGGCGCAGGTAGCTCTCGGTCGGGTCCTCATAGACGAGGTGGGTGCCGCCGATGAGCAGACGATCACCGTGGTGCAGCGTGTGGCTGACCTGGATCGGCGCGTCATTGACCAAGGTGCCGTTCTTCGAGGCCAGATCGACGACCACGGTGTGCTCGCCGGTACGCTGCAGGCGGCTGTTGCGACGCGAAGCGTCAGGATCGGGCAGCGGCACGTCGCAGCCGTCGTCGCGGCCGATCTCGACCGGCACGTCGGCGGTCAGCTTGACGGTGGTGCCGGCGCGCGGGCCCGAGGTGATGCGCAGGGTCGGCGTCGACGGGTTGCCCAGCGCGGACAGCACCTCGCCGACCATGCGGCGCGCGATCGAGCGCGTCGTCGCGGGTGGGGTTTCGGGGCTGGCCGTGCCGGGCGCGCTGGCGCCGTGGAAGTGCAGCGTGAAGCCGCCCAGCTCCAGGCGGTCGCCGGGGCCCAGCCGGGTCGGGCGCCGCGCGGCCAGGCGGACGCCGTTCAGGCGGGTGCCGTTGGCGCTGCCCTGGTCGGTGATGGTGAAGGCGTCGCCCTTGCGGTCGATGCGCGCGTGCGCGGCCGAGATGGCGGCGGCGGGCAGCTCGATGTCGCAGCCATCGCGGCGACCGAGATAGATCACATCGCGGTCGAAGTGGAAGTCGGCGTCGGCCACGGGGCCGCTGGGCGACGCGACGAGCGACAGGTGAAACACGGCTGACCTTACCACTGCCCGCCGCGCGTGGTCGCGGTGCGCAGCGCGCCGTCGGGCGCGATGGTGATGGTGATGCCGCCCATGCGGTCGGTGCGCAGCACGTGGATGGCGCGGGCCTCGAGGCGGGCGCTGACCTCGGCGTGCGGGAAGCCGAAGCGGTTGCCGGCGCCGCACGACAGCACCGCGATGCTGGGGCCGACGGCGTCGAGGAAGTCGTCGGTCGACGAGGTGCGGCTGCCATGGTGGGGCAGCTTGAGGACGTCGGCGCGCAGGGCGGCGCCGGCATAGGCGCGCGCGAGGTCCTCGCCCTCGGCCTCGAGATCGCCGGGGAACAGCAGGGCGCGGCCGGCATAGCGCATCCGGATGACCAGCGAGTTGTCGTTGGTGGTCAGGCCGTCGTCGGCCTCGATGTGCGCGGCGGCGTCGTCGCCCGTGTCGCGCGTGGCCTGCGGGTGCAGGGCGTCGAGCTCGGCGCCGCCCAGCTGGCTGTGCAGCGGTGGCCGCGTGATGAAGGTGCCGCGCGCGGCCAGCTCGGCCAGCAGCGGCGCCAGGCGCGGGTCACCGCTGGCGTCGCCCGACCACCACAGGGTGTCGATGGGGATGGCGCGCGCCACCGCGAGCAGGCCACCGATGTGGTCGGGGTGCGGGTGCGAGATGACGACCAGCTCGAGGTGATCGACGTGGCGGGCGCGCAGCGCGGGCAGCACCGCGCGCTCGCCGGGGTCGAGGCCGCGGCCGTCGAGGCTGCCGCCGGCGTCGATGAGGATGCGCGCGCCGGGCAGCTCGAGCAGGGTGGCGTCGCCCTGGCCGACGTCGAGGAAGCTGGCGCGCAGGCCGCGCGGTGGCGACCAGGCGCGGGCGCCGCGTGGCCAGCCCAGGTGTGCGACGACCAGCAGGGCGGCGGCGACCGCCAGCAGGCGCGGGCGGCCGCGGGCGGCCAGCGCGAGGCCGAGCGCGGCATAGAAGACGACCAGCAGCAGCAGGGTCGGCGCGGCGACCGCCAGCTCGGGGGCGGGTGCGGCGGCGGCGTGGACCAGCGCCAGCAGCGCGCGCGTCAGCGCCAGCGCGCCCGCCACCGGCAGCTGCCCGAGCACCGGCAAGAGGGCTCCCAGCGCAGCGCCGGCCAGCCCGAGCGGGATGATGACCAGCTCGGCCAGCGGCACCACGACCACGTTGGTGACCACGCCGGCAGGCGCAAATGTGCCGAAATGCAGCGCCGAGATCGGCAGACCCGCCAGCGTCGCCGCCGCGCTGGCCAGCACCAGCTGGACCACGGCGCGGGTGGCCCGACGCCCCAGCCGGCGCGCGCGCGTGGGCGCCGGTGGCTCGAGCGGCCAGCGCCGCTCCAGCAGGCGGCGGATCGGCCGCGCCGTACACGCCAGCGCGATGACCGCGGCGAACGACAGCTGCAGCGACGGATCCGCCAGCGCCCCCGGCGCACACACCGCCCACCCCGCCAGCGCGGCCGCGATCACGGTCGGCACATGTGCGCCCCGCCCCAGCGCGACCGCGGTCAGCGCCAGCAGCGCCATCGCCAGCGCGCGCATGGTCGCCGGCGCCGCCCCGGTCGCCAGCGCATACAGCACCAGCAGCGGCGCGGTCGCCAGCGCGGCCAGCCGCGGCGCCGGCACCCGCGCCGCCAGCCGGGTGCGCGCCGCCAGCGCCGTGGTCAGCCCCAGCAGCACCAACGCCACCGCCGCCAGGTGCAGCCCCGACACGCTCAGCACATGCGTGACCCCGGCGCGCCTGAAGGCCGCCTCGACCTCGTCGGGCAGCGTGGCGCGCTCGCCGATGACCAGCGCCGCCAGCAGCGCCCGCGCGACGTCGTCTTCGCCACCACCAGCGCCGCCAGCGCCCCCGCCGCCACCACCGGCCTCCCCGAGCAGCTGCGCCGCCAGCGCCGCGCGCACCCGCCCCGCCAGCCGCGTCGCCCCGCGCGCCCGCGCCGCCGGCCCGGTGCGCACCACCCCCGCCAGCGACGGCAGCCACGCGCTCGCCGCCACCCCGCGCGCGCGCAAGATCGCCGCCACCGGATCGGGCACCCCGGGATTGCTGAACCGCTGCAGCGGCCGCAGCGTCGCCCGCAGCCGCAGCCGATCCCCCGGCAGCAGCCGCTCGCCCGCCTGCACCGTCGCCACCCGCAGCACCACCCGCCCGCGCGCCGGCGCCAGCGTCGCCACCTCCTCGCCCGCGCGCGCCAGCGCCACCTCCAGCCGCAGCCCGGCCGCCTCGCGCGCCGCCGGCGCCAGCACCTCGACCTCCAGCAGCAGCGGGCGGTGCAGCTCCGCCCCGGCCAGCCCGGGCGGCCGCGCCCGCGCCCCCAGCGCCCCACCCGCCGCCGCCAGCGCCACCAGCCAGGCCGCCGTCAGCCCCAGCCGCGCCCAGCCGCCGCGCGCCCGCCGCCCCAGCATCACCACCAGCAGCGCCGCCGCCCCCACCGCCACGCACGGCCCGCGCCCCGGCAGCGCCCCCGCGACCCCCAGCATCACCCCCAGCGTCAGCGCCGCCGCCAGCACCGGCAGCCGCGCAGATCCAGGCAAGGCCCCCACTTCGGTCATGCCCCATCGTCGTCAGCGCCTGGCCCGGGTTGCGTGCCCCGGCCGCAAAATCAGCGCGGCGCCGTTGACTCGCCCGGTCAGCCGGATAAACTGAGGCGGTTCAAAGCCTTGCACGCACACGAAGTGGGGGACCACGCATGTTCGGACGCCTGTTCGCCCGGGGCCTCGGCCTCGGCATCGCGGCCCTTGTGGCCAGCACCGCCAGCGCGGGCTCCCTGAAGGGCACGGTCGTCGCAGCCAAGGACACCGCCGAGCCGATGGCCGAGTACTTCCAGGGCTTCTGGCCGCGCCAGGCGCTCAGCGTGCGCGCGACGCCCTACGATCCGCGCAGCCAGATCGCCATCGTGCTCGAGGGCGACGCCGACGTGCCAGCCTCCAAGGCCGCCATGGAGGTCACCGGCGAACGGCTGTGGCCGCCCGTCGTCCCGGTCGTCGCGGGCGGCGACTTCGAGCTCAAGAACAGCGCGCGCAAGCAGCTCAACTTCACCACCGTCGGCTCCGACGTGATGAAGAACGTCCTCATCCCCAAGGGCGGCACGCTCAAGGCCACGTTCCCCACCGTCGGTGTCTTTCCCATCACCGTCGCCGGCAAGCCGCACATGCGCGCCATCGTCGTGGTGGTCGCCGCCAAGCTGTATACGCGGCTCGACGCCGGCGCCTTCAAGTTCGACAACCTGCCCGACGGCAAGTACACGCTGAAGCTGTTCTACCGTGACGGCTGGCTGGCGCGCCCCCCGGTGACCATCGAGGTCAAGGGCAACACCGAGGCGCCGCCCATCACGCTGGATCGCGAGCTCGAGACCGCGGAGGGCGCCGCTCCGGCGCCGGCTCCCGCGGCCGCACCTGCACCCGCACCCGCTGCTCCGCCCGCGGACAAGTAGACCAACCATGTATCTGTCAAAGATCTGGCTGTTCCTGCTCGGTGTCGCGGCCGCCGCGGCGCTCGCCATCGCCATCATCGTGCCGCGCCCCGCCGCGCGCGCCATCGCCGAGGTCGAGCGTGAGCGGCTGGAGCGCGCGCAGATCACCGCGCGCTCGCTGCTGGCCACCACGTCGCGGCAGTGGATCGACAAGGCGCTGGAGGCGTCCAACGACGGCAAGCTGCGCGACATCCTCGAGGGCGCGTCGAACCCCGCCAAGCTCGACGAGCTGCACACCCAGCTGACCGACAAGCTGGCGCGCTTCGCCACCGGCCTCAAGGGCGTCGACCTGCAGATCGCGGTCGACGCCAGCGGGCGTGTCATCGGGCGCGCCGGCCTCGAGGGCGCCGAATGGAAGGACTCCATCGCGGGCCTGCCGCTGGTCGACGACGCGCTGCGCGGCTGGTCGCGTGACGACCTGTGGGCCATCGACGGCAAGCTATACGTGGTCGGTGCGGCGCCCATCCAGTCCGACCGCAGCAGCGGCAAGATCATCGGCGCCTACCTGGTCGGCGGCGCGGTGACGCTGGACTTCGCCAACCGCCTCAAGGCCAACCTGGGCGCCGAGATCGCCTTCTTCGCCAACAACACCTACTCGGCCGCCTCGGTCGATCGCCCGCTGGTCGACGATCTGACCAAGGAGTTCACCAAGCAGAAGGACAGCATGGCCGCGGCCGGCCACTCGACGCCGGTGGCGCTGTCGCGCGCGGGCACCGAGTACCTGGCCATCCTGGCCCCGCTGCCCGGCCTGGCCGGCGCGTCGGACAGCTTCTACGCCGTGCTGATGCCACGCCCCAAGGCGCGCGGCCTGATGGCGACCCTCAAGGTCATCGACGGCTCCGACAAGAAGCAGATCCCGTGGATCATGCTGATCGGCCTCGTCATCCTGGTCATCGGCGGGGGGATCGCGCTGCAGGTGATGGAGCACGATCTGCCGATTCGCCGCCTGCAGGAGGCCGTCGGCCGCCTGGCCAAGGGCGAGATCAGCAAGCTCGACGACACCGCGCACAAGGGCAAGTACGGGTCGATCGCGCGCTCGGTCAACATGGCGCTCGAGCGCACCGAGCGCGACGCCGCCAAGGGCGCGCCCAGGAAGAGCCTGGGTGACGTCCTCGGCCCGCCGCCCGCGGCGCCGTCGATGTCCAGCATCCCGGGCATCCCGGCCATCCCGCCCGCGCCGCCGCCGCGGGGCAGCGGCATCCCGGCCATCCCGCCCGCGCCGGCCGCCGCGGCGCCCGCCTTCAAGCTGGAGCTGCCCGGCGCGCCCAAGGCCGCCACCGCGGCCCCGCCCGCCGCGCCGCCGTCGTTCGCGCCGCCCGCGCCGCCACCCGCGTTCGCGCCCCAGGCGCCCAGCCTGCCCATCCCGCCGCCCCCGCGCATGGCCGCCCCGGCGCAGCCCTCGGAGCCCTTCACCCCGCTGGATCTGCCCTCGGTCGGCGACCTGGTGGTGCCGGTGGCGACCTTCGCCGGCGAGCGCGACGAAGTCGGGCGCCACGCCCTCGATCGAGCGGGTGGTGGCGGCGCCGAGGAGGCCTACCACCGCCAGGTCTTCGAGGAGTTCCTCGGCCTCAAGAAGAAGTGCGGCGAGCCCACCGAGGGGCTGACCTTCGACAAGTTCGCCGTCAAGCTGCGCGCCAACCGCGACCAGCTGGTCGAGAAGTACGGCGCCAAGTCGGTCAAGTTCCAGGTCTACGTCAAGGACGGCAAGGCCGCGCTCAAGGCCACGCCGGTCAAATAGTCCCTCGAAGCCCGCTCGAGGGGGCTACGCCGCCACTCCCGGCAAGGTGACCTTGAAGGTGGCGCCCTTGCCGGGCTCGCCCTCGGCGCTGATCTTGCCGCCGTGGTCGGTCACGATGCGCTGCACGATGGCCAGGCCGAGGCCGGTGCCGCTGTGCTTGGTGGTGAAGTACGGCGCGAACAGCTTGCCCTGCACCGCGGGGTCGAAGCCGACGCCGTTGTCGGTGATCTCCAGCAGCGCGCCGCCGCCGGCCTCGCGGGTGCGGATGCTGATCTTGCCGTCCTCGCGCCCGGCCACGGCGTCGCGCGCGTTCTCGAGCAGGTTCAGCACCACCTGCGTCAGCTGGTCCCGATCGGCGCGCACCGTGGGCACCGGCCCCAGCTCCTGCGTCAGCGGCACGGTGCCGCCCTTGTACAGCGCCAGCGCCGCGCTGACGACCTCGCCGAGGTCGCACGGCGCCAGCTCGGGCTTGGGCATGCGCGCGAACTGCGAGAACTCGGTCACGATGCGCTTGAGGCGGGTGCACTCCTCGAGCACCGTGCGCGTCGACTCCTCGACGATCTCGTCGAGCTTGGGGTGCTTGGCGCGATAGGTGCGCTGCAGGGTCTCCATCGACATCTGGATCGGCGTCAGCGGGTTCTTGATCTCGTGCGCGATCCGCCTTGCGATCTCCTGCCACGCCGCGATGCGCTCGGCGTGCACCAGCCGGTCGCTGGCCTCGCCGAGGTCGGAGGTCATCTTGTTGAAGGCCACCGCCAGCTCGGCGATCTCGTCGGCGCCGACCACCGGGACGCGGTGCGCGAGATCCCCGCTGGCGACCGCCTGCGCGCCATGGGTCAGCGTGCCCAGGCCACGCGTGATGCGCCGCGCCACCAGCATGCCGAGCAGGATCGACAGCAGCAGGCCCGCGCCGGCCAGCCCGATGGCGCCGAAGGTCAGCGCGCGCAGGGTGCGGTGCAGCTCGGTGTCGGGCACCGCGACGATGACGCGCGCCCGCGGCTTGCCGGCGACGTCGAGCAGCGGCACCTCGGCGTGCGGGAAGCGCGCGCTGTCACTCCACGGGCGCCCGCCGGGCACCAGCTCGAAGCCGCCGTCCTCGACCAGGCGAACCTCGACCAGGCCGGGGCGGTACAGTCGCTCGACGAAGTGGGCGTCCAGGGTGCGCCCGACCACCACCAGGGTGGGCGCGGCGTCGGCCTGCAGCGACTCGCTGGTGACGCGCATGGTGGCCGCCACCGCCAGCCGCTGCGGCGTCGCGCCGTCGGGCCCCAGCACGCGCTCGCGCGTCAGGTAGGCGCGACCGAGGCCGAGGTTGGCCGCCGCGCCGCGCTCGGTGGCGCCGGCGCGCCCGGGCCAGTGGCCCGACACGATGACGCGCCCGTCAGGGCCGATCACGGTCAGCACGTCGAGCCCCAGCGAGCGCATGATCGACGGCGCGGTGTCGCGGTAGTCGCGCTGCTTGCCCTCGTCGACCTGGCCATACTTCTCGAAGTCGAGCGCGATCTGCACCGGCAGGTTGGCGGTCGCGAAGCCGGCCGCCGAGGCGTAGACCTCGGTGTACAGCCGCTTGACCTCGCGCTCGGCGTCGGCGCGCGCCAGCGCCAGCGCGCGCTGGTAGTCGGCGCGATAGCGGCGCTGGATGAGCTCGCGTGCGGCCACCGCGGCGGCCGCGATCGGGATCAGTGCGGCCAGCGCGAACGCCGCCGTGAAGCGCGTGCGCAGCGAGAGCTTCACTTGCGCACGAGCCACAGATCGCCGAGGCCGAGGCGCGCCAGCGGATCGACGCCGGCGCTGACCCCGTGCAGCGCCGCCAGGTGGTGGATCTGGAACGGATGGTGGAACAGCGGGATCAGCACTACGCGCTCCTCGATGAGGGCGTGCATGCGCTCCACCGTCAGGCTGGCGCGCGCCAGCTCGGCGCGCACCCGGGTGGCGTCGCCCGCGGCCGCCGCCGCCGCTGCCGCAGCCCAGGCGCGATCACTGGCCGGCGCCACCGCGCTGCCCAGGAACAGGTCGCAGTGGCCCGCCGCCACGCGCACCGCGAACTCGCGCGGCTCCAGCTTCTCGACCTGGCCGTCGAGGCCGATGCCCTGCAGCATGTCGAGCAGCTTGAGCGCGACGTCGAAGTCCTCGGGCCGGGTGGCATCGACCAGGATCGACAGCTTGCCGCCCTGGCGCATGAAGTCGCGCAGGTCGGGCTCGCGCCCGGCGGCAAGCGCCAGCGCCCCCTGCGCGCGCACCACCTCGCGCGCCGGCGGGGTGCCCGGGCTGACGTCCTTGCCGTTTCCGTTGCCAGGCGCGCCCAGCGCGGGCGGCGCCTCGGCCGCGGCGGCGACCGCGCCGGTGACGCCCCCGGCGGCGCGCGCGGCGTCGCGATCGATGGCCCAGCGAATCGCGTGGCGCACATCGAGGTCGCGCAGCCAGGCGTGATCGACGCCGAAACCGACGAACACCGTGGCCACCGCGGGTGACACGAAGCTCAGGGTCGGGAAGCGCGGCTTGCGATCCGGGAAGGCGACCGCGCCGCGATACGACCAGCCGATGGCGCCGCGCTCGTAGGCCGCGCTCTCGCCCTGGCGCGCGCCGAAGCTGCGCGCCACGATGCGCTCCAGGAAGGGGCGCCCCGCGAAGTGGCGTGCGAACGCGGTCAAGGTCAGCTCGCGGCTGCCGGCGCCGCCCCACTTTTCGATGGCGAATGGACCGCTGCCGATGGGCAGCTTGCCGGGCTCGCGCCCGCGCGGGGTCACCGCGGCGGCCGGCGCCGCCAGCAGCGCGGCCAGCTCGGGCGTCTTGCGCGTCAGCGTCAGCTCCAGCACCGTCGGCGAGGTCGCCTGCGCGGTGCGGATCGGCCCCAGCACCCAGCCGCCGACCCGCGCGCGCGCGCGTGACAGCGACGCCGCCACGTCGGCCGCCGTCAGCGCGGTGCCGTCGTGGAACTGCACCCCGGGGCGGATCTCCAGGCGCGCCTTGCGTCCGCCCGGCTCGACCTCCAGCGACAGCGCCAGGTGGGGCACCGGCTTGCCCTCGGCGTCGAGGCGGAACGGCGTGTCATAGATGAGCCGCGTGGCCTCGACCTCCGAGAAGCCCAGCGCCTCCGCGGGATCCAGCGTGGTCGGCGCCGAGAACCAGGCCATCTCCAGCGTGCCGCCGAAGGGCACCCGCGACTCGCCACGGGCGACCCCCGCCGACGCCAGCGTGACCGCGACCGCGACCGCGACCGCCGCCGCCGCCGCCGCCGCCGACACCGCCGCCGCCGACACCGCCGTCAGCCCGGCCCGCCCGCGCGCCCTCACTCGATCACCATCAGCTCGGCCTTGCCGTTGCGCCGCGCCAGCGCGAACACCGCGGGCACCCCGTCAGCCTCGGGATCCCCGCTGCTGATCGACACGATGCCCAGCTTGCTGGAGAAGCGCGCGACGCTGCCCGCCGGCGTGGCACCGCGCATGCGCCGGATGATGATCTGATCCGGCCCGCCCGGCGCCACCGCATCGGTGGTCACCACCTCGGGCACGCCGTCGCCATCGAGGTCGACGATCTCGAACGCATAGCCCACGTTGCCCAGCTTGCCGTCGGCCTTGTCGAGCTGCCCCTTGTAGATGAGCAGCGTACCCGTCACGTCGACCGCGCCCCAGAACACGGTGGCGCCGATGGTGCGCGCCTCCAGCGCATACAGCTCCTCGGGCAGCGCCGCCGGCGACTCCGGGTTGGCGTCCGCGGGCAGGAAGAAGACATGCTTGGCCTCGAAGCTGTCGCGCCCCGGCGTCAGGTCGGTCACCGCCACGCGTCGCTTGCCCGGCGCGCCGACCGCGGCCAGCGGGTAGTACGTCAGCGGCCCGCGCTTGACCAGCGTGCCTGGCACCAGCGTGCCCGCGGTCTTCTCGGCCGCCTTCCACGCGAAGCGCGCCCCGCTGGCGCCATCGCTGGTGCGCGCCAGGATCGACACCCCGGGCTCGCCATCCAGCGCGGTCACCAGCAGCGCGCCGGTGCGGCTGCGGCTGCGGATCGGCGCCGGCGGCTCGTCGAGGCGCACCCGGGCCCGCTCGCTCAGCGCGCCCGCCTCCAGCGCGAACACCACCAGCTCGCGCGCCCCCAGCACCACGATCTCGTCGCGGCCATCGCCATCCAGGTCGGCCACCGCGACCGCCAGCGGATCCTCGACCTTGACCGCCAGCGTGCTGCGCTTCTCGCCGATCTTGCGCTTCACCGCCGGAACCGCCGAGGGCGCTGGCGTCGCCACCGGCGTCGGCACCGGCGTCGGCACCGGCGTCGGGCTGGGCGACACGCTCGGCGCGGGCGTCGGCCGCGGCGTCGCCGCCAGCGACGGCCCCGGCGTCGGCTTGACCACCGGCCCAGCCTTCACCGCCCCGGCCGGCTGGCCACCACCCGGCGCCGCCGCCGCCGTGCGCTCCCCCGGCGCACGCGCGCCGCAGGCCACCATCAGCCCGATCGGCACCAGCGCCCACGCCCACGGTCTCTGCAACTTCAGTCCTCGGCGGCCTGGTCGACCCGGAACGAGTCGGGCGCGACCTCACCCGCCGCCGGCGCCAGCTCCGTGGGCTGCGTGCCATCCAGGAACACCTCGTCGAACCCGGGCGCGCCCGGCGGCGCCAGCAGGCCCGTCTTGGCGTCGATCTTCACCGTCACCACGCCCTGCGGCGCCTTGAACTGCTTGGGCGGCTTGCCCTTCAACGCCACGGTCATGAAGTCGACCCAGATCGGCGCCGCGGTCTTGCCGCCGGCCTCGCCCGACCCCAGGGTGCGCAGCTCGTCGAACCCGACCCACACCCCGGTGACCAGCTCGGGCGTGAAGCCCACGAACCAGGCGTCCTTCTGATCGTTCGAGGTGCCGGTCTTGCCCGCCACCGGCCGCCGCAGCGCCAGCGCGCGCTTGCCGGTGCCATCCTTGATCACGCTCTCCAGCATGCTGGTCAGCACATACGCGACGTCGGGCGCGATGGCCGGGTGCAGCTTGATGGGCGGCACCGGCGTCCCGCTGAGGTCCTCGATGAACTGCGGCTCACCCGCATAGCCGCCCGAGGCGATGGTCGCGTAGGCGTTGACCAGCTCCAGCGGCGTGACCTCCGACGCCCCCAGCGCCAGCGACAGATCCCGCGTCAGCTTGCTCTCGATCCCGGCCGCTTGCGCGAAGCCCGCGATGGCCTCGGTGCCGACGTCCGAGGTCAACCGGATGGCCACCGTGTTGATCGACCCCGCCAGCGCCGCGCGCAGCCGCACCGGCCCCTTGAAGTCCTTCTGCGAGTTCTGCGGCTTCCACAGCGCATACACCTCGGGCGCATCATTCACGATGGTCGCCGGCGTGTAGGTGCCCGCCGCCAGCGCCGCGCCATACACGAAGGCCTTGAACGACGACCCCGGCTGCCGCCGCGCGTCCAGCGCGCGATTGAAGTCGCCGGCGCGAAAGCCATAGCCGCCCACGATGGCCAGCACCTTGCGCGTCATCGGATCGATCGACACCAGCGCCGCCTGCGGCCCCAGATCCAGCACCAGCCGCGGCCCGCTGGCCAGCTTCACCGCGCCCGCCGCCTCGCCCTTGCCCTTGGCATCCGCGCCCGCCCCCGCGCCCGCGCCGGCAGCCTTGGTCGGCCCATCCACCTCCGCCTTGGCCGCCGCCGGCAGGTCGGGCAGCTTGCGCACCCAGATCACATCGTTGACCGCGAAGCGCGCGCTGGCCGCCTTGTCATCCGGGTTGTAGCGCGAGCTCTTGCCGCCCGCCTCCACCACCCCCGTGATGCCGCCCAGATCCACCTTCAGCATCCCGCTGGCGTCATCGATCGCCGTGATGACCGCCTGGTACGGCTTGTTGTTGCCCAGCTTGCCGCCATGCGCGCGCGCGAACTCCTTCAGGCGTCGCTCGCGCTTGGCCCCGCTCAGCTTCTCGATCGCCGCCGCGTAGCCATGGCGCTGATCGATCTCGCGGAGCCCCTTCTCGACGGCCTCGCGCGCCGCCTTCTGCAGCCGCGCGTCGATGGTCACGCGCACGTTCAGCCCCAGCGTGGGCAGCTTGTCGGCCCCGAACTTCTTGGCCAGCTGCTCGCGCACCGCGTCGACCACCTCGGGCGCGCTGCCCTGGTACGGCGCCCCCAGGGTCGGGTCGACCACCTGCAGCGCCTTGCCCTTGAACTCGTCGGCCACCGCTTGCGGGATGAAGCCCTTGGCCGCCATCTGCCCCAGCACCCAGCGCTGGCGCGTCTTGGCCCCCACCGGGTTGCGGATGGGCGAGTACTCGTTGGGCGCCTTGGGCAGCGACGCCAGCATCGCCGCCTCGCCGACGTCGAGGTTGCGCACCGACTTGCCGAAATAGAACTGCGACGCCTCCTCGACCCCGTAGCGACCGTGGCCGAAGTAGATCTGGTTCAGGTACAGAAACAGGATGTCCTGCTTGCTGAGCGCGCGCTCGAGCCGCCGCGCCAGCTGGATCTCCTTGATCTTGCGCTTCAGCGACCGCTCACGTGTCAGGTAGAACGTCTTGGCGACCTGCTGCGTGATGGTCGACGCGCCCTGCTTCTTCTTGCCCGAGACGACGTCCTTCCACAGCGCGCGCGCCATGCCCAGGTAGTCGAGCCCGCCATGCTTGAAGAAGTCGGCGTCCTCCGCGGCCAGGAACGCGTTGACCACGTGCGGCGGGATGTCGGCGTACTCGACCAGCGTGCGGCGCTCCTCGTAGATCTCGCCCAGCAGCTCGCCGTCCGCGCTGATGACCCGCGTGGTCAGCTTGGCCGACTTCACATAGTCGGCCTTCGACTTGATCGGCGTGTCGTCATCCCAGACGTAGAACAGCAGCGCCAGCGTGGCCACGCCGACCGCCAGCATGGCCAGCATGCTCAGCGCCGCCCACTTGGCGACCCGCAGCGTGATGCGTGCCCAGCGCGGCCAGCCGTCGGTCCAGCCCGGCTTCTTCGGTCCGGTCGAGCGCGCCGCCGCCTTCTTGGCCTTCACCGGCTTGACCCGCGAGGGCAGGGCGGTGGCGGGCTTGGCCGCGGGTGCTGAGGCTGACGTTTCCGAGGTTCGCGGCATGAAGGTCACACACGTGTGCATCGCAACACGCGTGCCGAATGCTCACTCTACCCCAGCGCCACTTGGGTGCAACAACCCGGGGTCGTGTCTCCCTGGCCACGCTGAAGCGGCCTCGATCGTGTCTCTTCAGCCACGCTCGCTGCGGTAGCGCCGCACGATCGCCGCCGCCCCTCGCACGTCCATGGCATACCAGCGCGCGCGCAGCCGGGTCAGGTCGGCCTGGTCGAGGTCGCCCGTCGCCCCCAGGTGCGCCCGCCGCCGACGCGCGCAGGCATAGATCGAGATGGCCGCCGACACCGACAGGTTGAGGCTCTCGACCATGCCCGACATGGGAATCCGGTAGCGCACGTCGCACAGCGCCAGCGCCTGCTCGGTCAGCCCCTCGTGCTCGTTGCCGAACACCAGCGCCAGCGGCCGCGTGACGTCCAGCTCCTCCAGGTCCACGGTCGCGCGCGGCGCCGCCGCCGCGATCAGGAAGCCCGCCTTCTTGACCTCGCGCAGGCACTTCTCGATGTCGCTGAAGCGCGCCACGTCCAGCCACTTGTCGGTGCCGCCGGTGACCCGCGACGACAGCCGGAACGGCTCGGTGGTCTCGGCCACGAACACGCGCTGCACCCCGTGCGCCTCCGCCGAGCGCAGCACCGCCGCGCCATTGAACGGATCGTGCAGGTTCTCCAGCACCACCGCCATCGACCCCAGCCGCCGCGTCAGCCCGGCCTCCAGCGTCGCGATGCGCTCCGGCATCAACAGCGGCGCGATGGCCGCGATGACATCCTCGGGCGGCACCGCCACCAGGTCGGGATCGTGGAACTTGCCCAGCTGCTCGATGACCTCGGCGCGCCTGAGGCGACGGCTACGTCTGCTCATGAGCGCGCCAGTATAGCCACAGCGACAGCCACCCGCTGCATCGCGCGGCCATCGCGCATACACTGGCCCCATGTCCGCCCCCGTCCTCGTGGACCCCGAGTGGATCATCTCGCACCCGCTGGCGCGCATCATCGACCTGCGCTGGTACCTGCCCGGCACCGGCCGCCGCGGCGCCGCCGAGTACATGCGCGGCCACATCCCGGGCGCCATCTTCCTCGACCTCGACACCAAGCTGTCGGGCCCGCCCCTGGCCGGCCCCGGCCGCCACCCGCTGCCCTCCCCCGAGCAGTTCGAGGCCGCCATGGCCTCCGCCAGCATCGGCCAGCACACCGACGTGGTGGTGTATGACGACGCCAGCGGCTCCATCGCCGCGCGCCTGTGGTTCCTGCTGCGCCTCTACGGCCACCAGGGCGGGGCGCACATCCTCGACGGCGGCCTGCAGGCCTGGAACGCCAGCGGCCTGTCCATCGAGACCAGCCCGGCCCAGCGCCCCGCCAACCCGAACCCGCCCTTTCGCGCCGACACCTCGCGTCTGGCGACCTGGATCGTCGACCGCGCCGCCGTCGACCGCGCGCGCAGCGACGGCCGCACCATCCTCCTCGACGCCCGCGTCAGCGAGCGCTACCGCGGCGACGTCGAGCCCATCGACGCCCGCCCCGGCCACATCCCGGGCGCGCGCTCGGCGCCCTGGATCGACAACCTGAACAAGCTGGGCCGCATGCGCCCCGCCGCCCAGCTGGCCGGCTACTACGCCCGCTTCGGCATCACGCCCACCTCGGGCGCCGACCACCCCGTCATCGCCTACTGCGGCTCGGGCGTGACCGCGTGCCACGCCCTGCTGGCGCTGCACATCGCTGGCGTCCCCGACGACGCCGTGCGCCTGTACGAGGGCTCGTGGTCCGACTGGGCGCGCGACGCCGCGCTGCCCGCCGCGCTCGGCCCCGACAGCACGCCCGCCGCCCCCGCCGCTCAATCCCAGGGCTGAGGCTCGTCGTCCCCCGGAGGCGGCGCCAGGTCGTCCTCCCCGGGCTCCTCGTCTGGTTCAGGCGGATCCTCCGGCGCCACGCCGGGCGCCGGTCGCACCGACTTGCCGGCGGCCTCCTTGCGCGCCGCCGCCACCGCCTCGACCGCCTTCTTCGAGCGCTTGCGACACTCGGCCTCGGACTCGCCCAGCGTGTCCGGGTTGAACACCAGCGTCGCCGCCATGCCGGCGGCATACTCCTCGTCAGGCAGCCGATCGCGCTCGTGCATCTTGCTGATGATGCGGCGCAGATAGGCCGACCACGGCGCATCCAGCTCGGCGGCGCAGCGGTGCACATAGCGCTGCTTGGGGTTAGGCAGGATGCTGGAGAAGAAGGCCGCCTGCAGCGGGGTGGCGTCGGCCGGCTCGCGCCCGAAGTAGTGCCGCATGGCGGGGCCGATGCCGTAGATCTCGGGACCGAACTCGATCACGTTGAGATAGATCTCCATGATCCGGTCCTTGGTCAGCTCCTGCTCGGTGTACCAGGTCAGGAACAGCTCCTGGAACTTGCGCGACAGCGTCTTGTCGCGCGTCATCATCACGTTCTTCACCATCTGCATGGTGATGCTCGAGGCCCCGACCCGGAAGTAGCCGCGCTCCAGGTTGGAGATCAGCGCGCTGCGAAACTCGCGCGTGATGAAGCCGCGATGGCGGTAAAACCCGCTGTCCTCCGTGGTCATCAGCGAGTTGATGATGTTGGGGTTGATCTTGTCGATGGGCACGAAGTCCGGGTTCGACGGCCCCACCGCGAAGGTGCGCCAGACCCCGGGCCGGATCTCGGCGTCATGCGAGAAGCTGCGCTTGAAGCGCTCCATCGACAGCGCCTCGGGCGCGGTCAGCACCTTGCAGCCGTTGATGCCGACCTTGCCGTCGAGCACCGTCTTCTGCAGATCCGCCTTGTCGATGTCGAGCTCGATGTCGGCCGAGAAGTTCCCCTTCAGCCCGAAGCCCTGCAGCGACGGCACGAACTCCTTCGGCAGCGCCACCAGCACGTCCTGACAGGGCCGCTGCGGCACCGTCACGTGCGCGTTGACCCGCCACGGCGTGCCCACCGGCCGCGCCGCGCTGCCCGCCAGGCGCACCTCGATGCCCTTGACCCGCGCCAGCGCGTCGTCGATCTGCAGCGAGCGCGCCGCCAGGTCGACCGCCCCGCGCACCTGGGTCTCCGCCGCCAGATCGCGCAGCGGCTCGGCCGACAGCCGCTTGTGGAACACCGTCAGCCCGGTGAAGTCCAGCGAGCCATCGAAGCCCAGCTTGCCCTGCTTGAGGCGCAGCGCCAGATCGGCGCGGATGGTCGTCTTGTCGGCGTCCTTGACCGGCGAGCCCGCCACCAGCGGCGCCAGCCGGCCCAGCTCGAAGCGCTCCGCCTTGATGGCCAGCTCGCCCTCGCGCGTGCGCGGCAGCACCCAGCCCTTGGCCTGCCACAGCTTGCCCTCGACGCCGCCCCAGCCCCCGGTCAGGTCGAGCTCGAAGCGGTCCTTGCCGCCATCCGGCGCGACCTCGCCCGCGCCGGCGCCGCGCTGCACCGTGCCCGCGATCCCGGTCAGCGCCAGCGACGGCAGCACCGCCAGCTCGCCGCCCTCGACCTTGACCCGCGGTGACCCCGCCGGCCGGTAGCTGCCCGCGCGCAGGTCCGAATCCAGCGTCAGCGCCGCCACCTTGGCGCTGGGCCCGACCCCGGAGTCGATGACCGCCCCCTTCATACGCAGCTGCATGTGCAGGCCGCGCATGCCCTCGGCGCTCAGGTCGGCGATGCGCATCGACGCGCCATGCTGGGCATCCACGAACTCGAACGACGCCTTGTGCAGCGTGACCCGCACCGGGTTGAGCAGCTTCGCGGTGCGCCCGCCGCTCTTGACCGCCCCCGGTCCGCGCCCGCGCAGCCGGTCGACCAGGTCGGAGAAGTTGTCGCTGCCATCCGCCTCGCGGCGCACCTTGATGGCCGCGCCATCGGCGACGATCGACGTCACCTCCAGCCGCCCGCGCACCGCGGCCCAGACGCCATACTCCAGGCGCACCTTCTTGAGCTGCGCCACCGGCTCGCCATCACCCGTCCCGCGCAGGGCCACCCCGCGCAGCGTGACCCAGCCCCACCCGGTGTCGACCTCGGCCACGGTCAGCGACCGGCCCAGCTTCTTGGCCGCCGCGGGCAGCAGCTTGCCGCGCACCATGCGCGCCGCGTACCAGGACGCCCCGAAGTACCCTCCGACCACGAGCAGCACCAGGGCGCCGCCCACGATGAGGAGAATCCGTACCCGGCGTGACATTCTCGGCGACTATAGCCGCCGCACCGCCACCCGGCAAAAGGGATCGCCTGCTACGACTTCGCGCCCCGGCCTATTCCCGTACGGCTAGCGCTTGCAGGTGATGGCCAGGACGAAGGTCCCGTCCTGGTACTTCTGCCCGGCCTGCAGCAGCGTGCCGCCCTCGTCGATCGCATACAGGGTGTCGAGCACCTTCTTGTCGCCCTGCGCCAGCGTCATCTGCATGCGCATGCGGATCTTGCCGCCCGCGACCGCCAGCTTCTCCTTGTAGGCCAGCCCCAGGGTCTGGTTGGTCACCAGCGGCAGCGACTGCGCGGTGCCGCCCGACAGCGCCAGCGTGTTCTCCTGCAAGAGCTTGAACGACTTGTAGCCGCTGAAGGGCTGGTTGCTGAGCTGCTGCTTGAGGAAGGCCAGCTTGGGATCGATGCCGCCCGGCGCCTGCGAGGCCAGGATCTGCCGCACCACACAGCTCGCGGTCAGTGCGTCCGCGGGCGTCTGCGCCTTCACCGCGACCGCCATGCGCGCGGCGTCCCGCATCTGCAGGCTCATCTGCGCGCGCTGCGGCAGCAGCACCAGCTCGGCGGCGCGCACCATGCCGACCGGCTGCACCGGCGCCAGCGCAGGCATCGCGCTGGCCGTCCCCAGCGCACCGAGCGCGCTGCCCACCATGGCCAATGCCAACCGGAACCTCATGCGGGTCTCCCTCACTGCGAACCGTCCTGGCCAGCGTCGTCCGCCGACGCAGACAGCCAGATCACCGTGGTGGCACCGTCCCCGGTCTCATCAGGGATGGTGAAGATGCTGGCGGTGCCCGGCACGTCGATGCTCTCGATCGAGGCCTCGTTGGACACCCCGGCCACGGCCATCTCGACCGGGCTGGGCGACTCCGACACCGCCGGCGCGCTGGGCGACGGCTTGGTCGGCTGCGCGACCTGCGAGCCCTGCTTGGGCCGCCGGACGATCAAGAACACCACCACCGCCGCCGCGATGGCCACCGCGCCCGCGATGGCCCACATGCGCCGCCCGCCCCGCCCCGCACCCGCCGCGCCCCGGCCCGCGCCCGCGCCACGCAGCGCGCGCACGTCACCATTGCGCCCGCGCGCAGCACCGTTCTCGCGCGCACGCAGGGCGCCGACGCTCGCGCCGGTGCCCTCGCGGCCGATCCTGTCCTGGATGCCCTCCAGCATGGCCTCGAAGCTGCCCGCGGCCTCGGCCTCGTCCAGCGCGCGCGCCGAGTAGGCGCGCACCAGGCTGCCGAGCTCCCGCCCGGCCTCGACCCGGCGCCGCGTCTCGGCGTCCTCGCCGAGGCGCGCCTCCACCGCCGCACGCTCCTCGGCGCTGATCTCACCGTCGAGATAGCGCTGCAAGAGCTCGTCCGGCAGCGGCGTCCTGTGGGTTTCTGCGCTCATGATGCTTCGACTCAGCTCACCTTGTAGTGCGAGCCGCCGAGCAGCTCGATGAGGACCTTCTGCATGTTCTTTCGCGCATGGAACAGGCGCGACATGATGGTGCCCTTCGAGCACTCCATGGCCTCGGCCATCTCCTCGTAGGACATGCCTTCGCTCTCGCGCATCAGCAGCACCGCGCGATGGTTGGGCGACAGCGTCTCGAGCGCCTTGTGGATGGCCTCGCGGATCTCGCGCCGGCCCAGCGCAGTCGCAGGATTGATGCCCAGCGTGGACGGCAACAGCTCACCATCACCAGGCCCGTCGGCGTCATGCGCCACGGTGTCGTCATAGTCGACCGCCTGGTTGCGCCCGTGCTTGCGCACGTGATCGATGCCGACGTTGACCACGATGCGGTAAAACCAGGTGTAGAAGCTGGAGTCGCCCTTGAAGTTGGGCAGGTGCCGGTGGACCTTGACGAAGGCGTCCTGGACCACGTCGCGGGCGTCGTCGGCGTTGTGCACCATGCCGAAGGCGAGCGAGTAGGCCTTGCGCTGGTAGCGCCGGACCAGCTCGGCGAACGCCGACTGATCTCCTTGCTGGCTGCGCTCGACCAGGCCCCAGTCCTCATTGCGGTCCCGCTCCGATCCGGCCTTCTGCTCTGAAGGTGCCGGGTCTGACGAGGGCTGGTTGGGCTTATTCAAGACGGATCTCAGGGCCTTCAGACCCGGCCGACTGGCCCGAGATTAACCGGTTGGGCCTCCGGGCGAAGAAAAAAAATGGACCGTGTCACCACCTCTCGGTCGCTGGGGGGGAGCAACCCAAGGCGATGCACGGTCCAATCGTTATACAGAATCAGCTCGAACCAAGGTTCCTCGGAGACCAGTTCCGCGCCCCCGAGAAATCACACCTATGATGTACGATTCGGCTCCACTTGCAAAGGACTAAAACCGGTCGGCGTTAGATTTCACAGGCTTATTTGCCGCACCTCCGGTCTTGGAGGTTTTTGCGCCGGGCTTGCTGCCGCTCGTGGAGGCGTTGCCGGACAGGCTCTCGATGGCCGCCTCGGCGGCCGAGATCAGACAGGCGTTGTCGGGCGCCTGGGTGGCCTTGCGCAGCGCCGGAATGGCGGCGCGATCGTTCAGCGCGGCCAGCGCCTGCACCCGCTGGCGACGCGCCTCGCAGGTCGGCGCCTGCAGCAGATCGCGCGACAGCTTGGCCACGAAGTCGACCCGATCGCGATAGCCCAGCGCGACCAGCTGCTGGTAGGCCGCGTCGCGCTCGGCCATGGTCGCGCCGGTGGCGGCGCGCGCGGCCAGTCCGGGCAGATCGGGCGCCGAGCCCGTCGGCCGCGTCGACACCTTGGGGTGCTTGCCGCCACCGCGGGTCGCGACCAGGATGGCGATGGTCGTCAGGACGACGGGCACCGCGATCAGCCAGCCCCAGGCCATGCGCGAGATGCGCCGCCGCGCCACCGTGGGCAGCTGCGGCCGCGGCTCGGAGCGCGCACGCACCGCCGCGATGGCCTTGGCCGACGCCGCCGTGGTCGGCGGCTCGCCGGCTCCTGCGCTGGGCGGTGCGCTGTCGAAGGGCAGACTCAGCGCGGGCCCATCATCCCCCGCAGCCCCGGCAGCCCCGGCAGCCCCGGCCGCACCTGCACCCGCGGCACCCGCGCCCGCACCCGCACCCGCCGCGCCCGCCCGTGCCCCCGCGGCCTCGCTGGTGGCCTGCACCACGCTGATGCCGTCGAGCGCCTCCAGCATGGCCTTGGCGTCGGCATAGCGCCGGCGCGGATCCTTCTCCAGCGCGCGCAGCACCACGCGCTCCAGCGCGGGTGAGATCCCCGCGTCGGGCGCCTTGTCGCGCGGCGGCATCGGCAGCTCCTTCAAGGTGCGCTGCACGATCTCCATCGGATCTTCGGCGTGGAAGGGGCGCTCGCCGCACAGCATCTCGTACAGCATGACGCCCACGCTGTAGAGGTCGCAGCGGCCATCGATGTCGGGCGCCGCGGTCAGCCGCTCCGGCGCCAGGTAGTCGGCGGTGCCGAACACGATGCCGGCCTCGGTCTTGAAGCCCTGCGTGGTCGCGGTGTCGCCGATCAGGCGCGCGATGCCGAAATCGATGATCTTGACGACCTCGCGCCCACCATCACGCTTGATCAGCATGATGTTCGACGCCTTGAGATCGCGATGCAGGATGCCGAGCTCGTGCGCGCGCCCGAGGCCGCGCAGGATCTGCCTCGTGTAGTCGAGCGCGCGCTCGCTGCTGACGCGGCGCTGCTCGAACAGCAGGTCGGCCAGCGCGATGCCCTCGAGGTACTCCATGACCAGGAAGAAGCGCCCGCTGCTGGTGCGCCCGAAATCGGTGACCGCGACGCAGTTCGGGTGATCGAGCTTGGCCGCCAGCGTGGCCTCGCGCTCGAAGCGGCGGGCCATGTCGGGGTCGTCCCCCAGCGAGGGCAGGATGACCTTGATGGCGACCGGCTTCTTGAGCAGCTCGTGCTCGCCGCGATAGACCGCCGCCATGCCCCCGCGCCCGAGCAGGCGCACCACCCGGTAGCGATCACCGATGATGCTGCCGATCAGCGGGTCGACCGCGGGCGGCGGGGCCGGCGGTGCGGGCTTCTCGATGTCGCCAGACTCCATCGGGTCCAGCGTACACCGTCCTCCGCGCTATCGCACTATTGCGAGGACGCCAGCAGCGTGGCCAGCGCCAGCGGATTGTCGAAGCGCACGCCGAGGTCGTGGGTCTCGCCGCGCCCACGCGGCGTGGTGCTGCGCACGATCTCGCCCCGCGCCATGATGACGCGGGCGTCGCGCGCGCCCAGGCGGGGTGTCAGCGCCAGCTCGACGCGGGTCCCGGCGGGCAGCGTTCGCAGGGTGCGGATCAGCGCGCCGGTCTCGGACAGGTCGACGGCATACGACAGGATGGCGTCGCCACGGCGGGGATCGACATCCACGGTGCGTACCGTGGCGCCCACATAGCAGGCCATGCGTGCGGCCCGGCGCCGCTCCGAGTCTGGAGTCCCGCTGCTGGGAACAGTTTCCCCCGGCAATCCGTTCAGCCGTGCGGACTCGATGTCGAAGCCATTCGCGACGCTGGCCATCTCGGACTGCCTCCCCCGCGGCCGGACGGGCCGCAACCCTGCACTTGAATGCAAGTCAAAGGCCTGAGCCACCTACCCCACGAGGTCAGGGGAAGCGCTTGACCTCGGCCCCGCTGCGGCTATCCTCCGAGATGGTCCAAATGCGCGATCTGAAAGCGGTCAGCGCCGACCTGAGGCGTTTTCTGGGGGGCGTCAGGTCGCGCTTGAGGCGTGGTGCCTGGGTGGGTGGCGTGAGCCTCGCCCTCGCACTGACTGCATTCGCGACACTGGTGGCCATCCTGCTGGCCGCTGGTGGCCGTGGCGATCTGGTGCTGCGGGTCGGTGTGGCCGTGGTGGTCGGGCTGGGGCTGCCGCTCGCGCTGGTGTGGTGGGTGGTGCTGCCGAGTCGGCGGCTGCGCCCCGACGTCGTCATCGCGCGCTATGTCGGCGCGCGCCGACCCGAGCTGGCGAGCGATCTGCTGTCCGCGGTCGAGCTGGGCGAATCGCTGGAGAAGACGGTCACGCCCGACTGGTCACGCACGCTGGCGCTGTCGCACCTCGAGCACACCGCGAAGCGCATCGCCGAGGTGTCGCCCGATGGCCTGGTGCCGCGCGCGCCGGCGCGCTGGCGCACGCTGGCGCTGCTCGCGGTCGCCGGGCTGTATGCGGGCGCGCTGCTGCTGTGGCCGGCGCGCTTCGCGCAGGGCTTCTCGCTGCTGACCAGCGGGCCGGCGCCGCGCCCGTTCAACGCCCGCGCCGTCGAGGAGCCCATCCTCGGCGACATCGCGCTGACCCTGGTGTACCCCGCGCACACCGGGCGCGAGACGCGCGAATTGCCCACTTCTTCAGGCGATCTGACGGCGCCGCCGGGCACCGAGGTCACCGTGCGGGCGCGCGCGCTGCGCCCCATCGACGGGGCCAAGCTGGTGTTCGACGGCAACCCCAGCGCCACCGTGGCGACGGTGACCCAGGCCGACGGCGCGACCAGCGCCGGCGCGGGCGCGCACATCGAGGCGCGCTTCACGGTGGGCAAGACCAGCACCGGCTATCGCTTCGTGCTCAGCTCGCGCATGCGCGAGTCGCTGGTCGAGGCGCACCCGCACCGCGTCGACGTCGAGGTCGACCGCGCGCCGCGCGTCGAGCTGTACGCCCCCGCCGACGAGCTGGAGCTGGAGTCGCGCCGGGTCATCGAGCTCGGCTATGTGATCGACGACGACTATGGCCTCGGCGAGATCGCGCTGGTGGTGCGCAGCGGCCAGGGTCGCGAGCAGCGCAAGGTGCTGCCGCTGCCCGCGCCCAAGCCCGACGCCGGGCTGGCCGGGCGGCCGCCGCGCAGCGCCCAGGCGCGCTTCGAGTGGAGCCTGGCCGATCTCGATGTCCGCCCCGGCGTGCGCATCGCGTATCGCATGGAGGCCAAGGACAACGACGTCATCGGCGGCCCCAACGTGGGCAGCTCGCGCACCTTCTACCTGAAGGTGTCGTCGCCGCGCGAGCGCCACGAGGAGCTCATCGCGGCACAGCAGGCGCTGCACGACGCCCTGACCGAGGCGCTCGCCAACCGGCTCGAGCGCGGCGTCGGCGCGCCCGGCCGGGTCGCGGCGGCGGAGCTCGACACCCAGATGGGCGAGACCCAGGCCGCGCAGCACGAGTGCGAGGCGGTCAGCGCGCAGATCGCGCGTGTGCACGCCGATCTGGCCCAGGATCGCCTGGCGCCCAAGCAGCTGCGCAAGGAGCTCGGCGACATGCGCTCGCGCCTGGGCAAGCTGGCCGACGACGAGGGCGCCGAGCTGGCGCGCGCCAACGCCAGCGCCAAGCGTGGCCGCGGCGGCAAGCTGGCGTCGGCGCCACCCGCGCTGGTCGCGCTGTCGGCGCGCGCGGGCACCGAGTTCGAGAAGGACGTCCTGGTGCTGGACGATCTGCTGGCGCGGCAGCGCATGGAGAACCTGCTCGCGCTGGGCGACGAGATCGCCAGCGCGCGCGACCGCGTGCAGAAGCTGCTCGCCGAGCTGGAGCGCACCGGCTCCGACAGCGTGCGCGCCGAGCTGGAGCGCGAGCTCGGCGAGCTCGAGGCCATGCTGCGGCAGCTGGCGGCGCAGCGCGGGCAGATGCCGGCCGAGCTGGCCGACGAGTACCTCAACGCCGACGCCTTCCAGAGCGACGCGGCGCAGGACAAGGTCGCCGAGCTGCGCGACGCCGTGGCCCAGGGTGACATCAAGGACGCCGCCAAGCGCATGCTCGAGCTCAGCGAGAACCTCGACAAGATGATGTCGGGCATGGAGAAGGGCCTCAGCAGCCTGCGCGCCGACAAGTTCAGCGAGGAGGAGCAGGCGCTGGGCGACGTGCTCGAGAAGCTGGCCGACCTGGAGGCCGACCAGCGTCAGATCGCGCAGGATGCCCAGAAGCTGGCCGAGGCCGCCGCCGCCAACGCCCGCGACGTCGCCAAGGACAAGCTGGTGCCCGCCACGCGCGAGGCCACCGAGCGCCTGGACAAGCTGGACAAGCAGCTCGGCAAGGTCGACCGCGACGCCCTGACGCCGTTCTCGCAGGAGCAGCTCGACACCGTGCAGAAGCGCATCGCCGACACCCGCGCCATGCTGAAGAAGCAGGATCTGGCGGAGGCCACCCGGATGGCGCGCGAGGCCCAGGCCGCGCTGGGCGACATCACCGCCGATCTGCGCGACGATCTCGAGCAGGGCGGCGGCTGGGCGCCGGGCACGCCGCAGGCGCTGCGCAACGCCGAGCGCGCCGAGCCGCTGGCCGAGCAGCTGGTCGAGGGGCTGATGGACGCCATGCCGTCGCGCGATCAGCTGCTGGGGCCGGCGCAGCGCCGCGCCCTCGACGAGCTGGCGCGGCGCGAGAAGGCGCTGGGCGAGCGTGCCAAGCAGCTGGCCCGCGAGGCGCAGAAGCGCGGCAAGGAGCTGCCCGGCGGCCTCGGCCAGCGCCTGGAGCAGGGCATCGGCCAGGCCATGCCCTCGATGGAGCGCGCCGAGGGGCGCATGAAGGGCGGCGCCCCCGGCGAGGCGCGCCGCGAGGCCGAGGACGCCGCGCGCCGCCTCGGCGAGCTGCGCAACAGCGCCCAGCGCGCGTCGCGCCCCAGCGCCATCCAGGGCGGCGACGGCCAGGATCACGAGCCGGTGCGCATCCCCGGCGCCGACGACTTCAAGCCGCCCGAGGCCTTCCGCAAGGATCTGCTGGAGGCCATGAAGCAGGCCGCGCCCGACGCCTATCGCGAGCAGGTCAAGCGCTACTACGAGGAGCTGGTGAAGTGACCGCTGCTCGCAGGGGGCTCGCGATGGCGGCGGCGTCGCTGCTGGCGCTGGGTGCGCTGGCGGGCAGCGCGGCCGCGCGCACCTCGCTGGGCAACTACACCAAGGTGATGCGGCTGCTCGGCGAGTGGCGCCTGGAGGAGGCGCGCGCCGAGCTGGCCGGCCTCGACAAGGCCGACGCGCAGACGCCCGAGGCGCACGTGCTGGCCGCGCACCTGGCCTTCCTCGACGGCAACTACACCGGCAGCCTGGCCGAGCTGGCCGCCGCGCGTGGCGGCGGGCGCGCCGCGCCGGACGCGCGCGAGCTGCAGCCGCTGGCGCAGAGCACGGCCGCCGCGGTGTCCGGCTTCACCGAGCAGAAGAGCCCCAGCGGCCGCTTCATCGTGCGCTTCCAGCCCGGCAAGGATGGCTGGCTGGTGCCCTACGCCTTCGAGGCGCTGGACGCCGCCTGGGAGCGCATCGGCGAGGATCTCGGCGAGCGGCCCGCGAAGCCGGTGCTGGTCGAGATCTATCCCGAGGTCGCCCACCTGGCCAAGGTGTCGTCGCTGACCATGAAGGAGATCGAGACCTCGGGGACCATCGCGCTGTGCAAGTACAACCGCGTGATGATCGTGACGCCGCGCGCGCTGGTGCGCGGCTACCCGTGGCTCGACACGCTGGCGCACGAGTACACCCACTACGTCGTCACCCGCGCGTCGCGCGACACCGTGCCGATCTGGCTGCACGAGGGGCTGGCCAAGTTCCAGGAGCAGCGCTGGCGGTCGGACCCCGCCGCCCTGAAGATGTCGCGCACGATGCAGCACCTGCTGGCGCTGGCGCTGAAGAAGAACCGCCTCATCACCTTCGAGCAGATGCACCCGTCGATGGCCAAGCTGCCCAGCCAGGAGGCCGCCGCGACCGCCTTCGCCGAGGTCTACACCGCCATCCAGTTCCTGCACGAGACCCAGGGCTACGCCGGCATCCGCGCCATCCTGGCCCACATGCGTGACGGCAAGAGTGACCACCGCGCCATCGCCGAGGCCACCGGCAAGAGCTTCGAGGCCTGGGAGGCCGCCTGGCGGCGCTGGCTGCGCGGCCGCGACCTGGTGCTGGAGCCGCGCCTGGTGCCCACCGAGCTGGAGTTCACCGACGCGCGCAAGAAGAGGTCTGGCGGCGGCGACGAGGCCGACCTCAAGCGCATCTCGGAGGACAAGGTGCGGCGCCACGCGCGCCTCGGGGGCCTGCTGCGCGCGCGCGGTCGGCTGGCCGCGGCCGCGGTCGAGTACGAGCGCGCCCGCGAGGTCCCGGCCGGCAAGGACGATCCCTTCGTGTCGGCCAAGCTGGCGCGCACCTACCTGGAGCTGGGCCGCGCCAAGGACGCCGTGGCCGCCGCCGGCCCCGCGCTCGACCTGACCGACGACCTGGCCGGCCCGCACGCCACCGTGGGCGCCGCGCTGCTGGCCGACGGGCAGCACGCCGCCGCGCGCGAGCACCTGGAGGCCGCGCTGCGCATCTCACCCTTCGACCCCGCGGTCCACTGTGGCCTCGCGGAGGTCTTTGCCGCGACTGACGATCCGCGCGCTGCCCGCGAGGCACGCGCTTGCAAGGGCCTGGCCGCCGGCCAGGAGCCCTGAGGTTCCCCGGAACATGAACAAAAAGCTGAAGGCAGTCGAGGGCTCGGGTGGGGTCGAGGCGGAGCTGCCTGACGAGCCGACGTCGCCGGTGGGCGCCGATGCCGCGACGCCGACCCCGACCATCGTGAGCAAGCCGCCCGAGGAGCTCGAGGCCGAGTCCGAGCTGGAGTCGGTGCGCGAGATCGCCATCGCGCGCGGCGAGATCGTGCGCGAGATCGAGAAGCGCATCGTCGGCCAGCGCGAGGTCGTGGACGCCCTGCTGGTGGCGCTGTTCGCGCGCGGCCACTGCCTGTTCGTCGGCGTACCCGGCCTGGCCAAGACGCTGCTCATCTCGACCCTGGCCGAGGTGCTCAACCTGTCGTTCAACCGGGTGCAGTTCACGCCCGACCTGATGCCGTCGGACATCACCGGCACCGACGTGCTGGAGGACGACCACTCCACCGGGCGGCGCGCGTTCCGCTTCATCCCGGGCCCGGTGTTCGCCAACCTGGTGCTGGCCGACGAGGTCAACCGCACCCCGCCCAAGACCCAGGCCGCGCTGCTGCAGGCCATGCAGGAGTACCGCGTCACCGCGGGCGGCAACACCTACGCGCTGCCGCTGCCGTTCCTGGTCTTCGCGACCCAGAACCCCATCGAGCAGGAGGGCACCTACCCGCTGCCCGAGGCGCAGCTGGATCGCTTCATGATGCAGATCGACGTCGGCTACCCCGCCGAGGACGAGGAGATCGCGATCGTCAAGCAGCACACCAGCCCCAACAAGCACTCGCTGCGCCGGGTGCTGTCGCCCGAGAAGATCATGAAGCTGCAGGAGCTGGTGCTGCGCGTGCCGGTGGCCGATCACGTGGTCAAGTACGCGGTGGCGCTGACCCGGGCCTCGCGCCCGACCTCGCCGGACGCGCCGGCCTTCGTCAAGGAGCTGGTCGCCTACGGCGCCGGGCCGCGGGCCTCGCAGTTCCTGGTGCTGGCGGGCAAGGCGCGCGCCATCCTCGACGGCCGCTTCGCGGTGTCGACCGAGGACGTGCGGGCGCTGGCGCAGCCGACCTTGCAGCATCGCCTGGTGCTGAACTTCCGCGCCGAGGCCGAGGGTGTGCGCGCCGCCGAGCTGGTCACGCGGCTGTGCGAGACCGTCAAGGGGTAGGCTGCCGTGACTGACAGCGGGCGGCGGGCGCTGCTGGATCCAGTGGTGCTGGCGCAGATCGCGACGCGCAAGCTGCGCGCACGCCACGTCGTGCACGGCGCGCTGGCCGGCCTGCACCGCTCGCCGCACCACGGCTCGTCGGTCGAGTTCGCCGAGCACAAGGAGTACTCGCCGGGCGACGACCTGCGCCACGTCGACTGGCGCGCGCTGGCGCGCTTCGACAAGTACTACGTCAAGCGCTTCGAGACCGAGACCGAGCTGGCGGCGTATCTCGTGGTCGACACCTCGGGCTCGATGGGCTACGCGGGCGGCGCGCGCGAGAGCAAGCTCATGTACGCGTCGCGGCTGGCGGCGTCGCTGGCGTACCTGCTGATCCAGCAGCGTGATCGCGTCGGCCTGGTGGCCTCGGGGGCGGGGGCGCTGACGGCGTACGTGCCGCCGCGGGCACGCACCACGCACCTGCCGGCGCTGCTGGGCGTCCTCGAGGGGCTGACGCCCGCGGGCGTGACCAGCCTCGACTTCGCGCTCGACCACGTGCTCAAGGTGGCGCGGCGGCGCAGCCTGGTGGTGCTGCTGTCGGACCTGCTGGATCCGGCGGGCGAGGCCACGCTGCAGCGCCTGGGGCGCCTGAGCGCGGGCGGCCATGACGTCGTGGTGCTGCACGTGCTCGACGACGACGAGCTGGAGTTCCCCTTCGAGCGGCTGACCCAGTTCGAGAGCCTGGAGGACGAGCGCAAGCTGCTGGTCGAGCCGCGGACGATGCGCGCCGCTTACCTCGCCGAGCTGAAGGCCTTCCTCGAGCGCACCCGCCGCGCGTTGCAGGATCACCGCGTCGACTACCGCCTGGCGCCGACCTCGGTCAGCATCGATCGCCCGCTGGTCGAGCTGCTCGACGCGCGCGCGCACGGCCGTCGCTCGGGCACCACGCGATGAACTTCCTGGCGCCGCTGTTCCTGCTCGGCCTGGGCGCCATCGCGGTGCCGGTGGTGATCCACCTCATCGGCCGGCGCAAGGCGGAGCGGCGCCCGTTCGCGGCCTTCGACTTCCTGCTCGGGGTCAAGAAGGAGGTCGCGCGCAAGGCCAAGCTGCGCCAGTGGCTGCTGCTGCTGGCGCGCGCGCTGGCGGTGGCCGCGGTGGCGCTGACGCTGGCGCGGCCGTTCCGTCGCGTCAGCGCCGACGGCGTCAGCGTCGAGGCCGGCCCGCAGGCGGCCGTCATCGTGCTCGATAACGGCTTCTCCATGGGCTATCGCCGCGGCGGCGAGACCCTGCTGACCAAGGCCCGCCGGCGCGCGCGCGAGCTGGTGCAGCAGCTCGGCCACGAGGCCGAGGTCGCGCTGGTGCTGGGCGCCGAGGCGGTGCCCGGCGAGCCGGCCGCGCCCATCGACCAGCTGACACGCGACCAGCTGCGCGTGACCGACGCCATCGACGCCGCCGCGCTGACCACCCGGCGCGGCGATCTGACCTCGGCGCTGCGCCGCGCCGCCGCCATCCTCGACCGCGCCCCCAACGAGGCGCGCCGCGTGTACCTGCTGTCGGACGGCACCGCAGCCTCGCTGCGCGTCGGCGAGCGGCCCTGGCCCGACGGCCCCAGCGCGCCCGAGCTGCACGTCATCGACGTCTCCGGCGGCGCCCAGCTGCCCAACGTCGCGCTGGTCGGCGCCCGGGTGCGCCCCGAGCCGCGCCTGGGCGCGCGCGGCGTCGAGATCACCGCCGACATCGCCAACTTCGGCGACGCCCGCGTGGCCAGCCTGCCGGTGACCCTGTGGGTGGAGGGTAACGCCGTCGCGCGCGGCCTCGCCGAGGTCGACGCACATGGACGTGGTGTCAAGAAGTTTGCCTATACTTTCCCGAGCGGCGGCGTGTTCGACGCCATGCTCGAGATCGGCCCCGACGCCCTGGCCATCGACAACAAGCGCTACCTGCGCGTCGAGGTGCGCAAGGACCTCAAGGTGCTGCTGGTCGACGGCGACCCGCGCCCGGCGCAGCACGAGGACGAGCTGTTCTACCTGGAGACCGCGCTGCGCCCCGGCGATCGCGCCGACAGCGCGCTGGCGGTGGCCACCACCGCGGCGCCCGACCTCGGCCGCCGCCGCCTGGCCGACCACGACGTCGTCTTCCTGGCCAACGTGCCCGCGCTGCCCGCGACGCAGGCCGCGGAGCTCGGCGCCTTCGTGCAGCGCGGCGGTGGCCTGTTCATCGCCATGGGCGACAAGGTCGACGAGGCCGCCTATGCCGCGACGATGGCCGGCCTGCTGCCGCAGGAGCTGCGCAGCGCACGCTCGACCGGCCCGGTCGGCGGCAGCGGCAGTGGCAGCGGCAGCGGCGGCGGCGCCAGCCCCGACGACGACTCGCGCGCCGAGCGCATCCTGCACTTCGACGCCCGCCACCCGGTGTTCTCGGTCTTCCCGCCGCGCGCCCCCGAGCTGCGCGCCGCGCGCTTCCACCGCTTCTTCCTGCTGGCCCCGCAGCCCGACGACGACGAGCGCCGCGTGCTGGCACAGCTGACCTCGGGCGCGCCGCTGCTGGTCGAGGGCAAGCTGGGTGCCGGCCGCATCCTGCTGTACACGTCCACGCTCGACCGCGACTGGAACGACCTGCCGATTCACCCGGGCTTCCTGCCCCTGGTGCAGCAGAGCGCCCGCTACCTGGCGCGCGCCCCGCTGCGCGAGCCCGAGCCGCCCGGCGTGGTCGGCCGCGTGCGCGAGCTGGAGCTGGTCGAGGGCGATCAGCGCCTCGAGATCGCGCGCCCCTCGGGCAAGAAGATCGCGGTCGACGCCAGCCGCCTGACCGGTCGCCGCTACGCCTTCGCGGGCGCGGTCGAGCCCGGGATCTACCGCGTCGCCGTGGCCGGACAGAGCGGCGCCCTGCGCGCGCGCCCGACCCTCAGCTTCGCGGTCAACGTCGACCCCGCCGAGAGCGACCTCGCCAAGCTGGCCGCCGGTGACGCCGCGCTGCCGCGCGTGGCCGGGGTCGGCGCCGCGGCCGGTGAGGTGCCCAAGCGGCGCCAGCCCTGGTGGCACTGGATGGCGGCCGGCCTGCTCGGCCTGCTATGTCTGGAAGCGTTCCTCTCGAGGCGGGGGTAGAGTCAGCTCATGCGTGCGCGTTCGTGGAGCAGCATCCTCGTCCTCGGGTCGGCCGCCACCGTGCTGGGCTTCGCCTGCGGCAGCCGCACCAAGGCGGAGGATCCCGCCACCATCGCCGCGCGCCAGGCCAGCATCGCGACCCGCCCCATCAACGATCCGCCCTGGGCCATCGGCGACGAGGACACCCCGGTCACCAGCAGCAAGCCGTCGCCGACCCCGTCGGCCTCGGCCAAGCCCGCTGCCAAGGCCGACGGCGGGGTGCCCGCCCCGGTCGCCGCCGCGCCCGCCGACGCCGGCCTCGACGCCGCCAAGGCCCCGGTCGCCGTCAAGTTCGACTGTGTCTCGCTGTGCACCGAGGCGCGCGCCTGCATCGAGCGCCTCGCCGGCAGCAACGTCGACTGCAACAAGGAGTGCGAGCGCACCAAGCCCGACGATCTCGAGCGCGGCATCCGCTGTCGCACCGAGCTGGCCAAGAGCTGCGAGGCCTGGATGACCTGCCTGGTCGGCAACGGCAGCTGATGTCCGCGGGTCATCGGTAGCCCCGCTCGCACCTTGGAGTAGAGTGGACTCGATGGCGGCCGAGCGCGCACGGAAGCGAGCGACGCTGCGTGACCTCTCGAGGCGCTCCCTGACACGGTCGTCGGCGAGCTCCTCGGCGGCGACCTCCTGGTGACTCCACGCCCTGAGCTAGCCCAGCGCGGCGCGCAGCCGGTCGGCCAGGGCGACGCCGTCGGCGTGGCCGAGGTACTTCCGCACCTCCGCGGGCGCCACCCGCGTCAGCCGCGGCAGCGCGGCCTTCATGCGCGCCACCCGCCGCGCCGCGTCCTCCAGCCGGGCGCGCAGCGCGCCATCCTGCTCGGCCGCGCGCACCAGGGTCTCGTGCACCAGGTGCTGCATGGGCACGTCCTCGCAGATGAGCAGCGTGTCGCAGCCCGCGCGCACCGCCGCCAGCGCGGCCTCGCCGGCGCCCATGGTGCCCGCGATGGCCTTCATCTCCAGGTCGTCCGACGCGATCACGCCGTCGAAGCCCATGCCGCGCAGCAGCGCCAGCGTGGGCGCCGACAGCGTCGCCGGCACCCCGGGGTCGAGCGCCTCGAACACCACGTGCGCGGTCATCATGATGGGCAGCACGCCTGCCCGCGCCGCCGCCGCGAACGGCGCCAGCTCGATGGCCTCGATGCGCTCGCGGGCGTGCTCCACCACCGGCAGCGCGTGGTGCGAATCGACGTGGGTGTCACCGTGCCCCGGGTAGTGCTTGCCGCACGGCAGCACGCCGGCGTCCAGCAGCCCACGCGCCAGCTCGATGCCCAGCGCCGCCACGCGCTCGGGCGTGGTCGCCAGCGCGCGGTCGCCGATGACCGGGTTGTGCGGGTTGGTCGCCACATCCAGCACTGGCGCATAGTCCATGTTGAAGCCCAGCACGGCCAGCTCGCGCCCCAGCACGCGCCCGACCTCGCGCGCGGTGCGCTCGCCGTCACCGGCCGGAAGCCGCCCCAGCGCGGCCATCGGCGGCCACACCACCGCGGGCGCCTTGATGCGCTGGACCCGGCCGCCCTCCTGGTCGAGCGCCAGCACCAGCGGCGCGTCGGCCGGTGCCGCCGCCGTCAGCTCGGCGTTCAGCTCGGCGACCTGCTCGACCGACTCGATGTTGCGCCCGAACAGGATGGTCGCGCCGACCTCGCCACGGCGCACCCGCTCCAGCACCTCCTGGGGTGCCTGCTTGCCTGCGAAGCCGATGTGGAGGAGCTGTCCGACCGTGCGTGCCAGCATCCGCAAAAACTAGCGCCCCCGCGGGGCGGGCGCGAGTTTTACGGGTTGGCGCCGGTGCAGCGCATGCCGTCCGCGGTGCACGTGGTGACCAGGTTGGGGATGAGCTCGACCGAGTACAGCGTGCTCGACGCCGCGTCCACGCTGAGGCTGAGGAACATGCGGCGGCTGGGCAGCGCGGTCACCGTCCCGGCCGGCGTGAAGCTGGCGACCTGGAACGTGGTCGGGCACTCGGTGCTGGTCTGCAGCACCTGGCCCCCCGTGGCCGCATAGCCGACGCGATACGGCCCCTGCATCTGGCCGCCGACCACGTCCCACATGCAGGTGTTGGCGGCCGCCGGCCCGTTGAACGGATCCTTCTGCGACGGGCACAGCGTCGCGCCCTGGGCGGCCACCACGGTGTAGTCGATCTGGCAGCGCACCACGCGCACGTTGGCGTTCATGCCCAGCCGGCCGTCGGTGCACATCAGGGGCTCGGGGTTCGACGCGCACGCGCCGTAGGCGTCGCACACCAGCATCGGGAGTCCGGCGCCGCCGCTGCCCTCGACGGTGCACGCGCCATAGCCGGCACCGCCCACGCTGTCGTCGCACGACCGGACGCCCTGCCCGCACACGCCGTTGACGCCGTAGCAGGTCTCGTTGGCGGGGTACGGCTTGCCGTCGCAGTTGTCGTCCTTGCCGTTGCAGATCTCGCGCGCGCCCGGGTTGATGGCGCGGTCGCCGTCGTTGCAGTCGCGCAGGCCGGGGCGCGACACGCCGTCGCACGCCGCGGTGTCGAAGCCGCACGACACATAGGTGTCGTTGTCGGCGTCGAAGCCGTCGTCGCACTTGGTGTCGCAGTCGTTGTCGAGGCCGTCGCAGACCTCGGAGTTGCCGCCGAAGATGTGGTTGTTGTCGTCGTTGCAGTCGACCAGCGCCGGCTGCGGCTGCTCGGTCGAGCAGGTGCCGTCGCTGTTGACCTTGCTGCCGCAGGTGGTGTGGCGGTCGCCGTCCTTGTCGAAGCCGTCGTCACACTTGTTGTCGCAGTTGTTGTCGATGCTGTCGCAGATCTCGGTGGCGCCCTCGAAGACCAGCTTGTTGCCGTCGTCGCAGTCGCCGCCACAGTTGGTCTTGCCGTCGCCGTCGGCGTCGGCCTCCTCGTCCTTCATGCCGTCGCAGTCATCGTCGATGTTGTTGGCGCAGACCTCGCCGGCATCGGGGTGGATGTCCGGGTTCAGATCGTTGCAGTCGACGTTGACCAGGTAGCCGTCACAGTCGCGGTCGTTGGCCGCAGCGAAGGTGACATCGCCGACGATGAGGCAGTCGTTCTGCGTCATCGTGTACGGCGGGCTGCCGCCGGCGAAGCCCTCGAGGTTGATGCGCACCATCAGGACCTTGCCGTCGATGAAGATCTGCGGCGCGGCCACGATGCCGAAGGCCACCGCGGTGTCGCCGCGATACCCCACCACCGCGACGCTGACCTGGCGCCGCGGCCCCTCGTGGTCATCCTCGGTGACCAGCAGATCGTACGGGTTGGTCGCCAGGTCGCGCCCGCTCACCGTGGCGACCGTCAGCGGCACCCGGATGTCCTGCGTCATCCCCGCGCCATCCACATAGGCGGCGAAGAACTGCAGGCGATCCATGTCGTCCGGCGGCGGCTGCGACTCCGAGTCCTGGATCCTGAACAGGATCCCCGACTGCTCATCACACCCGCTCGCAACCCCCAGCACCACACAAGCCAGCACAAAAGCGATACGCATATAAGTGACTCCTAAGGCGTACCCCCCATGATAGCCCGCCCAGAGTCATGGGGATAGATGCTGAAATCAGCAAGAGTTACCGCGGGCTACATCTCGCAGCCGCCAGCACCGCAGATCGGCATCGGGTTGGTGCAGGCATTCATCGACGGATTGTTCGTGGTGCACTGGCAGACGCCGGCGCTGGTGCACGAGTTGGCCCCGGCACCGCAGTTGTTGCACGCCGCGCCATCGGCGCCACATGAGGTCGCCGACCGCGTGGTGCAGGTGTTGCCGGTGCAGCAGCCCGTGCAGCCCGTCCCCGGCCCGCAGGTACAGATGCGCGTACCGCCATTGCACAGCTGACCCGTCCCGCAGGTCGAGCAGCTATTGCCGCCGGTGCCACAGAACATGTTGCTGTTGCCAGTCCGACAGGTGTTGCCGTCGCAGCAGCCGGTGGGGCACGACGCCGCGTTGCACACGCAGGCCCCTGCGGCGTTGCAGTCCTGACCCACCTGGCAAATACCGCACATCGCGCCGCCGGTCCCGCACTGCCCGTCGCCCTGGCTCGCGTACGGGATGCATTGCCCCGACAGGTTGCAGCACCCGTTCGGGCACGACGTCGCGTCGCAGACACAGTTGCCGGTGACGCAGCGCCGGCCCGCACCGCACGCCGCCGAGCACATCACGCCGCCCACGCCGCAGTGGGTGTCGTCGCTGGTGACGCAGGTGTTGCTCTGGCAGCAGCCAGCTGCACACAGCGTCGGGCCGCACTGGCACTGGCCGTTGGTCAGATTGCAGGTCCGACCTGCCGCCGCCGAGCAGCCGTTGCAGGCCGCGCCGTTGGTCCCGCACATGCCATTGCTCTGGCTGGCGTAGGGCACGCACACATCGCCGTTGCAGCAGCCGTTCGGGCACGACGTCGAGTCGCACACACAGGCCCGGTTGAGGCAGCGCTGACCGGTCCCGCACGCCTGGCACATGCCGCCGAGCGGACCGCAGGTCGCCTGCGAGGTGCCCGGGACCTGGCACACGTTGCCCTGGCAGCAGCCGGTGGTGCACGACGTCGCGTCGCAGATGCACATGCCGCCGGAGCAGCGCTGACCCGCGGCGCACGGCCCGCCACTGCCGCACGCGCAGTTGCCACCCGTGCAGCGGTCAGCCAGCGTCGTGCTGCACACGTTGCCCGCGCCGCAGCCGCCGCAGTGCATGCGGTCGTTCATGAAGTCGTAGCACTGCTGATCGCCGACGCAGCAGTTCGGGGTCGTCACGCCGCACTGGGTGGCGCCGTCGATGGTGCCGGGCGCGCAGTCGTCGTCGATGCCGTTGCACTGCTCGGCGTGGTTGGGGTGGACGTTGCCGTTCATGGGCTGGCAGTCGCCGCAGCCCAGCAGGTTGCCGCCGAGGCCGCTGCCCGGGCAGCCGCTGCAGGCCAGGTAGCGGTCGAGGTCGGTGTCGGTGTCACCCGCGGCCGGGACGCCGTCGCAGTCGTCGTCGATGCCGTTGCAGATGTCGCTCGTCGGCAGCACGGTCACGCCGGCGCAGACATAGCGGGCGTTGGCGGCGAACGCCGTGTACGGGAACGACCCGCCCGGCATGCAGCCCGACACGGTGCCCGGGGTGCACGGGGTCAGCAGGCCGTTGCGCAGACAGCGCGCCCCGAACTCCTCCAGCTTGGTCGGCGCGTCCGCCACCGACACCGCGGTCGAACCGTCGCAGTCGTCGTCGACGTCGTCGCAGGTCTCCTTGGCGCGCGGCTGGCCGGCGCCAAAGCAGCGCGGCGACACCTGCACGGTCAGGTTCTCGCCCGGGCAGGCGGTGCGCCGGCCGAGGTCGGTCTCGCGCCGGGTCTGCGGCACCACGCGCGAGCACACACAGTCGCCCTGGGCCGCGCCGCAGATGCCGTCGTTGTCGTCGGTGCACTTGGCGGTCAGCGCCGCGCCGGCCAGGTCCGGGTTGCCCTCGTCGACCAGCGAGTCGCAGTCGTCGTCCACGCCGTTGCAGCGCTCGAGCGCGCCCGGGTAGCGCATGGGGTCGCGGTCGTCGCAGTCGCCCCCAGCGCCGGCGTTGTACTTGTCACCGTCGGCGTCGCTGGTGCACGCGGTGTCGGCGGTGCAGTTCTGCAGCACGGCGTCGCCGCACTTGTCGGGTGCACCCGGGAAGATGTTCGGGTTGGTGTCGTCGCAGTCGACCAGGCCCGGGGTGCAGCCGGCGCCAGTGCGCTGGAAGCCGTCGCGGTCGCCGTCACAGGTGGCGGCCTGGCAGCCCTCGTCCATCATGCCGTCGCAGTCATTGTCCTTGCCGTCGCACATGCGCAGGGCGTTGCAGGCGATCGACGTCCCGCCCTCCATGCCGGCGCAGGCCATGGTCGAGTTGGGGTTGAAGCCGCGATCATGGTCGTTGCAGTCGACCTTGCCCGCCATCGGCGCGCAGCCGGCGGTGGCGTCCATGCGCTGGAAGTCGTCACCGTCGTCGTCGCAGCGCTCGCACTCGCTGGGTGCGTCGGCCACGCCGCTGCAGTTCTGGTCGATGTTGTCGCCGCAGATCTCCAGGGCGCCGGTGTAGATCGAGGGATCGGCGTCGTTGCAGTCGTCGCCGCCGGCCGAGGTCGGCTTGTGGCCGTCGCAGTCGCCGTCGACGAAGCACTCCTGGTCGCGGCCGTCGCAGTCCTGGTCGATGCCGTCGCCGCAGAAGCGCGGGTCGCGCCCGTTGCAGGCGTTGGGATACTCGGAGTTACCCGGGAAGCGGCGCGGATCCTTGTCGTCGCAGTCGGTGCCCAGCGGCGAGCCGTCGCCGTCCTCGTCCTTGCACGGCAGGTCAGCGCCCGAGCAGTCCTGATCCATCATGTCGCCGCACACCTCGGCGGCCACCGGGTTGATGCCCGGGTTCATGTCGTTACAGTCCAGGAAGTCGCAGCTGGGATCGCCTACCGTGGCGCAGTTCTTGGGGAAGGTGTCGAGATCCTCGTCGTCGCCGGCGCGCAGCGCGATCAGCTTGAGGCTCAGCTCGGCGGTGCCCTTGACCATGAAGCGGCGGGTCGCGACCTGCGACAGGAGGCCCGGGGTGCGGCCCACGATGTGGACGGTGTACGTGCCGTCCTTGGCGAAGCGCAGCGCCAGGCGCAGCTCCTGGCCGGGGATGGAGATATCGCGGGTCGGGTTCTGGAAATCGACCGGCTCGTCCTTGCGGTCGAGGACGATGGTGTTCGACTCGTCGTGCCGGACCAGGATGTCGAGGGTTGCTGCCCGCCGTTCGGCCGAAACTGTCAGCAGCAGGGCACGCTCGTCATCGGCGCCACACCCGGGGAGGAACGCGGCCATTGCGCTTCCGAGTGCCAGCGCAGCAGCCAGGCGGGCAACCGGGGCCCGCCGCCGTGAGTCTCGAACATAAGCCATCACCGTTCGATGGTATCAGCTTTCCCGGCTGCCAGCGCGTTGACCCTCGGGCGCGGCGGCTGCTAATGTGCCGCCACTTTCGTGTGCTTCCGTTCGTTTCCGTCTTATTGGGCAGGACTGCTTCAGGGGATGCGATGACCTTGCAGGACCGCAGGATTTCCCTCGGTGTACCGGTGGCGCTGGGCGTCATCCTCATGGGTGCGAGCTCGCCGGCGCGCGCGCAGATGGGGCCGGGCGGCATGCCGAATCCCCAGACCATGCCCACCGACGAGGAGGAGAAGCCTGAGGGCCCCGCCGAGGAGGCCCCGCCCGACGCGGTGGTCAACCTGGGCCTGCCGCCTCCGCCCAAGCTGGACAGCCCCGGTGGCATCGCCAAGGACAAGAAGACCCTGGCCTTCACCGAGATCCACGGCTACCTGCGCCTGCGCACCGACCTGTTCCACAAGCTCGGGCTCGGCCTCAGCGACAAGCAGGCCTTCCGCAGCTGCAACTCGCTGACCCAGATCTGCGACGACGAGACCATCGGTTCCAGCAACATGCGCATGCGCCTGGAGCCGACCTTCAACATCGACGAGCAGGTCAAGATCCAGATGCAGATCGACGTCCTCGACAACCAGGTCCTGGGCGCCACCCCCGAGGGCTACGCCGGCAACCAGGCGCGCCCGGCCAACGTGCCGCTGAACGCCTTCGCGGGCGGCCAGGTCCCGGCCGAGGCCGGCAAGAACTCGCCCTGGGACGCGGTGCGCGTCAAGCGCGCCTGGGCCGAGGTGCGCACCCCGCTGGGCGTGCTGCTGTTCGGCCGCATGCCGTCGCACTGGGGCATGGGCATCCTGGCCAACAGCGGCGGCTGGAACCGCACCACCGAGAGCTGGTGTCTCGACTGCGACTTCGGCGACTCCGCGGACCGCGTGATGTTCGTGACCGAGATCCCCGGCACCGCCTCGGGCAAGCCCGATGATCCCCGCCTGCGCGTCGCGGTCGGCATGGACTGGGCCGCCACCGGCCTGACCGACGGCATCGCCAGCGACTACCGCAACCGCTATGACGGCCAGCCGCGCGACATCACCGACGACGACGACGTGCGCCAGTGGGTCTTCGTGGTCGGCAAGTTCCACACCCCGCCGCAGTGGAAGACCAAGGTGCAGCGCGGTCAGCTGGCCTGGGATTACGGTCTGTATGCCGTGTATCGCGCGCAGGACAAGGACACCGACCTGAAGGGCACCGCGGTCGGGTCGGACCCGGTCAAGGCCAACCTGGTGAACCGCGACGCCAGCGCCTGGATCTTCGACGCCACCACCCGCCTGCGCTGGCGCAAGTGGAGCGCCGAGGCCGAGCTGGTCGCCATCGTCGGCTCCATCGGCGAGTCCAAGGAGCTGTCGCCCGCGAACCCCGAGCTCGACGTGCTGCAGTTCGGCGGCGTGGCCCGCGCGCAGTACCGCGCGCTGGAGAACGACATGCGCCTGGGCATCGAGGTCGGCTACGCCTCGGGCGACCAGGCCGAGGCCACCGGCGGCTCGCTGAACTACCGCGGCACGCTGGCCATCCAGCCCCAGGGTGACTCGCGGGTGTCGAACTTCCGCTTCGACCCCGACTACCAGGTCGACCTCATCCTGTTCCGCGAGATCCTCGGGGTGGTGACCAACACGGTCTACTTCAAGCCCAGCATGGAGTACGACCTGACCGGGTCGATCATGTTCAACGCCGCCAGCATCGTGTCGTTCGTGGACGAGCCGGTGGCGACCCCGGCCAACTCGCGCATGTACGGCATGGAGTTCGACGCCGACCTCTCGTACAAGAACGTCGACAAGGCCGGGCGCGGCTTCCACGCCGGGATCGCGTACGGCGTGTTCTTCCCGTTCAGCTTCCTCGACGACAACAGCGCGCTCTCGCACCCGGCGTTCGACCCGGCGGATGGCGCCGCCGGTCCGATCTGGTCGGGCTCCGACGTCGGCGACGCCGAGACCGCGCACACGCTGCAGACCCGCCTCCTGGTCGTGTTTTAAGGCCCTTTCGGGGGTCGATGTCAGAGTGCCGCGGTAGACGTCTGGGATGGCGAAGGTCAAGACCCAGTGGGTCTGTCAGGCGTGTGGTGCTTCGGAGACGAAGTGGCTGGGCAAGTGCCCCCAGTGTGCTGAATGGAACAGCATGGTGGAGGAGTTGCCCTCGGTCGGCGCCGGGTCTGCGCCCGCGGGCGCGCTGGGAGGCGGCTCGGCGCAGGCGGTGTCGATTGCCCAGGCGGTGGTCGGCGACAGCGAGCGGCGCGCCACCGGCATCGGTGAGCTCGATCGCGTGCTGGGCGGTGGGCTGGTCGCCGGCAGCCTGGTGCTGCTGGGGGGCGAGCCAGGCATCGGCAAGTCGACCCTGCTGCTGATGGCGGCGGGCAAGCTGGCGTCGGGCGCCGGCAAGCAGCCGGTGCTGTACGTGTCGGGTGAGGAGTCGGTCGCGCAGACCGGGCTGCGCGCGCAGCGGCTGGGCGTGCGTGACGCGAACTTGCTGGTGATGTCGGAGACCGCGCTGGAGAAGATGCTGGCCGAGGCGGCGCGGGTGAAGCCGGCGGCGCTGGTGGTCGATTCGATCCAGACCGTGCACACCGCCGCGCTGGAGTCGATCCCGGGGTCGATCGGCCAGGTGCGCGAGTGCGCCGGGCGGCTGCTCACGTACGCCAAGACCAACAACGTGCCGGTGGTGCTGGTCGGCCACGTGACCAAGGAGGGCTCGATCGCGGGCCCCAAGACGCTGGAGCACGTGGTCGACGCGGTGCTGTACTTCGAGGGCGAGGGCAACCACGCCTACCGCGTACTGCGCGCGGTGAAGAATCGCTTCGGGTCGACCAACGAGCTGGGCGTGTTCGAGATGCGCAGCGGCGGCCTGGCCGAGGTGCCCAACCCATCGGCGTCCCTGCTGGCGGAGCGGCCGGTCAATGCGCCCGGGTCGGTGGTGACCTGCAGCCTGACCGGCACGCGCCCCCTGCTGGTGGAGCTGCAGGCGCTGATCGCCGGCGAGAGCGGGGCTTTCGGGCGGCGCACGACGCTGGGCGTGGACGCCAACCGGGTCGCCCTGCTGCTGGCCATCCTGGAGCGGCGGGTGGGCATCGACGTGGCGCGCCGCGACGTGTTCGCGAATGTCGCGGGTGGCGTGAGGCTGGCGGAGCCGGCGATCGACCTGGCCCTGGTGGCCGCGCTGGCGTCGAGCGCGCTGGGGCGGCCGATCGATCAGCTGACGGTGGTCTTCGGCGAGGTCGGGCTGGCGGGCGAGGTGCGCGCGGTCGGCGGTGTGGAGGCACGTCTGGTCGAGGTGGCGTCACTCGGGTTCAAGCGGGTGCTGCTGCCGGAGGCGAGTCTGCTGCGGCTGGAGAGTGAACCCGCCGGGCTGGAGCTGATGGGTGTGCGGGATGTGTCGGCGGGGCTGGCGAAGCTGGCGCTGACCTAGAGCAGGGAGAACGCGAGGCAGGGAAGCGGGGGCGGGGAGCGCGGCCGGCTACTTGTAGAACTTGGGCTTGGTCTTGGGCTTCTTGGACGGCGAGGGCGAGGGCGTGGGCGTGGGCTCGGGGGTGCCCTCGAGGGCGCGGATCTTGGCCTCGACCTCGGCGTCCATGGCGGGATCCTTGCCCTTGGTCAGCTCGAGGTACTTCTTGTAGTGCGGCAGCGCCTTGTCGTCCTCGCGGATCTGGCTGTACATCACGGCGATGTCATAGTTGGCGCCGGCGTGGTCGGGCTTGAGGCGCAGCGCCTCGCTGTAGGACTTGATGGCGTTGTCCTGATCCTGCAGGCGGCGGTACACGGCGCCCAGGTTGAAGTGGTAGTCGGCGGTCTGCGGCGCGGCGGCGATGGCGGCCAGGAACTTGGCCTTGGCCAGCTCGAGCTTGCCGGCCTGCCGGTAGGCCACGCCGAGGTTGTTCAGCATCTGGTGGTCCTTGGGCAGGAACGACACCGCCTTCTCCAGGGCGGCGATCGACTTGGCCTCGATCTCCTTCGACTTGGGGTCGTTGGCCTTGGCCAGCTTCTTGGCCAGCTCGCGGTAGATCGTGCCCAGGCTGGACCACGACATGGCGTCCTTGGGGTTCAGCGTGGTGGCCGCCTCGAGCTCGACCTGGGCCTGGTCGAACTTGCCCTGCTTGTAGTAGGCCACGCCGAGGTTGGCGCGCACGTCGCCCGCCTTGGGCTGCAGCTTGGCGGCGGCCTCGTAGGCGACCACGGCCTTGTCGAGCTGGTTGAGCAGCCGGTAGGCGTTGCCCAGCGCGAAGTGCGCCTCGGCATACTTGGGGCGCAGCCGGATGGCGGCCTCGTACTCCGCGATGGCCTCGGTCAGCTTGTTCTGGCGCTTGAGCGCGAGACCCTGCTTGTAGCGGACGTTGGCCTCGTCAGCCAGCGCCGGCAGCGAGACCGACAAGGTGAGCGCCAAGGTGAGCGCGGTGAGCATGCGACGGATGGCCACGAGAACCTCCTGGGGTACGGCGGGTTTCCGCCCGAGCTGGCCAGGTCTGACGGCCTGGCGAGGCGGACATTCTACCCGGGGTTCTGGGGCTGTGGGGGGGCGGCGGGAAAAGGTTACCCAATGCTCCTGGCGCAGCCAGGAGCATTGTCCGGTCCGGGCTTCTAGCTGATGTAGGAGGTCGGGCTGGGAACGGGCGCCGACGCGACCGGCTCGATCACCGCGATGGCGGGGCTGCTGCTGAAGTCCTCGGCCTCCGAGGTCGCCTGGCTGCGGATGTCGAACTCGGTCGACAGGTTGCGGATCTCGTCGAGCAGCGGTTGCACGCCCGAGGCCAGCCGCTGGGCATCGACCGAGCGCAGGTTGACCACGGCGAGGCGCAGCTTCTCGAGCGCGGCCAGGTTGGCATGGGTGCGCGCGACGACGCGCTCGCGGCCGGTGGCCAGCTCGCCCAGGTAGCGCTGCTGCTCGAGCAGCGAGCCACGGGCCAGGTTGTACTGCTCGCGCGCGATGCCGTCGGTGGTCGCGGCCAGCTTGGCGTCGAGCGCGGCCAGCCGCGCGGCGACCGACTCGGGCGAGGTGCGGGCGCCCTCGGCCTCGACCTCGGTCCACTGCGTGCCGATGCTGCAGATCTGGATGACCAGCGCGCCCGAGGACTCGCGGATCTGACGCGCGGTGGCCTCGGCGCGCTCGCCGCTGCGCGACTCCAGGACCTCCTCGATGCGGGTGTGGGTGGCGTGGGCGCGCTCGGCCAGGTCGCGCAGCTCGCCGGTCAGCTTGGGCGCGGCGGCCTGGAAGGCGGCGCGCGCCGGATCCTGGCGCAGGCTGAGATAGCGCGTGGCGGCGCCGACCGCCGTGATGATGCCGAAGCCGAGGCCGCCAATGGTCGCGCGCACGAACGGCGGCACCTTGTGCAGCTCGGTGGCGGCGAAGACCTTGTCGGTGACATAGCGCCCGACCAGCAGCGCCGCGATGGTGCCGCCCGCGACCACCAGCCAGCGCGCGCCGCGCTGACCCGAGGCCAGCAGCACGCCGAAGCAGGCCGCCCAGCACGCGAAGCCGAGCGCCGGCTCGCCGCTCTCACGCCCCATCAGGATCATGGCGATGGCGCCCGCGATCCCCGCGCCCACCACCTTGAGCAGCCAGCTCAGCCCGGGCCGTGACCGAGCCGTGACCGCATAGGTCGCGGCCACCCCCAGCCCACTCAGCGCCCACGGTCCACCGTGCGCGAAGATCGACGCGCTCGGAAAGACCAGCCCGGCGGTGTGGGTGGCCAGCGCGACCAAGCCCGCGGCCACGATGGCCTGGAAGGTCTCGCGGTGGAACTCTTCGTGCTCGGTGAAGCGAATCGCCAGCGACATCCAGCTGCCTCCGACCAGGGCCTCGCGCGGCGAACCCGTCGCGCCGCGTGTGAGGGTTGTTGACGCATGGCCTCGGCGAAGCGATCTATGTGAGGGTGCTGGGTTCGCTGATGGCGCGGCTGCTGTCGAAGGGCGCGCGAGGGCTCGTCTTGGATGGCGCCCTCGGCACGCAACTGCTGGATCAGGATGGCCTTTCGGCCAGTCCCACACAGCGGGTCCGGCCCGTGTGCGCGCTCAGTGTCGATGCCCCCGAGCGCGTGCGCACAGTGTACGCAGCCTATTTCGCGGCCGGCGCCGACGCCATCCACACCAACACCTTCGGCGCGACGCGGCACGACCTGGAGCCCGCGGGACGCAGCGATGTGCGCGCGATCAACCTCGGCGCCGCGCTGCTCGCGCGCGAGGTCCGGCCCGCTGGCCGCTGGGTCATCGGCGACGTGTCACCGCCGTGGCGCCCCGACCTCGACGAGGCGACGCTGATCGACGGCCACGCCGAGCAGGCCAGCTTCCTGATGGAGGGCGGGGTCGACGCCCTGCACCTCGAGACCCAGCACGGCCTCCGCGAGGTCACCGCCGCCCTGGCCGGCCTGCGTCGCGGCGCGCCCGGGCTGCCGATCTGGATCTCGTTCGCCCTCAGCGACGCCGGCCTCGAGAGCGTCAGCGGCGTGCCCCTCGCCGAGCTGGTCGCCGCGCTGGGACCCGACGAGCCCGAGCGGCCGCTGGTGCTCGGGCTCAACTGCTCGCTGCGGCCCGACCGCATGCTCGAGGCCTTCACCCTGGCCCGCGCGCTCGACCCGCGCTTCCTGCTGTTTCAGCCCATCGCCGGCGACCCCGATGTCGGCCCCGCCGCCTTCGCCGCCGCGGGTCGCGCCGCCCTCGACCGGGGCGCACATGCGGTGGGCGGCTGCTGCGGCACCGGCCCGGCGCACATCGCGGCACTTCACGCCGCAATCGCCTAGCCGAAACGCAAGAAGGCCCGCTCATCACGGGCCTTCTTGTTGATGAGCTGTAAATACTCTAGTCGGCGCGGGGCTGCGGCTTCTTGCCGTGGCCGTTGCCGTTGGGGGCCTCGGCCTTGCCGCTGGCGAGCTGGGCGGTCAACTCCTTGCCGACGACATCCTTGCCGGCGGGGAGGGGCGGATCACCGGCGCGCGCGATGGAGAAGTGGGCCAGCACCTTGCGCTCGATGTTCTGCGCGACCTCCGGGTGCTCCTTGAGGAAGTCCTTGGCGTTCTCGCGGCCCTGACCGATGCGCTCGCCGTCGAAGGCGAACCAGGCGCCGCTCTTCTCGACGATGTTGGTCTCGACACCCAGATCCAGGATGTCGCCCTCCTTGCTGATGCCCTGGCCGAACATGATGTCGAACTCGACCTCGCGGAACGGCGGCGCCAGCTTGTTCTTCACCACCTTCACGCGGGTGCGGTTGCCGACCACCGTCTCGGCCTGCTTGATGGCGCCGACGCGGCGGATGTCCATGCGCACCGAGGCATAGAACTTCAGCGCGTTGCCGCCCGTGGTGGTCTCCGGGTTGCCGAACATGACGCCGATCTTCATGCGGATCTGGTTGATGAACGCCACCATGGTGTTCGACTTCGCGATGGTCGCGGTCAGCTTGCGCAGCGCCTGGCTCATCAGGCGGGCCTGCACACCCATGTGGGCGTCGCCCATGTCGCCCTCGAGCTCGGCCTTGGGCACCAGGGCCGCGACCGAGTCGATGACGATGACGTCGATGGCGCCCGAGCGCACCAGCATGTCGGCGATCTCCAGCGCCTGCTCGCCGCAGTCGGGCTGCGACACCAGGAGGTCGTCGGTGCGCACACCCAGCTTGCGCGCATAGGCCACATCCAGCGCGTGCTCGGCGTCGATGTACGCGCAGATGCCGCCGCGCTTCTGCGCCTCGGCCACCAGGTGCAGCATCAGGGTCGTCTTGCCCGACGACTCCGGCCCGTAGATCTCGATGATGCGGCCGCGCGGCAGGCCGCCGCAGCCCAGCGCGATGTCCAGCGCCAGCGACCCGGTCGGCACCACCTGGACCTCGGGGGCCAGCACCTCGTTGCCCAGGCGCATGATGGCGCCCTTGCCGAACTGCTTCTCGATGCTGGAGACCGCGAGCTCGATCGCCTTCTCGCGCTGCCCGTCCTGCCGGTTGCTGTTGTCGTTTGCCATCGCGTTCTCCCCTTATTCTTCGTTCAGTCGTCAGACGGTTCGGCCACCGCGCCTGGCTGCCCGGGCAACCAGGCCGGCGACACCGGCCAATCGATCCTCTGGCCGTGCCCGAGACCGACCCGACCCAGCGCGTGGTACTCCACGCCCTGCGCCTGCGCCCGGCTCTCGTAGATCACGACCTCGTGCACCGTGGACACTCCGAAACTCTTGCTCTGATGCGGGGCCAGGAGGTCGGTCGCGCTGGCGCCCTCCTTGACCCGACCGATGGTCAGGTGCGGGCGGAACGGCCGCTCTTCCGCGGCAAAGCCCAGCTCGCGCACCCAGCCTTCGACGTCGCTGGCCAACCGCGCCAGCTCCCCCGAACCGTCCTCGACGCCTGCCCACAGGATGCGCGGCTTGTCGGCCGCCGGGAAGGCACCCACGCCGGCCAGCCCGAAGCTGAACGGTCGCCGGTCCACCAGCCGTTCGCGCAGCATCACGCGCAGCGCGCCCGGCACCTCGGCCGGGACCGCGCCGAGGAAGCGCACGGTGACGTGGAAGTTCGCGGCCGGCACCCAGGTGACTTTGAGCCCGCGCGAGCGGGCCAGGGCGCGCATCGACAGTTGCGCGTCCATCACCTTGCGCAGCGGTTCCACCTCGGCATTCACCGCGATGAAGATCCGCTTCGCATCCGTGCTGTCGGTCGCCGTCATGACTGTTTCGAAGCCTCGGTCAGCAAGAGTTTCAGTGCCCAGTGCGCCGCCAGCTGTTTCACCTGCGAGCGGGTTCCCGGGTACGAGAGGACCTTCGCATGCACCTCTGACATTGAAGCCACCGCGAGGTGCACCGTGCCCACCGGCTTGTCCGGCGTGCCGCCCGAAGGTCCAGCAATTCCGGACACTGCGACGCCATAGGTCGCCCCGGCCAGGTCGCGCACGGCGCGCGCCATCTCCTCCACACACTCGCGCGAGACCGCCCCGTGCTGCGCCAGCGTGGCCTCCGAGACCCCCAGCCGCGCGACCTTCTCCTCATTCGCGTACAGCACCATGCCGAGCCGGAAGTACTCCGACGACCCCGGCACCTCGGTCAGCAGGTGGCCGATGAGGCCCCCGGTGCACGACTCCGCCAGCGCGACGGTCGCCCCGCGCCCCCGCAGCGCCGCCCCCACCGCCACCGGCAGCCCGTCGTCGCCCTCTCCATACACAGCCTCGCCCAGGCGGGTCCGGATCTCCGTCCCCAACCGATCCAGCCGCTCCCGCGCCCGGGCCTCGTCGGCGTCGCGCGCGATCACCTTCACCAGCACCTCGGGGAACTGCACGTTGAAGTGCAGGCTCGCGCTGTCCGCCGGCGCCCCGGGGTCCACCGCCGCCAGCAGCCCCGACAGCCGGTCGTCCACGTGCGACTCGCCGACCCCGAAGACCCGCCAGATCCGCCGCAGCACCCGCGGCGCGCCTGCCAGCAGCTCGCCGATGCGCGGGATGATCTGCTCGTCACACAGGCGCGACATCTCGCGCGGAATGCCCGGCATGAAGAACACCGCCGCCCCGCGCAGCGCGATCTCGAACCCCGGCGCCAGCCCGTTGCGGTTGTCGAACACCCGCGCCCCACTGGGCACCCGCACCTGGCGAATGTTGTTCGGCGTCAGCTTGAAGTTGGCGCGCGCGAAGCGACGCTCCATGCGCTCGCGGCTGGGCTCGTCCACCACCGCCTCGACACCGGCCAGCTCGGCCGCGACGTCGACCGTCAGGTCGTCCTCGGTGGGCCCGAGACCGCCCGAAACCAGCACGATCTTCGCCCGAGAAGCCGCACGAACCAGGGCATCCGCGATGTCCGCCCGCACGTCGCGACACGACGTCAGCCAGCCCACCGAGCACACCCCGAGCTCCGTCAACCGTCCGGCCAGGAACGCCGAGTTGGTGTCGACGGTCTCTCCACGGGTGAGCTCATCACCGATCGTGACGATCTCCGCAAGCACCGCAGCCACGAAAGTCACCGTATCCGCCACCTGAACAGGTGTCAAGGAAATGCCTGCCAGCCGAGCGGAATCCTTGGTCCTCCAGATGCTCCCGCGCGTTGACAGGAATTCTCGTCTTGATAGAGTAGCCAGGCTGTCGCCTGTCACACACATGGCCACCAGCCCCCCGCCACCCCGATGAAGATCCGATACGCCGCGAAGACCGACGTCGGGATGAAGCGGACCCACAATGAGGACTATTTCTCCCTCATTGAAGACGAACAGCTCTTCATCGTGGCCGACGGCATGGGTGGCCATGCCTCCGGCGAAGTCGCGTCCAAGATGTCCGCCGAGACGGTGAGCGAGTTCTACCAGCGCACCAAGGACGAGGACGCCACCTGGCCCTACAAGATGGATCGCCAGCTCTCGTACATCGAGAACCGGCTGGCCTGCGGCATCAAGCTGGCGAACTTCAAGATCTTCGACTCCGCCAGCCGCGACATCCGCTTCAAGGGCATGGGCACCACGATCGTCACCTCGCTGGTGTGCGGCGACAAGATCTACGTCGCCCACGTCGGTGACTCGCGCTGCTATCGCGTGCGCAACGGGGCCATCGCGCAGATCACGCGCGATCACTCGCTGCTCGAGGACTACCGCGAAGCCAAGCCCGACATGACCGAGGAAGAGCAGCGCAACTTCCCGCACCGCAACGTCATCACGCGCGCCCTCGGCATGCGCGAGACGGTGCAGGTCGACATCAAGGCGCACCAGATCATGGACGGCGACATCTACCTGATGTGCTCGGACGGCCTGTCCGGCATGGTGGATGACCCGTCGATCCTGCGCATCGTCAGCCAGGCCAAGTCGCTGGAGCGCGCCGTCGCCGAGCTGGTCGACCACGCCAACCGCGCCGGCGGCACCGACAACATCACGACGCTGCTCCTGCAGTGCGTCGCCAGCTGAAGCCGAGCTCGCCTCGACTTCAGCTGGCTGGGTTCGTCGCCGCGTGAGCGCGATCTCGGGGCTTCCCTAGCGCAACGCGCGACGGCGGCGTAGCAGCAACAGCACGCCCAATCCCAGCGCCAGCAGCCCGAGCCGTCCCGACCCGGCACCGCCACCTCGCCCGGTCGAGCAGCCGCAGCCCCCGTCATCGCCTGCCCCCGTCGTCGAGCCGTCCACACTGCTCGAGCCGTCGGCCCCCGGGCCTGCACCGTCGCTGCTGGTGGCGCCGTCGGTGACGGCGCCGTCCGCCGTGACACCACCATCGACCACTGGCGCTGCCGTGCCCTCCTTCACCGGCCGCACCTCGAAGCCCGCCGCGCCGCCGAAGCGCAGCGCGCTGGAGCCCGCGTAGGCGACACAGCCGACGCCGAAGCTCACCGCGGTGCCGACCGGCCAACCCGCTGGCCGTGCCTCGTCCGTCCAGGTAGTGCCGCCGTTCACGGTCTTGCGGAACTTCTGGTTGCCGACCGAGCCGTCACAGCCGACGGTGCCGTTCATCTCGTCGAAGAAGCTGTAGCTGATCTGGGTGGTGTCGCTGCGTGTGGTCGCGTTGCAGCCGACGCTGCCGAGGTTGGTCCACGAGGCGCCACCGTTGCTGGTCTTCCAGAGGTTGCTGGCGCTGCCCATGATGAAGCCGGTGGTCGCGCTGACGAAGCGAAACACCCCGGCGGCCCCGACGCCCGTCTGGGCCGAGGTCCAGGTCGTGCCCCCATCCACCGAGCGCAGGATTCCGCCGGCGGTCGCGATGACGCCCGTGCTGGCGTCGACGAAGTACACGTCGGTGGGGATGCTGGTGCCCAACCCGGTGGCCGCGACCTGGTTCCAGGTGGTGCCGTCGGTGGTCTTGAACAGCACGGGGCCGCCAGGTGCGGGGACGTAGCCGACCAGCCAGGCCTGGGTGGCGCTGACCGCGGCGAGGCCGGTGAAGCGCAGCGCGGCCGGGCTGCCGGTGGGCACCACGTTGGCGACCTGCCAGGTGGTGCCGCCGTTGATGGTCCGGGCGACCCGGTTGGTGGCCGTATTGCTCAGCACCAGGGCGTCATTGGTGGCGAACGCCGTGTTGGCATCGAGGATGAAGCTGATGCCCTGGGTGCCGCTGGCGGCGGTTGCCAGCATCGGCTTGCTGGTGGTCCAGCTGGCGCCGCCGTTCGTGGTCTTGAGGAAGGTCGGGCGCTGGCCGTCGGAGACCAGGTAGCCGTTCTGCCCATCCAGGAACCGCGCATTCCGGCAGCCTCCCGTCCAGTCGGTCTGCATCGGATCGGGTAGCACGCCCCACTGCGCCCACACCGCCTTCGACCACAGGACCAGGACTGCTGTGCCCGCCAGAGCACGCACGATCTTCTTCATGTTGTCCCCCCCGCCTCCAGGATATTTGCTGAGCTGGGGCGTCCGCAAGCCGAGCCGGTCGGCGCGCGCGACTCAGCGACTCGGGCTCGGGGCCCGCATCGCGCGGTGCACGCGCACCTGCTTGTCGATGCCGCGCAGCTGGGCGTCCTCGGGCTGGGTCGGGGTGCCGCTCAGCAGCGGCTGCACCCCGGGGGCGCGGAAGACCTCGTCGGTCATCAGGATCTCGTCGGCGCCGGCCAGCCCCTGCACGCGCGCCGCGATGTTCACGGTCTGCCCGAAGTAGTCGAGGCTGTCGTTCAGGGTCACCGCGATGGAGGCGCCGCGGTGCATGCCGATCTTGAGCACGATCTCGCGGCCGCCGTACTCGGCGTTGAACTTGTCGATCTCGTCCTGCATGGCGATGGCGGCGGCCAGCGCGTCGCTGGCGCGCGTGAAGGCGGCCATCACGGCGTCACCGATGGTCTTGACCAGGGCGCCGCCGTTGCTGGCGATGGCGCGGGCCACGCCGTCGAAGTGGCGGCGCACCAGCTCGAAGGCCTTGAGGTCGCCGACGCGCTCATAGAGCTGGGTCGAGCTCTTGAGGTCGGTGAAGACGATGGTGATGTCGCGGATGCCGATGCCGTCGGCGCCCTGGATGATCTCGCCGCGGAACAGCTGGCGGAAGGTCTGGTTGGTCAGCAGCGCGCTGCCGCGCAGGAAGGGCGAGAACGACGCGTCGGCCGGTTCGAGCAGCATCTGGGCCGGCTTGTTGCCGCACAGCGCGGCGATCCGGCGGCCGGTGGTGTTGTGCATCTCGATCGCGAGCGGCCCTGGGGCCACCGCCCCGCGGCCCGGGTGCATGCCGTCTTCGGCGACGGTCAGCAGCAGCGGCGGCTGCGCGCTGACGGGGGGGCCTTCGACCTGGACCTCGCAGGCCAGGTGCGCGGCCAGCTCGGCCGCGTTGACGATGCCGGGCACGATGTCGCCGTGGAAGGTGTGACGCTGGCCAGGCTCCAGCCAGGCTGCACCGACGATGGAGGTGGTGATGAGGTCGCGGATGTTGGGGCCGCCCTCGCCGTAGTGCGCCTCGCGGCTGAGGCGGTACTGGCCCACGTAGTCCATGACCTCGAGCTGGTCGGGCTGGTGATAGCGAATCGCGCGCACGCGCGGCGCCACCGTGAAGCTGATCTGGATGAAGTCGTCGAGCTGCGCCGCCGTGGGCCGCATGCACAGCGAGCAGAAGAACTCGCGGTGCACCATGCGCAGCGAGTCGAAGTTCTCCACCGCCATGCCGCAGCCCGGGCACAGGAGGTGCCACTGCATGGTGACCAGGCCGGCCTTGGCGGCGTGCAGGAAGAGGTCGACCGCCTCGCGCTCGGCGATGTGGCGTTCGACGCCGAACGCGAGCGGGTTGACGCGCCACATGCTGGCGTCGTCGTCGCCACGGAGGAGGGCCTCCAGCTTGGAGATGACGCGGGGACTCCAGCTGCGCGCCTGCTCCACCACCCCGAGTCGCTGATCCAGGAACGCCTCGTCGATCACGCCGGCCATGGCGCCATGGTACTCCGGGCGCGGCGGTGCGCGCAGCTCAGCGCTTGGCGCTGCCGCTCAGCGAGGCGGGGCGCTGGCCCTTGTCGGCGCACAGCCCCATGCACGAGGTCTGAAAGGCATAGCAGCCGCTGATGCACGACGCCGTGGTCGGCTCCGACACCAGCGAGATGCCGTTGTCACAGCCGTCGACGCAGGTCTCGAGGACGTCGTCGCAGCGCAGCACGCAGGCGGCCTCGGGTGACAGCCCGGGGGACACACAGGCGCGCGCCCCGGGGCCGAGCTCGGCCAGGCCGCTGACCAGCCCGAGCTCGCCGCAGCTCTTCTCGAGGACGCCGAGCGCCGCGGCGGTGCACTGACAGCGACAGGTCGCGCCGACGGGGGGCGTCTTCTTGCCGCGCTTGGCCTTGGTGATGGGCGGGCGCTCGCTGACGACCTTGCGCTCGGCTTCGCAGCGCGTCTCGCAGCTGGCGCGGTCGCGCGCGGCGTGCGCGCCGGCGCACTGCTGGGCGCGCTGCCAGCGTGCGCTGATGGTCGGCGCGTCGGGCGCGCCGGCGGTGGGCGCGGCGGCGGCGGGCGCGGTCGGCGCCGGCACCGGCGTCGGCTCTTCGGCGTGCGCGGCGACCAGCCATCCGCACGTCACACCCAGCACCAGCCACCCACCGAGCCGCATGAGTCAAAGCTAGCACCCCGCGCTGGCGGGGCCCATTTTCTCGCGCGCGACGGGCTAGGCTGGACCGTCGCCCACGGCGGGCGCCTCGGCCGCTGCGGTGCGTCGCCCCAGCCGTCCGCGCAGCCACCACGCGGTGGACGCCAGCAAGAGCAGCCCGAACAGCGCCTGCGCGGCCACCGTCTGCACGGTCGGGAACATGCCCAGCCAGTCCAGGCGCGGCGCCAGCATCGGCGTGATCGAGACCACCCCGGCCTCCTGCAGCGCGCGCACGCCCTTGCCGGCGAACACGATGGCCAGCAGGCACAGCATCACGCCCGCGGTCGCCAGCAGCGGCGCAGGCTTGAGGCGCTTGCCGAAGTGGCCCATGGCCAGCACGAAGCCGACCAGCGCGACCGCGGCGACACCGGCGCCCAGCGCCACCGGCGCGGCCTGCCCGCCGCCGTCCAGCATGATGGCGCGCAGGAACAGCACGACCTCGAAGACCTCGCGATAGACCACCAGGAAGGCCAGCGCGGGCAGCACCCAGCCGCGACGCGCGCTGTCGGCCAGCTTGCTCTTGAGCGCCTCGACCCGGCGCTTGGCGTCCAGGCGGGCCAGGATCCAGTGGCTGGCGCTGAACATGGCGACCGCGGCGATCAGCGCGATGATGCCCTCGGTCAGCTCGCGCCGCGCGCCGCCGAGCTCGATCAGACTGCCCGAGGCCAGCCAGGTGGCGACGCCGGCGCCCAGCGCCAGCAGCCAGCCGACGTGGATCCAGCGCACCGCGACCCGCACGCCGGGATCGTCGGGGGCGGTCGAGCGCCGCCGCACCGCGCCGAGCAGCAGGGTCAGCAGCAGCGCGGCCTCGATGCCCTCGCGCAGGAGGACGACGAAGGCGGCCCAGAAACCCACCGAAAATGTGCGCCCGCCGGCCAGGCGCTCCTCGGCGCGGTCGAGCAGGGCGTGCACGCGCAGCGCCTCCGACTCGACCCGGGCGGGGCTGACGGCGGCGTCGCCGGCGCGGCTGCGCAGGCCGAGGAAGCTCTCCTCGATGGTGCCGACCAGGGCGGCGTCGCGGGCGCGCAGCGAGGCCTCGTGGGGCTCGAAGCCCTCGAGGTAGGCGGCGCCGACCTGGCGGCGCGCCGCGGCGCGGTCGCCGCTGCGCAGCGCGACCATGGCTTGACCCAGCAGGGTGCGGGTCTGCGCCATCGGGGCGCCGGCGTGATCGTCGCGGAAGGGCGCCTCGGTGCGCAGGAAGCCCACGGCGGCGGCGCGCTCGGCGGCGGGCAGCGCGGCCAGGGCGCGCTCGAGGTCGCCGTCGGACAGCGCGGCCAGGCGGGTCGCGCTGGCTGCGGGCTGACGACCGGCGCGGCGCCAGGCCGCCTCGCCGCTGCGCATGGTGGCGGCGTCGGACCCGGCGTGGCGCAGGGTGAAGACGTAGAAGGCCAGGCTCCAGCGATCCGAGGCCGGCAGCACGCCGAACGAGGCCATCGCGGTGCCGCGCACGCCGTCGGTGAGGGCGTTGTAGGCGCGCGCCGGCGACAGGTCGACCATGACCTGCGGGTCGACGAAGCTGCGCGGGGGCGGGTCGAGGCGACGCGCCGCCTCGGTGTCGGCGTCGCCGCGCACGCCGTGACAGCTGACGCAGCTCGTGGTGTAGAGCTCCTTGCCACGTGCCAGCGCCGGTGGGCTGGTCGGGGCCAGCACGACCTGGTAGTCGGCGATGAGGGCGCTGCGGATGGCGCGCGCCTCGCCGGCCACGGTGTCGGCGGCGGCGATGGCGTTGACGTGCTGGCCCAGCGGGGCGACGCGGCTGTGCGCCGACGGCACCCCGGGGCGCACCGGCACCTTGGCGGCCAGCTCCTCGGCGTCGTGCATGAAGGCGACCTGCTCGGCGAACTCGGCCTGGTCGGTGACCTTGCCGTCGGCGACCGCGCCACGATAGTCGGCGGCGACATAGTCGAGGATGCCGAGCAGGCGGCGCAGGGTGTCCTGATCGGTGGCGCGCTCCGCCGGCGGGGCGCTGCGCGGCTTTTCGCAGCCGGCCACGAGCACGGTCACCAGCAGGATGAGGGAGAGTTTTTTCGGCACGGGGAACTCTTGAAATTGAAATCTATTTTCAAGACTAGAGCATGCCGGCGCCGCCCGCAAGTTCGAAGTTTCCACGGCGGAAAACGCGCAATTTCTGCGCCGACGGGACGGCCTCGAGGCGGGTTACTTGTCGTCCTTGGGGCAGCTGCCGTTGGGGATGCCCTGGGCCTTGGGGCACAGCCCATACAGCTCGAGCTTGTGGCGCATGATCTTGAAGCCGCCGAGGCGCTGGGCGTCGAGGTCCTGCAGCTTCTCGATCTCCTCGTCCTCGAACTCCAGGATCAGGCCGCACTTCATGCAGATCAGGTGATCGTGGTGGTGCTGGTCCTTGACCTCGTAGCGGGTCTGGCCGTCGTCGAAGTGGCGCGGCTCGGCCAGCTCGCTCTCGGTCAGCAGCTTGAGGGTGCGGTACACGGTGGCGTGGCCGACCCGGGAGTGGCGCTTGCGCACGCGGGTCAGGACCTCGTCGATGCTGACGTGGCCATGGCTGCGCAGGAACTCGTCGACGATGGCCTCGCGCTGGCCGGTGGTCTTGAGCCGGTTGGTCCTCAGGTACTCGGTCCAGCGCTTCTTCAGCTCCGAGGTGCGCTGCGCATCCACCTTGATGACGCCCCCCGAGCCCTTGGCTGCCTTTCCCATGGTTCTCAATACGCCCGCGAACTCAAGGCAAGTCAAGCCAAACTGGTGTATCTGGCTTTTCATGTTGACCTGCTCGCCGGGACGCGTGAACGTCTGCTCCATGGCGGGAACAGCAGCGCCCCGCGGCGCCGAGAAGACCGAGCCGTTCGACCAGATCCTGGGGCGCTTGCGCACCGTGGTGGAGCGTCTCGAGGGTGGTCAGCTGACCCTCGAAGAGTCGCTGGCGGCCTTCGAGGAGGGTGTCAAGCTGGCCAGACAGGGCAACCAGGTGCTCGACGCGGCCGAGCGCAAGGTCGAGGTACTCTCTAGGGGTCCGGGTGGGGAGGTGAGGAGTGAGCCTTTCGCCAGCGAAGAGTGAGACGGCGGGCGCTGCGCCGCGCAAGGTGATCATCGTCGATGACGACCGCGACACGCGGGAGCTGCTGCAGTTCACCCTCGAGGGTCAGGGCTACGAGGTCAAGCTGGCGGCCAACGGGCTGCGCCTGATCTCGACGCTGCACGTGGACAAGCCCGATCTCATCCTGCTCGACGTCATGATGTCGTGGATCGATGGCTTCGAGCTGTGCCAGGCCATCAAGCAGAACAGCGAGTTTCGCGACATCCCGGTGGTCTTCATCTCGGGTCGCACCGCGCAGGCGGACATTGATCGCGGGTACCAGGTCGGCTGTGTCGACTACTTCACCAAGCCGCTCGACCTCGGGCGGCTGCTGAACCGGGTGCGCGAGGTCACTGGCGCGCTGCCGGGCACGCCTCCGCCAGCGGGACCGGGGGCGACCGGGTGATCGATCTGGACGGCGCGCTGGCGGCGCGCAAGCAGGCCATCGAGACCGAGCTCGACCGTCGCTTCCCCGCACCGTCCGAGGATCCCGGGCGCCTGCTGGAGGCGCTGCGCTATTCGCTGCTGGGGCCGGGCAAGCGGCTGCGCGGCTGCATCGTGACCTGGGCCTGCGAGGCGGTCGGTGGCAGCGTCGAGGACGCGCTGGCGGCGGCCTGCGCCATCGAGTGTCTGCACACCTACACGCTGGTGCACGACGATCTGCCGGCGATGGACGACGACGACGAGCGGCGCGGGCGGCCGACCAGCCACAAGGTCTTCGGCGAGGCCACCGCGATCCTGGCCGGCGACGCCCTGCTGACCGAGGCCTTCGGGTTGCTCCCCGACGTGCGCGATCCCGAGGCGGCGCTGTTCTGCGTGCGCACGCTGGCGGCGGCCGGCGGCACCCGCGGGGTCATCCTGGGCCAGGTGCGGGATCTGCTGCTGGAAGGCGGCGGCGAGGTCTCGATGGCCGACCTCGAGCGCGTGCACGCCGAGAAGACCGGGGCGCTGTTCGCCGCCGCGGCGCAGATGGGCGGGGCCTGCGGCGGCGCCGATGGCGCCACGCTGAGCGCGCTGGGCGACTATGGCCGGCTGCTCGGGATCGCGTTCCAGCACGCCGACGACCTCGATGACGCCGATCGGCCCGAGCAGGCCGCGGCGGCGCGACGCCGGCTGGCCGAGCTGGTGGCCAAGGCCAAGACGCGCCTGGGCGGGCTGGCCGACGGCCCGGCAAAGGCGCTGCTGGCGGCGCTGGCGGACCGCACCGCGGCGCGCCACCTGAGCTGAACGCAGAGCGGAGCAGCTGCCCCCCCGATCTTCGCATCGAGGGCGCGGCTGTGCTATGCGGTGGGGCTGATGGCCAGGCTGGTCCCACTGGGACGTCGTGAGGCGTTCCCGCATCGCTTCCTCCCCACCACCATGGAGGAGGTGCGCGCGCGTGGCTGGGACGCGCTCGACATCATCATCGTGTCGGGCGACGCCTATGTGGACCATCCGGCGTTCGGGCCAGTGCTGATCGCGCGCTTCCTGGAGGCGCGCGGCTTCCGGGTCGGCCTCATCGCGCAGCCCGACTGGCACTCGGCGGCGGACTTCGCGCGGCTCGGGCGGCCGCGCCTGTTCTTCGGCATCACGGCGGGCAACCTCGACTCGATGCTGAACCGGCTGACGGCGCAGAAGAAGGTGCGCGCCGAGGATCAGTACTCGCCGGGTGGGCGCGCCGGGTCGCGGCCCGACCGCGCCAGCATCGTGTACGCCAACCGCGCGCGCGAGGCCTTCCCGGGGGTGCCCATCGTCCTCGGTGGCATCGAGGCGTCGCTGCGGCGGATCGCCCACTATGACTACTGGTCCGACAACGTGCGGCGGTCGATCCTGATCGACGCCAAGGCCGACCTGCTGGTGTTCGGCATGGGCGAGCGCCCGGTGTGGGAGATCGCGCGCCGGCTGGCCGCGGGCGAGCACGTGTCGTCGCTGCGTGACATCCGCGGCACCTGCTACGCGGTGTCGGGCGACGAGTGCGACCTGCTGGAGGCGCACGAGAGCGAGGTCGTGGGCGACGGGCGCGCCGTGGTGCTGCCGTCATACGAGGCGGTGGCGGCGTCGAAGCCGACCTATGCGCTGGCGGCGCGCCGCTTCCACCACGAGACCAGCGCCTTCAACGGGCGGCCGCTGCTGCAGCGCCACGGCGACCGCGGGGTCTACTACAACCCGCCGGCGCTGCCGCTCGACGAGGCGGAGATGGACGCGCTGTACGACCTGCCGTTCAACCGCGCACCGCACCCGAGCTATGGCAGCGACGGGGTGCCGGCGTTCGAGACCGTGAAGCACTCGGTGGTGACCATGCGCGGCTGCTTCGGCGGCTGCACCTTCTGCTCGATCACCGAGCACGAGGGGCGCGTCATCCAGAGCCGCTCGGCCGACTCGGTGCTGCGCGAGCTGCGCGAGATCCGGCGCATGGACGACTTCCGCGGCACCATCACCGACCTCGGTGGGCCGACCGCGAACATGTACAAGATGCGCTGCAAGGATCCCGCGATCGAGGCGGCGTGTCGCCGGCTGTCGTGCGTGTATCCCGGCGTGTGCGAGAACCTGGGGACGGATCACACGCCGGTGATCGACCTCATGAAGAAGGTGCGCGAGGCCGAGGGCGTCAAGCGCGTCTTCATCGCCTCGGGCGTGCGCTACGACCTGGCGCAGCTGTCGCCGCAGTACGTGCGCGAGCTGGCGGCGCACCACACCGGCGGCCAGCTGTCGGTGGCGCCCGAGCACGTGTCCGAGGACGTGCTGTCGAAGATGAAGAAGCCCGGCGCCGAGAGCTACGAGCGCTTCGCCGAGCAGTTCGCCTGCGCGTCGAAGGAGGCCGGCAAGGAGCAGTACCTGATTCCCTACTACATCAGCGGCCACCCGGGCTCGACGCTGGCGGAGATGGTGGAGCTGGCGCTGTACCTGAAGCAGCGCGGCCTCAGGCCACGCCAGGTGCAGGACTTCATCCCGACCCCGATGTCGCTGGCGGCGACCATGTACTGGACCGGGCTGGATCCGCTGACGCAGCCGATGCGCCCGGTGTACACCGCGCGCGGCCTGCGCGAGAAGAAGCAGCAGAAGGCGCTGCTCATGTACTGGGATCCCGCGCAGCACGACATGGCGCGCGAGGCGCTGGTGGCGGCGGGGCGGGAAGAGCTCATCGGGGTGCGCCCCGGGTGCCTGGTGCCGCCCGGGCCACCTGGACGGTCTGTCAACAGAAACCAGGCCTAGACTAGGCGTTTCCGGCTTCGGGTGGCGTGTTGCTGCCGTTGGCGTTGGGGGTGCGCGAGGCGCGGCGGCGGCGCCGGGCGTCGGCGATCTGGGCCCGGCTGGGGCGCACCAGGACGTGGCCGGCCTCGGCGTCGACCATCAAGGTGTCACCGCCACGGATGAAGGCCAGCGCGCCGATGGCGCTGGCCACCACCGGCACGCCCAGGGTGGCCAGGAGATTCGCGCTGGCGGCCGTGGCGGGGGTCTCGGTCAGCAGGCCCGAGGGGCGGCGCGAGTAGGCCGCCAGGGCGCCGCCCATGCTCAGGCGGGTGGCGACCAGGATCGAGCCCAGCGGCGCGGACGGTGCGGCGCCGATGCCGCCCAGGCGATCGAAGACGCGCCCGATGGCCTCGTCGAAGTCGTCGGCGCGATCGCGCAGGTGGGCATCGTCGGAGCCGCCCAGCACGCGCGCATAGGTGCGCGCCACGCGCTCCAGCGCGACCTCGGCGGGGGCGCCGCGCTGGATCTCGTCCATGGCGGCGTCCTCCAGGCGCGAGTCCTCGAGCAGCTGCGAGTAGCCCAGCAGCGCGCGCAGCGCCGGGCCGGGCTGCAGGCGGCGCAGCGCGGGCACCACCAGCGCGGCGAGGTCGGCGCGCGCCTCGACCAGGGCGTGCTCGAGGCGGGCGCGCTCGGCGCCGCGATCGATGGGGCAGGCCTTGGCGAAGGCGGCGGTGTTGCTGGGCGTGTAGGCGCCGGAGGGGCCGGCCACGACGTAGGCCGGGCCGACGCCGACGCCGGTGCCCACGCCGGCGCCGCGGATGCAGATGCCTCCGGCGGCCAGCTCGCTGGCGCGGTGGGCCTCCAGGCGCTGGGTCTCGCGCACGCGGATGAGGACGACCAGGACCACGGCCGACAGCGAGGCCAGGCGCGCGACCTCGTCGGCGCTCCAGGCGCGGCGCTCGCGGCGCTGCACGACCAGGACGGCGATGACGCGGCCCGACTCGATGAGCGGGATGGCGCACAGGGCGGGGAAGCGCTCCTCACCGAGGCCGGCGACCGCGAAGTTGCGGGCGTCGGTGTCGAGGGCGGCGACCGAGACCGGGCGGGCGCAGGCGGCGGCGGCGCCGGTCAGGCCCTCGCCGACCGGGATGTGCACGGTGCCGACCGCGCGTCGGGGCAGGCCGCGGGTGGCGCGCAGGATGAGCTCGTCGCGCTCCTCCTCGGCGGCGGGTGCGCCGGGGCGCGCGGCCGGCGCGGCGGGATCGCGCACCGGCTCCTCGCGCACGTACAGCGAGCAGACGTCGACGGCGCAGGCGCGCGCGACGTGGGCGCACACGCGGTCGAGGGCGTCGGCGCCGCCGTTGACGGCCAGCTCGGCCAGCGCCAGGGCGGCGTCGAGGCGGGCGTCTCCGCCGCGCTCGTGCAGCGTGGCCGCTGGCAGCGAGGCCAGGGCGCGCGCGGCACGGGCCGCTCGGGTCTGTCGCGTGACGCGGGGCATCGCGGTGCTGGAGTTCATCTTAGCTCACCGCACTCAGGATGGAATGGCGGCGTTTCGGGGGCGTTTCTGCTGGGGTATGGCCGGGACAAAGAGTGCATTTGTTGCCGCATCGGGGGGCGCTGCTACCGTGACCCGGATGAGGGCTCGCCCGCGGCTCGACACGACGACGACGACCTTGGTCCTGGCGATGAGCTGGGGGCTGGCGGCGGCGGCAGATCCGCCGCCCGCTGCGCCCGCGGCGCCCGTGCCCACGCCGGCCGCGCCGGCGGCGCCTGCGCTCCCGGCGGCGCCGTTCGATCGCAGCGCGGCGGCGCCGGCCTTCGCGGGCACCGCGGCGGCGCGCACGGCGGCGCTGGTGCGCGAGGGCAAGTGGGCCGAGGTCGCGGCCGGCCTGGAGAAGGCGACCGCGGCCGGCACCATCAAGGCGCCCGAGCGTGGTCGCGCCGCGCTGGCGCTGGGGCGGGCGTACATCGCGCTCAAGCGCTGGAACGACGCCCGCAGCGCGCTGGCGGAGGCCGGGAAGCTCGACCCGCTGCTGCTGCCGTATGCGCAATACTACGGCGCTTTTGCCGCATATCACGCGGGCGACCGCAGCGCCGCCGCGGCGCTGGCCGGCGCCGTCGACCACGGCGCGCCGATCGACAATGACGCCCGCTTGCTGGCCGGCGACGCGCTGTGGACGCTGGGCCAGGGCAAACTGGCCGAGGTCGCGACGCTGTACGAGGGCGTGCTGAAGGACTATCCGCGCTCGATCCGCCTCAGCGAGGTGCGCTTCCGCCTGGCCGAGGCCTACCGCAAGCTGGGGCGCCCCGCGCTGGCCGAGATGCCGCTCCTGCGCGCCATCTGGATCGAGGATCCGCTGTCGTCGTTCGCGGCCAAGGCCGAGGCGCGCCTGCAGGCCATCTCGCCGAAGGCCGCCGATGGCAGCCAGACCTGGCTACGCTGGACCGCCGCCGAGCTGACGACCCGCGCGCACGCCCTGTTCGACGCCATGCGCAACCCGGAGAGCGAGGCCGGCTTCATCGCCGCGCTGGCCGCGCCGGGCGCCAGCGACGTCGAGGTCGCCTGTGACGCCAGCTTCCACCTGGCGCAGTCGGTCTTCAAGCAGCGCCAGCGCGCGCGCGCCGCGCCGCTGTTCGACGCCGCGCTGGTGGCCTGCAACAAGTCGAAGAACGTCGACCTGCAGATGAAGGCCGGCTACCAGGCCGGGCGCACCCACGCCAGCGCCGGCGAGTACGAGGCCGCCATCACCGCCTTCCTGGCCGCCGAGGCCGCGCACCCCGAGCACAGCTATGCCGACGACGCGCGACTGCGCGCCGCCGAGGCCGCCACCGAGCTGAAGGACGACGCTCGCGTCACCGAGCTCCTGTCCACGCTGCCGGTGCGCTACCCCGAGGGCGACATGCGCGGCGAGGCGCTGTGGCGGCTGGCCTTCCGCGACTATCGCGCCAAGAAGTGGACCGAGGCGCTGGGCTGGCTCGACAAGCAGATCGCCGCGGTGCCGCACGAGCCGCGCTGGGACGCCGAGGGCCAGGCGCTGTACTGGAAGGCGCGCGTGCTGACCAAGCTGGGCCGGCCCAGGAACGCGCTGGCGGCCTACCAGCAGACGGTGCGCGAGTACCCGCTGTCGTTCTACGCCCTGCTGGCGCTGCGCCGCATGAGCGCGGGCGAGCGCAAGAAGATGCTGGCCGAGGTGCAGCGCACCCCGCCCGCCGCCGCCATCACCCCCGAGGTCGCGCCCGCGCTGGCCAAGCTCAGCTTCGCGCCGCGCCCGGCCTACGCCGACCCGCGCTTCCAGCGCGCCATCGCGCTGCTCACCATCGGCTTTGGCGACGACGCCGCGCGCGAGCTGGGCGCCGCCGGCTTCAAGCCGCCCAGCGAGCGCGGCAAGCAGGTGCCACCCGACGAGGCCGAGCGCCTGTGGGCCACCACCTTGCTCTATGACAGCGCACAGGCGTGGTCGCAGTCGCACTGGATCCCGCGCCACACCACGGTCGAGTACAAGCGCGCCTGGCCCATCGGCGACAACCGCCTGCGCTGGCGCCTGAGCTACCCGCTGGGCTACATCGACCTGCTGGCGGCCGAGGCCAAGACGCTGGGCCACCCCGCCATGCTGGCGATGGCGCACGTGCGCGAGGAGAGCGCCTTCGATCCGGTGCTGGAGTCGTTCGCCAACGCCATCGGCCTGATGCAGATGATCTTCTCGACCGGCAGCCGCTTCGCGCGCGGCACCGGCCTGACCGCCACCCGTGAGACCCTGCGCGATCCGAAGAGCAACGTCATCATCGGCTCGCGCTTCCTGAACTTCCTGTGGAAGCGCTACAAGGGCAACCCGGGCCTGACCGTGCCGGCCTACAACGCCGGCGAGGGCGCGGTCGACAAGTGGCTGCGCGCGCGCGGCGACCTCGAGCTCGACGAGTTCCTGGAGACCATCCCCTACGACGAGACCCGCGGCTACTCCAAGCGCGTGCTCAACTCGTACTTCGTGTACCGCTACCTCGACTGGCTCGACGCCGGCGCGCCGGCCAAGGTCGACCCGGTGCCCGAGCTGTCGTTCAAGCTGCGCTGACCCTGCGGTCCAGCAGCGCAGCGGCGAGATCAGCATGCGGGTGCTGGGTGATGATCAGTCCTCAATCGCCTCGACGCCCTGCGCGGCGAGCCGCGCGAGACCGTCCTTCATCGCCTGCAGCTGCTCGGGCGCGTGTCCCTGCCAGTCGGTGATCTCGCCGGTGACCCGGAGCGGAGCCCGCGTGCGGAAGGACCTCGTCGGGTTGCCCGGGAACTTCTTGTTGGTGAGGTTCGGGTCGTCCTCGACCGGCCCCGTGGGCTCGACGATGTAGATGCGGCCTGGCCCGTCACCGATCGCCAGCTCGGCGCCCCATGTGGCGGCGTCCAGGGTGCCGGTCAGGTACACGAAGGCGGCGTTCTTCCTCTCGCCGTAGTTCGACGAGCGACCGGCCTCGATCAGGTCGCCTGGCCTCAAGTCGGCCTTCGTGCCGTGGAGGTAGCCCGGCTTCCCGGAGATATCCGTCCACACCTTGAAGGGCTCGGGTGTCGGCCTTGTCATCGGCAGCCATCGTAGCGCAAAGAACCCGCGCGGCAGCTACGGCTCCTTCTTGCCCCGGTGGCAGGTCATGCAGCCGATCTCGGCCTTGCCGTTGAAGAACTCGCGGCGCAGGTCATCGGTCATCGTGATCATCTCGAGCGCGCGGGTGCGGTGCTCGTGCTCGGCCAGGAAGTCGCCCTTGGGGTGGCAGAAGGTGCACTTCACGCCCAGCGCGGGGTTGACCACCTGCTCCATGTAGTCGATGACCTGCGCGCCCGACCACTTCTTGGGCAGCGCGACCAGCTTGGGCTTGCGCGCCTTGGCGTCGTCGATGAGCTTCTGCCACTCGGGATCGACCGGCGCCGCCGGGCCGGCGTCGACCGCGGGCGCGACCGCGACGCCGCCATCGGCGTCGGGCGCCGCACTCGGCGTCGGCGAAGCCGTCGGCTCCATCGTGGGCGAAGCCGTCGGCGTCACGCTCGGACTCGCGGTGGGCACCGGTACCGGCTCCCCCGTCGTGTGCTCGCGCTTCTTCTTGCACCCCGCGGTGGCGATGACCGCCACCAGCGCGATGCTAGCCAACCCAATCGAACTTGACCTCGATGATCTCGAATTCACGCTGTCCCTTGGGTGCATTGACCTTGACGGTGTCTCCGACCTCGCGCCCGATGAGGGCACGCGCGACCGGCGCGGTGACGGCGATGCGGCGGGCCTTGATGTCGGCCTCGTCCTCGCCAACGATGGTGTACGTCGTCTCTTCCTCGGTGTCGGTGTCCTGGATGGTCACCGTGGCGCCGAACATGACCTTGTCGCCCTTGAGCTTGCTGGGATCGATGACCTCGGACAGCGCGATCTTGGTCTCCAGCTCGCGGATGCGGGCTTCGTTCATGCCCTGCTTCTCCTTGGCTGCGTCGTAGTCCGCGTTCTCGCTGAGGTCGCCGTGGCCACGCGCGATCTCGATCGCCTTGGCGCATGCCGGGCGCTCGGCCTTCAGGCGCACGAGCTCGTCCTTGAGCTTCTGCTGACCCTGCGGCGTCATCGGATATTTCTCCGCCATTCGCGGAATCCTACTCGAAACAATCGGCGAGTCCAGGCCCCCTTGCGGATTCTGCCCCGCTGGACTACTGCATACCGAACCATAGGAGAGCCCCATGCGCGCCTCGCGCCTCGCGACGCTGTCCAGCGTCGCTCTCAGCACCCTGGCCTTCGCATCCTGCGGCGGCGGCAAGCCCGCCGGCAGCACCACACCCAAGGGCACCATGACCAAGAAGAATCCGACGCCGTCCCCGACCCCGTCGCCGACCCCGACCCCGACCCCGTCGCCCAGCCCGGCCAAGCTGACCCCGGCCGACGCCTTCCTGGCCGACTGCAAGACCGAGCTTCAGGCCGCCAAGCAGCTGCTGCCCGGCATCGTGGCCAAGCAGGCCACGCGCACGGTCGCCAACACCGTGCAGCTCTACAACGATCTCGCGGTGCACCTGGAGAACGCCTCGGCGCGCGCCGGCCTGTGGGCCAACGTGCACCCCGACAAGCTGGTGCGGGACGCCGCCGAGGAGTGCGAGCGCGAGGTCGCCTCCTACGCCACCGAGCTGTCGCTCAACCGCGATCTCTACGACGCCTTCGCGGCCATCGACACCAAGGCGCTCGATGCCATCGATCGCCGCTTCGTCGAGCTGACCCTGCGCGACTTCCGTCGCAGCGGCGTCGACAAGGACGAGGCCACCCGCAAGCGCATCACCGCGCTGCAGGACGAGCTGGTGCAGACCGGGCAGGAGTTCGGCAAGAACATGCGCGAGGACGTGCGCTCGATCGCCCTCGACGACGTCGCCAGCCTCAAGGGGCTGCCGCAGGACTACATCGACGCCCACCCCAAGGGCGCCGACGGCAAGATCAAGATCACGACCGACTACCCCGACTACATCCCGTTCATGACCTACGCCGATGACGGCGCCGCGCGCCAGGCTCTGTACAAGGAGTTCCGCAAGCGCGGCTATCCGGCCAACATCAAGGTCCTCGATCAGCTGCTGGCCAAGCGCTACGAGCTGGCCAACCTGCTCGGCTACAAGACCTGGGCCGACTACATCACCGAGGACAAGATGATCAAGTCGGCCAAGGCGGTCGACGACTTCATCAACAAGGTGTCGGCCGCCTCCAAGGCGCGCGCCAAGGTCGAGTACGCCGATCTCCTCAAGGAGAAGAAGAAGGACGACAAGAAGGCCACCTTCGTCGGCGACTACGAGAAGGGCTACTACGAGGAGCGCGTCAAGAAGGCCAAGCTGAAGTTCGACTCGCAGTCGGTGCGGCCGTACTTCGAGTACTCGCGCGTGCGCGCCGGCCTGCTCGAGATCACCGGCAAGCTGTTCGACCTCAGCTACAAGGAGGTCAAGAACGCCGAGGTCTGGGCGCCCGACGTCGATGTCTACGACGTCTACCGCGGCGACGAGAAGCTGGGTCGGATCTACCTCGACATGCACCCGCGCGAGGGCAAGTACAAGCACGCGGCGCAGTTCACGCTGCGCTCGGGCCTGGCCGGCTCGCGCCTGCCGGAGGGCGTCCTGGTGTGCAACTTCCCGGCGCCGCCGGCCGATCCCAGCGGCCCGCCCGCGCTGATGGAGCACGACGACGTGGTCACCATGTTCCACGAGTTCGGCCACCTCATCCACCACGTGGTCGGCGGCAAGCAGCGCTGGCTGCGCTTCTCGGGCGTCGCCACCGAGCACGACTTCGTCGAGGCGCCGTCGCAGCTGCTCGAGGAGTGGGCCTGGGATCCCGAGACGCTGACGCTGTTCGCCAAGCACTACGAGACCGGCGAGCCGCTGCCGCTGCCGCTCATCAAGCAGATGCGGGCGTCGAACGAGTTCGGCAAGGGGCTGATGGTGTCGCAGCAGATGTTCTATGCCGCGGTGTCGCTGCACTACTACGACCAGAACCCGACCGGCCTCGACACCACGGAGCTGCTGAAGAAGCTGCAGAAGCAGTACGCCAGCTTTGCCTACGTGCCCGACACCTACTTCCAGACCAGCTTCGGCCACCTCGATGGCTACTCGGCGGTCTACTACACGTATATGTGGTCGCTCGTGATCGCGAAGGACATGCTGACGGCGTTCAAGGCCAAGGGCATGCTCAACCCCGAGGTGTCGACCAAGTACCGCGACGCCGTGCTGGCCGCTGGTGGCAGCAAGGACGCGGCGGATCTGGTCAAGGACTTCCTCGGTCGCAACTACGACTTCAAGGCCTACGCGGCCTGGCTGAACCAGAAGTAGCGCCCGCCCGATCCCCGCATAACCCATTGATAGAACAAGGGCGCGGCCTTTGATGCGCGCCCTGACCTGTTGGTCACTGAATGACGATTCAGCTGGCTCGGAGCGGCGCGTTGGGGTAGTTTTCCCAGCACACCGCGAACGGAGCACAGACCATGGGTGACGCTTTCATTCTCGATACCGTGCGGACGCCGCGCGGTCGTGGCAAGGCTGGCAAGGGCGCGCTGTCGGGGACGCATCCGCAGGAGCTGGTCGCCCAGCTGCTCAACGCGCTGGCCTCGCGCAACAACCTCACGCGCGAAGACGTGCAGGACCTGGTGCTCGGCATCGTGTCGCAGGTCGGCGAGCAGGGCGCCTGTCTGGCGCGGCCCGCGCTGCTGGCGGCGGGCTGGCCCGACGAGGTCACCGGGACCACGCTGAACCGCTTCTGCGGCTCGGGCCTGCAGGCGGTCAACTTCGCCGCCATGGGCGTCATGTCGGGCCAGCAGCAGCTGGTCATCGGCGGCGGTGTCGAGTCGATGTCGCGCGTCGCCATGGGTTCGGACGGCGGCATGCTCGACGGCAACAACATGAAGCTGCGCGAGAAGCAGCCGCTGGTGCCGCAGGGCATCTCGGCCGACCTGATCGCCACCATCGAGGGCTTCACCCGGGATGACGTCGACAAGTTCGCGCTGCAGAGCCAGAAGAAGGCCGCCATCGCGGTCGAGGGCAAGCGCTTCGACAAGAGCATCGTCCCCGTCGTCGACGACACCGGCAAGGTGCTGCTGACGAAGGACGAGCACGCGCGGCCGGACACCACCCCGGAGTCGCTGGCCAAGCTGGAGCCGTCGTTCGTGATGATGGGCGCCGCGCTGGATCCCATCGCGCTCAAGAAGTACCCCGACGTGAAGGCCATCAACCACGTGCACACCGCCGGCAACTCCAGCGGCATCGTGGACGGCGCGGGCCTGGTGCTGCTGGGCACCAAGGAGTACGCCGACGCGCACGGCCTCAAGAAGCGTGGCCGCATCCGCGCCACCGCGACCGTGGGCGCCGAGCCGCTGATCATGCTGACCGCGCCGGCGCCGGCCTCGGCCAAGGCGCTCAAGCTGGCGGGCATGGAGGTCAAGGACATCGACCTGTGGGAGATCAACGAGGCCTTCGCCACGGTGCCCCTGCAGACCATCCGCAAGCTCGGCATCGATCCCGAGCGCGTCAACGTCAACGGCGGCGCCATCGCGCTGGGTCACCCGCTGGGCGCCACCGGCGCCATCCTGATGGGCACCGCGCTCGACGAGCTCGAGCGCACCGGGAAGTCGACCGCGCTGATCACGCTGTGCATCGGCGGCGGCATGGGCATCGCGACCATCATCGAGAGAATCTAGGGCACGGCAGGAACGGAGGACACGATCATGACGAACCACAAGAACGCCGCGCTCGAGTGCAGCTTCGACGCCGAGACCG
>JBGASF010000119.1:0-25273 GCA_044229835.1 Polyangia bacterium | reverse complement strand
GGGCCAGCGCCGACAGCAGCTCGGCGTGGCGATCGCGCGCGACCACCTGGGTCGCGATGGTCTCGGGGCTGAGGCCCAGGGCGCCCAGGGCGGCGGCCTCGATGGCCGGGGTCAGGTTGCCATAGTTGCCGACGGCGCCGGCGATCTTGCCGACCGCGACGGCGGCGCGCGCGGCCACCACGCGGGTGCGCGCGCGGCTGACCTCGGCGTGCAGGCCCGCCAGCATCAGGCCGAAGGTGGTCGGCTCGGCGTGGATGCCGTGCGAGCGCCCGATCATCGGGGTCAGCTTGTGCTCGGCGGCGCGGCGGGCCAGCGCGGCCAGCAGGTTGTCGAGGTCGGTCAGGATCTCGTCGGTGGCCTCGCAGAGCTGCAACGCAGTTGCAGTATCGAGGACGTCGGACGAGGTCATGCCGAGGTGCAGCCAGCGCGCGGGCTCGCCGGCCAGCTCCTCGACGTGGGTCAGGAAGGCGATGACGTCGTGGCGCGTGGTGCGCTCGATGTCGAGGATGCGCGCCGGGCTGAGGCGGCCCTTGGCCTGCGCGGTGACGGCGTCGGCGCTGCCGGCGGGGACCCGGCCGTCGGCCTCCATGGCGCGGCAGGCGGCCAGCTCGACGCGCAGCCAGAGGTCGAAGCGATGCTGATCGCTCCACAGTGCCGCGAGCTCGGGACGCGCGTAGCGTTCGATCATGTGCGCCCGTGGTACCAGAGCCCGAGCGGCGCCACAAGCCCCTCGCAAGCGCGCGGAATCGTGAGGCGGATTCGTGGGAACTCGGGAGCCCGCGGCGTAGTCTCAGGGCCATGCCGAATGTGCGCCGTGTCAGCCGGGTCGGGTCGTGGGGCAGCTTGGGTGTGGCGGGAGCGATGCTGGTGGCAGGCCTCGGGGGGGCCGGCCGCGCAGGCGCGGATGCCCTCGAGGCCACGCTGAAGCAGCCGCTGTTCGAGGTCTCGCACTCGGTCGACGTCCGCATCGACGACGGCGTCGCGGTCTACAAGGTGCAGCGGGTGTTCGCCAACCCGGGGACGATCGCGGACGAGGTCAGCCTGGACATCGATCTGCCCTACGGCGCAGCCGCCACCGGCCTGCGCATCCGGGCCCGCGACGTCTGGTACGCCGGCGAGCTGATGGAGGCGCAGAAGGCGGCCGAGCTGTATCACGAGCTGACCGGGCTGGGCGCCTGGGAGCCCAAGGATCCGGCGCTCCTGCAGTGGGTCTGGGCCGACAAGCTGCACCTGCAGATCTTCCCGGTCATGCCGGGCGGCACCAGCACGGTCGAGTACACCCTGACGGTGCCGACGCGCTACCAGGGCGGACATGTGTACGTGTCATATCCGCGGCTGTCGCGCAGCGCGCAGGCGGGGCTGGCGGTGCCGGTGCTGCGGCTGCGCCCGGCCTGGGGCGATGCGCGCACCTCGGTGGTGATCGACGGTGTACGCGCGGCGCCCGACGCGCCGCTGGTGCTGGCGGCGCCGGTGGAGCCCGCGTGGGCCGGCGCCATCGAGCGTGACGCCAGCGCCAGCTATGTCGCCAGCGTGATCGACGTGCCCGCCAGCGCCGCCACCAAGGGCCCGTTCACGGCCGCCAAGGTGACCCTGGAGCTCGAGCACACCTACAAGGGCGACGTGCGCATCGAGCTGGTGACCCCGGGCGGCAAGGTCATCGAGATCTTCAACCAGACCGGCAGCGGCGACAACGACGTGCGCGGGACCTTCCCGCTCAAGCTGCCGGCGCCCGAGAGCGGCGCCGGGGTCTGGCGCCTGGTGGTGTCGGATCATGTCGCGCGCGACGCCGGCACGCTGGCGCGCTGGTCGCTGGAGCTGCCGGGCCAGGCGGGGAAGAAGGCGCAGAGCTTCAGCGCGGCGGACACCCCGCTGTTCGTGCCCGACGCGCCCGAGAACGAGTCCGACGCCGGGGTCGCGGTGATGCAGCTCGAGCCGCCGAAGATCGACGTGGTGGCGGCGCGTCTGGGGCGCGTGGTGGCCTCGGACAAGCACGCCTTCCTGCGCCTGGAGCTCGACACCGCGCCGGTGCTGCGCGCGCTGCCGAAGCAGGCCCAGGTGGTCTTCGTGCTCGACGCCTCGCACTCGATGGGCCCCGAGGGCATCACGGCGCAGCTCCGGCTGGCGCGGGCGTACCTGGCGCACGTGCCCGACGCCGAGGTCCAGCTGGTGGCCTACCGGCGCCGCGCCGAGGCGCTGAGCCCGGGCTTCGTCAGCGCGACCAAGCTGGACGCGCTGGTGGCGGCGCTGCGCAAGGACAAGCGGCTGGAGCCGGGCAACGGCAGCGCGCTCGAGGAGGGCGCGCGGGTGGCGGCCGAGCAGCTGAAGGGGCGCGCGGGCGAGCGGCGCATCGTGCTCCTGACCGACGCCCTGCTGCGCAAGACCTTCGATCAGGCGGTGGCGCTGAAGGCGCTGGCCAGGGCGCCCGCGGGCACCGTGGTGCACCTGGTCGAGCCCTCGGTGGATGGCGACACCGCCGAGCTGACGCGCAAGGACGACCATGCGCTGGCCGCGCTGGCCAGCAAGAACCATGGCATCGCGGCCACCATGGCGGGCCTGGTCGAGGCCAGCGACAAGGCGGTGGTGGCCGAGGTGCTGGGGCTGGTGCGCCCGATCCGCATCGATCACTTCAAGGCCGACGCCAAGGGGCTGGGCGACGCCAAGCTGGATGCGCCGGATCCACTGAAGGAGGGTGACGGGGCGCGTACCATGATCGGCCTGGCGTCGGCGCCGTCGGAGGTGGTGCTGACCGGGCAGATCTGGGGCGATCCGTGGCGGCGCGTGGTCAAGGTCGATGGCGCGTTCTCGAAGGCGACCGCGGCGTTCGTGTTCGGCGAGGACGAGCACCACGATCTCAGCGACGCCGAGATGATGAAGGTGGCCATGTTCGGGCGCGCGGTGTCCCCGGTGACGTCGTACCTGGCCACCGAGCCGGGGGTGCGGCCGTCGACCATCGGCCTCGACCGCGACATTCGCGGCGGCCTGGGCGCTGGCGGCATGGGGTCCGCATCGGGTGGCTGGGGCACCGGTGTCGCCGCCCGGCCGCCCAGCCTGTATGCGCTGGTCAACCCCGGCGCCAAGAAGTGCATCGAGAAGGCCGCGGGCACGCTGCCGCAGGGCTGGGCGGTCACGCTGGAGGTCGAGACCACCCTGGACGAGGTGGTCGACGTGGTCACCAGCGAGGGCGCCAAGCTGCCGGTGGCGACCTGCCTGGCCGAGGTGGTGTGGGCGGTGCGGCTGACGTCGGACTTCGACGATCTGCACGAGGACTTCTCGCTGTCGTTCCCGTAGCGGGCGGGGCGCGGGTCAACGCGGGTCGCTGCAGCAGCGGTAGCCGACGTCGTCGTGGCCGCGGCCCTTGTCGCGCGAGAAGCGCTTGGAGCAGCGGCCGTCGCCGTCGTCGAACGAGCCGCCCGCGATCTTGCCCTCGGACACCCACTCCGCCACGTTGCCCGACATGTCGAACAGGCCGGCCTCGCTGACGCACTCGGGCAGCGAGCCGGTGGGCACCGGCTGCTTGTGGCCGGAGCGCTCGGCGTTGCAGCGGCTGGCCGAGAACGAGCTGCCGTACGGGTAGCTCGACTTGTGGTGGCCGCGACAGGCACGCTCGAACTCCTCGCCCTCGCACAGGCGCATGCCGCGCTGGCTGCAGGCGTGCGCGGCGTCGCTGAAAGTGACCCCGGTGGTGGGCAGCTTGCCGGCGCCGGGGGCCTCGTGGGTGTCGACACAGAGCTGCGGCTTGCCGGGGATGAGGATGGCGCCGGCGGGGCATGGGCCGGAGTCGATGGGACGGGTGACGATGGGGCCGCCGGGGACGGGGGCGCTGGAGCCGGCGTCGGGGGTCAGGGCGGCGACCGTGGGGGATGGGCTGGCGCTCGGGGTGGTGCTGGCGCTCGGGGACGTGCTCGTGCTCGGGCTCGTGCTCGGGCTCGTGCTCGGGCTCGGGCTCGTGCTCGAATTGGGGCTCGTGCTCGCAGACGGCAACGCGTTGTTGCGCGCCTTCTTCGAGGACCCCGTGATGTACATGCGTGCGACATAGATCGCCGCGGCGATGGCGCCGGCCAGCAGGGCCATGGTCAGCAGCAATGGCGCGACGGAGCGCCGCTCGGCGACCTTGGGGCGTGGGCCGCGGCTGACCGGGAGCGTGGCCACGCGCTGCTCGGGGCCGGGGGCGCGCGGGGCGGGCATGGTGGACCGGGCGGGGCGGGACGGAGGCGAAGGAGACGGGGGAGGACCCGGAACGGGCACGGGCGCGGGCACGGGCACGGGCACGGGACTGAGTTCGGGAGGCAGGGGCCAGGAGGGGGCCTTGGGCTGGTGCGGGACCGGGATGGTCGGGACCTCCGGCTGCTCGGGCGGCAGGTGCAGGCTGGGCAGCGAGGCCGCGGGAGGCAGATCGGCCTCCATGGTGGGCAGCCGCACCGGAGGCAGCTCGGCCTCCATCGTGGGCAGCCGCGCCGGAGGCAGCTCGGCCTCCATCGTGGGCAGCCGCTGCGGCTCCGCCGGCGGCCACAGCGGCGCGATGGGCACCGCCACGCGCTGTGGCTGGGTCGGACCGGGCACCGGCACCGGGCGCAGCGCGGGCTGCGCGATCGGCGGGGTCAGCTTGGGCGCCGGGATGGGCAGCGGCGGCGCGGCCAGCTGGGCGCGCGGCTGCAGCTTGGCTGGCGTGGTCTGCATGCGCTGCGACACCACCGGCGGCGGCGGCGGCACCGAGGCCGGCGGCGGCGCGCCTCCCGAGCGCAGCGTGGTCGAGAACGGTCGTGACACCGGCTCGGGCGGCGGCGAGTTCTCGCCCGAGGTGAACACCACCCGCGGGGCGGCAGCGCCGGCGCCGCCGTTGCGCGCACGCCCGATGGGCCCCGAGTCCTGCGGCGGCGCGCTGACCTGGCTGTCGGCGTCGGGCGGAAAATCGGGATCGGCGACCGCGGGATCGACGCGCTCGAAGTCCAGCGTGACGTCGTCGTCGAGCGCCTCAGTCCCCTGACCACGCTCCAGCGTCGGCGTCAGATCACGCGAGGTCGGCATCGGGACCTTGCGCGTCTTCTGGGCATCGACGCGCACCGCCTCGGTGATGGCCAGCGCGAAGTTCGCCGCCGACCGATCACGCCCGGCCGGATCATCGGCCAGCGCGCCCTCGAGCACGCGACGCAGCCGCGGGGCGCGCTCCTCCAGCACCGGCAGGGCCAGGCGCACATCGTCGACGGCCTGCCCGATGGCCTGCTCCAGCATGATCATCGCGAAGGCATACAGGTCGGCGCGCTCGTCGAGCGGCCCGCCCGCCACCACCTCGGGCGACAGGTAGCGCAGCTCGCCGCCATTGACGCCGCCGGCCTGCAGCGCGCGCAGCAGCGCCGGCCGATCCAGCGCCGCCGCCAGCCCTGCCCCGCCGACCTTGACCACGTCCGCCAGCACCGAGATCTCGTCGGGCCTGAGCGCCCCGTGCGCCAGCCCCAGCGCGTGTACCGCGACCAGCGCCTCACCCAGCTGCCCGGCCAGCGGCGGCAGCTCGTCGAGCCCGCGCGGCGGCCGCATCCCGATCTGCAGCGGCGTGGCCTCGACCAGCTGCGACGCCACCGCCACCGTCCAGCCCGCCCCGGGCGGCGCCACGTGGGCCTCGAAGATGCGCCGCACGTTGCGATGGGTCAGGCGCGCCACCTTGCGGGTGGCCACCAGGATCTGCTGCTGCGCGCCCGCGGTCGGCGTCAGCTCGCCGTGCAGGGTGTCGAGCTGGACGTCGACCTCGATCTCGCGGTCATAGGCGCGGTACGCCCAGGACAGCAGGCGCGGCCGCAGCACATCCTTGATCTTGTAACGACCAAGGACGAGGCTGCCCGGCCCGAGCGGCGCCTGCACCTCAGCCTCCGCGCCCCGACGATCCGAAACCGCCCTCGCCGCGCGCGCTCAGCGGCAGCACCTCGACCTCGAGGAAGTCGACCTCGTGGACCTTGGCGATGCACAGCTGGGCGATGCGGTCACCGCCGCGGATCTCGACCGGCTCCTGGCCCAGGTTGACCAGGGCCACCTTGACCTCGCCGCGGTAGTCGCTGTCGATGGTCCCGGGCGCGTTGAGCACCGTGATCCCGGTCTTGACCGCCCAGCCCGAGCGCGGCCGCACCTGGCCCTCGTAGCCGCGCGGGATCGCGAGCGCCAGGCCGGTCGGCACCAGCACGCGCTGCCCCGCCGCGACCTCGAGGGGCGCGTCGAGGCAGGCAGCGAGATCCATCCCCGCTGCCCCCTCGGTCATCTGGCGAGGCAACACGGCGTCGTCCCGGAGGCGTTTCACCTCGATCCGCATGCTCGCCTGCCTCCTGGCTCCGACCTGCGCTGGACCCTGACGACGACTGCCGTGACGCGCTGCTACTGACCTGGATTGTTGTGCACGACCTCGGGGGTCTTGCCCAGGGCTTCCTTGCGCGACAGGCGGATCTTGCCCATCTTGTCGACCGCGATCACCTTCACCAGCACCTCGTCGCCCTCCTTGAGGACGTCCTCGACGCGCTTGATGCGCTCGGCCGCGATCTCCGAGATGTGCACCAGGCCATCGGTGCCGGGCAGGATCTCGACGAAGGCGCCGAACTCGGCGATGCGCTTGACGGTGCCCATGTAGAACTCGCCGACCTCGGGCTCCTGGGTCAGGCCCTTGATGATCTGGACCGCCTTCTGGGCCGAGACCTCGTCCGACGACGCGATGGCGACGGTGCCGTCGTCCTCGACGTCGATGGCGACGCCGGTCTGCTCGATGATGGCGCGGATCATCTTGCCGCCGGGGCCGATGATGTCGCGGATCTTGTCGGGCTTGACCTGCAGCGTGATGATGCGCGGCGCGTACTGGCCCAGGTTGTCGCGCGGGCCGGCCAGCGTCTCGGCCATCTTGTCGAGGATGTGCAGGCGACCCTCCTTGGCCTGCGCCAGCGCCTGCTCCATGACCTGCCGTGACAGGCCCTGGATCTTGATGTCCATCTGGAACGAGTTGATGCCGTGCTTGGTGCCGGTGACCTTGAAGTCCATGTCACCCAGGTGATCCTCGTCGCCCAGGATGTCGGACAGGATCTGGTAGCGCACGCCGGCGTCGTTCTTCTCGTAGATGAGGCCCATGGCGATGCCCGCCACCGGCGCCTTGATCGGCACGCCGGCGTCCATCAGCGACAGGCAGCCGCCGCACACCGCGGCCATCGACGAGCTGCCGTTGGACTCCAGCGTCTCCGACACGATGCGGATGACGTAGGGGAAGTCCTCCTGCGCGGGCAGCACTTCCTTGAGCGCGCGCTCGGCCAGGTTGCCGTGGCCGATCTCGCGGCGCGAGGCGCCACGCATCGGCTTGGCCTCGCCGGTCGAGAACGGCGCGAAGTTGTAGTGCAGCATGAAGCGCTTGGTGATATCGCCCAGCAGCGAGTCGATGCGCTGCTCGTCACGCGAGGTGCCCAGCGTGGTGGTGACCAGGGCCTGGGTCTCGCCGCGGGTGAACAGCGCCGAGCCGTGGGTGCGCGGCAGCACGCCGACCTCGGTCGAGATGTTGCGGATCTGGGTCGCGGTGCGGCCGTCGATGCGGGTGCCGGTCGACAGCACCAGCTCGCGCGAGTACTTCTTCATGGCGTCGCTGTAGGCCGCGTCGATCTCCTTGTCGCGGCCGGCGTACTCGGCGGCGGTCAGGGTCTTGTTGATCTCGGCGTGCAGGGCCGAGATGGCGTCGCGGCGCTCGTGCTTGCCGCGGATGGCGAAGGCATCGGCCAGGCGCTGGCCGGCCATCTCCTTGACCTTGGCGAACAGCGCGGTGTCCTTGGCGGGCGGCTCGAAGCTGCGCTTCTCCTTGCCCACGGCGGCGCGCAGCTTGTCCTGCAGGTCGAGCAGGATCTGGGCCTGCTCGTGGCCCCAGTACAGGCCGTCGATGATGGTCGACTCGCTGGCGCCCTTGGCCGAGCCCTCGACCATCACGATGGCGTCACGCGAGCACGCCATCACGATGTTGATCTCGGAGTTCTCCTGCTGCGCGAAGGTCGGGTTGATGACGAAGGCGCCATCGACCTTGCCGATGCGCACGGCGGCGTAGGGCGCCGCGAACGGGATGTCCGAGATGTGCATCGCCGTCGAGGTGCCCAGCATGGCCAGGACGTCGGACGGGTTCTGCTTGTCGGTCGACAGCACCAGCGCGATGAGCTGGGTCTCGTAGCGCCACGCCTTGGGCAGCAGCGGGCGGGTCGGGCGGTCCATCAGGCGGCAGGTCAGGATCTCGTGCTCGGTGGGGCGGCCCTCGCGCTTGAAGTAGCCGCCGGGGATCTTGCCCGAGGAGCTGGTCTTCTCCTGGTACTCGCAGGTCAGGGGCAGGAAGTCGAGGTCACGCTTCGACTTGTTGGCCACCGCGGTGACCAGCACCATGGTGTCGCCGTAGCGCACGATGACGGCGCCGTCGGCCTGCTTGGCCATGCGGCCGGTCTCGATCGACAGCTCGGTGCCGCCGAGGATCACACTCTCGCGAACGAATGCCATGTGAGGCTCCTTTGTGCGCGTCGCACGCTGGTGCGACCGCTTCGAGGTCCCCGCGGGGCGCTTCGTCCATCAAGCGGGTGTCCGAGCGAGGCTCGGGCGCTCGACTGAGGGTCGAAACGATGCCCCAGGGACGAGTGGGGCGGCCGCGCGACCACCAGGCCGCGCGGCCCAGAACGGCAGCTACTTGCGGATGCCGAGCTCTTTGATGACGTGCTGGTAGCGCTCGAGCTTGGACTTCTTGAGGTAGTCGAGCAGGCGGCGGCGCTGGCCGACCAGCTTGAGCAGACCACGACGCGAGTGGTGGTCCTTGACGTGGCTCTTGAAGTGCTCCGTCAGGTACGTGATGCGCTCCGACAGGAGGGCGATCTGCACCTCGGGCGACCCGGTGTCACCCTCGTGGGACTGGAACTTCTTGATCACGTCGGACTTGCGAGCTGCTGCGAGGCTCATTTGCGAAACTCCTGGTGCTTACGGTCCTGGTTTTTGGCACTGGATATCGCCCATCGTACTGGGCATGTCAACGAAAACTCACGTAGAAAATCCACGAATGGCGTGCAGGGCGCCGCCGGCTTCGACCTCGGCCACGGCGACCAATCTGGCCCCGCCTTCGCTCAGCACGGCGAGCGGCGTGGCCAGCGGAAAGCCGGCCAGCGCGGGGTCGAGCCCGGCGGCGTCGAGGCGCTGGCCATCGCGCACCCGGCGCGCCGCGACGTCGTCCACCAGCACGCGGGCAAAGCCGCGCAGCGCCTCGGCCATCGGGATCAGCGGCACGCCCCCGCCGGAGCCAGCGGCCAGCCGCTCGCCGAGGCCCGCGTGCGGCGTGGCCTCGTCCACCGAGAAGGCCCCGGCGCGCGTGCGCCGGAGCGCCACGAGATGTGCGCCCACGCCCAGCTGCTCGCCCAGATCCGCAGCCAGCACGCGCACATAGGTGCCCTTGCTGGCGAAGACCCGGAAGCGCACCGTGGCCCGGGGCCCGGGCGTGAAGGCGAGCAGCTCGAGCTCGTGCACGGTGATGGCGCGCGCCTCGCGCTCGACCTCGACGCCCTCGCGGGCCAGCTCGTACAGCGGCCGGCCCTCGCGCTTGAGCGCGGAGTACATCGGCGGCACCTGCTGGATCGGCCCGGTCAGCCCGGCCAGGACCCGGCGCACCGCGGCCTCGTCGATGGCCTCGACCGCGCCCGCCTCCACCGGCTCGCCGACCACCTTGCCGTCGGCGTCCAGGGTGTCGGTGCGCACGCCCAGCACGGCCTCGGCGACATACTCCTTGTCGGCCCCGCTGAGGAACGTGGCCAGCTTGGTGGCCTCACCGACGCACACCACCATCAGGCCGGTGGCCATCGGATCCAGCGTGCCGGCGTGGCCCGCGCGCACGCCGCCCAGCGCACGGCCGACCTCGGCCACCAGGGCCGCGCTGGAGGGCCCGCGCGCCTTGTCGACCAGGATCACACCGTGCCGCTCGCCGGTCTTACGTCGCTTCACCAGATCCTCCGGTGTGGCCGCCCTTGCTTGGCGCCTGCCCACCAGAGTCTCCTGCGCCGGCGTCGCCCGGCCCTGCGGTGTCCCGGCTCGCGCGTTCCTTCGCGATCTCCGAGAACAGCTGCTCCATACGCTGTGCTTTGGTCACGGTGTCCGCCGAGGCGATCTTCACCCGCGGCGGCCGCTTCATCTTGAGGCGGCGCGCGATCTCCTTCTGCAGGAAGCCGCGCGCCTGCATGAGGCCGTCGATGACCTCCTGCAGATCGCCCTTCACCACCGAGATGTACAGCGTCGCCGAGCCCAGATCGTTGGCCAGCTGCACGTCGGTGATGGTGACCAGGCCGTTGCCGGTCACGCGGGGATCCTTGATCTCGCGCGCGATGAGGCCCGAGACGACGTCCCGGATCTCCTTCGACAGCCTGAGGGCGCGCTCGCTCATGGTGTCATCTCACCGCGGCTTCCGCTTCAGGTGCGAGCCCACGTGCAGCATGGGCCGGCGCCCGGGCGCGCTGCGCTCGCGCCCGCCTGCGCCGCGTCCTGCGCCGGCGGACTGCCCGAAGCCGGGTGGGCTGGGCTCGGCGGGCTCCCAGTGCGCGACCCCGCCGTCACCCAGCGCGCCACCGTCGCCGAAGTGCACCACGTCGCGATCGTCCGCGATGACCTTGGCCTCGGCCTCGACGATGGCCATGACGCGATCCAGCACCGAGTCGACCACACCGCGATCGGACCCCACCACGGCGAAGCCGAGCTCGGCGGTCTCGCCGCGCTCGGGATCACCGACCTCGGCCACCGACACGTGATGACGTGCCAGCACCTTGTCCTTGATGCGCCTGACGACTGCGCGCTTCTCCAGCGCGGTCACCATCAGGCGCACCCGTGAGATTCCAACCACCATGTGCTTCCGGGGAGGACGCCTCGCCTAGGTCAGCGACGCGGCCTCCTCGACGATCTCGAAGGCCTCCAGGATGTCGCCTTCCTTGATGTCGTTGTGGTTCTCCAGCGAGACGCCGCACTCGTAGCCCTTCTCGACCTCGCGGGCGTCGTCCTTGAAGCGCTTGAGCGACGACAGCTTGCCGGTCCACAGCATGACCGCGTCGCGCACGATGCGGATGATGGCGTTGCGCGTGATCTTGCCGTCGATGACCGCGCAGCCGGCGATGTTGCCGACCTTGGGGATCGAGTACACCTTGCGGACCTCGGCCTTGCCGATGAACTTCTCCTTCTTCACCGGGGCCAGCATGCCGACCATCGCGGCGCGGACCTCGTCGAGGGCCTCGTAGATGATCTCGTAGATCTTGATATCGACGCCTTCCTGCTCGGCCAGCGGCCCGGCCTTGCCGGCGGGACGCACGTGGAAGCCGATGATGATGGCGCCGCCCGCCTTGGCCAGGTTGACGTCGGACTCGGTGATGCCGCCGACGCCGTACTGGATGACGTTGACCTTGACCTTGGGCGTCGTCAGCTTGACCAGCGCCTCGCGCACGGCCTCGGCCGAACCCTGGACGTCGGCCTTGAGCACGATCTTGAGCTCCTTGGCCTGACCCTCCTGGATCTTGGACATGATGTTCTCGAGCGAGACCTTGCCCTTCTCGCCCTGCGCGTTCTTGCGCCGCGCGTCGCGCCGGTGCTCGATGAGCGAGCGCGCCGCCTTCTCGTCCGAGACCGCGTACAGCATCTCGCCGGCGTCGGGGACGCCGTCGAGACCGAGCAGCTCGACCGGGGTGGACGGGCCAGCCTCGGCCACGTTGCGCCCCTTGTCGTCGAGCATGGCGCGGACCTTACCGAAGGCCTCACCGGAGACCACGATGTCGCCGGCGCGGAAGGTGCCATCCTGGACCAGCAGGGTGGCCATCGGACCGCGGTTGCGATCCAGCTTGGCCTCGACCACCACGCCGCGCCCGAGCTTGCTCGGGTTGGCGCGCAGCTCGAGCACCTCGGCCTGCAGCAGCAACGACTCCAGCAGGGTGTCGAGGCCGGTCTTCTGGCGCGCCGACACGTTGACGAAGATGGTCTCGCCGCCCCACTCCTCCGACATCAGGCCGTGCTGGCTGAGCTGCTGGCGGATGAGGTCGGGGTTGGCGCCCGGCTTGTCGATCTTGTTGATGGCGACGACGATCGGGACCTCGGCGTCCTTGGCGTGGTTGAGCGCCTCGATGGTCTGGGGCATCACGCCGTCGTCGGCCGCGACCACCAGGACCACGATGTCGGTGGCCTGGGCGCCGCGGGCGCGCATGGCGGTGAAGGCCTCGTGGCCGGGCGTGTCGAGGAAGACCACGTCACCCTTCTCGGTGGCGACGCGGTAGGCGCCGATGTGCTGGGTGATGCCGCCGGCCTCGCCGCTGGCGACGTCGGTCGAACGGATGGCATCGAGCAGCGAGGTCTTGCCGTGATCGACGTGGCCCATGATGGTGACCACGGGCGCGCGCCAGACCAGATCCTCCGGCTTGTCCTCGGCGCCGTCGAGGAGCGAATCCTCCTGGAAGGCGACGTTCTGGATCTCGAAGCCGAACTCCTGGGCCAGGAGCGACGCGGTGTCGGCGTCGATGGACTGGTTGATGGTCACGCCGACCATGCCCATGCCCCACAGCTTCTTGAGCACCTCGGTGGCCTTGATGCCCATGTCGCGCGACAGATCGGACACCGAGATGTTGGTGTCCATCTTGATGACGCGCTTGTGCTCGGCGGGGGTGGTGATGATGGTCTGGCGGGCCTTCTTGCCGCCCGGCTGCTGCTTCTTCTTGCCGTAGCCGACCTTCTGGCCGGGGCCACGCGCGCCGGCGGGGCCGGCGGCGCCGAAGCGACCACGGGTGCCACGACCGCGCCCCTCATCCTCGGTGATCTGGATGCGTGGCGTGGTCGGTAGCACGACCTCCATCGGGCGCACCGGCACGCCGCGCAGCATGTCGCGGTCGGCGGCGCTGCCGATGATGGGACGGCCGGGCAGCTGGATGCGGTCACCGACCTGTGGGCGCACCCAGCCGGGGGTCCCCGGGGCGGCGCCGGCTCCGGCGGCGGGAGTGCCAGTCGCCGGGGTGCCCGACGCGGCGGCCGGCGCCGGCGTGGCCTGCTGCAGGGCCTGACCCGCGGACACCGGGGCCAGGCTGGGGGCCGCGCCAGCCTGCGGACGCGGCCGCTCCGGCATGTGCATCGGCATGGCGTTGCGGATCTCGGCCAGCTTCTTCTCCTCCGCCTCACGACGCTGGCGGTCGGCCTCCTCCTGCTCGCGCTCGGCGCGCTCGCGCGCCTCCTGCTCCTCGCGGGCGCGCTGGGCGCGGAACTCTTCGGCCTCGCGGGCGGCCAGGGCGCGACGCGCCTCGCGGGCCTCGCGATCGGCGACCACCTCGGACGCGCTGATGGGGCCCTCGGCCTCCTCGGCGGCGCGCTGGGCGGCCTCGTGCTCGACCGCGGCCTCGTGCGCGGCGGCGGCGGCGGCGGCCCCGCCAGCGCCGGCCTTGCTGCGGCGGCGGATGACGGTGGGTGACAGGCGCTCCTCGACCAGGCGGGCCTGGCGCTCCTTGTCGAGCGCGCGCTTGATGCGCGCGACGTCCTCGCCCTCGAGGCTCGACATGTGATTCTTCACCTCGATGCCGAGGGTGCGAATCTTGGCGATGAGCTGCTGGTTCTCGAGGCCGACGTCCTTGGCGACCTCATATACGCGCGCCTTCATGGCCTTCGAGCTCTCCTCGCCCGCCGGCGCCGATGCGCCGAAAGGTCCGCGTCCCACTGCACGATCCATGTCCCTGGTGATCACGCTTCCGACTCCACGCTAGAAACCATGCTCGACAACCCAGCCACCCGAAGCTCCTCTTTGGCGCTCGCCGACATCACGACCTGCCTCCGAAAGCTCCTGGAAAAGCCACCACGTCCGCCTGCCTCGATACAGTCCTTCCGTGCGTGAACCCAGGCCCCTCGGCCTGGGCGCCGGCGCCGCTGGTCGACCACGAGGTCGCCAGCACGCGTGCACACGACCCGCACGAGAGTCGCCTGTTCACAGCGCTCCCGGCAGCCGCAGCACGTGCGCGTCGGCATGGCATCCCCATTCCTTACGCCCACCCGTCGTCGGTCTGGGTCGCGCCTTCGCCACCACCCGCACTGGGCGGCGGCGCGTCGGCGGGCACTTCACCCAGCCAGACCTTGGCCGCCCAGCGCAGCTTCTCGGCCTTCTTGGCCGGGACGCCCGCGGCGGTCAGCTTCTCGATGTCCTGCTCGTGCGCCAGCAGATCGACCGTGGTGTAGCCATGGTCCTTGAGGTCGGCCAGCAGCTTGTCGCTGACGCCGTCGAGCTCGCGCAGCTTGTCGTCGTCGCTCATGCGGGCGCGGCGCGCGGCCAGCTCGCGCTGCGCGGCGGCGCGCTTGCGCTCGTCCTCGACGAAGGCGCGGGCCTCCGCGATGATGCGCTGGGCCGCCTCGCCGCCGCCGAGCCCCGGCACGGTGGCCAGCTCGTCGACGTTCTTCTCCTCGGCGAGATCCGCGGCCGAGCGCCAGCCCAGGCGGAACAGCGTCTCGGCCAGGTCGGGGCCGACCCCGCGCAGCGTCGCCATGGCGCGCTTGGCGTGGTCCTCCTGCTCGCGCACCTTGGACTCCGAGTGGATGTCGATCTTCCAGCCGGTCAGCTGCGAGGCCAGGCGGACGTTCTGGCCCTTCTTGCCGATGGCCAAGGACAGCTTGTCGTCGGGGACGATGAGCTCCATGCGGTGGCCCTCGGCGTCGATGATGACGCGCGAGACCTCGGCGGGGGCGATGGCGTTGCACACGAAGCGCGCTGGATCCTCGTCCCACGGCACGATGTCGATCTTCTCGCCGCGCAGCTCCTGGACCACGGCCTGCACGCGCGAGCCCTTCATGCCGACGCAGGCGCCGACCGGATCGACGTCGCGATCGCGCGACGACACCGCGATCTTGGCGCGCGCGCCGGGCTCGCGGGCCGAGGACTCGATGCGCACGATCTTCTCGTAGATCTCGGGGACCTCCATCTCGAACAGCTTCTCGAGCAGCCCCTTGTGCGTGCGCGACAGGATGATGAGCTGACCGCGCGCCTGCTTGTCGATGTCGACCACGTAGGCCACGATGCGGTCGCCGGCGCGGTAGGACTCGCGCGGGACCTGCTCGCGCACCGGCAGGATGGCCTCGGTGGCGCCCAGGTCGACCACCAGGTTGCCGCGCTCGAAGCGGCGCACGATGCCGGTGATGAGCTCGCCCTTGCGGTCCTTGTAGGCGTTGTAGATGTTGTCGCGCTCGGCCTCGCGCACGCGCTGGTAGATGACCTGCTTGGCGGTCTGCGCGGCGATGCGGCCGAAGGCCTTGTGGGCCTCGCGCAGGTCGAGCAGCACGCCGAACTTGGCGTCGTTCTCGGCGGCGCGGTCGGCGTCCTCGGGGCGGTAGAAGATCTGGAACAAGAGCTCGTCGCCGAGCTCGGCCTCGAGGCCGGCGGCGCGGGCGTCGGTCAGCGAGATCTCGCGGCCCAGCGTCGTCACGTGCTCGACGACGATGACGATCAGGAACAGGTCGACGCCGCCAGTCTCCTCGTTGTAGGTGGCCTCCATCTCGCGGTGCATGCCAAAGGCCTTCTTGGCGGCGGTCAGGATGGCCTGCTCGAGGGTCTGGACGAGAACCTTCTTGTCGATGTTCTTGTCCTTGCCGACCTGGTCGATCACCATGTTCAAGTTCGGCTGCATCGTCTGTTTCCCTTACCCTTTTGCGCCGATGGCGCTGAAATCCGGCTTGAGCTGGGCCTTGTCGAGATCGACGAGCGGGAGGTCGTACTCCTTGGCATCGTCGGTCCGCAGGCGGACGGTGGCACCGTCGTCGCTCACGCCGAGTAACGAACCTGTGAAGTTTCTGCGCCGTGGCTCGCTGTCGCCGAGACCGATCTTGAGCGACACCAGGGCGCGCTGGCCGATGAAGCGCCGGAAGTGCTCCGGCTTGCGCAGCGGACGGTCCAGGCCCGGCGACGACACCTCGAGGGTGTAGTGCTGGGCGATGACCTCGTGCACGTCGAGGGTGGCGGACACCTCGTGGGAGACCTTGCTGCAGTCGTCGAGCCCGACGCCGCCGGCAGGGTTGTCGATGAAGATGCGCAGGAGCCAGCCGCCGCGGTCGCGACGCCACTCGAAATCGGCGAGCTCGTAGCCCGCACCGGTGATCACAGGCGTGATCACGCGCTCGATCTCGGTCTTCTGGTCCGTGCCTTTCGTCATCTCTCCGGTTTCGCCCAAAAAAAAAGTGGGCTACGAGGCCCACCTTCAGCGGGATGGCAGCCATCCCAACCAAAAATGTGACCCTCTCCTACCACCGTCTGCCGCAGCCGGCAAGCCCAAAGTCTCAAGGGTCCGTGGACCTGGGGATGTCAGCCCACAGGCAGGCCGTGAAGGTGGCGCGAAGATTGACCCAGGTGCGTCTTTTCCGCACCATCGGGGCATGAGCGCGGCGCGAACCATCACTGCAGCAGTCGTCCAGATGACCTCCAAGGCCGACGTGGCCGGAAACCTCGACAACGCCGCCCGGCTGCTGGCCCAGGCCTCGCGGCGCGGCGCCAAGATCGCGGTACTCCCCGAGAATTTCGCCTTCATCGGGGTCCACGAGCGGGACAAGCTGCCGTTCGCCGAGAGCCTGGAGCCGGGATCGCAGCCGGGACCCATCATCACGGCGATGGCCGAGGCGGCCCGGCGCACCGGCATGATCCTGGTCCTCGGGGGCATGCCCGAGCGCGGCCCCGACCCCGACCATGTCTACAACACCTGCGCGGTGCTGGCCCCCGACGGGCGGCTGGTGGCGCGCTACCGCAAGGTGCACCTGTTCGACATCGCCATCCCCGGCGCGGCCGAGTTCCGCGAGTCGGCCAGCGTCAGCCCGGGTGACGGCCCCGTGGTGGTGGACACGCCGTGGGCCCCGGTCGGGCTGTCGGTCTGCTACGACCTGCGCTTCCCCGAGCTGTACCGGGCCCTGGTGGCGGGCGGCGCCCGGGCCCTGGTGGTGCCGGCGGCGTTCACCATGCACACCGGCAAGGACCACTGGCACGTGCTGCTGCGCGCGCGCGCCATCGAGAACCAGGCCTATGTGCTGGCCGCGGCCCAGGTCGGCCGCGCCAACGACAAGCGGCACTGCTATGGCCACGCGCTGATCGTGGATCCGTGGGGGATCGTGGTCGCCGAGGCCAGCGACGTCGAGGGCGTCGCGGTGGCCGAGCTGGACCTCGGGCTGGTCGAGAAGACGCGGCGCGAGATGCCGTGCTTGAGTCACCGAAAGCTGTAGCGGGGGGGGAACGGAGCCGGAATAGGCTCCTCGAAGCTGCGCTTCGAGGGGCCTAGTACCGGGGCAGGAAGTTCGGCAGCTCGACCGTGGTCTCCAGGCGGCGGATCCTGGCCAGCCAGTTGGTGCCGCCGGCGACGTTGAAGCCGATCTCGGGCAGCTGCGCCGTGGTCGCCCAGGGCGGCAGCGGGTAGTTCGACTCGGTGGCGGCGCGCACCCAGATGGCGATGCGCACCGCGCGCAGCTGCTCGGGGTTGGTCGAGATGGGCTCGACCGGCCCGCCGGTGCCGCACACGATGGTGGCGCCGCCGAAGCTGGAGCCGAACACGTACGAGGTGTCCTTGCAGAAGGTGAAGCGCAGGCCGACCGCGTACTCCGCGATGATCTGGCGCCGCGCGTAGGCGGCGGCGCTGCCGTCGGGGTTGACCTCCTCGCGGATGAGATCGGTCTTGGTGGCGTCGGCGGGGTCGCGCTGCAGCGAGAAGCGCACGAAGCGCAGCGGCGCCAGGGTGGAGTCGTTGGCGGAGAAGCCCTGCGGCGCCGAGGCGCCTGACGGCGCCGGGGTCATGGTCACGGTGGGGCCGTTGGGGCCGGCGAAGTTGGTGGCCTGCACGGTGCCGACGAACATGCCGTTGCGGGTCTGCAGCGCCAGCGGGGCGCCGATGGGGTACCACTCGGTCAGCGTGGCGGCGGTGAAGTTGTCGGCGCTGGGCAGCGCCGGGTTGAGCAGCGTGATGACCCCCGAGGAGTCCACCGAGCTGGCGATCTGGCGCGCCGAGTTGGCGAAGTTGCCCAGCACGGTGATGGACTCGACCGGGAAGGTGGTGTTGTCGCCGCCATGGTTCGACGACGTCGCGGTGGTGGTGCCGAAGGTGTACAGGCCGTTGCCGTTGCGCCGGATGCCGACCCAGTTGCCGTTGCCGCCGCCACGCAGGTTGGTGTCGGACAGCGCGTTGGTGGTGGCGTCGACGCCGGCGTTGCGCAGCTCGCGCTGCATGCGATCGATGGCGAAGCGCAGGTTGCCCTGCACGTCGGCGGCGTTCTCGGCGTCGCGGAACAGGGTGGCGCCGGTGCCCAGCACGCCCAGCATGGCGGTGGCGACGATGCCGACCACGGCGACGGCCACCATCAGCTCGACCAGGGTGACGCCGGCCTGGGAGCGCGGCGGGCGCCGGCGCAGCAGCGGCCGGGGCGGAGCTTGGTTGGCAGGGGCGCTCATCGGGGCAGCCTGCGCAGGACGGTGGGCATCAAGGTGGCGCTCATGGTGCCGGCGGCCAGCGCGGCGTTGACCACGGCGACGGTGCAGTTGGCGGGCACGAAGCCGCCGCGACCCCAGGAGGCGCGCACCATGACCTCGACCTCTTCGCCCACGGTCAGCGTGATGTACTGGTAGTGCACGCAGTACATGGCGCGGTTGCGCAGCTGTGCGGGCAGCGTGCTCTTGGCGCGGCGCTCGACGTCGATGGGTTCGCCGGTGGACATGGGGGCGAACGAGGTGAACATCTGCCAGGTGTTGGCGGCGACGGCGAGCTCGGGCAGCTCGGTGGCGATGGGCAGCGAGCCGGTCCAGTTGCGCCCGCGCACCGAGAACTCCTGCGACACGCTCTCGGCGATCTGGATGCCGCCGCTCATGTCGCGCGACTGGCCGTTGGCGCCGACCGAGCCCAGCATGGTCGCCATCACGCCGACGAAGCCGAGCGCGAACACCACCACCGAGGCCATGACCTCGACCAGGGTGAAGCCGCCCTGGCCCCGGCGCGCGGCAGTGGGCGTGGGCGCCGTGGTGGGCGCGGGCGCCGTGGTGGGCGCGGGCGCCGTGGTGGCGCCGGGCGCAGGCGTGGGCGTCGGGGTCGTCACTTGACCCTCGCCGAGCCGTTGGGGCCGAGCCGGATGGTGCGCACGTTCTTGCGCGAGCTGGAGCGGATGGTGGCGACCTCCAGCGTGGTGCCATCGCTGTAGGTGCGCGCGGGCAGCTCGAACAGCTCGCCGGTGGGCTTGAGACAGAGGTCGGTCGGGCCGGTCACCTTGTCGAAGGCGACGTCGCTGCCAGCGGCGCTGGCGGCATAGGTGTAGGTGCCCAGGCTGCCGGGCAGGCCGGTCGGGAAGACCCCGGAGCAGGTCGACGACGCGCCCGCGACCACCGTGATGGAGCCGCCGACCACGCCGGTCGCGGACGGGAACAGCTGGATGCGCATGGCGCGGTTGCGCGACAGCGCCTCGGACTGCGCGTAGCGCATGACCTCGACCAGGCCGCGCGAGGCGCGCGCGGCGCGCCCGGCCTGCATGGTCTTGATGAACGCAGGAGCAGCGATCGCCGAGACGATGCCGACGATGACGATCACGACCATCAGCTCTGACAGTGTGAAGCCGGACTGCTTCTCGCGGACGACTCGCGGCACTTGCACTCCCCCGCCGAAGATCTGGCGCCGTGCCCTTGAATTGTAGGGCCAGGACCACCTGGGGGTCAAGGCGAGAGGTCAGCGAGGTTACATGTCGGGCAGGGACTGAAGCTGCCTGAACAGGAGCGACCAGGGCCGGCGAAGGACCAGCCAGACCAGGGCCAGGCCCTGGCCCGACGCCTAGCTGCGCGAATCCTTGTCCTTGCCGGCGGAGTCCTTGTCCTTGCCCGAGCTGCCGTCCTTGTTGCCCAGGCCGAGGCGGGTGCGCGCGACGTCCTCCATCTTGGTCGCCAGCTTCTCGACCCGGGAGCGCAGATCGCTGACCTGCTGGAGCAGCGGAGCCAGCGCCCGGGAGGCCGCCTTCTGGACGCCCGCCTCGACACGCTTCTCGAGGTCGTCCCACGCCGCGGTCATCTTGGCGCGCAGGGTGGCGCTGTCCTTGGCGGCAGCGCTGTCCTTCGCGTTTTCTTTGTCTGAGGCAGCCACGAGAGCTACCGCGCTACCATGTGATGATGCAGTGAGTCAAGCTGGCGATGTCGAGCACCTGCACGAGACCGTCGCGAGGACGACTGCTCAGCGCGGCTTGCGCAGCTTGGGACGGCCGGCGTCGGGCTCGTCGAAGCTGCCGACCAGGCGGGCGGCGCCGCGGGCGCACGCGCCACGCAGCGCCAGGACGCAGATGAGGCCGACCAGCAGCACCGCGATCATCATCAGGTCGCGCTGCCGGAGGAAGCTGCCCCGCGGCAGTCGCTCGGCGCGCTCGGCCAGCACGTCGCGCCGCCCGCGCGCGGTGTCGTGCCGGCTGTCAGCGTCGGCGTCGGCGTCGGCCTTGCCAGCGTCGGCCTTGCCAGCGTCGGCCTTGCCAGCGTCGGGCGTCTCGGGATCGTCGGGCTCAGCCATGGAGATCATCCGCATGGTAGGCGACGGTCACCGTGGCCGCCACTTCCACCGTGGTCGCCACTGGAAGCTCCGGGCTGCGCGCCGCCGACGCCTCGATGTGTTCGCGGAGCGCGCGCACCTCGAGCTGGACCCGCCTTTGGCCGCGCCAGCGATCGACCCGCGGCAGGCAGGCCAGATCGATCATGCGGCCGACGCCGGGGTCATGCTCGGCCTGGCGGAACGCGATGGCCTCGAGCGGCGTCGACCCGTCGGCCGCCAGCAACGACAGCTTGAGGTGCTTGTCGCCGACGATGCGGGTCTCCGCGGTCTCCATGCCACGCAGGAGCAGCAGCGGCTCCGGGTTGCCGGCGCCGAACGGCGACAGCCGGGCCAGATCTTCGCACAGACCGGCGTCGACCTCGTGCGCGCCGAGCAGCCCGTCCACCACCACGCCACCGCGCCTGCGCCCCGCCGCGCTGCCCGCGAGCTGCTGCTCCACCGCGCCCTCGAAGGCGGCGCGGAAGGCGTCGACCTCCGTCGCCGCCAGGGTCACCCCGGCCGCCGCGGCATGGCCACCCCACTTCATCAGGTGCCCCGCGCAGCGCGCCAGCGCCTGGTACAGATCGATCCCTGCCACCGTGCGCGCCGAGCCGCGCCCGATCGCCACCGCGCCCGCGGCCCCGGCCTCGGCCTCCAGCGCGATCACCAGCGCCGGCCGGGCGTGCCGATCGACCAGCTTGGCGGCCACGATGCCGACCACCCCGGCCGGCCAGCCCGCGCCCGCCACCACCACGGCGGCGCGCTCCGGCATGGCCGCGAGCAGGGCGTCGGCCTGGGCCAGGGCATCGACCATGACCAGATCCTGCACCCGCTGGCGCTCGCGATTGACGTCCTCGATGGCCGCCGCGGCCACGCGCGCAGCGGCGTCGTCACGCGCGACCAGCAGCTCCAGCGCGGGCTGCGCCGAGCCCAGCCGCCCGGGTGCATTGAGCCGCGGCCCCAGCTTGAAGGTCACGCTGATCTCGTCGAGCCGCCGGGGCTCCGGATCGAAGGCGCCGGGTGGGCCGGGGCTGTCGATGCCGGCCTGCACCAGCAGCGCGCGCAGGCCGGGGCGCCGGCGCTGGTTCAGCACCTCGAGGCCATGGCGCACCAGGATGCGGTTCTCCTCCAGCAGGGGCGCCTGATCACACAGCGTCCCGATGGCCACCAGATCCAGCCACGGCTTCGGATCCGGCGCCGCCAGGCCGGCGGCACGGCGACGCGAGCGCAGCGCGCAGGCCAGGTAGAACGCCAGCCCCACCGAGGCCAGCCCCTTGAAGGGAAACCGGTCGTCGGGCCGGTGCGGATTGACGAGCAGCGCCGGGTGCGCCGTCGGATCGCCCTCGGGCACCTGGTGATGATCGATCACGATGGCGTGGGCGCCGCGCGCGCGCAGCAGCTCGAGCGCGGGCAGATCCGAGGTCCCGGTGTCGCAGGTGACCACCAGGCGGGCGCCCGCCTCCAGCAGCGCCTCGGCGTCGGCGACGCCGAAGCCATAGCCGCCATCACGCCGGGCCACCCGGGTCACCACCTGGCCCCCCAGCTCGTGCAGGTAGCCGGCGAGCACCGCGGCCGAGGTGATGCCGTCGACGTCATAGTCACCGAACACACCGATGACGGTACCCGCGGCCAGCGCCGCCATCAGGCCATCGGCGGCCGCGGCGAAGCCGGCGATGCCCTGCCCCGCCGCCTCGGGCGCGCGCAGCTGGCCGAGGCGCGGGTCGAGGAAGCGCGCCGCCGCCGCGACCTCACCGAGGCCGCGCTGGGCCAGCAGGCGCGCGGTCGCCCCGCGCACGCCGAGCTCGCGCACCAGCACCTCCGCGGCGCGGGTCTCGCGTTCACCGAGGGGCCGTACCGACCAGGTCGAAGCAGGCGTTGTCGAGTCCGCTGTCATGACGCTGGCGCATCATACGGACCCACTCTGACATTACGAGATTGACATGGCCGCGACCCGCAAAAGGCCTGCCCCCAGCCAGCGCGGGCTGGGCTAAGATGTGGGAATGCGACATGCAATTCTCCTGTGTGCGGCCGTGCTGGGCCTCGCCGCCAGCGCTCCCAGTGCGTGGGCCGACAAGAAGGCCGACGCGCTGGCGCGCAAGCACTTCGAGGACGGCACCACGGCCTACGACCTGGGTGACTTCGAGACCGCCATCAAGGAGTACAAGGCCGCCTACCAGGCCCGCAAGGAGCCGGTGTTCCTCTACAACATCGCGCAGGCCTACCGGCTGCAGGGCAACTTCCAGCAGGCCTCCTTCTTCTACAAGTCGTACCTGCGCAACCAGCCCGACGCCAAGAACCGCGCCGAGGTCGAGGCCCGCCTGGCCGACCTCGAGGAGCAGCTGGACAAGCAGCGCAAGACCTCCAACGCCCCGCCCATCGGCCCCGTCAATCCGCCCAACCGCGGCGGCACCGGCCCGGCCGAGCCCGACGCCGACACCGACGGTGACGCCGATGCCGACGCCGATGCCGACGCCGATGGCGATGGCGGCGCGACCCGCATCCCACCGCCCGACCAGGCCGCCGCCCTCGGTGACGACGGCGCAGGCGCCACGACCTCGGCGGCCCCGCACGACAGCGGCGGCAAGCGGCCCATCTACAAGAAGTGGTGGTTCTGGGGCGGGATCGGCGCGGTCGCGGTCGGCGCCGTGGTGATCATCGCGGTGGCCTCGGGTGGCGACGCCGGCGCACCCGACAGCCCGCTCGGCGACTACAGGTTGCCATGATGAGGACCTCCGCCCAGACGCGCCTCGCCCTGCTGTGCCTGGTCGGCCTCGGCCTGCCCGCGTGCGGCGACAGCAGCGACGGCCTGACCCGCGTCCGCGTCAACGTCCGGGGCGTGCTCAGCCCGGCGCCCGATCAGTTCAGCGTGACCGCGACCACCAGCGCCGGCACCGCCTCCGTCGCGGTGCCCGAGACGCCGCGGACCATCACGCTGCCGACGGCCTTCACGCTGGCCTTCCCCAAGGACCGCAGCGGCCAGGTGCACGTGCGCGTCGAGGCGCGCGCGGGCGTCACCGTGCTGGGCAGCGTCGAGGGTGACGCCACCCTGGTACCAGGTGACCTGGTGACGCTCGAGCTCGACTTCGGCGGCACCCCGCTCGACGGCGGGGTCGATGGCGGCGGCAGCGACGGCGGCAGCGACGACGCGGCCGTCGGGGACGACGGTGGCGGCGGCAGCGACGCTGGCGGTATGACCATCCTGTCGACCGTCCCGGCCGACAACGACACCGCGGCCGATCCGACCGCGCTGGTCACCGCGCGCGCCAGCGCCCCGCTCGACGGCACCACCGCGAGCGCCCTGTCGTTGTTGCGTGGCACCACCGCGGTCCCCGGCGCCACCTCCGTGGTGGGCGACACCGTGCGCTTCAGCCCGACCGGCGGCCGGCTGGCGCTGCGCACGCGCTATGACGGCATCATCAGCGGCGCGCTGCGCAGCAGCACCGGCGCCGCCCTGGCCTCGCCCTACCGCGGGAGCGTCACCACGCGCGACGGCAGCTTCGGCACCCAGGGCACCATCGCCACCGCCGGCGGCCAGAGCATCCAGGTCGCCATGGCGGCGGACGGCAGCGCCATCGCCAGCTGGTCGCAGGACGACGGCAATGGCTACGACGTCTGGGTCAATCGCTACGCCGCCGGCGCCTGGGGCACGCCGCGCCTGCTGCGCCAGGTCAACGGTGGCAACGCCTACCAGAGCAGCGTCGCCATGACGCCGGGCGGTGATGGCATCGTGCTGTTCGGCATCAACGTCACCGGTGGCACCTACCAGGTGCGCTCGTATCGCTACACCGCGTCGACCAACCTGTGGGGCGCCGAGCAGACCGTGCTCGATCTGACCGGCAACGGCGGTTCGCCGCCCAGGGTCGGCATCGACGACGCCGGTAACGCCTATGCCGCGGTCGCCAACGGCGCGTCGATGTATCTGCTGCGCAGCGCCAGCGGCGGCGGCGCCTGGACCAGCTCGGGGCCCTACGCGGTCGGCACCAGCTATCAGGGCTTCTTCACGCTCGGCGTCGGGGGCGGTGGCGTCGCGCACGCGGTGTGGATGCTGGGCCCCGCCGGCAACACCGACCTCATGGCCAGCCGCTATGTCGCTGGCGCCTGGACCACCCCGGTCGCCATCGACGGCGCCGCCAGCGGCGAGCCGACCTATCCCAACGTCGCCGTCGGGCAGGATGGCGACGCCGTGGTCGGCTATCACAACGCCACCGGGGTCTACTACCAGCTGTTCGCCGTCGGCGGGACGGCCTGGGGCGCGCCCTCGCTGATGCCCGGCTCGGGGGGCGGCATGTACGCCGCGGTGGCCCAGGGTCGCGGCGGTCGCGCCATCGTGATCTGGCAGCAGGGCACCATCCGCGCCGTCGAGGTGCGCCCGGGCAACACCGCGCCGGTGGCCATCAGCACCAGCGCAAGCTCGCAGGCGCCCTCCATCGCCATCGATCGCTCCGGCAACGCCCTGGCGGCCTGGCAGGAGTGCCCGAGCGGCATGCAGTGCACCATCCACGCGGCGCGCTTCAATGGCACCTGGGTCGCCCCGGTCCAGGTCGGCGCCAACGGCGCCTCCAACTCCTATGCCCCCGAGGTCGCGGTGGCCGACGACGGCACCGGCATGATCGTCTTCCAGTTCCCGCTGATGTCCGCCACCGCCTTCCGCTGACCCGCGCGCCACCCCGAATCGAGATAGGGGCGGCCAGTAGTGACTGACCGACCCCTCTCACACCACCGGACGTACGGGTCCGTATCCGGCGGTT